>NZ_JALKFZ020000004.1 GCF_023243075.1 Frankia sp. AiPa1 | reverse complement strand
CCGCGGACCGGTCGGTCGCGACCCAGCGGGTCATAGAGCCCACGGGCAGTGAGCCTGTGACGAGCGTAGTGCCCCCGGCCACCCAGACCAATGCCAATCGCGAGCAAGGACCCCCCCGCGGACCCGACCGGTTGGCCTGGTGGGCCACAAGGGCGAGCCGCACACCGGCCTGCGTCCACGGCCTTGGTGCGGCCGCGAGCCGGCGCCGGGGTCCGCGTGGCGCTGCGCTGCGCGACGAGACGCGCGACTCGACCGCCCGGTGTTGGGAACGAATACGGCAAACCCGCAGACTACGTATGTGCTTGTACTAGTCGTGCTGTCGTTGGCGATCGGACTGGGTGTCGGCCTCGCCCGCGGCGGCACCCTCTCGGCCCTTGCCCGTGTACATGTCCAGCGGCCGTGGCTGTTCGCCGCGCTGGTGTTGGTGCTGGCAGTAGGCGGGCTCGTCCCGGACCTGCACGGCCCGGCCTGGATCGTGGCGGCAGTGCTTGCCGCGCTGTTCGCCGGCATGAACAACCGGCTGCCGGGTCTCGGGCTGCTGGTCGCCGGCATCATCGCCAACGCAGCCGTGATCACGGCCAACGGCGGCCAGATGCCGGTGTCGCTGTGGCAGGCCCAGCATGCCGGGGTCCCGATCAAGGACATCATGACCTCGGCCTTCCACACCCCGGCCGACGGCGGCACGAGGCTACGGCTGCTCAGCGACATCATCCCGTTCGCGTTCCCGGGCGTGCCCGCCGTGCTGAGCGTCGGGGACGTGGTAATCGCCGCGGCCCTCGCGGTGTTCGGCGCGGTGACTCCGGTCCGCGCCTGGCGGACCCTGCAGGCCCGCCGCAACGCCGCCCTTGCCGGCGCCCTCCCCGCGGTCTACGGCGGCACCGACCGGCCCACCGACGACGACGAGAGCGTCACCGTCCTCGCCGGTCCTGGCACGGGCACCACCTGGGACGACCCGGACGGCGACCGCACCAGTCCGGACGGCAGCACCGACCACCGCGGGGGCCCGGGCGCATTCGACTACCCCGGCAGCCCGCACGACCACGGCAGCTCGCACGAACACGGCAGCTCGGCCTACGACGAGAGCCCCGAGAACCTGGACGACGACGGCTACGGCGGCGTTTCGGATCAGGAGCGCCGGGGTGCCGGTCCGGACTTCGGCGGTGCCACCGCCGGACTGGCCCAGGCCAGCGGCGATGACGACGAGTACGACCCCTACGACGTCACCGGATTTGAGGCGTCCAGGCATGACAGCGGGGCGTCCAGGAACGATGACCCCTGGGACGACAACCTCGACCCGCCCGGGCACACGCCCTCCGACCGCTCCTCGACGGGCCGTTCCGAGCCTGACTCGAGGCCGCCGAGACAGACATCCGTCAGTCGGGAGCCCACGCCCTCGAGCGAGGCGCGCTCGCCGTACTCCTCCTCGTCCTAGCCGGTTCCTCCTGGTAGGCATCGTCTCTGGCCGGGATGGTCCCCGAGGGCGGCATCCTGACGGGCGTTCCCGAAGACCGGCCGCCGCGCCCACCGCGGCAGGCGGGTCACCGCGCGGCTGCCCGGGCTGGCACGATGGCTGCTGTGTCCACGTGATGGAAGGAGGACGCTATGGCGAAGAAGAAGCGCAAGCGGCGCGCACGGGCGAAGCACAAGGCCAACCACGGCAAGCGCCCGAACACCTGATGAGTTCGGCGGGTCGTGCTGCTGGCACGACCCGCCCGGCGCCGCCTCGCCACCCACGCGACGCACGGCCCCCTCGCCCGCCAGGAGCGGGGATGATGGGTCTACTCGGGTCGAAACTCGATGGCTTCGGTGTCGACCCGGGCTGAGCGCAGCCGGGCCAGCACGCTCAGACGCAGGGAATCCGGCGCTCGTTCGCCGCCGCACTTGCGGGCGACAAGCAGCTTGACCTCGCGTTCCAGGCCGAACTCACGCAGGCAGGGCGAGCATTCGTCGAGGTGAGTGCGGATGAGGTTGTGCTGACCGCCCTCGCACTCGCCATCGAGGTAGAGGAAGACGGCGTCCAGCACCTTCCGGCAGTCGACCTCGTGCTCGTGACCGCAGCTCACGACGCACCGCCCTCGGCGTCGGCGGAGCCGGCCGGGACGAGCCCACGGTCCGCCGCATACTGCTCCAGGGACTTGCGCAGACCCCGCCGGCCACGGTGCAGCCGGGACATGACCGTCCCGATCGGCGTGCCCATGATCTCCGCGATCTCCTTGTAGGAGAAACCCTCGACATCGGCGAGGTAGACCGCCATCCGGAAGTCCTCCGGCAGCGCCTGCAGCGCGTCCTTGATGTCGCTGTCGGGCAGGTGCTCGAGCGCCTCGGTCTCGGCACTCTTGAGACCTACGGAGGTGTGCGACTCCGCCTCGGCGAGCTGCCAGTCCTCGACCTGCTCGGTCGGACTCTGCAGGGGCTGCCGCTGCCGACGGCGGTATGTGTTGATGAAGGTGTTCGTCAGGATCCGGTACAGCCAGGCCTTGAGGTTCGTCCCGGCCTGGAACTGGTGGAAAGCCGCGAAGGCCTTCACGAAGGTCTCCTGGACAAGATCCTCCGCGTCGGCCGGATTGCGGGTCATCCGCAACGCGGCGGCGTACATCTGGTCGAGGAACGGGAGGGCGTCCCGCTCAAACCGCGCGCCCCGCTCCTCGGTCGTCTCGTCGACCAGGATCATCCCCTCACCGTCGTGCGCACCGACAGCAGGCCCGACGACTGCGGGCTCGGCCTGCGGCGCGGCGGGCCACACGGGGCCAGATCGCGTCTCCTTAGCGGACAATACCCCTGCCAACGCAGGATCGCGTGACGGCGCGGCGCGCGACGCCGACGGACCGGATGCCCGTTCGCGGCTGGGCTGCTGGGGTGGCCGTGCATGCGATGCCCACTCGCGCTTGGCGCTCGTTGGAGTCATGTGACCTCCGTTACTCGTCTGGCATCCTCCTCAACCGGCCGCTGGGGCGGATGATTCCCGTTGCGCCGCGGCAAGCCGCTCCAGCAGGAACGCGGCACCGACGCGGGCGGCCTCGCGGACGGCGTCCCCGGCCGGCCGGCCGTCCCGGACCCGGGTCCGGAAGGAATGGTCACCACCGGCGACGACGTGCACGCGGCGGCGGCGGACTTCGTCCGGCTCCGGCCGGCCGAACGGGTCACGCTCGCCCTGCACCACGAGCACCGGCACGCCCGCCCCGTCCAGCTCGCCCTGGCGCGACGGTTTGGGCGCTCCTGACGCGGTCGTGCCGGGCTGGCCCTTCCTCCCGGGCGGAACCAGCGGAAAACCGAGCGCCAGTACCCCGGCCGCGCCCACCTCCGGGGCGACGCGCATCGCCACCCGGGAACCCATGGACACTCCGGCGAGCGCCAGCGGCCATGCCGGCCCGCCACCAGCCCCAGCCCCAGCCCCATCGCCGGATTCATCGGCGGTGGTGGTGGCAGCGGTGGCGGCGGTGGCGGCCGCGCGGGCGACGGCGTCCAGACGCGCCGGGCGGTCGGGAGCGCGTCGGCCGGCGACGCGGTACGGCATCTCCAGGCGTCCCACCCGTACTCCCGCCGCATCCAGCAGGGCCGTCAGCGCGTCGAACAGTGGTGTGTCCACGCCGCTACCGGCGCCGTGCAGAAACACGACGACCGGCCCGCCTCCGGGAACCAGACGCAGTCGCCCGCCGTCCACTGCTGTGTGGACCTCGGCTGCTGTGTGGACCTCCGCTGCCGTGTGGACCCCGGCTGCGGTGTGGGCCTCGCCCGATGTCCCGCCGGCGCGAGTGCGGTCGGACGCGCCGAGATCGGTCTGTGTGGCCACCGGGACGCATCGCCGGGACGCAACGGGGAAAGACCTTGCGTGGTCAGGCGTGGAATCTGTCAAACTTCCACCCTGATCCTGTGACTTGCCTCTCATTAATGCCCCCTGAAGGGTGGGAATAGCTCCATGCTGCCTGGCCCCGACACCGACACGGGCCCGTCTCGAGGACGAGCGCAGTCCCTCGTCTGCGAGGCCCCTGCGGACAGCGACGATCCGTACTGGGCGTTCTACGGGGAGGTTGCGGCCGTCCAGCTACGGGAGTGGTTGCCGGACCATCCGGCGCGAGTGCTCGACGTCTCCGGGCCGCAGGCCCGATTCGCCCGTCAGATGATCGGTGCCGGACATCAGGTCGTCCGGGTCGTCGGCGATGCCGTCCCCACCGATCCGACCGGCGCGCGCGGCGGCGCCGGCGGAGGGGATGGGGGCGGGGGCGGGGGTGCCGGCAGGGGTGCCCTGTGCCCGGTGGTGGGGGACGCTCGCTCGCTGGACTGGTTCCGGCCCGGCTCGTTCGACGGCGTGCTCGCCGAGTCGCGGGCGCTGTCATTCTGCCTGGCCACCGAGACGACCCTCGACCAGATCCACACCATGCTGCGCCCCGGCGGTCGGCTCCTGCTGTGTGTCGACTCGTTGCTGCTGGGCCTGGCCCGCCTGGCCGAACAGCACCGTTGGGCGGAGCTGTCCGACGTGCCCCGCGCCGACGTCGTGCTCGTGCCCGCGGATGACGGCACGATCACCCGCTGCTTCTGGCCGGAGGAGCTGCATGCCCTGCTGTCCAGCGCCGGCTTCGAAGTCGACTGGATCCGCCCGCGCACGGTGCTGTCCGCCGAGGCGGTCACCCGGGCACTGGCCGAGGATGTCTCCTGTTTTCCCACCCTGGTCCGGACCGAGGTGGAGCTTTCGACGGAACGCGAGGGCGAGTCGATCGGTATCCATCTGATCGCCTCAGCCCGCCGGCCAGGCTGAACGGCGAGACAGGCAGGCACGGCGGCAGATCAAGGGGGCAGATCGGGCGATCGATGCCCCGCGACGGGGCCGAACGAGCGGGCCGCGGATCCGGGCCTGGGGGCGGGCCGCGGGGGAGAACCGCGGGGCGGATGGCCGGACCCGGCTGGTCCATCCGGCATGCTGGCATGGTGAGCATCCTGACCGGAACCGAGCATGCCGGTACCCAGTCCGATCCGTGGCCTGCCCCCACCGCACAGCAGCCGGTGTCGGCGGTCGTCCCGGTGCCGGGGGCGAAGTCCGGCACAAACCGGGCGCTCGTCCTCGCGGCCCTGGCCGGCGCCGAAACCCACCTGCGGGGCGCGTTGCGGTCGCGCGACACCCTGCTCATGGCCGAGGTGCTCCGTGCCCTGGGTACCGAGGTCGTCACTGAGGGCACGGACTGGGTGGTCCGTGCGGCACCGTCGGCACGCCTGACGCCCGGGACCCGTGCCTACTGCGGCAACGCGGGCACGGTGGCACGATTTACCCCCGCACTCGCCACGCTGCGCGAGGGTGACGTCGTCTTCGACGGCGACGCCCGGATTCGGGACCGTCCGCTGACCCCCCTGCTGGACGCGCTGCGCCGGCTCGGCGCCGATATCGACGCCGACCGGATGCCGTTCACCGTGCGCGGTCGCGGTGGCCTTCCCGGCGGCGAGGTCGAGGTCGACGCGTCCGACTCCAGCCAGCTCATCTCCGGCCTGCTGCTCGCTGCCCCCGGCTACGACTCGGGCGTGACGGTGGTGCACCGCGGCGCCAGGCTGCCCTCGGGGCCGTATCTGGACATGACGGTCGCGGACCTGCGCGCGGCCGGCGCGACCGTCGAGGTCGACCCACCGGGGCCGGGCGGCAGCCGTCGCTTCCGGGTGGAGCCGGGCCCGCTCGTCGCCGGCGAGCGGTCGATCGAGCCCGACCTGAACAGTGCCACGCCTTTCCTGGCCGCCGCCGTCGCCACCGGCGGACGGGTCGTGGTGCCGGGCTGGCCGGAGGTGACCCACCAGCCCGGACGGATGCTGCCGGCGCTGCTCGCGGCGATGGGGGCGTCCACCGAGCGCACCGAGCAGGGCCTGGCGGTGACCGGGGGCGGCACCATCCACGGCATCGACGTCGACCTCAGCGACTTCGGCGAGGCCGCTCCGGTCCTCACCGGGCTCGCGGTGCTGGCAAGCTCGCCGTCACGGCTGCGCGGGATCGGGCATCTGCGGCTACACGAGACCGACCGGCTTGCGGCGCTCGCCGAGGAACTCGGCCGGCTTGGTGCGCGGATCACCGTGACCGACGACGGGCTGGCGATCGACCCGGCCCCGCTGCACGGCGGACGACTCGACCCGCGGGCCGACCACCGCCTCGCCATGGCCTACGCGGTCGTCGGCCTGGTGGTGCCGGGCGTCGAGATCGACGACATCGCGACGACCGGCAAGACTGTTCCCGACTTCCCCCGGATGTGGGCCTCGATGCTCGCCGGGCAGGCGGCATGATCCGGGCCGGCACAGCACGGGCCGGCACGGTGTAGCGGGTCCGGCCGATGCCCCGAGAGCTCGACGAGGACGATGTCCGGATCCGTCCCGGACGCGGGTCGCGCCCCCGCAGCCGGCAGCGGCCCGATCACGCCGAGGCGGTGCCGGCGGTCGTGGTCGGGGTCGACCGCGGCCGGTACTCCTGCCGGCCGGAGCCCACGCCCGAGCGGCTGGTCGCCGCGGTGCGGGGCGGGTCGATGCGACGCACGTCGGTCGTGGTCGGCGACCGGGTGGCCCTCGTCGGCGATCTGTCCGGCACGACCGGGGCGTTGGCGCGCCTCGTGCGCCGCGAGGAGCGGATCAGTGTGCTGCGGCGGACCCCGGACGACAGCGATCCGGCCGAGCGCCCGATCGTCGCCAACGCCGACATCCTCGTGATCGTCTGCTCGGTCACCGATCCAGCGCCACGGCCGGGTCTCGTCGACCGCTGCCTCGTCGCCGCCTACGACGGCGGGCTGTCGCCGGTGCTGTGCCTGACCAAGATCGATCTGGCCGATCCCGGACCGATCATCGAGCTGTACCGGCCGTTGGGGTTTCCGGTCGTGACGACCCGGCCGGACCGCGACCTGGGCGAGCTGCTGGATCTTCTGACCGGGCGATCCAGTGTGCTGTTCGGGCACAGCGGAGTGGGCAAGTCCAGCCTGGTCAACCGGCTGGTGCCGGCCGCCGACCGGGCGATCGGCGAGGTGAACGCGGTGACCGGACGCGGGCGGCACACCTCGTCCGCGGCCGTGGCACTGCGGCTGCCGCGGGGTGGAATGGTGATCGACACGCCGGGCGTGCGGTCGTTCGGCCTGGGCGCGGTGGCGCCCGCGCGGGTGCTCTCGGCCTTCTCGGACCTGGCCGCCGCGGCCGGCTACTGCCAGCCCGGATGCGAGCATCTCGCACCCTCCGCAGACTGCGCGCTCGACTCGGCGGTCACGGAGGGTACCGCCGACGCGGCCCGGCTGGCGAGCCTGCGCCGACTGCTCGCGGCCCGCGGCGCACCCGCATGACCCCCGCCGGTCGGGAGATTCGTCACACTCGTCTGTCACACGGGCGCCCGGCGCCCGCGGCACCGACGCGGGAGCGGGCTCGGCTCGTAGTCTCGCAGGGTGACCCCGCCTAACCCCACGTCCGTGGGCGCCGAGTCGCCCGAGGTCCCCGACGCCGTCCCCGTCGCCGACGATCTCGCGCTGGCACTGAGCCTCGCGGACGCCGCCGACCGGATCACGCTGTCCCGGTTCCAGGCAGTGGATCTACACGTCGAGTCGAAGCCTGACAACACCCCGGTCTCCGACGCGGACACCGCTGTCGAGGCCATGATCCGCGAGCGGCTTGCCGTCGCGCGCCCCGGCGACGCCGTGCTCGGCGAGGAGGAGGGCCTGGTCGGCGGGGATTCCCGCCGGCGCTGGATCCTCGACCCGGTCGACGGCACCAAGAACTTCGTGCGCGGTGTCCCGGTCTGGGGAACCCTGCTCGGCCTCGAGGTGGATGGCGAGATGGTCGTCGGCGTGGCGAGCGCTCCGGCGATGAGCCGACGCTGGTGGGGCGCGCGCGGCACCGGCGCGTTCACCCGGGACGCCACCGGCGACACCCGGGCGCTGCGGGTGTCCTCGGTGAGCAAGCTGGGGGACGCGTTCCTCTCGTTCGCCTCGGTGGAGGGCTGGCGGACCGCGCGGCGCCTCGAGGAGTTCCTCGACCTCGCCGACCAGGTCTGGCGCACCCGCGCCTATGGCGACTTCTGGTCGCACATGATGGTCGCTGAAGGCGCCGTGGACCTCGCCTGCGAACCCGAGGTCTCGCTGTGGGACCTGGCCGCCCTGCAGGTGATCGTCGAGGAGGCCGGGGGCCGGTTCACCGACCTCTCCGGTCGGCGCGGCCCCGGGCATGGCACAGTGCTCACCACCAACGGTCTGCTGCACGACTCGGCCCTGCGCTCGTTCGCCCGTTGAGGCCCCCCGCACGCGTCTGTCCGGTTTCCGCCCCAGCCCCTGCTCCGGAGCCCCACCGCCGGTGATTGGTTTCGCGCACCGCGGGTCGCCAGCCCTCTACCAGCGGGAGAACACCCTGGCCGCGTTTCGGCGCGCCCTTGCCAGCGGGGCCCGCGGGCTGGAATCCGATGTCTGGCTGACCGCCGACGGCGTGCCGGTCCTGCACCATGACGGTGTGCTCGGGCCGCCGGGGCGGCGCCGCCCGATCGGCACGCTGGCGGTCGATCGGCTGCCGTCCTGGCTGCCGACGCTCGCCGCGTTCTACCGCGCGCTCGACGCGAGCTTCGGGCTGTCCTTCGAGCTCAGTCTCGACCTGAAAGGACCGGACGAGGGATTCGCGCCGAAGGCAGACGCGATCGTCGCCGTGGCGCGCGAGGCCGGTGGCAGCGCGGCGGCCTCGCGCCTGTGGCTGTGCGGCCACCTGCCGCAGCTTGCCGCCTACCGGGCGCGCGACCCCGACGTCCAGCTGGTGAACTCCGCGTCGCTCGCGGCCGTGCAGGGTGGTGGTGGGCCCGCGGCCTACGCCGAGAAGCTACGGGCGGCGGGCATCGCCGCGCTGAACCTGCGCAGTCGGGAATGGACCCCGCGCACCGCCGGCATCGCCGAGGTGCTCCATGAGCGGGAGGTGGCCGCGTTCGGCTGGGACGCGCAGCGTACGGCCACGCTGCGCCGGCTGGCCGGCTACGGTCTCGACGCAGTCTACAGTGACCATGTGGACCGCCTGGTCCAGGTGACCGGCCGGCGGCCCGGTGCGTCGGCGCCGGTGAGCGACGCTCCCGGCACGAAAGCCGAGTAGTGGTCGTCGGTGAGAGGCGGGCACCCGAATTGTGCGGGAAGCCGGTCGGGCGAGTGCGGTCAGCAAGGTCACTCAAAGCATGACGCGCAGCGTGACCGACTCCGACGATCTGTCATAAACTTGGCGGTTGTGTTAGCTTCACCGGGTATAGCTGCGCACGAAGGGCACGCGCCTGCACGTCTTCGAAGGCCTGCACGTCTTCGACGGCCTACATGTCTTCGTAGGCCTGGATGTCTTCGTAGGCCTGGATGTCTTCGAAGGCTGGAGTCTTCGAAGGCTTGGGTCGCTTCCAAGGCTGGGTTGGCTTCCCCGGCCAGGATAGGCCCTGCGGCCAGGATAGCCTCCGTGGGACGAACCAGCCGATTGGCCGCCGAGTGCGATTAACGCGCAACCCACTGCCGATGAGGCCTGGACCCGCTGGAGACACTTTCCTGACACGACCCTGACACGATGATGGCGGATGACTCCGCTCAGTCCTCCTCAGCGACTTTCAGCATCTGCTCTGGAAACCCGGTACGTTCTGCCACTCGCTCAACCGAGTAGCCCTGCCTCACCAGGTCACGGGCCTGTTCGAGGGTCCACCCCCGCCCGGGGTCGACCCGGCGAACAACCACTTCACTCGCCTGGCGCCGTTCCTGCGGCCAGCTGAGTCGTGCACGGCGTGCCAAGAGCCGACCTCCGCGATTTGACGACTTTGGTGTTGCGTCACCAAGGATAGGCCATATTGACGGCGGCCTGCCCGTTGAACTCCACGATAGCGGGTGGCGACCGGTTAATGCAGACCAGCTCCGAAGACCGCTCATCACAGGAAGTCCAGCCGGCCCGAACAGGCCCCCGCGCCGAACCTGGAACCGTGCCCGAACCGGCAACCGCACCCCAACCGTCACCGACGTACGAACCGGTGTCCATGCGGGAACAGACACCCGCGGGGGAACGGACGGCCATGCACCAGGTACGAGCCTGTGCCCCTTCGCCCCGGTCGGACCAGTCGGATGTCGAGATGTATCACTCATTCGTCACGTGGCATCATGACCTCCGAACGTCCCCGCACCCGGGTGCGTCGGCCGTCGAGCATCTGATCGCCGGGTATCCCGACCGTCGAAACTCCCGGCCTTCGAGCACTCGCCCCTCGATCATCCCGATCGCCGGGATCCGGACGAGCGCGAGGGTCCCATCCATCAGGCAGCGGCGAGGTCGTGGGCGAGCTGGTCGAGGCTGTCCAGGTAGCGGTCGATGTCGGCGTCGGTGTGCTGCACCGACAACGTCCATTCCTCCTCGCGGCCCGGTGCCATGAGGACGCCACGGTTGGCGTTGTACAGCCAGGCGAGCTCAGGCAGCGCCGCGACCTGGTGGGCCATGAAGGACGTGTAGTCGCGGATAGGCGCGTCGGTGAAGTTCACACAGCCCTTGGAGCTGATGCCGACGGTGTAGCCGGCGATGCCGTGCCGGGCGAGAATCTCGTCGCAGCCGCCGATCAGCCGGTCGTTGAGCCGGTCGAGCCGGTCGTAGGCGTCCGGGGTGAGCACCTCGAACAGACTTGCCCGCGCCGCGGCCATGGTCAGCGGGTTGCCGTTGAACGTGCCGACCTGCTTCACCCGGTCCGACGCCACCACCTCCATGATCTCGACGGTGGCGCCGACCGCGCCGGACGGCAGTCCGCCGCCGAGCGCCTTGGCCAGGGTCACCATGTCCGGACGGACGCCGAACCGCTGGGTGGCACCCCCGGGGGCGACGCACAGGCCCGTCTTCACCTCGTCGAAGATCAGGATGATCCCATGCCGCGCGGTGATCTCGCGGACCGCCTGGAGGTATCCGGGTTCGGGCAGCACGACCCCGAGGTTCATCATCGCCGCCTCCATGATCACACAGGCGGGAAGGTGACCCTGCGCGTCCAGCTCGTCGATGCGGCGCTCCATGGCGAGCGCGTCGTTGAACGGCACCGGCACCGTGAGATCGACGACCGCCTGCGGAATACCCGCGCCGTAGCCGAGGGAGTTCATGTGCTCAGCCGGGCCGATGTCGTCGTACGGCGTGCCGATCGAGACCATCACGTAGTCGTGATGGCCGTGGTAGGAGCCGAAGATCTTGACGATGGTGTCGCGCCCGGTGACCCCACGGGCGATCCGGATGGCGTCCATCGTCGCCTCGGAGCCCGAGTTGACGAAGCGCCACTGCGGGAGGCCGAACCGCCGGGCAAGCTCCTCGCTCACCACGATCGAGTCCTCGGTGGGCATCGCGAAATGGCTGCCGAGCGCGACGCGGTCCCGAACCGCCCGCACGATCGCCGGATGGGCGTGTCCCTGGACCATCGAACCGTAGCCGTTGTGAAAGTCGACGTACTCGGATCCGTCCACGTCCCACACCCGCGAGCCCGCACCGTGCGTGAGATAGATCGGCCACGGGTCGCGTACCTGGTAGGACGACGGCACCCCCGACGTCATCGAGCGCACCGCCCGCTCATGCATCGCCCGCGACCCAGGTGTCCCAGCCCGCAGCCGAGCTTCCTCGAGCTCGGTGAGCTCGGTCGCGCGCGCCCGTAGCGCCTCCCAGCCAAGCCCACGCGCCGCGCCACCGCCACGCGCTGGACCGCCGCCGTGAGCCGTTCGCCCGGTGCCCGACCTGGTCACGATTGTCTCCGCCATCGTCCACGCACCCCCTCGCGAAGCGGGCCCGCCGCTCCGAGAGCCAGCCTGACCACTGAAAGCGTAGACCACATCCCCAAACAGCGAAGGAATCCGTTGGGAAAACCGGATTTTGGGATTGCATCCCCACCAGGTCATCCGTAGCCATACGATGACGGAAGTTTCGGGAACCGAGGAGGATGCTGGTGCGGGCGCGACGGGCCCCTGGCGGGCGGTCCAGCCCGGACGGGCTGGTGGACGACGTCAACCGGGCCATCATCGAACAACTCCAGGCGGATGGCCGACGTTCCTACGCCGCCATGGCGGCGGCCGTCGGCCTGTCCGAGGCAGCGGTGCGCCAGCGGGTCCAGCGCCTGCTGGACGCGGGAGTCATGCGGATCGCGGCGGTCACCGACCCGCTGCGGATGGGGTTCCACCGCGAGGCGATGGTCGGCGTCCGGGTCAGCGGCGACGCACGAGTCGTCGCGGCGCAGATCGCCGAGCTCCCCGAGGTCGGCTACGTGGTGCTCACCGCCGGCGCGTTCGACCTTCTGGTCGAGCTCGTCGCCCAGGACGACGAGCACCTCCTCGAAGTGATCAACAGCAGCATCCGCACGATGGCACAGGTCATCACCGCGGAGACGTTCGTCTACCTGCGCCAGGTGAAACATACCCACGCCGGGGGGACACTGCCCCCGCCCCGCCAGCACCCGAACGGCGACCGAGAACACCATCCCGACGGTGAGTGAGACTCCCGCCTTGCGGGGACGTCGGCACAGTCACGCGGAAGACATCGCAGCCGGGCAACGACAGAGCATCAATAAGAGTCAAACAGACGTAGTGAAAATCCACTGAATCCGACCCAGACATAATGGGGTAAGCATGGCGCTGGTCCAGCATGACCCGCAGGACGGCATTCTGACAACGCGCATCGGCCAGGCCGAGATCACCGTACGGCCCGAGCCGCAGGCCGGCTCGGGCCGTACAGCGGTGATTCTGCTTCGGGTGGACGCCCCGATGCTGGACACGCTCGCCGCCGCCTACCTCGATCCCGACGAGGCCCGCCGCCTCGCCCAGATCCTCGTCCGCGCCGCCGAAGCCGCCCAGCCGGCCTCCCCGTGGCGCACCCCCCGCCCGCACGGCCGCTGAAAGTACCTTCACGCCCGACCACACCGCTTGGCGGCCTGCTTGATCCATCAGCCGGTCACTACGACCGGCCGAGTCAGCCGGCCGCTTCGACGGGGCACCGGGAACGGATGCCAGGCAACCGCCCCATGGGCGGGCACAATCGCCCCCAGAAATGGAAGAAGGCCCGGAAGAAATCCGGGCCTTCTTCTTTCTTGTAGCGGGGGCAGGATTTGAACCTGCGACCTCTGGGTTATGAGCCCAGCGAGCTACCGAGCTGCTCCACCCCGCGTCGGTGTGAGTTCACCATACAGGGTCGGCACCGGTAGGTGTCAAATCGATGGCGGCCCCAGTTCGGATTTTTTCGCAATGATCTCCCCCGCTCGCGGACTCACCCACCCAAGCCCGCTCGCGCCCCGCCCCGCCGGGCACCACGGGGCCGGACCCAGCGGGGCTATCCACCGGCTCTGGGGCTGGCGGACGCGGTGGGGGCCGCACTGGCACCGGCTGCGGATGGAGTCCTTGGCGCGGCGGATGGAGTCCTTGGCGTGGCGGCCGGGGCGGCGGGAACGGCCACGGCGGTGGGAGTGGCGGAGGCGCCCGGCGAGCGGCCGGCGGGCGCCGAGGTGGCCGGCGGGCTGATGAGGGCGCGCAGGCGGCTGAGGGCGGCGGCGAGTTTGGTCTGGGACTGGCCGTAGGCGGTGAAGTCCGGCGGGTTCTCCCGCAGGGCGCTCTGGCCGGACTGATAGGCACTGTCGGCGTCGTTGATGGCGTCCTGCAGGGTCGTCCCGCTTCCTGCCGTGCCGCCGCCCCCGCTCTGCCCCCCTCCCGTGACCGAGGTGGCGCCGGTTCCGGCCCCGGCGGCCGCAGCGCCCGCGCCTGACCCGAAGACCTTCTCCAGGGCTTCACCGAGGGAGGTCCCGAAACCGATGCGTTCGCCGTAGGCGGCGGCGACGCCCTGCAGGGTGGGATAGCCGGTACTACCCCGGGCCTGGACGTAGTACGGCTCGACGTACAGCAGACCATTGGCCACCGGCAGGGTCAGCAGGTTGCCCTCGATGGTCTGCGAACCGGCGCCCCGCCACAGGGTGAGCTTGTTGGCGACATCACCGTTGGACTCGATGGCGTTCTGCACCTGGACGGGGCCGCTGATCGTGTCCCCGGAGGGCAGTTTGAGCAGCGTGAACCGGCCGTAGGTGTCGGGATCGCTGGAGACGGCCATGTAGGCGGCGAGTTTCGACGAGCGGGCCGAGATCAGCGGTGAGGTGAGGTTGTACGACGGCTTGGAGCGCCCGGGCAGCTGGCTGTAGACGTAGAACGGCGGCTGCGGCTGGCCGCTGCCGTCGGGCGAGTCGGAGACCTGCCAGAAGTCCACCTGGGAGTAGAAGTCCTGGGCGACCTGGGCGGGGGTGCGCCCAGGCGTGTCGGAGACGTGGTACTGGCCGATGAGGTCGCGCTGCACCTTGAAGAGGTCCTCGGGGTAGCGCAGGTGCTCCATGAGCGACGGGGAGATGTCCTTCTTCGGCTTCACCGTGTCGGGGAACGCCTTCATCCAGGTGCGCAGCACCGGGTCGGACTCGTCCCAGGCGTAGAGCGTGACGGTGCCGTCGTAGGCGTCCACGGTCGCCTTCACCGAGTTGCGGATGTAGTTGACCTGGTTCGGTGGCTGCTGGGCCCGGTTGCCGCTCTGCGCGGTGACCGAGTCGGCGGTGACATCCCCCAGGGTCCGCCGGGCGGAGTAGGGGTAGCCGTCGGAGGTGGTGTAGCCGTCGAGGATCCAGGTGATCCGCCCGTTGACGACGGCCGGGTACGGATCGCCGTCCAGGGTCAGCCAGGGGGCCACCTTGCTGACCCGGTCGCGCGGGTTGCGCTCGTAGAGGAGGCGCGAGTCCCTGGTGATGTCGCTGGAGAGCAGGAGGTTCTTCTCGCCGAACTTCAGCGCGAACAGTGCCCGGCGGAACGTCGAGCCGATGGAGACCCCGCCGTCGCCGGTGTAGGTCGTCGTCACCTGGGTGTTGCCGGGCCCGGGGCCGTCGATCTCGACCTGCCGGGTGCCCACCACCGAGTAGTTCGGCGACATCTCGCCGAAGTAGACCCGGTCCTGCTTCACTCCGAAGTCGCCCTGCTGCGGCAGGTTACGCTCACCCTGCTCGAAGGCCGGCCGTCCCTCGTCGACGGTGTTCGACGGCGCGGCGACGAAACCCTTGCCATGGGTGTAGGTCAGATGGTCGTTGATCCAGTTGCGCTGCTCGGTACCGAGTCCGGCCTGGTTCAGTTCCCGGACCGACACGACGTAGTCCCGGGTCGTCTGCTTGCCGTTCGCACCCGTGACGGTGTAGCGGTCGACATCGAGGGTCTTGGGGAACGTGTAGTAGCCACGGATCTGCTGCAGCTGCTGAAACGTCCGCGACAGCTTGCTCGGATCGAGCAGCCGGGTGTTCGGGATCGTGCCGGTGTCGGCGGCGACCTGGGCCGCGGTGGCATCGGTGCTGGCGGCGTACGGCTGGGAGCGCACGCTGTTGATGCCGTAGGCGTTCCGGGTCGCGGTGATGTTGCGCTCGATGTACGGCTGCTCGCGGGTGGCCTCGTTCGGCCGCACCTGGAACTGCTGGACGAAGGTCGGGTAGATGCCGCCGATCACCGCCGAGGACAGCACCAGGATGCCGACCCCCAGAAGCGGCAGCGTCCAGCCACGCTGGAAGATGTTGTAGATGAACAGCCCCGCGCAGGCCAGCGAGATGAACATCAGGATGAGCTTCGCCGGCAGCACCGCGTGCACGTCGGTGTAGGACGCGCCGGTGGCCACGCCGCGCGAGGAGAACACCGAGCCGAACCGGTCCAGCCAGTAGGCCCACGCCTTGAGCAGGGACAGCAGCCCGAGCAGCACCGAGATGTGCGCCTTGGCGGCGGGCGTCACCCGTTCCCGGGCTGTCTGCAGGCGGATTCCCCCGAACAGGTAGTGCGTCAGGACTGTCACCAGCAGCGACAGCAGAACCGCCGTCAGCAGAAAACCCAACAGGAATCGCTGGAACGGGTAGGTGAAGGCGTAGTAGCTGATGTCCCGGTGGAACTGCGGGTCGGTCTGCCCGAACTTCTGGCCGTTCACCCACAGCAGCCAGGTGCGCCACCGTCCGGACGCGGACAGTCCGGCGACCAGCCCGAAGACGGCCGCGACCGCGAGCAGGATCAGCTTCATGTACGGCTCGATGGCCGAGCGGTACCGCTCGAGGTTCTGCTGCTCCGTCGACAGTGGACGCAGCGGGGGCCGCAACCGGTACCCCAGTACGATGTTGGTCCCGATGACGACAGCCATCACCGCGCCGAAGAGAACGAACAACAGGATCCGGGTGTAGATCACGGTCGTGAAGACCTTGCTGAAGTTCACCGAGCGGTAGAACAGCAGGTCGGTGTAGAACCGCGTGAAGACCGTGACGAACGCGATCAGTACGGCAAGGACCAGAACCACCGGAACGATCACTCTGGCGCGGGTCAGCACCGGGCGGGGGCTGGTCGAGGCCACAGTTCCTCCGTGCGGTCAAGGCGGTCGTCGTCGGTCCGCGTTCGTCGGTCGGCGCCCGGCCACGCTGTCAGCCGGATCGTGAAGCACCCTGTACCGCAACCTACGCCAGCGGCGGCGGGGAGATCGGAGAGGATGGGTCGGTGAGCAGCCCGAACATCACGGAGTTGACCTCCGTCGTACTGGAGGTCGAGCGGCATGTCGCCGACTCGGGCTGGGACCAGCCCAGCCAGGTCTACGCCCTCGCCGATACCGGCGATCTGCTGGCCCGCGAACCGGCGCTGGCCCCGCACATCGGCGACTCCCCGCCCGGGTCCCTGACGCCGGTTGAGCAGGAGCCGCTGCCGATGGGCCGTCTGGACGAGGTGCTCGCGGGCATCGGGTGGCCGCCGGAGGTGCTCGGCTGCGTCCTGGTGACGGAGCTCGTCGTGCTGCCGCCCAGCGCCGAGGAGGAAGCGCCGTACTCCGACGAGGAGATCGAGTACTGGGCCGCCAACCATCCCGAACGCCAGGACGTCCGGCTCGCCGTCGGCGTCACCCGCGGTGGGCTTCACGCCTCCTGCCTGCGGGTTCGTGGCGACGACGAGCTCGTCGTCGACCCCGACCTCGCCGACAACCTGATCGACGGGCTGCTCGCGACCTTCCAGTAGGCCAGGCGCTCCCAGATGTGGGCTCCCCCGCGCTCCGGTGCCATCACCGGGCGCGGGAGAGCCGAGGCGAGGTGCAGCGGCAGGGAGGATTCCAGGGGGGAGGGTGCCGGGTTGTCAGCAGGACGGGACGTCCGCGGAGGGGTTGGTCCGCAGGGCGTCCACCGATTTCAGGGCGTCGGCGAGCATGTCCACCTTCACCAGGCGGGGTGAGTTCCCGCGGTCCACGGCCCGGGCGTCCGCGCAGTTGTCCGCCGGCACCAGGAAGACCGCCGCCTTGGCCGCCCGCGCTCCGAGAATCTTCTGCTGGATTCCGCCGATCGGGCCCACCTCACCCGTTGCGCTGATGGTCCCGGTACCCGCAATGGTCTTCCCGCCGGTCAGCTCGCCGGGCGTGAGCAGATCCACGATTCCCATGGCGAACATCAGGCCGGCACTCGGGCCGCCGACGTCCGAGAGCCGGATACGCACCGTGACGGGATAGGTGTGCCGCTCGGTGGTGGTAACCCCGATCATGGCGCGTTTCGGATCGTCGGTCGCCGGCCTGGTAGTGATGGTCGTGGTCGCGGCCTTGCCGCCCCGGGCGTAGCCGATCGTCACCGGCGTGCCAGGACGAATCTTGCCGATCTCGGCACGCAGCTGCTGCTGGCTCGTCACGGCGGTGCCGTTCACCAGGGTGAGCACATCTCCGGCCTCGAGCCGATCGGTTGCCGGCGAGCCATCGGGAACGGCGTCGACCGCAACGGCCGTCCCGGTCGACTTGATGTCCAGCTGGGCGAGCGCCGCCGCGGTCGCCTGGTCCTGGGAGTCCAGCATGTCCTCGGTGTTCTGCTGCTGGACCTCCTGGTCGGTGGAGCCACGCGGCCGGATCAGCTCGGCGGGCACGACCGCACGGTCGGAGTCCAGCCAGTCCTGCAGTGCGCTGACCAGGTTGAGCCGAGGCGTCTCCTCGACCGTGGTCAGCTCCAGACGGCCGGACGTCGGATAGGTGCGATGCCCCTCGATGGTGATCAGCCGGGTGCCGTCGACCGCGCCAAGCGTGTCCGTCACCGGCCCGGGTGCAAGAGTGACGAAGGGCACCGGCAGCCAGAGGCCCACGACGAGCAGCACCAACGCCAGTACCGACGTGACCACCAGTGTCTGCGTGCGCCGGGCCATGCCCGCAGTCTATGTACCTGCACCCACACCACTGACCGGGGCCGCCCAGCGCCGGCCGGTGTCCGGATGGCACGACGCCCGCCGCGGGTGCGACGGGCGTCGGCCTGTGTGCTCGGGGCTGCGCGGGCCCTGTGCCCGGAGTTATTCGGATCCGTCGGAACGGGGCCGCGTGCGGCCGAGTCCCTGCGGATCGTCGAGAACGATCGGCCCGGTGGCCGAGCTGGTCAGCAGATAGGTGTCGTCGACGTCGAAATCGACATCGACGGATTCGAGGACGAACGGTTCGATCTCTGCCGGGTCGATGCCGGCCGAGTCGATGTTCGACCGTCCAGCATCAGACCCGTCGACGTCGAAGGGCGTGTCGACGTCGTACCAGCCGTCGACGTCATATATGTCGATGCTGGCGCGCACGTCCGGATCATCATCGCGGTCGTGGTCGTCGAGATCGCCCCGGTACGGACCGACACCAGGAGCGGATCGGTCGCCGGAGGAGGGCTGGAGAGGAATCGGGCGGGCAAGCGCAGCCATGCTGCGTCGATAGCCCGCAATCGTGATCATGGCTTCGGAGGAACGGTCGGGTCGGCTACGCAGGGCAACCCACACGAGCGCCATGAGCAGCGCAACCGGGGGGATCAGCAGGAACCACATGGGAAGCCTCGACGTCGAGACGAACTAGAAGATGACTCATTACCTATCGTAGGTGCCCGCTCAGCAGGCGCCTACCCATTCCACCGCGCCATCGGCAAAAATCTGGTGTTTCCAAATGGGAACGCCCGACTTGATGTCATCGATCAGACGACGACAGGCGGCAAATGCCTCGGCGCGATGTGCCGCGCCCACCGCCACCACGACCGCAAGCTCCCCCACGCGGAGGTGCCCGGTCCGGTGGGTGACGGCGATCGCGCGGGCTCCCTCGTCGACCGCGACGGCCGTCGCTACCCGCTCGATCTCCGCCGCCGCTCGCGGATGCGCCTCGTAGGCAAGGTCCGAGACCGGCCGACCATGATCGTGATTCCTTACCACGCCCACGAACAGCGCGATTCCGCCGACCTCCGGGAGCAGGACGGCCGACACGCACTCGTCGATCGACAACGCAGCGTCACGAACATCAGCGATCATCACCCGCGCGGGGGAGCCTACCGGGAGGCCCCCGCCGTCCGCCGCGCCCCGCGGACCATGCCGCCCGGCCCCGTCCGGCGTCTGCTCGCAGCTCGTCTCGCGGGCCGTCGAGGACACCGGGCTCGCCGCGGTGCGCCGGGGAACGCGCGCGGCGGACCCGATCGGCGCACCCCGGCCGAGATCGGCTCCGGCGGTCGTGACATCGACGCCGCCAGGCTCGACGAACGCGTCGGCGGACACCTCGGGCGGACGCCGCGTCAACGTCTCGGCGGACAGCGACGTCATCGTCTCGGCGGGCATGGACAAACGCGACGGCTCCACGTCCCGACCCTAACCGGGCTGGGCAGCATCCGTTCCGGCCAGCCGGCAGAAAACGCATTACCGTGGGTTCATGCCCGAACCGCGCATGCGACGTACCGCTTCCCGATCAGGCCACGTCCGATGAGTGGCAACCTTCCGTTCGGCTTCACGCCCTCCGGGGGCGGCGGCGAGGAGCCCCGCTTCCCCTTCGGCAGCGGCGCGCCGTTCTTCGCCGAACTGGAGCGACTTCTGTCCTGGCAGGGCGGTCCGGTCAACTGGGAGCTGGCCCGGCAGATCGCCGTCCGCTCGCTCGGCGACGGAGCGTCCGTCGTCCCCGTCGGAGAGCAGCATCAGGTCGCGGAGGCGTTGCGGATCGCCGATGTCTGGCTTGACCCGGTGACGACCCTGCCGTCCGGGGCGACGAGCGCCGCCGGCTGGTCGCGGGTGGAGTGGGTGGAAAAGACCCTGCCGGTGTGGCGCACGCTGTGCGACCCGATCGCCACCAAGGTCGTCGAGGCGATGCGCACGGGTATCTCCAGCGGCCTGAGCCAGCTCGGCGGGGGCGGCGTCGAACTGCCCGAGGAACTGCGCGGCGCGCTGCCCGCGGGCCTCGACCTCGGCGCCCTCATGGGTGCTGGCGGGCCGGTCATGAGCATGATGAACCAGGTCGGCGGCATGCTGTTCGGCGCGCAGGTGGGCCAGGCGATCGGGACGTTGGCCGCCGAGGTCGTCTCCTCCACCGAGGTCGGTCTGCCGCTGGGTCCGGCGGGGACAGCGGCGCTGGTGCCCGCCGGAGTCGCCGCTTTCGGATCGGGGCTGGAGATCCCGCCGGATGAGGTCCGCATCTACCTCGCCCTGCGGGAATCGGCGTCCGCCCGGCTGTTCGCGCACGTGCCGTGGCTGCGGGCGCATGTCCTGGGCGCCGTCGAGGAGTACGCGCGCGGCATCGCGGTCGACACCGAGGCGGTCGGCCGGGTCATGCGGATGGTCGATCCGAGCACCCTGATGAACCCCGAGCGGCTGTCCGAAGTGCTCGGCGAGGACGTGTTCAACGACGCGACCACGCCCGAGCAGCAGGCGGCGCTCGCCCGCCTCGAGCTCGTCCTCGCTCTGGTGGAGGGCTGGGTCGACCATGTCACCGACGCCGCCGCGACCGGTCATCTGCCGGCTGCGGGTCCGCTGCGGGAGATGGTCCGCCGCCGCCGGGCTGAGGGCGGGCCGGGCGAGCAGACCTTCGCGACGCTGGTCGGGCTCTCGCTGCGGCCGCGCAAGCTGCGCGAGGCGGCAGCGCTGTGGGCGGCCCTGAGCGAGGCCCGCGGCCGGGACGGACGTGACGCGGTGTGGGCACATCCGGACCTGTTGCCCACGGCGGACGACCTGGGCTCGCCGGATGGCTTCGTGCATGGTTCGAGTTCCGACGCCTCCTACGACCCGATCGCCGAGATCGAGAAACTACGCGACACACCCCCTGCCGAAGGCGGTCCCGCAACCGGCGGCCCGGCCTCCAGCGGTCCCGGCCCAGACAGCCCCGGCCCTGGCGGTCCCGGTCCCGGTGGTCCCGGCGGTGGTGGTCCCGGCGGTGGTGGCCAGGGCCCCGACAGTCCGTTCGGCAAGTCGGGCGGCACCGGCTGACAGCCATCCCGGCCACCCACGCGCCGATAGTCCTGACCGCGACCGCCTCATCCGCCAGGAATCACGGCGCATGAGGCCGGAGGCCACCTGGGCCGACATCGAAGCTCAATAGGTCCGCTTTATTTGAACATTTACGTAAAGCTGCAGCATTTCCTCAAGAAGGGGCCAGCCTCACCGGGTTCATCCACAGCTCCCGACCGGTCATCCACAGCGGTCGACGGACCCTCGCCGGAAAACGATTCCGCGTGACACGGTGGAGCCCCGGCCCGCGGGCCGGACTCCGATTCGTGTCCGGCGGCCACAGCCGCCGGTGGACCTGCGGGGGATCCATGCACCCGATCCTCAAGCCGGGCCTACGCAGGCTCTGGCACAACGGCTCGACTTTGCAGCTCGGTATCGACCCAGCCCGGGCCGTCGTGGTCACCGGCCTGCAGCCGGCGCACACCGCGCTGCTCGACGCGCTCGACGGCCACCGCACGCTGGAACAGGTGCGTGCCGACAGCGGCCCTGCCGGGCGGGACCTGCTAGATCTGCTCGACGCTGCCGGCATGCTCGCCGACGCGGCGGTCCCGTCGGTTGCGGCCCCTGATCCAGCGGCGTTGGCTCGTCTGGCCGAGGCGCTGGGAGCGCCGGGCCGGACGGGCCTGCCCGGCCCCACCGGCGGTCGCGAACCGTCCGATGGCGCAGGGCTGTCCGATAGTTCAGGGCTGTCCGCCCCGCCAGGTACGGCCGAACAGAAGCGCCTGCTGCCGGACCTCGCCGCGCTGTCGCTGCGGTCGGCCGATCCGGCCCGCCCCTCGGCGGTGCTGCGCGCGCGTCGGGCGGCCCGCGTGGTCGTGCGAGGCGCCGGACGAGTGGGCGCCCAGATCGCCGCCCTGCTCGCGGCCGCCGGCATCGGCCGGATCGTGATCGACGATTCGGGCGTGACGACCGCCGCCGACATCGCGCCCGGTGGCCTGCGGCTGGCGGATGTCGGACGCCCCCGCGCGCTGGCGGTGGGCGGGGCACTGGCTCGCATCGGGCACAACCCCACCGGGCAACTGCCCTCGTCCCCCCGTGGTCCGGCCGGGGGCGGCCACGGCCCGCGGCGGTCGAGTCTGCCCGCCTTCGACGCGGATTTCGTCGTGCTCGCCCCGATCGGACCGCCGACCCTCGCCCCGGGTGCCGCGCTCGAACTCGAACAGCTGGGCCGGGCACATCTGATCGCCGGGGTACAGGAGACGAGCGGGATCGTCGGGCCGCTGGTCGTTCCCGGCCTGACCGCCTGCCTGCACTGCCAGCACCTGCACCGCCATACCCGTGACCCGGCCTGGCCGCTGCTGGCGATGCAGCTCGTGCGGCCGCACGCCGCTGGCGACGATCCCTGCGAGATCACGCTCGCGAGTCTGGTCGCCGCACTCGCCGCGATGCAGTCGCTGGACTACCTGGACGCAGCGATGCTCATCCGCCAGTCTGGCGGGGTCAACTCTCGACAGGTGACGGCAACCACCAACGCTGAGACAAACGCCACATTTTACGGCGCCGGCCCGCTCCTGCCCGCGACGGCGAACGGGACACTCGAGTTCGCCGCGCCCGGCTGGCGGGTCCGGCGGCGCAGCTGGCCCGTGCATCCGAACTGCCCCTGTCGCACAGCACGCTCGGCTGCCAGAGCAGCCACAGGAGCGACCGGCGCGGCGGGGCTGGATGCTCCCGATGCCGCCGGGGGCGGGGATCGGCGGGGCCGCCCAGTCCGCCGGAGCACGCCGACCGGATCCGGGTGAGCGGCCCGGCCGATCCTGCGTGCGACTCCCGCGGCGGGACAGGAGAAGGCACGATGGAGCTGTGTCCGAGATCCCACGGCGGGCCGTCGTCCGCACCGCGAAACTGGCCTCCCTCCCACTGGGGATCGCCGGCCGGGCCACGATCGGCGTCGGCCGGCGTCTGGGCGGCCGTCCCGCCGAGGTCGTCGCCACCGAACTGCAGCAGCGCACCGCGGCGCAGATCTTCCGCGTGCTCGGCGAGCTCAAAGGCGGAGCGATGAAGCTCGGCCAGGCGATGTCCGTCTTCGAGGCCGCGCTCCCCGACGAGGTGGCCGCGCCCTACCGGGCAGCGCTGACCAAACTGCAGGAGGCCGCGCCGCCGTTGCCCACCGCGGTGATGCACCGGGTGCTCACCGAGGAGCTTGGCGCCGACTGGCGGTCGCTGTTCGCCGAGTTCGACGACACACCGGTGGCCGCGGCGAGCATCGGTCAGGTGCACCGCGCCGTCTGGGCCGACGGCCGGCGGGTCGCCGTCAAGGTGCAGTACCCGGGTGCCGGCCCCGCCCTGCTCGCTGACCTCAACCAGCTCGGCCGGGCCGCCCGGCTGTTCGGCTCGATCATCCCCGGGCTCGACATCAAACCGCTCGTCGAGGAGCTGAAGTCGCGGGTCGCCGAGGAACTCGACTACCGGCTTGAAGCCACTTGGCAGGCAGCCTTCGCCACCGCCTACGCGGACGACCCGGACATCGCCGTCCCCCGCCCCCTGGCCGGCGCCGACCGCGTGATCGTCAGCGAGTGGATCGAAGGTACGCCGCTGTCCACGATCATCAGAGCGGGCACCGCCGAACAACGGGACCGGGCCGGACTCCTTCTGGTCCGATTCCTCTATTCCTGCCCCGCCCGCGCCGGACTGCTGCATGCCGACCCGCATCCGGGCAACTTCCGGCTGTTGCCGGATGGGCGCCTGGGCGTCCTCGACTTCGGCGCCGTCAACCGCCTGCCAGGGGGCCTGCCCGAGCCAATCGGCCGGCTCGCCCGCCAGACCCTGGCCGGCGACGCGCAGGCCGTGGCCGACGGTCTGCGCACGGAGGGGTTCATCCCACCGTCCACCGAGGTCGAGGCCGAGGACCTGCTCGACTACCTGGCTCCCATGCTGGCGCCGATCACCGACGAGACGTTCACCTTCTCCCGCGGCTGGCTGCGCTCGGAGGCCACCCGTCTGAGCGACTGGCGTTCCGCCGCCGCCCAGCTCGGCCGCCAGCTGAACCTCCCTCCGTCGTATCTGCTGATTCACCGGGTCACCCTCGGCGCCATCGGCGTCCTGTGCCAGCTCGGCAGCACCGGCCCTTTCCGGGCCGAGATGGAGGCCTGGCAGCCCGGTTTCGCCGCACCCGGTTCACCCGCCGCCAAGGCCGCCGCGCGGGCCAACCGGGCGGACCGTCCGCTGCCCGTCCTGCGGGTGGAGGAGGAAGCCGGCGTCATCCGTCCGCTCACTGGCCCGGTCGTCCTGGCCGAGGAGCGCCCCCGCCGCGGTCGGCGTCGCTCGAAGGCGGCCTCCGTAGCCGCCAGAGTCCCCGCAGTCCCCGCAGTCCCCGCGGACACCGCGGACACCGCCGCTCCTGCCAGGCCTGCCCGCGCCCGGGCCCGCGGCACGACGACCCGGGCCATGCGGGCCGCCGGCCCAAAGCCCGCCACTGCTGGACCCACCACAGCCGCACCCGCGGCCGAGGAGGACAGCGCCAGGTCCGCGCGCGAGAACACGATTCCGGAGCAGACCCACACCGCCACGGCTCCCGGTGAGCCGGCCCCGGCCGGTGCCGCCCCGACCGAACCGGTCAGCGCCGAGGACTGACGTACCCGGGCCGGGGGAAGCCTGGCCTGGGTACGGCCGCGCACCAGCTACCTGACGCGGCGGTCCACCACGATCGCCGTGTCGGTCACATCGCCGTGCCGGTCACATCGCCGTGTCGGTCACATCGCCGTGTCGGTGAGCGCACCGAGGTAGACGAAGCCATAGCCCTCGTCACGGAACCGCACGCCAGCGTCGCGCAGTGCGTCACCCCAGTCGCCGCGGCAACCAGGGTCTGCCGCCTCCGAACCGTGGTCGGCCGTCAGCAGGAACGCGGTGTTCGCCAGCAGATCCCGATCTGCGAGCAGGCCGAGGAAGGCGCCGAGCCGCGCATCCGCGTCCCGCAGCGCGGCGCGGGACTCGGACGAGTACGGGCCACCACCGTGGTGACCGGTGTCGGTGACAGTGGTGTTCCACCACATGACATCGGGTGGGGTGACGTCCGGGGCCCACAGCTGCAGAACCTGCGTAAGGCCGAGCGCGTCGACCCGGCTGGACCACGCGTAGTCGGGATCCTTCGACGCCCATTCCGCCGTGGTGTGCGGGTCGCCCTCGAGCGGCGGCAGGTGGTCACCCATGTCACCGGCACCGCCGACGATGCCGGCCGCGCGGACCAGGCCGAAGGTCGAATAGTGCGCGCCCCGGTCGACCGGCTCGTTCACACAGGCGGTCACCGCGTGCGGGCGCTGCCGGGCCACGGCCTCGAAGAGGGTCTCGACGCCGTCGCGGAGCTGGTCACACGCGGTGTGCCAGGTCCTCACATCGTTGACGATCACCTGCCGGCCGATGGCGCGGTCGAAGTAGACGTTGTGCAGGATGCCGTGCCGACCGGGGCCGACGCCGGTGAGCGCCGAGGTGTGATTGGTGAGTGTCACGCTGGGGAATTCCGCGATGGCTCCGCCGCTCAGCGCGGTGCCGTTCGCCAGCAGCCGGGCGACGTTCGGCAGGGCGCCGGAGCGGGCGAGATCCAGAAGATCGTTACAGTTCGCCCCGTCCCACAGCAGGCCCACGACGTGGCGCGCACCGGACGTGACCAGGTCAGTCAGCGGGGTGCCCTCGACGCCCGGCATGGTGACACCGGCCAGGGCGGCGAGTGTCGGTGCGATGTCGACAACCCGGGCCACCGCGTCGCGCGGGCCGCGGGCGTGCACACCGGCTCCGGAAAGCACCAGCGGGGCCCGGGACTGGGCGGCGTCCAGCGAACCGTGCTCCCCGAGATGACCGCCACGCTCCGGCCAGTAGTGGCCGGGAGTGTGGATGACGATCAGATCCGGGGAGCGCGTGGCATCGCCGAAGGCGGACAGCAGTCGACGCGCGGCGAACGGATAGGCGTTGCGCTCGTTCGGCGGCGAAGGATCGGCGAGTGCCCGCGCGAGCGGCACCCCGTGCATCGGGTCCTGCGAGCCAAGCGGATGGCGCCCGGATCGCAGCTCCCAGGGCCCGTCCGCGGCGGTCGTGGCGATGCGGGCCGATCCGGCCGCGTTCGCGACGTGCAGCCACTGCGCATCCCGCCAGGCGACCAGATCGACGATGGTGACCAGCTCTGGTGCGGTGAGCGCGGCAACCGCGCGAGACAGGTCGTCGGAGCCGTCCACCAGGCCGCCGGACGCCGGCGAGCCCGGCGAAGGAGCGCCCGATGCCGCCGAGCCAGGTCCGCGCGCGGGCGCCGGAACGGCGGCGGGCAGGGGGGCAGCCGCGGGGAACGGCTGCATCACCACGGGTTGCGGCGGTTCGGGGGACGGAGTGGCTCCGGTCGACAGCGGATAGACGCGATCGCGGCTGGGCACGGGAAAACACTATCCGGCCACCGGGAGCACAGGAAGAAATCCACGGCCAACGCCAGCGGGCGGAACACCGACCATGCGGTGTCCCGCCCACGAAGTGGACCTCAGGCCGCGACCTCCTCGGGGCGGATCTTCCGTGGACGGCCGCGGGGACGCTTACGCGGAACGACGACGCCGGTCACGACCAGCTCACCGCCCCACACCCCCCACGGCTCGGCACGGTCGAGGGCGGCCGTCAGGCAGGCGACCCGGACCGGGCAGGCCCGGCAGACGGCTTTGGCGGTCTCCACGTCCGCCGGGGATTCCGCGAAGAACATCTCCGGATCGACGTCCCAGCAGGGCAGAACGAGCCGATCCTGCTCGATCCGGGCGACGATCGAGTGATCGAACACCGGGGTGTCACCTCCGACACGGTTGGGCTTCGAGCGGATGGAAGGAAGCGAAACGACAAAGAGCCGCGATCCCCATGGGGATCGCGGCTCTCGCGTCGGCTCCGGAGCGGTTAGCCCGGGAGCGGATCGAGGACGGATCCAGACATGAGGTGACGATGCGTGGACGGCAGGCCGTAGGCATCCGCGGGTGCCGAAGCAACGGCAGCGAGCAACGCTGCGGCATACGACTTCGCGGCAGACAGCTGACCTGTGGACGGCCGGACGATGGGCAGCGCGACCCGCATCGGCTGGCCGGCGAGCTCCGGCGACCATTGCGCAGCGACGCCACGCGCGGTCATGCCAGACATGCCGGTATTCCGAAAGCGGACAGACGGCGCGACGGTACCGCCGACAACCGCGGATTTCGCATCCACACGGGCCTCGGCAAAGGCGGCCAAAACGGTGACGCAGACGGCCGGACTGGTAGCACCGGAGGCCGCTGGGAGACCCCGGAGACCGACGACCTCGCGGCCCACTCCGTCCATCAGAGCGTTCACCACTGCGAGATCACCTCGATTCTCCGGAGGGCCGGTGGCGCATGGCATCCACTCGGCGTCTGTAGGGCGTCGTGGGTAACGGTAGAAGGCCTTCGCGAGAACCTCAACGTATTTTCTCTGTCGCGTGCCGGACACAGGATGTCACGGCACGGCGCGCGTAGAGCCCGGCCCCGGAATCAGGGGGATGGCGGGGTGCGGCCGGCGACCAGGGCCAGCACGGCCGCTCCGTAGCGGTCGAGCTTGGCCTGGCCGATCCCGGGGATGCGCACCAGCTCGGCGACCGAGCCGGGCCGGCATTCGGCGATCGCGCGCATCGTCGCGTCGGTAATGATCACGAAGACCGGCAGGCGAGCGTCCTTCGCCGCGGCAGCACGCCAGGTACGCAGGCGTTCATACAGTTCGGCGTCGACGTCGGCGGGACAGTCCGCGCACCGTCCGGCCCGCGCCGGCGCGCCGGTGAGCGCCTGGCCACACACCCGGCAGCGCACCGCGGAACGCCCCCGGCCAGGACCACGCCCTGCCCGGTCCGCCTCTTGCGCGCCGTCAGCACCCGCACCGTCAGTGCCCGCACCGTCGGCGCCGTGATGGTGGTTTCCACGGCCACCAACGGACCCGCCGCTCCCCCGTACACCGCCTCGGCCGTCGGAACCGATGCCAGACCCGGGACCAGAGCCGGGCCTGGAACCGGACGGACGGCCGCCCCGGCGAGGCGGCCGTAGATCCTCGAGGAAGCGGGACGGCCGTCGTACCCGGGCGCCCTCGGTGCGGGCCAGCGACCACGACAGGACCAGGTGGGTGCGGGCCCGAGTGACCCCGACATACAGCAGGCGGCGCTCCTCTTCGACCTGCTCGGCGGTGCGAGCGTGGACCAGCGGCAGAGTGCCCTCAGTCAGGCCGACGAGGAAGACGGCATCCCATTCCAGGCCTTTCGCCGCGTGCAGGGTGGACAGGGTCACCCCTTCGACCGTGGGCAGATGCTCATGGGTGGCCCGGTCGGCCAGTTCGTCGACGAACTCCTCGAGGCCGGCCTCAGGGACCCGCGCGGCGAGATCCTCCGCGAGGCGGTGCAGGGCGGCGAGGTTCTCCCACCGCTCTCGTTCGGCGCCGGGGCCGGCCGCGGGGGTGTGGGGATACCACTGCAGAGCCCCGAGGACGTCCGCGACGGTGTCGGCGAGCCCGGCGGGCCGGTCGGTGTCGGCGGAACGCACGGCGGCCCGCAACAGCCGCATCGCCGTGACGACCTCGGGACGGGCGAAGAACTTCTCCCCACCGCGCAGCAGATAGGCGATACCGGCGCCGCCGATGGCCGTCTCATACGCCTCGGACTGGGCGTTCGTCCGGTACAGCACGGCGATACGGCTGGCCGGCGTGCCGCGGGCGAGCAGAGCGCGGATGCGTCCAGTGACGGCGCTCGCCTCGTCCGCCTCGGTGTCGCACTCGAGCCAGACCGGTGCGGGGCCGGCCGGGGGGACGGCGATGAGCTCGGCCCGCGGCCCGGCCGTCACCAGCCGGTTGGCGAGTCCCACGATCTGGGGGGTCGAACGGTAGTCGCGCACCAGCCGGACGAGGGTCGCCTGTGGATAGCGGCGCGGGAACTCGAGCAGATATCGCGGGGAGGCCCCGGCGAACGAGTAGATCGTCTGATGTGGGTCACCAACGACGCACAGGCTGTCACGGTCCCCGAGCCAGGCGTCAAGCACCCGCTGCTGCAGCAGGTTGACGTCCTGGTACTCATCGACGACGAAATGCCGATAGCGCGAGCGGATCTCACCGGCCACCCAGCCGTGCTCCTCGATCACGGCCGCGGTCAGCAGCAGCAGATCCTCCATGTCCAGGACGCCGGCCTCCCGCTTGACCTCCTCGTAGGCGCCGTAGAGACGCCCGACGGTCTGCGCCGTCATGGTGGTCTCGCGGCCCGCCGCCGGGGCCAGGCGCGCATAGTCCTCGGGGGTGACCAGCGTGACCTTCGCCCATTCGACCTCGGCGGTCAGGTCCCGCAGTTCCGGCCGGTCGGGTCGCAGTCCCAGCCGTCCGGCCGCCCGAGCCATATTCGGGATCTTGCTGGACTCCAGCCGGGGCAGCGGTCCGCCGGCCACCGTCGGCCAGAAGTACTGCAGCTGGCGCAGCGCCGCCGAATGGAACGTCCGCGCCTGCACGCCGGGCACGCCCATCGCCCGCAGCCGGCCGCGCAGCTCACCGGCCGCCCGGGTGGTGAAGCTCACCGCGAGGATCTGATCGGGCGCAACCGCGCGATCCACGACCATGTGCGCGATTCTGTGGGTGATCGTGCGTGTCTTGCCCGTACCGGCTCCGGCAAGGATGCAGACTGGGCCAATCGGTGCATCCGCGGCGGCCCGCTGCTCCGGGTCCAGCATCGCCAGCAGATCCGGGCCTTCGTCGGCGGGCGACAGGACGATCGCCGAGGCGGGTGCGACCGGGGACGGGCCTGCCGCGGGCGAAGCGCCGGCAGCGGGCGCGGGCGTCGGGGCGGTGGGTACGGACATCCCTCGACACGGTAGTACCGGTATGGCGCGGGAAGGGATGGCGCCGCCACACTGTTGCAGCGACCGCCAGCGTCCCGGTGACTTGGAGGCCATTCGTGCTCACGATCTACACGACTTCCTGGTGCGGCTACTGCGTTCGGCTGAAGAGCCAACTCGACCGCGCCGGCGTGGAGTACACGACCATCGATATCGAGAACGACCCGACAGCAGAGCAACTTGTCCGCGATGCGAACAACGGGAACGCGACCGTACCGACTGTGCTCTTTCCCGATGGCACCGTGATGACGAACCCGAGCCTCCGCCAGGTCACCGAGAAGGTCACTTCTGCCGCATAACGGATACGTAGAGCAACGACATCCCGGGAGTTCTTACCTTCCCACCGCACACGCGGCCGGCTCGTGGGACGGTGTCCGTCACTGCCCGTGAAGTTTGTGGGAGAGTTCGGCCTGTGTCGTCAGTACCTTCAGAACAGGCGTGGAGCACCATCGATGCCGCGCTGCGGGCCGTTCACGCCCTGGACCGGATGGAGGCAGCCTGTTTCGTCGTGGTTTCTACGACGACTGTGGGCTATCTCCGGGTGGCGGGATCCTTCGCCGGTCTGGACGTGGGAACCAACTATCCCCGTGCGGAGAGCATCATCGCCCGCATGCTCGACGGTGCGCCGGCGGCGGCGTCCAGCGTCGATCCGGGGCATCCGGTCGCCGACACCGCGGAGCATCGCCTGCTGGAGGTGCGCAGTTATCTCGCGACGCCGGTGCTGCATACAGATGGCCAACTGCTCGGCGTTCTCGTCAGCCTGGACCACGGCGAGGTACCCGTGACCGCAGAGAATCGTGCCCTGATCCGCGGGATTGCCGACGGGCTGGCCGCATCTGGTCAGGTGCCGAGCCCCCCCCAGGGCGCACCATCCCCACAGGGCTCGACGCCCCCGCCCGCCGACTCGCCAAACGGGCCACCACCGGGTGCACCTGCGGGCGGCGCGTCGCCGCCCGGTGAATCCCCGGCGCAGCCGCCCTCGCCACCGACCCCGCTCGAGGCGGGAGCACCAGCGGCACCGCCGGAGCCGCCACCGGCACCGACGTCGGGTGCGCCCCGGACAGCGCCACCGGATGCGACATCCGCGGAGGTCACCGTGCCGGAGGCGACGCGGACGGTGCAGGCGACGCCGCACGGTAGTGGGGAGGTGGTTCGGACGGGTGGCCAGTCGGGGGTGGGGGCCCCCACGCGGGTGTCCCAGGCGGCGGGCGACCCGTCCACGGCAGGCGTGCCCACGGAACCGGCACGGGGCGGACCCGCGAACGGGTCCGAGGTGTCGGCGCCGGCCGGTTCTCCCCCGGCCGGACGGGTGCCAGCGGGTGCCGCGGGTCGGGGATCGGCCACGTCGCGCCCCACGCCCCCACGACCTGGGCGGACCCCGACGCCACAGACGGTCGCGCGGGCGGTGCGTCCCGGGCCACCACGACCGGGACAGCCAGCCGTTCCGAGTGGGGGTACCGCGGGACCCGGCGGGCCCTCGTCCGGCGCGAACCGAGGGTCGAACGCCGCGGCGGCTGCCGCGATCACGGCGGCTGCCCGCCAGCCCGGCGCGGACATGCGGCTGCGGCGAACCTCCGCCGGGTGGGTGGTCGAAGGACCGGGTCCCGAGGTCCGGCCGGTCGGCGATCTGCTGTCCGCGATGGTGCTCGCCGATCTGCTCGCCGACGATCTCGCGCCGCCGGGACGGCCGCGACGCGCCGAACGCGACCTCAGCGAGATCGAGCAGCTACGGCTGTCGGTCGTCCAGCTCGAACACGCGCTGGCCTCCCGGGTTGTCGTCGAGCAGGCGATCGGGGTTCTGGCCGAGCGCAACCAGATCCGTCCACGAGAGGCGTTCGAGCGGCTGCGGCGCACCGCCCGCGGCATGGGTCGTCGGGTGCATGACCTGGCCCGGCAGGTCGTCGACTCGGTCGGCGACCCGCGCGTGGCCCTGCCCGGTGAACTCGGCGGGCGAGGTGGCACGGGTGGCGGTGGCGGGGTGGTCGGTACGCCGGGTGGCGCCCCGTCAGGCAGCCCGCGCGGTGCAGGCGGTGCAGGCGGTGCGTCCGCCGGGCCGGGGAGCGGACTGTCCTCGGGGCCGGCCGGCGCGCCATCGGCGGGCCCGGGCGGCGCAGCCCCCAGCGGTCCACCCGGGCCGGCTTCGGGGCCCGGCGGTGGCGCGCCCCGACCCGCACCGCCCCGGTCCACGTCCAGCCGTCACTGACGGCGACGGACGAACCCGGATCAAGGCGTCCAGTCTGGACGGGCCGGCGCGGGTGGGCGGCCCGTCCAGACTGGAGGGACCCGCTAGTCCGGCGTGACCTGCAGGAGGTCCTCGACCGCACGGGCGATCTTCTGCCGGTCTCCGACGAGGACCGTCACCAGACAGGTAGGGGCGAACAGATCGGACGCGGCGGCCTGGACGTCAGCGAGGGACACGTCGGCCAGGGCCCGCGGATGATCGCGCAGGTATTCCACGCCGATGCCCGCGCTGGCCAGCGCCGACAACGTGGAGGCGAGGCCCGCCGCGGTGGCGCTGCCGAGCGCGAGCGTGCCCACGGCGTACTGGCGGGCCGCGTCCAGCTCCTGCTGGCTGGGCGCGAGCAGCGCCATCCGACCGAGCTCGTACCAGATCTCCAGCAGTGCCGGGCCGGTGACCTCGGTGGCGACGTCCGCGGCGATGGTGAGCCGGGAACCGGCCTGATAGTGGTCGATGGAGCTGCGCGGCGAGTAGGTGTAACCCTTGTCCTCGCGGATGTTGTCGACCAACCGGGAACTGAAGTAGCCGCCGAAGATCGTGTTGGCGAGCCGCTGGGCCGGCGCGCCGAGGGCCCTGCGATCCAGGGCTGCCCCGCCGAGGCGAATGTTCGTCTGCACGGCGCCGGGACGGTCAACGATGAGAACCGGCCCGGGGCTGACCGCCGGGAGCGCCGCGGCGCGCTGGGAGGCCTCGCCGGCCCAGGCGCCGAGGGCGGCGTTCACCGCGGTGAACGCCCGCTCGGCGGTCACGTCGCCGACGAGGGTGAGGATGGCGCCGACCGGGGAGACCCGCCGCGCGTGCAGGGCGCGCACGTCGTCGGCGCCGACAGCCGCGACGACGTCCGGGTCGGGAATGCCGGTGGCGTACGGATGGTCGCCGAAGACGCGGGCGAGCAGCGCCTCCCGGGCGATCACCGCGGGCTGGCTGCGGGCGACCGCGGTGTCCTCGACGATCCGGTCGCGTTCGCCGGCCACCTCGTCGGGCGGGTAGGTGGCGCCGAGCAGCACCTCGGCCAGGATCTGCAACAGCGGCTCGAGGTTGCTCGCGAGCGCCGAGCCGCCGACGGTGAGCCGGTCGTTGTCGACGCCGGTGGACAGCGCGCCACCGAGCCGCTGGACCTCGATGGCCAATCGGGTGCGGTCAAAGCGGGTGGACCCGGTGAACAGCGTCTCCGCCAGCACCTCCGCTCGGGCCTGATGCTCCACGCCATGGCCGGCGAACGGGATCCTCAGGCGCACCTCCACGAGCGGCACGCTGGACCGTTCGACCACAAGCACCCGCAGCCCGTTGTCGAGCATGCGATCGGCGACCACCGGCAACCGCGCCGGCTCGGACGGCCGCACGGCGGGAATGACCACCTCCGCCGTGGAGGCCGTCGTGGGCGAGGCTGGCGAGGTCACGGTGCTCCCGGTGTCGTTGCGGCTGCCGCAGTGGATGATGCCGCGGCCGGCGCCGCCGCGGTGGACGCGGCCCCAGCGTGCAGCTCGAGGACCGAGCGGCCCTGGGTCAGCAGGCTGCCGGCGGCAGCGCCCACAGCCTCGGCGGTGACGGCGGCCAGTTCCCCCGGCAGCTCGTTGAGCAGCTCCGGACGGCCGCGGCGAAGCTCGTGCACGCCCATCGCCATGCCTCGGCTCAGGGCGTCGTCGGCCTCGCGCAGCAGCGAGGAGGCGACGCGCGCCTGCACCCGTTCCAGCTCGCCGTCGACCAGGCCGTCGTCGGCCAGGCGGGTGAGTTCCTCGTCGACGGCGGCGAGCACGGCGTCCGCGGTGGTGTCCTCGGACTGACGGACGTCCAGGGTGAACAGCATCGGGTCGCGCTGCTCGAACGCGCTGCCAAAGGTGCCGAGGTAGGTGCGCACGGCGATCACCGACCGATCCTTCTGGACAAGCCGGCGCTCGAGGCGGCTGGCATCCCCGTCGCTGAGCACGTCGGCCAACAGGTAGTAGGCGAGGAAGCCGGTCAGGTCGGCGATCGGATCAGGAACTCGGTAGCCGACGGCGAGCGCAGCGCGGGGGGCGAGCGCATCGGTGATCCGCGCCCGGCGTTCCGTACTCGGGACAGGCTCGACGAAACTGCGCGGCGCCGGCACGTCACGGGCGGGGATGTCACCAAAGTAGCGCTCGACGAAGGTGAGCGCCTCATCCGGATCGAAGTCGCCGGCGATGGTGAGCACGGCGTTGCCCGGCGCGTAGTACTTGTCGAAGAAGTCCTCGGCATCCTCGAGGCTCGCCGCGGCAAGCTCGGTGAAATCGCCGTAACCGTTGTGCGCGTTGGGAAACGTGTCGAAGGCGACCGGGGGCAGCTTGATCCAGGGAAATCCGCCGTACGGCCGGTTCAGAACGTTGACCCGGATCTCCTCCTGCACGACCGCGATCTGGTTCTCAAGATTCTGCTGTGTGATCTTGGGGCTTCGCATCCGGTCAGCCTCGAGGAACAGAGCGAGTTCCAGTGCGCCGGACGGCAGCAGCTCGTAGTAGTCCGTGTGGTCCGGATGGGTGGAACCGTTGAAGATTCCCCCGGCGGCCTGGACGTACTTGGGATGCTCCGCCTTCCCGATGTTGGCACTGCCCTGGAACATCAGGTGTTCGAACAGGTGCGCAAAACCGGTCCGCCCCTCGGGCTCCGACCGAAAGCCGACGTCGTAGTGCACGCTCACCGCCACGACCGGCGCCGTCCGGTCGGGCGCGAGCAGGACACGAAGCCCGTTGTCGAGCCGCGCCCGCTCGATCGGGTACGCCGACGCCAGCAGGGGCACCGCCGGCCGGGGCGACGCCCGCTGAGCGGGGGCCGGCCGAGACGATGCCGGATGGGACGGGGTGGAGTCCGCCGGAGTCGGAGAGGGGACCGCGGGCGCCGACCTCACCGCGGCGGAGCCGACCGGGTCGGGAGCGTGGGGCGAGGACGAGGACACGGTAGCCACGCTACTGCCCGCTGCTGCCCGTCGGAGCCGAGCCGGCCGCACCACCACAGTCCGGTGACATCCCGCGGCGCGAGCACGAAACACTGCGCCGCCCATCCACCGCCAGGCTGCCCGACGGCCCGGCGACGGCCCGGGACACGCGATGGCACGCAGCCGCCCGTCGCCGTTCGGAGTGTGGCGCATGAGACAGTCTGTTCCCATGGGACAGTTTCCAGCTGGTCTGCCCGCGACCCTTGCCGCCGAGCTTGACCAACTGGGCGAAGAGATCATCCTGGCGATCGCCCAGGAGGTGCCCGCCTACGCCCGTCCGTTGGAGGGCGGGTTCGGCCGGGGGGTGCGCCGTGGAGTGGACGAGGCGCTGGGACGCTTCCTGGCCGTTGTCGAGGCCGGGCCACAGCGGGAGCCGGACCTGGCCGCCAGCCGGGACGTGTACGTCCGCCTCGGCCGCGGCGAGGTGCGGGCGGGACGGTCTCTGGACAACCTGCTCGGCGCCTACCGGGTCGGCGCCCGGGTGTCCTGGCGGCGTCTCGGTCAGGCCGCGGCCAGCCACGGCGTCGAGGCGTCCGGCCTGGTCTCCCTCGCCGAGATGATGTTCGCCTACATCGACAGCATCTCCGCCGCATCCGCCGAGGGCTACGCCGCCGAGCAGTTCACCGCCGCCGGCGAGCGCGAACGGCTGCTGGACCGGCTGGGCGAGATGCTGCTCACCGGCGCGCCGGTGGAGGCCGTCGCCCAGGTCGCCCAGTCCGGCCGGCTGAGCCTGCCCCGTCGCCTGGCCGCGGTCCTCATCCCCGGTTGCATCCCCGCCGACGGTTTTGCCGACACCAGCCTCGCATCCGCCGCCGGCGCGCGGATGGGCGCGATCGCCGGAGTTCGACAGGACCCCTCCGGACGGGAAAACCACACCGGTCACACCGGACGAAACAGCAGAGGCGCACGGCACACGGCACACGAGCGAGACGGGAAGGACGGGAACGACGGGCGAGCGGCACCGGACGACAGCGGCGGCGAGAGGGCTTCGGTGCTGCGGATGCTGCACCTGCCGGACGACTGTCCGCGGACCGTTCAGGGCACGGACACCTGGTTGTTCCTGAGCGCGGCCGAACGCGGCCCGGCCCGCACCGCGCTGGCCGGGCGGCTCGCCGGGCTCGCCGCGGTCGTTGGTCCCGCCGTGCCCTGGGCCCAGTCGGCCGCCAGCGCCGCCCGGGCCCGTTTCGCCCGCGACGCCCGCGCCGCCGGCCGGCTCGCCGCCGCCGCCGCGGCCGACCCGCTGTTCACCGACGAGCACCTGAGCGCCCTGCTGCTCGCCCGCGACCCCGGTCTCGTCACCGATCTCGCCACCCGCCTGCTCGCCCCCTTCGACGGCCTGCCCCACCGCACCCGCGAGCGCCTCGCCGAGACCCTGCTGCAGTGGCTGTCCCTGCGCGGCCAGCGCGGCCTGATCGCCGAACGCCTGCACATCCACCCGCAGACCGTCCGCTACCGCGTCAACCAACTTCGCGACCTTTTCGGCCCGAGCCTCGAGGACCCCGACACCCGCTTCGACCTCGAACTGGTCCTGCGCGCCAGCGCCGCCAGCAGAGGTGCCCGGGCAGACGCCATCCAGGACGGTGACACGACAGGCGGCGATCGCGGCGGCCGGGGTGTCCGACAGGCCGCCCCTGCGCCCCGATCCACCAGTCACCCAACGGCTGCGCTCTGCCTGCAGCAGAGCGGCTCTGCCGACAGCAGAGATTCCACCACGTGATCGTGCCCATGGCCTAGCGTTGCCACGATGACAGATCATGTCCGGGCCAGCTCGGAAACCAGAAGCGGGGGAGAGAAGGGCGCCATCACCGGCTGGGCGGCCGGCGTGCCGTTCACGGCACTCCCTCCCGTTCACGGCGATCCTGTCCACGGGGACGCGATCCATGGCGACGCGATCCATGGCGACGCGGTGCGAGGCGACGCGGTGCGAGGCGACGCAGTGCGAGGCGATCGAAACGGGGCCGGCGACGGTGGCGCGGCGCCGCTCGTGGTGACCTGGCACATGATGGACTCGCCCCGCCCCGCTGGCCAAGGTCGTGGATCAGGTCGTCGCCGACTGGTTCCGCTCGCACCTGCGGCCATAACGCCCGCCCACGCGGAGCAGGGCGTGCGACCGGCAGTATGATCCGCGCGGATGGTGTCGCGGTCGGGTACGGTCGCCGCGTGCGGCTGGGCACCTTCAACGTGATGCACGGTCGGTCACTTGCCGACGGCGAGGTGCGGACGGCGCGGTTCACCGAGGCCATCGCCGGCCTGGACGCCGACGTGCTCGGCCTGCAGGAGGTCGACCTCGACCAGCCCAGGTCAGGCCGCCTGGATCTCACCGCGTTGGCCGCGCAGGCCATGGGGGCGGCGGGCGGCACCTGGCGTTTCGTCCCCACCGTCTTCGGCACCCCTGGCGAGAGCTGGCGCCCTGCGGACCATCCTCGCGCTGGCGGCGAGCCGGCGTACGGGATCGCCCTGGTCAGCCGGCTGCCCGTGCGGCAGTGGCGAGTGATCGAACTGGGCCGCTCGCCGGTACGCTCGCCGATCGCGTTGCCCGGCGGGAGGCCGGGCGGCAGGGCGCGGCTGATCCTGCTCGACGACGAACCCCGGATCGCCCTCGCGGCCACGCTGGAGGCCGAGGAGGGGCCGATCACCGTCGTGACCACGCATCTGTCGTTCGTCCCGGGATGGAACGCCTGGCAGCTGCGCCGGCTCACCCGCCGGCTCGCGGGCGTCGACGGCCCGGTGGTCATCCTCGGCGATCTGAACCTGCCGGGCGGCCTTCCCGGCCTGCTCCCCCGCTGGCACCGCCTCGCCGTCGCCCCGACCTATCCGTCGCCCTCGCCCCGCGTGCAGCTCGATCACATCCTGGCCCGCGGCCACGTCGGCGAGGTCCGCGCCGTGCACTGCCTGCGCGCCCCGATCTCCGATCATCGCGCCCTGCTCGTCGACCTCGACCTGCCGGGACGTCACTGACCGGCTGTCCCGCCGGGGGCGGACAGGAGGGCCGCGAGGGCGGCCTCGGACAGGGGCCGGGGGCGGACGAGCTCGCCGGTACGGACGTAGAGGAAGGCGGCGTCCACGGAGTCCGGGGAGATGCCACGCAGGCGAGCCCACGCGAGTCTGTAGATGGCGAGCTGCAGCTCGTCGGCGGGGGACTCACCGGTCTTCCAGTCGATCACCTCCCAGCGGCCGCCGCCGAGGGCGTAGACGGCATCGATGCGACCGCGCACGATGCGTCCGGCGAGCGGCAGCTCGAACGACTCCTCGATCGCGTACGGCCGCCGGATGCCGTAGGGGGTGCGCAGGAAGGCGTCCTTCAGATCGCTCAGGTCATCGTCGGTGAGGGTGGCGTCCTCGGCACCGGGCAGATCGTCGGCGCCGATCAGCGCGCGATGGTCGAACAGCTCCTCCACCCAGGTGTGGAACCGGCTGCCCCGGCGGGCCGCCGCCACCGGCTGGCGTGGCAGCGGGCGGGCCAGCTCCCGGGCGAACGCGGCGGGATCGGCGTGCATCCGGACGATCTCGGACGCGGTCAGGTTCGCCGGCAGCGGCACGTCCAGCTGCGGCCTGCGGCTGGCGCGCTCCTCGGCGAGCAGCAGCCGCGCCTCCCGGTCCAGCTCGGCCAGGAGCGCCCGCTCCCCCGCGGTCATTCCCGCCAGATCGTCATCCGGCGGCACGCGTTGCCCGGCGGCCACCGCCGGGCCGACGGTCGCCGCGGTGGGGAAGCCTGCGTCCCCGTCCCCGTCGCCGGTGCCGGCTTCCTCGTCGAACGACGGGCCGGGTGGGTGGAGGGCGGCGTCGAGGCGGGCGACGACCTCGCGGGCGGCTTCGAGGCGGTGAGCGTACGGCTCGGGGTCGTAGGGGACCGGCCAGGCGAACTCGGGTGGGGTGTCCAGGGCCGGGTTGGTGCGTTCGGCCGGGCGCTCGGCCCACCCGTCGATCCGTCCGCCGTCGCTGGAGCGGGCATGCTCGGCGAGTTCCTCGAGGAAGAGCGACGCGCCGCGCGGGCGTTTCTGCGTCGGGCCCCACCAGTGACCGCTGGCGAGCAGCAGCGACTTCGCCCGAGTGACGGCGACGTAGGCCAGGCGGCGTTCCTCCCGTTCGGCGTAGCCGGTGGCGGCCGCCGCATACGCGTCGTGATCGGCCTTCTGGTCGGACACCTGCTGGTCGCGGACGGGAGCGGCGGGCAGGTCGTCGGCATCGCCGCGCAGTGGCACCGGGAGGACAGAGGTCGTCCTCGTCCACTGGTCGCGCACCTTCAGGTCGGGAAAGACCCCGGCGCTCAGGTTCGGGACGGCGACGACTTCCCACTCCAGGCCCTTGGACCGGTGGATCGTCATCAGCGCGATCGCGTCCGCACCGGACGGGCCGGTGACGTCCAGGCCGCGCTCGTGCTCACGGGCGGCGCGCAGAAAGCCGAGGAAGGCGTGCAGCGAGGTCGTCCCGTCCGGGTCGGTGAAGTCGGCGGCGACGTCGAGGAACGCCGCGACGTTCTCCTCACGGCGGGCGCGCACGGCGGCATCGGTCGCGGTGAGCTCGACGTCCAGGCCGATGGTGGCGATCACCCGGTGCAGCAGATCGAGCAACCCTTCGCCGAGGTGGCCGCGCAGCGCCGCGATCTCGGCGCCCAGGCGGCGCACCCGCGCCGCGCCCTGCGCGGAGATCTCCGGCCCGGGTTCGGCGAGGACGTCGGACAGCGCCACCACGTCCGACGGGTCGACGTCGGCGACCGCCGCGCGCAGCGCGTCCTGCCGCTCCGGCGGATCGCCCCCGTCCCCGCCCCCGGTTGTGGCGCCCATCCCGGACCCGGACCGGGACTCCGGCTGGGACTGGGACTCGGCCGTCTGGTCGAGGCGGACGACCTCGCGGGCCTGACGGCCGAGGGCAGCGAGGTCGCGGGCGCCAAGTCGGACCCGCGGGCCGGTGAGCAGGCGCACCAGTGCGGTGTTCGCCGTGGGCGCGTCGAGGACCTCCAGCACCGTGACGATCTCGGCGACCTCGGGGACGGTGAGCAGCCCGGTGAGCCCCACCACCTCCACCGGAAGGCCCACGGCCTGCATCGCGCCCAGCAGCGGCGGGATGTCGCCACGGGCCCGCACGAGCACCGCGATCCCGCTCGGCGCGGTGCCGGCGTCGACGGCGGCGCGGACCCGCGCGGCGACCCAGGCCACCTCGTCGGACCAGGTCCCGTGCAGCGCGACGATGGTCTGCCCGCGTTCGGCGACGTCCGCGCGGGGACGCAGCTCGACGACGCGGTGCCGGGCCCGCAAAGGCTCCGCGACGGCGTTCGCGAGCTCGAGCAGCCGGCCGCCGCTGCGCTGGTTGACCGAGAGCTCGTAGACGGCAGCCGGGGTGCCATCCGCCCGCGGGAAGTGGATGGGGAAATGGTCAAGGTTCGCGACCGACGCCCCCCGCCAGCCGTAGATGGCCTGGCAGGGATCCCCGACCGCGGTGACGGGATGACCGCCGCCGAACAGGCCGGTGAGCATCCGGCGCTGGGCGACGGAGGTGTCCTGGTACTCGTCGAGCAGCACCACCCGGGCTCGGGCCCGCTCGGCTCGTCCGGCCTGCGGCATCGTCTCGGCGATGTGGGCGGCGTAAGTGACCTGGTCGCCGAAGTCGAGCACGCCCCGTTCGCGCCGGGCCGCGCGGTACTCGGTGACCAGCGCGGCCAGCTCGCGCCGTCCACGGGACGTGTGGGCGATCCGCCGCAGCAGGTCCTGCACACCCTTGGTCCGCGGACGTCGGCGGGCCGCGTCGAGGGCGAGGGCGACCTGCTCGAGCAGGTCGGTGTCGAAGGCGACGAGCACGCCCGGGTCGACCAGATGCTCACTCATCTCGGCGTCGAGCGCGACGATCTCGCCGACGACGGCGCCCAGGGAGCGGGTCAGTGCCTGCACGGTCCCGTCGTGCGTGCGGGCCACCCGGGCGGCGAGCTGAAAGCGCGCCGCGCCGGAGAGCAGCCGGATGTCCGGTTCGAGCCCTAGCCGCAGCGCGTTGTCGACGACGAGCCGCCCGGCGAACGCGTGGTAGGTCGCCACGGTCGGCTCGCCGTCGTCCGCATCTCCCACGCCACCGGTTCCCCCCGCACCGCCGGCTCCCCTCGCGTTCTCCGCACCACCGCCGAAACCAGAACCACCCGGTCCCGCACCCGCACCGTCGAAACCAGCCCCGCCCAGACCGGCACCGCCGGCACCGCCGGCACCGGCACTCTCGGGTCGGGTGGCGCCGGCGCGACGCAGCGCCAGGCGTACCCGGCCGGCGAGTTCGGCCGCCGCCCTGGTGGTGAAGGTCAGCCCGAGTACCTGCTCAGGCCGCACCTGACCGGTCGCCACCAGCCAGACCACCCGAGCGGCCATCACCGAGGTCTTTCCCGACCCTGCCCCGGCGACGATCACACCGGGTTCCAGCGGCGCGGTGGCGGCCGCGATCTGCTCGTCGGTGTAGGGCACGTCGAGCAGCTCGCGCAGATCGTCCGGTTCGAGCCGCGGACCGGTGAACGCCCCGTCGCCGCCCTCATCCGGGTCGGTACCGAAGCCGGGCAGGAACGGCTGGCGGGGCAGCCGCCCGTCGGTTCCCAGCACGCTCACGTGACGACCTGCCGTCCCTCGGGACGGGCGGGACAGCTGGCCTGGAAGGTGCAGGTCGCGCAGCCGTTGCCCGGGGTGGGCCGGAACGCCTCCGCGTCGACGGTGCGCACCGCGGCCGTGATGATCTCGTCCATCCAGGTCGGGCCGTCGCCCGACAGCGGCGCCTGGGCCTGCACCTTCGGCGGTCCGGGGGCCTCGTCCGGCAGCCTGGGTACCGAGGCATCGCCGCCGGTCTCCTGCCGCAGATGTACCAGCTCCGCGCCCCCCGGCTCCACCACCGAGCCAGGCGGACCCGCCAAGCCAGGCAGACCTGGTGAACCGGACAGGTCTGTCGCACCGGACGGTGACGCCGTCGGGCCGGGCGATGACGCCGGCGCCTGGGGAAAGGTCGTCGGTCCGGGCGACGCCGTGGCGGCGCGGACAGCGTCATCGAGGGCGCCGGAGCGGACGGCAAGCTGGTAGCTGCCGAGCTGGGGATGGACGGCGACCTCCGCAGTGCTGACCGGCGTGCGGCCGGTCTTGAAGTCGATGACGTGCACGCGGCCCGCGTCGTCAAGCTCGAGCCGGTCGATGAACCCGCGCAGCAGTACCTCGCGGCCGGCGACGGTCAGCCGGCAGGTGAAGCGGACCTCCGCGTCGACGACCCGGCGACCCCGTTCGGCGGCATGCCAGGCCAGGAACCGGGCGAGTGCCTCCCGAGCAGCGGCACGTTCCTGCTCGCCGCGCCAGCGCGCCTCGTAGGCCAGGTGCCGCCAGACGGTGTCGAGGCGGGCGTCGAGAGCAGCCAGGTTCGCGGGAGTGCGGCCCGTGGTGACCTCGTCGGCGAGCGCGTGCACCACCCGGCCGAAACCCTGGGCGGTCGACGCGACGGTGACGGCGTGCGCCTCGTGCTCGAGGAACCAGCGCAGCGAGCAGTCTCGCAGCCCCGACAGCGAGGACCCGGACAGCCGCAGGGGCACGTCCGCGGCGACGACCGGCACGTCCGACGCGGTCACCTCGAGCATCCCCCACCAGGTGCGCGGATGCGCCGCCGGGGCCAGCGGGCGGCCCTCGTCGTCCTGGGCGGCGGCGAGCGCGGCGAGGCGACGGCGCGCCGCCGTGCGCATCCCGGGGCTCGCGCCGGGTTCGGTCGCAAGCCGGCGCAGTGTCGCGACCAGACCGACGAGGGTGAGCGGCCGGGTGGGGCGCCCCGGCACGGCGACGACGGGCACGCCGAGTTCCTCGAGGAAGCGGCTCGGCCGGCTGCCGTCATCATCGGGACTGTCGACAGCGGTGATCATCAGGCGACGGCGCGCCCGGGTGAGCGCCACGTAGAACAGCCGCCGCTCGTCGGCGAGCAGATCCGCGCGGGTCAGCGGCGGGCGCAGCCCGCCCCGCGCCGGCGCGTCAAGTTCCTCGGCGCCCAGCAGGGAGCCCCGCTGGCGCAGATCCGGCCAGGCGCCGTCCTGCACCCCGCAAACGGCGACGACGTCCCATTCGAGGCCCTTGGCGCGGTGCGCGGTGAGCAGCCGCACCCCGCGGCGGCGGGCATCCTCGCCCACCGGGGCGATCGACTCGGCGGCGAACTGCTGCCGGCCGAGTTCGCCGAGCAGCGAGGCCACGCCGAGACCCGGTCCGCGCCGCGCGGCCAGCCGGGCGACCGCGTCGAACAGCGCCACCACCGCGTCAAGATCTCGGTCGGCGGCCCGCCCTGCCGCGCCACCTGCCGCCGAGGCGGCGAGTAGCCGTTCCTGCCAGCGGCTCGCCGACCACAGCGCCCACAGCGCACCCTCCGGGGAACCGCCTGGCTCCAGCAGCGCCCGGCGCCCGGCCGCCAGCAGCCCCCCGACCCGGCGGGCGGGCGCGGCGACCTCGTCGTCCACCCGGACGAGCAGACGGTCCGGGTCGGCGACGGCCGCGCGGACCAGTTCCTCGGACGCGCCGGGCTGCGCCGCCCCGGCATCCCGGTCGAACGCCCGCAGCGCCCGGCCGAGCTCCCGCAGGCTCGCCGGATCCGCTGCGCCGAACGGGGACGTCAGCAACGTGCGGGCCGCGTCGACGGTGAGCGCGGCGCCCGGGTCGTCGGCGCAGCGCAGCGCGAGCAGCAGCAGCGCCGCCGCGGGCTCCTGCGCGACGGGGAGATCATCCCCATCGACGGTGACGGGGATCGCCGCGGCCACCAGCGCGCGGCGCAGCCGGCCGATCCGCTCGGCGGTGCGCACCAGCACCGCCATCCGCGCCCACGAGGTGCCCCGCTCCAGATGCTCCCGGCGCAGCACGTCGGCGACCGCACCGGCCTCCGCCCCGGCGGACACGAACGTCCGCGCCTCGATCAGGCCGGCGCCCAGATCGCCGCGGCCGGTCAGGTCACGGTGGGCGCGCAGCGCCTGCGCCGGCAGCCGCGTCGCCGGCAGCCGACGGGCGACGTGCCGGCTGGCCAGCAGCGGCGCCGGGGCCATCCGCCGGCAGGTGCGCAGCGCGAGGATCGGCGCGTCCCGGCCGCCCATCGCCCGGAACCGACGAGGAAACTCCAGCAGCCCCGACACCTCCGCCCCACGGAAGGCGTAGATCGACTGGTCGGGGTCGCCGAACGCGACCAGGTTGCGCCCGCCACCGGCCAGCGCCCGCAGCAGCCGCTCCTGTGCCGGGTCCGTGTCCTGGTACTCGTCGACGAAGACGTGCTCATAGCGGGCGCGCAGCTCCTCCCCCGCCGGGCCCTCGGCGACGAGCGCGGCCCGGTGCACCAGGTCGGCGTAGTCGAGCGAGCCCTCGAAACCGAACACGTCCAGGTAGATCTCGTAGAACTCGGCGAGCGCGGCCCACTCCGGCCGGTCGGTGCGCCGCGCCAGTTGGGCGAGGTGTTCCGGGCCCAGCCCCACCTCCCGCGCGCGGGCGAGCAGCGCTCGCACCTCCTCGGTGAACCCGCGGGTGCCCAGCGCCCGAGTCAGCGACTCCGGCCAGGCCGGACGGCCGTCCTCCCGCGATCCGTCGACGAGCTCCCGCAGCCTGCTGTCCTGCTCCGGCCCGGACAGCAGCCGGAACCCCCCGTGCGGCGCCGGCCGGTCATGGGCTCGCAGCGCCGCGAGACACCAGGCGTGGAAGGTCCACGCCCCCGTCCCACGCCCGGCCCCGCCGGCCGCTGCGCCGAGGCGTGCTGTGATCCGTTCCCGTAGCTCCGCCGCGGCGCGCCGGCTGAAGGTCAGCACCAGCACGGACCGAGGATCCGCACCCGCCTCGATCCGCGCGGCGACGGCCTCGACGAGCGTGGCCGTCTTGCCTGTGCCCGGCCCGGCCAGCACCAGCAACGGACCGCCCGCATGCTCGACCACCCGACGCTGCGCCGAATCCAGCACCAGCGGCGGTGATGCGGCGACCGGCGCGGCGACCAGCCGATAGCCGGTACGCGGCGCGGCCGGGGACCGAGCAGCCGCAGGGGACGGAGTCACCCCGACAGCACACCACGGACCTACGACATCCCGATCGACGGGCATGGCACCCCCACCAAGGGGTGACTTTCACGATCCGGGTTCACTGCCGTGGGCCATGCATGGCACTGTCCTGTGCCATGAACTCGTCTGCCTGGTCACAGGACTGTGAGGGCAAGGTCGCGCTGGTCACCGGAGCGGCGTCCGGGATCGGCGCGGCGTGCGCCCGCCGGCTGGCTGCCGCGGGCGCCCGGGTCGTGCTCACTGACCTGCGCGCCGACAAGGTCAAGGAGGTCGCGGTCGAGATCGAGCGGGACGGCGGTGAGGCGGTCGCGGTCGAGGCGAACGTCACGGATCCGGACGCGCTCGAGCGTGCCACCCAGACCGCCGTCGGCACCTTCGGCCGGCTCGACCTGGCCGTGAACAACGCCGGCATCACCGCCACCCGCGAGCCGGTCGGCAGCACCCGCACCGACGACTGGCAGCGAGTGCTGGAGGTCAACCTCTCCGGTGTCTTCTACAGCATGCGCGCCGAGATCACCGCCATGCTGCAGGGCGGCGTCGGCGGTTCCATCGTCAACATGGCCTCGGTGTTCGGCACTGTGGGCTTCGCCGGCTCCGCGCCGTACGTCGCGGCCAAGCACGGCGTCGTCGGTCTGACCAAGACCGCGGCGCTCGAGTACGCCAGCCGGAAGATCCGGGTGAACGCGGTCGCCCCCGGCTTCGTCGACACGGCGCTCATCCAGGTCGACGGCAAGCCCAATCGCGCGGCGGCGCTGCTCACCCCGATCAACCGTCTCGGCACGCCCGAGGAGGTGGCCGAGGTCGTCGCTTTCCTTCTGTCGGACCGCTCTTCCCTGGTCACCGGCAGCGTGTACCTGGCCGACGGTGGCCTCTCCGCCCGCTGACCCGGGCCGCGAGCGGCGTCCCCTCCGACAGCCTCGGTGGGATGCCACCGCGATCACCACGCGGAGCCGTCCCACCGAGCGGCGGCGAGATCCACCCGTGCACCGGACGGGGTCAGCGGCGTGACGTCGGCGATCAGGCGGCGTAGCGCCTCGCTCGGGTTGGATGGGTTGGGTTCGCCGGTCGAGAGGATCACCCGATGCCAGGGCAGGTCGTCCTCGGCGTAGCGGGACAGCACGGCGCCGACGGTGCGGCCGGTGCCGGCTCCGACGAACTCGGCGACGTCACCGTAGGTCATCACCTTGCCGGGCGGGATCCGCGCGATGGCGTCAAGAACGTCGCGGGCATGCGGGCTTGGCTCGGCATCCCCGAGTCGGATCCGGGTACCGAGACCAGCCGACACGCTTGGCGGCGGTGCGTACCGGCGCGCCCTCGGACCGCTCACCGCGCCCTCTTCTCTTCCTGCTCTTCCTCTTCTCGTCCTGTGCGGCCGTCCCGCGCCGCCACGACGATCAGGTCCCGCCGCCACGACCGTCCGCCAGCCCGCCCCGGGACACGCCGGATCATCGGCCGATGATCCGGCGCCCCGAGGCGACCGCCGACCGCGAGGCCTCAGTAGACCGGGAGGGTCTTGTCGACCTGGGTGGCCCAGGCCGTCACGCCGCCCTGGACGTGCACGGCCGAGGCGAAGCCGGCGCCCTTCAGGGTCGCGAGCGCGTCGGCGGAGCGGACACCGGACTTGCAGTAGACGACGACTCGACGGTCCTGCGGCAGCTCCGCGAGATGCGCGGGTAGGTCACCCTTGGGGATGAGGCGGGCACCGGGGATGCGCACGATCTCCCACTCGGCGGGCTCGCGGACATCGATCAGCTCGATCGGCTCGCCGGCATCCAGCCAGCCCTTGAGCTCGCCCGCAGTGATCGTGGAACCGGCGGCGGCGAGCTGCGCCTCCTCGGACACGACCCCGCAGAACGCCTCGTAGTCGATCAGCTCGGTGATCGACGGGTTCTTGCCGCACAACGGGCACTCCGGGTCCTTGCGGACCTTGATGGACCGGTACGTCATCTCCAGGGCGTCATACACCATCAGCCGGCCGACCAACGGCTCGCCCACACCCGTCAGCACCTTGATCGCCTCGGTGGTCTGGATCGAGGCGATCGACGCGCACAGCACGCCGAGCACCCCGCCCTCGGCACAGGACGGGACCATCCCCGGCGGCGGGGGCTCGGGGTAGAGGCAGCGGTAGCACGGTCCGTGCTCGGCCCAGAAGACGCTCGCCTGCCCGTCGAACCGGTAGATCGAGCCCCAGACGTACGGCTTGCCGAGCAGCACGGCCGCGTCGTTGACCAGGTACCGGGTGGCGAAGTTATCGGTGCCATCCACGATCAGGTCGTACTGACTGAAGATCTCCAGCACGTTGGAGGTATCCAGCCGGGTCTCATGCAGCACGACGTTGACGTACGGATTGATGTTGAGGACCGAGTCCCGTGCGGACTCGGCCTTGGACCGACCGACGTCCGACTGCCCGTGGATGATCTGGCGCTGCAGGTTCGACTCGTCCACCGTGTCGAACTCGACGATGCCGAGCGTGCCGACGCCGGCCGCGGCCAGGTACATCAACGTCGGCGAGCCCAGCCCGCCGGCCCCGACGGCCAGGACCCTCGCGTTCTTCAGCCGCTTCTGGCCGTCCATGGCGACATCCGGAATGATCAGATGCCTGGAATACCGGCGGACCTCGTCGACGGTCAGGCCGTCGGCAGGCTCGACCAGGGGCGGAAGGGACACGCTAGCTCCTCGCGTTCGCTGTCGTACTTCGACGATGCCACATCGACGCCCGGTTCAGTCGCGAATACGCCGACCGCCGTCTCCTTCGATCCACAGCGCTCACGACCGCCCCCATGTTCCCTGCCCCGCACCGCACCGCCGCACATCGTCCCTACCGCCACCGCCACCGCCACCGCCGCGCGTCCCGCTGACACCACCCGCCAAGTCCCAGCCGGATGTTTGCCGTCACGACGGCCAGGCCCGATCGGTGCTCCCCACGACGGGCCAGGACCATACGGTGCTCGCTACGGCGGCCGGGACCGGGTGGTGTTCGCCACGGCCGCGTGGGTAGGACCCTGGCGACCGACCACCCACTGGTGAGGAGCTGAGCGCCGTGTCCTTCGTCGACAAGGTTCGCAACAAGGTGGACGAGCTGCGCGGGCGGGGCAAGCAGGCGGCTGGACGAGCCGCTGGCGACCGTCGCACCGAGGCGGACGGCCGCGGCGACCGCGCCACCGCCGATCTACGCCAGGCCGGCGAGAAGGCCAAGGACGCCTTCCGCCGCTGACCCGCCGGCACTGCCCCCATAGGCCCTGACCCCCCATAGGCCTGGCGCTTTCCGTGTTGGCGTTACTGCGCCCCGGAACGCGGCATGCTTGCGCACAACCTCACGCGACCGCCGCGGAGCCTGGCCGGCAACCCGTCGGGACCGACCAGGCTCCGCGCATCGCATCGCAGCGCATCGCGCCTCCGCCGAGATGACATCCCCTCACGACTAACCCTCACTGCGTTCGACCCCCACCCCCACCGCCTCTCGGGTTCCAACCCACCGTCTCCCAGCTCCGGCCCACCGCCATCCATCCCACCGCCTACCGGCTCCGGCCCGCTGCCGTCCTCCCCCGCCTCTCGACTCCGGCCCACCACCATTGCCCCGTTTCCTTCGCCAACAACTCGGATCCGCCGCACCCGTGACACTGAGCAACGACGTCCAACCAGCTCTCGCGGATCTTCACCTCGGAGCGCCCGAACATGTCGCTTCTACAGGGTTTCAGAGGGCGTTATGCCCGCTTCATCCCTGTAGAAGGAACATGGAAGCATCACCTCTGGGAGTTCCCGGCGGCGGCGGGCGGAGGACGGTTACCGTGGGCGGGAGATCGATACTTTCCGGGATGCTCGCGACACCAAGCGCAAGCGGTGCGGTCGGGTGGGCGCGCATGAGGTGCCAGCTCGTCCGGCATGGTCCGATGATCACGCGGGACGCGGCCTGCCGGGCGGCTGGTAGTGCTAGAGGCGCTGGGTTCGCGCGCAAGACGGCGACGGACCACGGACGGACAGTCGTGGACGACGGACGGACAGTCGTGGACGACGGACGGACAGTCGTGGACGACGGGACGAACCGTCATGGACGACGGGACGAACCGTAGACGACGGGCCGAATCGTCATGGACGACGGGACGAACCGTCATGGACGACGGACGGGGAGGGTCGTGGACCACGGCCGACCGTCGCGCAGAACGGCTTCGGACTGAGGCTCACGCCGAACGTCGGGTGGTGCGGGGTGCGTCCTCGGTCGCGCTTTTGGCGGGGGTTTTCGTCGAGGCGCTCTTGGCGGTTGTTGCCTTCCCCGTTGCCTTGCCGTTCGAACCCCGCGGCGACCGTGCGGGGCCCGCAGAGGAACGCGGGCTTCCCGACGAACGCGCCGCCCCCGACGAACGGGACGACTCCGATGAACCCGTCCGGGATGAGGCCGACGGGATGGACGTACCCGACGAACCGGACCGCGCGCCGCGGCTCGAAATCGAGGATGACCGCGTGGACCTCGCCGCCGCGCTACCCGACGTCGACAAGGACCCCTCGGCGACGAGAGCGGCCGGGGTGGAGTTCGCCTCCTCGCCCCCGGATCCGGCGACATCTTCGGACCTGGCGACGCCCTGCCCGGCCGACGCCGACGCCGACGCCGTTGCACGCGCGGCGGATGTCGTGGACGGCGTCGAGCCGGAGGACGACCGGGTCGACCGGGTCGATCCACCTGCCCGCGACGCCGACCCAGCCTTGCGGGACCCTGCCCTGCCATCCCGCGCGCCAGAGCCGTCCCGCGCATCGGAGCCGTCCCGCGCATCGGACACCGCGGCAGATCCAGACGCCGCGGATCCGGAGACGCCGTCGGGCTGGTCACGACGGGCGGCGGCGATGCTGGCACGTAGGGCGGCCATCAGGTCACCGACGGGTTCGGTGGCCTCGCCCTCGGGCGGGGCGACAACCTCGTGGCCGGCCGCCTTGGCGTCGATGACGGACTGGAGGGCCTCGCGGTACTCGTCGGCGAAGCGGGTCGGGTCGAAGTCGGCGGACAGGGTCTCGATGAGCGAACCGGCCATCGCGAGCTCCTGCGGGCACACGGTGACCTCGTCGGAGAGGAACGGGAAGTCCGGCTCGCGCACCTCGTCCGGCCAGACCATCGTCTCCAGGACGAAGACGCCGTCACGCACCCGGAGCGTCGCGAGCTGCTCGCGCTGGCGCAGGGCTATCTTGACCAGCGCGACGCGGCCGGACTCGGCCAGCGCGTCACGAAGGAGGACGTACGGCTTGGCGCCGGTGCGGTCCGGCTCGACGTAGTAGCTCTTCGCGAAGTAGATCGGGTCGACCTGTTCCAGCGGTACGAACTCCAGCACGTCGATGGCCTTGGAGGTGGACAGCGGCAGATTCGCGAAGTCCTCGTCGGTCAGCACGACGGTCTGCCCGTCCGGTAGCTCGAAGCCCTTGGCGATGTCGGCGTAGTTGACCTCGTCGCCATCCGCCTCTGCCACGCGGCGGTACCGGATGCGGGAACCATCCGACCTCCTGACCTGGTGGAACGCGATGTCCCGCTCCTGCGTAGCGGTGTAGAGCCGCACGGGGATCGACACCAGGCCGAAAGAGATGACACCCCTCCAGATCGAACGCATGTTCGCCCCTCAGGTAGATTACCCACCATGGTGACCCACCGGACGCCCACGTGTAAGCCAGATCGGGTAAACGTCCATAGTTATCACGTGGCGCCATGGCCTGCCCGGGGGGGTGCCCGCCCGGGGACGATCGCCACGGGGACGAGCCGGGTGGAACGGCACAGACTCGACCACGGCACGGACCCACCGCACGGATGCACAGCTCAGGCCCACAGCACAGACCCCAGCACTGACCCGCGGCGCATCGAGCACGACGGGAACCGCATGAGCGCAGGACGCATGAGCACAGGACAAGCTCAGACGAGCGTCGACGTCGACGTCGACGGACGGCGGCTACGGCTGTCCAACCTCGACAAGGTGCTCTATCCCGATGCCGGCTTTACCAAGGCCAACGTGATCGACTACTACCAGCAGATCAGCACGGTCCTGGTGCCGCACCTGGCCGATCGTCCGCTCACCGTGGTCCGCTTCCCGAACGGGGTGGCAGAAAAGGGCTTTTTCACCAAGAACGCGCCGTCCCACCGCCCGGAGTGGACGACGACGGCGCGGCTGCCGTCCCCCGGTTCGACGAAGGACCGTTCGACCATCGATTACCTGGTCGTCTCCGACCGGCCCACCATGGTGTGGCTGGCGAACCTCGCCGCGCTGGAGCTGCACACCCCGATGTGGCGGGTCTCCACCAGCCAGCCCGATCTGATCGTGGCCGACCTCGACCCGGGTTCCGGGACCACCGTGGTCGACTGTGCCCGGGTGGCGCTGCTGCTGCGCGAGATCCTGCCCGGGCCACTGTGCGTGAAGACCAGCGGATCCAAGGGACGGCAGGTATATGGAAAGGTCAGCGACGGCCGGACGTCGATGCAGGTCCGCGCGGACATGCGGACCATCGCCTCCCGGCTGCAGGCCGACCATCCGGATCTCGTCGTCGCGAACATGCGCAAGGACCTGCGCGGCGGCCGGGTCCTGCTGGACTGGTCCCAGAACAACCCGGCGAAGACCACGGTGAGCGTCTATTCGCTGCGCGCCCGGGCGCGTCCCACCGTGTCCACTCCGGTGACCTGGGACGAGGTCGGCGCCTGCCGCCAGCCGGAGGACCTCACCTTCACCGCCGACGACGTGCTGCGACGTGTTGACGATCACGGCGACCTGTTCGCCGCGCTGCTCGAGGGTTCCCCGGGCGGCCAGGCGCCGTCCGAGCGATCCCCGCACGATCAGTCACCGAACCCGGCCGGAACACCGGACGCGGGCCAGGCACGGGACGCAGGCGAGGCGCCGGACGCGGCCGGGACGCCGGGATAGGCCGATCCGGATACGGACAGCCCGCGTGAGAGGTGCCCATGGCGGGCACATCGCCGTCCGGGCCTCGACACGGACCAGGACCGTCAGGCGTCGGCGCCCCGTCACACGGGCGCGACAATCGACGAGTGCCATCTCGACGAGCACAGGAGGACGTCCCATGGGAACGTCGACCGATCTGCCCAGTTCCGGCCTCCCCTTGGAGGCACCCGACGCCGATGCCGCCGAGCAGGCGCAGGAGGTCAGTCCGCCGCAGCCCACGCCCACGCTCCCGGTGGGACGGTCGGGTGAGGCCGACGAGTTCGATCTTGTCGAGCAGAGCATCGATGTCGAGACCGACGAGGACGAGTACCGCTGAGGTCGGCTGCTGGCGCCGGCCGCCGGCGGGTCGCGCGCGCCGTCGGTTCGTGCGCCCCGGCTCAGGGTGGTCCACCAGGGCGCACAATCCCGCCGGACCAGCCCCCACAGCGTCCTGCTGTGCGAAAGTGGGCCGGCGGGCGGCACGATCGACGCCGTGACCGCAGCGGGAGCCCGCTCCCGGGCCGTGTTGTCGATGTCGACCTGGAGGTGCGCCGGTGACCGCCGAGCCAGCCTCGCCCGGCACCCGTCCGGGCCGGACTCCCCGGCTGCCTCGCACCGCCCGGCGCTTCCAGCTGCTCGGCGCCGCCCGCGAAGTGTTCGTCGCCCAGGGCTACCACGCTGCGGCGATGGACGAGATCGCCGAACGGGCCGGCGTCAGCAAGCCCGTCCTCTACCAGCATTTCCCGGGCAAACTCGAGCTGTACCTGGCGCTGCTCGAGGAGCACTCGACCCAGCTCGTGAACGCGGTCGAGGAGGCGCTCGCCTCCACCACCGACAACCACGCGCGCATCGCCCGCTCGATCCGGGCGTACTTCGACTTCGTCAACGACCCGTCCGGGGCGCACCAGCTCGTGCTGGAATCCGATCTGCGCAGCGAGCCGGCGGTGCGCCAGCGCATCGAGTCGGCGGGCGCCCAGTGCGTCAGCTCGATCGCGGCGACCATCGCCCTCGACACGGGGCTGGATCCCGCCGAGGCCGACCTGCTCGCCGTCGGGCTGATCGGCATGGCCGAGACCGCCTCGCGCTGGTGGCTGGTGCGCGGGGAGACCGTGCCCAAGGAACGAGCCATCGAGTCTCTGGTGGAGCTGGCCTGGCGCGGCATCAGCGGTTACCCCCGCCAGGATCACCCCTGACGGTCCGGCGTGGCGTGTGCCGGGAGCGAACACGGCGCACCCACGCCGGTGGAGAAGTCCCGGAAGCCATAGTGTGGGCCGTGATCCAACCTCGGCGGCGGATGTCCGCCGGCGTGCAGGTCCGACGAAGGCGGAGGTCATCGGTGGAGGTCAAGATCGGCATACGGCAGGTCAGCCGGGAGCTGGTGCTGGAGAGCGACCAGACCGCGGAAGCCGTCGCCGCGCTGGTGGCCGAAGCGGTCAAGGCCGGCGATGGCGTGCTGACCCTCTCCGACGAGAAAGGGCGGCAGGTGGTGGTTCCGGTCGCGGCCCTGGCGTACGTGGAGATCGCGGCGGCCTCACCCCGCCGGGTCGGCTTCGGCGGCTGAGGGCCGGCGGCCCGGCATCCGGAACGCCAGGTGGCCGGAACGCCAGGTAGGCAGACAGGCCGCTGCCGAGCCGGCTCACCGCACCGGCGTCCCTGCCCCGGGCCCGCGTCCGGGGCAGGTCGGCCCTGGTCGGGCACGGCCCGACCGCCCAGCTCACCCCGCGCCCGGCCCAGGCCGCACCTGATCTCCGCCGGTCCGGCAGCGCAGACGAGGCAGGGAGAGGCCAGACACAGCGCACAGAGGCCAGGCGAGGCACGAAGAGGCCAGCCGGGTCGGGCAGAGGGTCACGTCACGAGGACAGGCCGAGGGCGGACATCCGGCGGCTGTGGGCGGACATGATGCGGTTGAAGATGGCCGCCAGCGCGTCCAGATCGCCGACCCCGACGAGTAGCCCAGTGAGGGCGTCACGCTCCACTCCGACCCGTTGTGCCTGGGTCAGCGCCTCGCCGACGAGCCGCCGCCCCCACAGCGCCAGGCGTCCGGCGACGGTCGGGTTCACCTCGATGGCGGCTCGGACCCGTTCGACGGCGAAGGCGGCGTGACCGGTGTCCGCGAGCACGCGCAGCACGATGCCGCGGGACGGCTCGGGCAGGCGGGCCGCGATCTCGCGGTAGAAGTCCGCGGCGATGTTGTCGCCTACGTAGGCCTTGACCAGGCTCTCCAGCCAGTCGGCGGGCGCGGTCGAGTTGTGGAAGTCGGTCAGTGGACCGATGAAGGGGGCCATGGCCTCCTCTCGACCCACCCCGATTCGGTCGAGTTCGTCACAAACCGTCTGAAAGTGGGAAAATTCGGCCGCGGCCATGGTCGCCAAGGCCATTTTGTCGGCCAGGGTCGGCGACATCCGGGCATCTGTCGCCAGCCGCTCGAATGCCGTCAGTTCGCCGTAGGCGAGCAGGCCCAGCAGGTCGACCGTTGCCTGGTCAGGCAGGGCCTCAGCACCCGAAGGCGTAGCGTCGGCCGACGGGAATGATGTCTGCATCACAGTCGGATTCTGGCACCCGTGACGCTGGCAACGGCAATCGTCAGCGAAGGAGCCCCCGCTCGACGGTCTCAGCGGCTATGCTAGAGCCAGCCAGAGGTCGTTATGTCGCCTCGGCCGCCGCGAAGCAGGCGTCGCCTCGTCTCCTGTGCACCCAGAGTTGCCATTCAGGGCACCGGGCACACGGAGTTCGGGCCGCGGGCGCCACGTGGCTCACAGTGAGCGGGTTCAGCGTAGACACCGCTCAGAGAAGACCAGGAGCGTCCCGCTGTCCGTCACAGTTGCAGTACCTTCAGATGATCTATCAACTTCCCCTTCCTACTCCGAAGGCCCCGCGGTAGTGTCCGCGGTCGCCGACATCCCCGTCGTCTCGCCCAGCCCGACCTTCGCCGAACTTGGCGTTCGACCCGAGACGGTCGAGGCGTTGGACGCCGCCGGCATCGTGCACGCCTTCCCCATCCAGGAGCTCACGCTCCCCCTCGCCCTCGCGCGCAACGACATCATCGGTCAGGCGCGCACGGGTACCGGCAAGACGCTCGCGTTCGGCATTCCGCTGGTGCAGACCGTGCTCGCACCCGGCGAGGGTGCCGACGGCCGCCCCCAGGCACTCGTCGTCGTGCCCACCCGTGAGCTGTGCGTCCAGGTCACCGACGATGTCACCCGCGCCGGTGCACGCCGGGGTCTGCGGGTGCTGTCGGTCTACGGTGGCCGGGCCTACGAGCCGCAGCTCACCGCGCTTCGCGCCGGGGTTGACGTCGTCGTCGGTACCCCGGGCCGCCTGCTCGACCTCGCCCGCCAGCGCGTGCTCGACCTCGCCAACGTGCGCACCCTCGTGCTCGACGAGGCCGACGAGATGCTCGACCTCGGCTTCCTGCCCGACGTCGAGCGCATCATGGCGCAGCTGCCGACCGGACGGCAGACCATGCTGTTCTCCGCCACGATGCCCGGGCCGGTCATCTCACTGGCTCGCCGGTTCATGCAGCGCCCCGTCCACGTTCGGGCCGAGCAGCCCGACGAGACCCGCACGGTCCCCACCACGCACCAGCATGTCTTCCGCGCCCACGCGCTGGACAAGATGGAGGTGCTCGCCCGCGTCCTACAGGCCACTGGCCGGGGCCTGGCGATGGTGTTCGTCCGCACCCGGCGCACCGCCGACAAGGTCGCCGAGGACCTCGACAAGCGCGGCTTCGCCGCCGCCGCCGTGCACGGCGACCTCGGCCAGGGCCAGCGCGAGCAGGCCCTGCGCGCGTTCCGGGCCGGCAAGGTCGACGTTCTCGTCGCCACCGACGTCGCCGCCCGTGGCATCGACATCAGCGGCGTCACGCATGTCGTGAACTACCAGTGCCCCGAGGACGAGAACGTCTACCTGCACCGCATCGGCCGCACCGGCCGGGCCGGGGAGAGCGGCGTCGCCGTCACCTTCGTCGACTGGGACGACCTGTCCCGGTGGACACTGGTGAACAAGGCCCTTGGTCTGCCATTCGACGGCCCGACCGAGACCTACTCGACCTCCCCGCACCTGTTCGAGGCGCTGGCCATCCCGCTTGAGGCCACCGGCACCCTCCCGCACGCCGCGCGCACCCGCGCCGGTCTTGACGCGGAGGACATCGAGGACCTCGGCGAGTCCCGGCGGGGCAGCCGGCGTGCGACCTCGACCCGCCCCCGGCGGGCATCGTCACCGGCCGCCGCCGACCAGCCGGTGCCCACCCGCACCCGTACCCGTCGGCGCACCCGCGGCGGCGGTGCCGCGGCGGCCGCCTCTGGCCTGGCCATCGCCGCTGCGGACGGTGACAGTGCGGATGGTGACATTCTCGACGCTGCCGCGGGCGAGTTCGCCGGCGTGCTGCTGGCCGACGACGCGACCGCGCTGTCCACCCGCATCTCCTCCGGGTCCGCGGTCATCGACGAACTGGACGACCCCGCTGGCACGAACGGCGCGCAGATCGTCTCGGCGTTGACCGGCGAGGCGGGTTCGGCCGACGAGTCGACCCGCCGCCGTCGCCGTCGCCGCAGCCACCGTGGCCGGGGCACCGGCAGCCCGCTGCGTGGCGAGTCCGCGGAGGTCGTCACCGAGCTCGTCGACGTCACGGACCCGGTGGACGACACCACTGCGCGCGCCGAATCCGCCTGACACCGGACGGCAGCCCGAACAGCCTCGGAGCTCGCGCGCTCTGGTCTGCACGCTTGTGTCCGCGCGCTTGGCGGCCGCGGGGTTTCAGCCCGCGGCGCGCAGGTGCAGACCGAGGCGCACCCAACTGACCCGGTGACAGTTCGGGCAGCGCACCAGTGAGAAGTGCCGCGACCGCACCATCGGGAAATGCACGCTGGGCGTCAGGACCCGAAACGACTGCCAGGCGCCGAGCATGCGGTTCCCGCCGCAGCGGGAGCACTCCACCGTCAGACCGGCGCCCGATGCTGGCATCGGGCGCACCCCGCTGTACAGCATCCGCTTGCCGTGCGCGTCCCGCCCGACCGCAGGACCCGACGGCGCCGCCGTCGCCCCCGGCGCCCGGTACTCACGCCGCCGCAGCCGCTCGAACCCCGCCGCTTCCCGCGGCTCCGCCGACCACCGCCCGGTCGTCTGGGGATCTGTTGTCCGCGGATCTGTCGTCCGTGGCTGGGTCGTCCGTGGCTGGGTCGTCCGTGGCTGGGATGGCGGACCGGGGCTCATCAGGCGCGTCCCTGCGGGGCAATGACCAGAAGGTCCCCCTCCGGGTCCGGTTCGCCGCCAGACCCAGACCCATCGGGCCCAGGCCGGCTGGCTGACGAGGGCAGGGCCGTCGCGTGGCCGCGCGGAGTCCGGCGGGCGGGAATCTCGTCCCCCACCGCCAGGCCGGCGATCACCCGGGCATGCCGGCGGTACGCGTCGGCGCCCTTGGACCGCCCGGCGGTCGCCAGAATCGACCGTCCCGTCCCCGGCGCCTCGGCGAAGCGCACCGAACGCGCGATGGGCGGAGTGAGCACCTCGACGTGGTAGCGGGCCGCCACATCGGCGATCACCGCCCGGCTGTGTGCCGTCCGCCCGTCGAACATGGTCGGCAGCACCCCGCGGACACGCAGCTCCGGGTTTGTCAGCCGCCGCACGTCATGCACCGTGTCCAGCAGCTGACCGACTCCGCGGTGCGACAGCGTCTCGCACTGCAGGGGGACGATGACCTCGTCGGCGGCCGTGAGCCCGTTGATGGTCAGCACACCCAGCGACGGCGGGCAGTCGATCAGCACGACGTCATAGGCGTCGAGCACGTCCGCGAGCGCCAGCCGCAACGCGTGCTCCCGTCCCGTGCGGGACAGCAGCACCGCCTCACTGCCGGCAAGCTCGATCGTCGCCGGGAGCAGGTCGGTGCCGTCCGCCGTGGTGGACACGACGATGCCCGCGGACAGTCGTCCCAGCAGGACATCGTGCACGGAGAGCTCGAGTGTGTCGGGATCAAGCCCGAGGGAGAACGTCAGGCAGGCCTGCGGATCGAGATCGACGAGCAGGACGCGGCGGCCCAGTTCGGTCAGTGCGGCGCCAAGACTGGCCACCGACGTGGTCTTGGCTACGCCGCCCTTCTGATTCGCTACCGCGAGAACATGGGCCACGCCGATCAGTGTGGCTGGGTAATCGATGGGTCACAACATCTAACGGCCGTGAGTTCGCTTCACGCCGTGGCGTACATCGGGCCTGGCACCAGTCGATCCGACGGGCGGCGCCGACCTGAGGGCACCTGCCACGACCACCAGCGGACTTCGGCGGCGGCCGGGACAGCCGGGACGGCCTCGACCACTAGAGTGCCCCGACGTGACAGGACTTCCGCGGGTCGCCGTCCTCGGCCTCGACGCCGCCACCGCCGCCGCCGCGATCTCCCTCGTCGACGGCGGCCTGATGGTCGCTCTGTTCGCCCCGGCCCCGGCCGCACCGGACGACATCGCCCCGCTCGCCGCCTACGGCTGCGCCGACCGCCTCACCACCCTCGTACCCCCGAGCCTGCGCCTGTCCGCTGCCGGTCCAGGTGCGCCGCCGTTCCACATCCATGGAACGCCGGCCGAGGGGGAAGCGCGGACACCGACACAGACGACGGGGACGGACACGGGTGCGGGTGCGGATGCGGAGCCGCTCGGAACGTTCGAAGCGGTCGTGCTGAACGCCGACACCGAACACCTTCTGCCGCGGACGCTCACCCAGGCATCGACCCGCGCGTCGACCGAGGCGGACGCGCAGGCGGACTCGGAGCCAGCGGGGTCGGCGCGGCCACCGCGCTTTGGCGGGGTGTTCGACTCCCAGGCCGCGTGGGTGTTCCACGTCGGCGGGCCGCCGGAGCTGGCCGCCGCGCAGGGCCGTTGGATCGGCGAGTACCTGCGCGGCCGCTACGCCCTGCCGCTACCCACGCCGCATGGACGGGGACGGCCGCGGCGCGCAGGCGTCCGCGGCGCGCTCGCGGAACTGGACCGGGAGCTGCTCGCCGGTCACGTGCGCGCCGCGACGGCCGGCTACCCGCTGCCCACCCCCTCGGCCTGGCCCACCACCATCGCACCCACGACCGAAGCCTGATCAGGCGCTGGTCAGGCGGGTGAGACGGTCGGCGGCGGCGCGTAGGGTCTCCAGGCGCTTGGGGTACCCGAAGCGGATGATGTGCCGGCCGTCCGCCGGATCGGCGAAGAACGACGAGCCGGGGACCGCGGCGACCCCGATATCAGTGATCATCCGACGGATCAGGGCGACGTCGTCACCGGCCGGGTCGAGCGCGCGGGTGTCGCACATCACGTAGTAAGCGCCGTCCGGCGGGCGGAAGGTGAAGCCGGTCTCGGCGAGCGACGCACACAGCAGGTCGCGCCGGGCCCGGTACTGCTCGGCGAGCCCGGCGTAGTACTCGGCCGGCAGCCGCATGGCCGCGACGCCACCGGCCTGCAGCGGGGCCGCGGCGCCGACGGTGAGGAAGTCGTGCACCTTGCGGATCGCCGACGTGTACGCGGGCGGGGCGATCGTCCACCCGACCCGCCAGCCGGTGACGGCATACGTCTTCGACAGCGCGTTGATGGTGACGGTCCGGTCCGCCAGGCCCGGGACGGTGGCCGGCGGGATGTGGCCGCCTGGGCCGAGGTACTGGATGTGCTCGTAGATCTCGTCGGTGAAGACCAGCGTGTCGTGGCGCTGGCAGAGCTCGGCGACGAGCTCGAGCTCCTCGCGGCTCATGACCTTGCCGGTCGGGTTGTGCGGGGTGTTCAGGACGATCGCGCGGGTGCGGTCGCTGAACGCGGCCCGCAGCTCGTCCGGATCGATCGACCAGTCCGGGGCATGCAGGCGGACGAGCTTCGGTACCGCGCCGGACAGGATCGTGTCCGGGCCATAGTTTTCGTAGAACGGCTCGAACATGACGACCTCGTCGCCGGGGTCGACCAGCGCCAGCATCGTGGCGATCATCGCCTCGGTGGAGCCGCAGGTCACGCAGATCTCCCGCTCCGGGTCGACCGTCCAGCCCGGGTAGGTGCGGGCGACCTTCGCCGCGATCTCGGCGCGGAACTCGGCCGCACCCCAGGTGATCGCGTACTGGTTGACGTCCGCGTCGATGGCGGCCTTGGCCGCCTCCTTGAGCTCCGGCGGGCAGGAGAAGTCCGGGAAGCCCTGGGCGAGGTTCACCGCGCCGTGGACGAGGGCAAGGCGCGTCATCTCCCGGATGACGGACTCGGTGAAGGTCATCGCCTTGGCGGAAACCCGCGGCAGGTTCGCGACAGCCCGCGGCAGGTTCGGGGCGGCCTGCGGCGATATGGATGCGGTGGTCTGCTCGGCCATCGGCCCATCGTGGCATCCCCGCTGCCCGCCGGTGCGGATGTCCGCCGCACGCCGCCGGCCGGCGCCGGTCGGCGGCGGAGGCCGGCCGGACCCCGTGGATCGCGGATTCGCCCCCAAGGACGGTCAGTGCACTGACGAGTGTTCCGCGCAACCGTCAGACGCCGGTGGCGTCCCAGCCGCGACCGAGACCGGCACCAGCACCGGGGGCGTCGGCGGCGGGGGGAACCTCACCGAGGGCGTCCCAGGACTGGCGGTCGGGGCCGGCGGACTGGCCCTCGGGGCACAGGTGGCGGAAGTCGCACCAGGAGCACAGCGAGCCCGGACGGGGCGGGAAGGTGCCCTCGGCATCGTCGCTGACCCGAAGCCGCTCGGTGGCCGCGACGACGTCGGCGGCCACCGACTCGGCCCGCCGAACGTGCCGGGCGATCGACTCCTCGGTGTGCTCGGCAGCGGCGACCCGACCGGTGGGGATGTGGTGCAGTTCGACGCGGTAGCACGGCCGGCGCAGCATCCGGCCGGTGGCCATCGCGTACAGGGCGAGCGCCGGGGAGCTACGGGCGTCGGTCTCGGTCGGGGGGCGGCGGCCGGTCTTGTAGTCGACGATGACCAGCTCGCCGTCCCGCTCGTCGAGCCGGTCCACCCGCCCGGAGAACGCGAGCGCCTCGGTGCGGGCCGCGACCGAGCGCTCGACGCCGCGCGGCTCGGCCGCCGGGTCCAGGCCGGTGACGTAGGCGGCGACCAGCTCGGCCGCCCGCTCCCGCCAGGCCAGCGAGTGCTCGCCGTCGCGGAACCCCTCCTCGACCCACAGCAGCCGGACGAGCTGCGCCGCCCGGGCCGGCGTGCGAAGCGCGAACGGCTCCTCCCACCACCGGCGCAGCGCATTGTGCACACTCACCCCGAACGAGGTGTGCGCCCAGGCCGGACCGCGCGCCGGCCGCGGTTTGTCCAGGTAGATCATCCGATACCGGCGGGGGCAGTCCTCAAACGCGGCCAGCCGCGACGGCGTACAGGCGAACAGCCTGCGGGGCATGCCGGCGAGCTCCATCTGTGCCATCGCCCGATCATCCCACCGCCCTCCGACAGTCTGATCCGGTGCATGAATGACCCCAAGCTGCCGAGCCGGCGACGAGCGCCTTTCCAGTGGACCATCACGATGCGGTGATGCCTACATCTGCAGTGCGGGCCTCGGAGGTGGGCTGGCCGCAGGAGGCGCCGACCACGGCCGGGCTGCTGTCCGCCGCTGGCATCAGCCGTGCGGCCGGCACCGACCGCGCGACGCCGGCGGTGCGCGCGGGCAGGAGCAGGCAGGCGAGGGCGGCGACGACCTCGACGGCAGCGATGAAGATCCAGACGCGCTGGTAGTGCGAGACGCCGACGTGGCCGGACGAGCTCGCCATCAGGGCGACCATCGCGCCGACGCCGAGAACCGTGCCGAGCTGGCGGGCCATGGCGAACACGGCGCTGCCGGTGGCCCGGCGCGCGGCCGGCAGGGACGCGGAGATCGCCGCGGCCAGCGTCGGGATGACCAGACCGATGCCAGCCCCACAGAGGATCTCGTAGGGCAGGACGTCCCGAGGGAAGTCTGGGCTCGCGCCGATACTGAAGCAGTAGGCCACCATCGACGCGGCGATCGTCAGGCAGCCCGCGGCGCCGAGCACCCGGTAGCCGTACCGGGCGGCGAGCCGCGCGGCGAAGAACATCGCCACGATCGCCGAGACGACCCCGGCCGGGGCGAACTCGAGCCCGGCGGCGAGTACATCCTGGTGCCACAGGTCCGTCAGAAGCAGCACGTTGCCGAGCAGCAGCGCGCCGAACCCGGTGAACAGCAGTGTGGTCGCGAGTGTGGCCGCGCTGAACTGGCGGTCGCGGAACAGGTCGAGTTCGAGCACGGGCGCGCGATGCCGGGTGCACTGCCACAGGAACGCGGCCACGAGCACCAGCCCGCCGACCAGCGCTCCCAGGGTGCGCGCACTGCCCCAGCCCCAGTCGTTCGCCTGTACCAGGCCGAGGGTGACCAGCGCGATCCCGGCGGTCAGCAACGCGGTGCCGAAAAGATCGGGCCTCGTCGGCCTGGCCAGACCCGCCATACCGGCCGGCGCCTCGGCCCGGGATTCGGTCAGGACCCGCCGGGCGATGAGCAGGGTGACGGCGACGATCGGCACATTGATCAGGAAGATCAGGCGCCAGTCCACCCGGGTGAGCAGCGCGCCGACCGGCGTGCCGAAGGCGGCGGCGACCGAACCGGTGGCCGCCCAGGTGGCTACGGCGGCGGCGCGTCGATGCGGCGGAAACTCGCCGAGCAGAAGGCCGAGCGACGTCGGCAGCAGCGCCGCGGCGCCCACCCCCTGCACCACCCGGGCAGCGATCAACCAGGTCAGCGACGGCGCGGCGGCGCACAGGGCGGACGCGGCGGCGAACAGGACCATCCCGGCGACGAACCAGCGCAGGCGGCCGTAGGTATCGGCGAAACGTCCGAACGGGATGGGCAGCGCCGCCAGGACAATCGTGTAGCCGTTGAGCACCCAGGACAACGTGGCGGGGTCCGGCTGGTGGAACTCCCGTTGTAGATCACCGAACGCGACATTGACGACGAACAGATCGAGGCTGGCGACGAATGTCGCCGCGGAGGTGACGAGCAGGACCCAGCGCAGGCGGACGTCCGCATGCATGAGCGACCCCTCACAGGTGGTGGATGACTCTCCGTGGACACCGAGTATCGTGAAGCTACCAACTTGGTCCCATGACGCTACCAACAGATGGCATGATGACGCCACCTCAATCGGTCCCGTGATGCTACCGACATCGGGTATGGTGACGCTACTGACCGTTGGTAGGGTGACGCTACAATCAGGGCATGCTTCCGCGGACCTACGAGCAGGAGATCTGCTCAATCGCCGCGAGCCTGGAGGTCCTGGGCGACCGCTGGACGCTGCTGATCGTCCGCGACGCCTGCCGCGGGGTCACCCGCTTCGCCGACTTCCAGTCCCGCCTCGGCGTCGCGCGCACGGTGCTCAGCGACCGGCTGGCCCGGCTGACCGACGAGGGCGTCTTCGAGCGCCGCCGCTACAGCGAGCAGCCCGAGCGCTTCGAGTACATCCTCACCGACCGGGGCCGCGACATCTGGCCGATCCTCAACGCCCTGATGGCCTGGGGCGACCGGCACCTCAAGGACGGCCAGGCCCCGTACGTCATCCACCACCGCAGGTGCGGCGGCCACATCGACGACCGCCGCCGCTGCGAGACGTGTGGCCAGGAGGTCGAGGTCACCGACGTCATCCGCCTGCCCGGCCCGGGCTCCCGCACCGCCGCCGCATCAGCCGGTGGGACAGCTGCCGGTGGGACAGCAGCCGCCGTGACACCGCCGGCCGCGGTGCGGGACGCCGTATAGCCGGGAAGCGAACGGGGGGTTGCGCCGCGGGTGCGACGTACCTGGACGGATGCGCGTGAGGCTGGCATGCTGATGTCATGGGGTGCGGTCGCTTCACGTCTCACGGTGTCACGTGTGACGGTGCGCTGCCGCCCACCTTTTATGGGGACCGGGCCCGGTCCCCGCTCAGCCGCTGACCTCTCGCGGTACAAGCTCAGGCCAGGCCCGGACGTCTCCCGGGTTACTTTCGCCTGGGCGCACCGGGCCTCCGACTGAAAGGTCCACATCGTGGAGAACCTCGTCGACCGTCCCGATACCGCGATCCCCGCACCCAGCACCCCCGGCGATACGGGCCCGGCTCAGCCCGTGGGCAGCGCGCCGACGATCAGTACCATCGCCGAGGGACGCGGGCTCATCGATGGCATCGACGCCCAGCTCCGCGCCCTGCTGGCCAACCGGCGGGGCCTGTCCAGCCAGATCCAGGCCCTGCGCCAGGTCGAGGGCGGCCCACGGATCGAGCACGCCCGGGAAAACGAGATCATCGCCTCCTGGGCGGACGAGCTGGGCCCCCGCGGCGTCGAGATAGCCCTGGCCGTGCTCACCCTGTGTCGCGGCGCCACCGGCCAGCAGCCCTGACCTGACCTGACCTGACCTGACCGCCGCCCCGCAGTGCCCGGTCGCGTCAGCCGGGCGGGGCGGGCTTGCCGTTCGACGACGCACCGACGTGTTCGCCGTCGGGGGACGGGTGGGGGGGCTCGCCCGCCGAGGGCGTTCGGGCGCGCCCCGCGCCGTCCTTGTCCTTGTCCTTGCGGCTTCGCCGGTCACTGCGGTCGTCCCGGTCCCTGGAGCCCTTGCCGGCTCGGTCCCGCGCGCGGGGCCGGTCGCCCGCGTCCAGTTCGGCGAGCAGGCCGCGCAACTCGGAGCGTAGGAAGTCCCGGGTGGCGAGCTCGCCGATGGTGATCCGCATCGCCGCGATCTCCCGGGCGAGGTATTCGGTGTCCTCCCGGGTACGCACGGTCTGTTCCCGGTCCTGGGCGAGGTTGGCCCGGTCCCGGTCGTCCTGACGGTTCTGCGCGAGCAGGATGAGCGGCGCCGCGTACGCCGCCTGCAGCGAAAGTGCCAGGGTCAGGAAGATGAACGGGAACGAGTCGAACCGGACGCTCGCGGGCGCCACGATGTTGTAGGCGATCCACAGCACGACGACGATGCTCTGCACCACCAGGAACCGCGCGGTGCCGATGAAGCGGGCGATGCGCTCGGCTATCCGGCCAAACGCGTCGGGTTCGTAGGCCGGCCGCACCCGGGCGCGTCGTGAGGCCCGCGGCTGGTCCAAGCGCGGGCCATGGCGCCGGCGGATCACGACTCAGACCTGCCGGCCGCACGGCTCGCCCCGACCTCGCCCAGTGCGCCGGGCTCGGTTCCACCGGCGGCCGGCGGCGTGCGGGCGCCGGCCGCCGTCTCGGGCTCCACATGGTCCGCGTCGAGCTGGCGCTCCCGCCAGTCGGCGGGCAGCACGTGGTCGAGAACGTCATCGATGGTCACCACCCCGACGAGGCGCCCGGACCCGTCCAGCACCGGCGCCGCGACCAGGTTGTACGAGGCGAGATGCCGGGTCACCTCGGCCAGCGATGTCTCCGGGCGCAACGAGGCGATGTCCACCTCGATCACCCCACCGACCAGCGTCGACGGTGGTTCCCGCAACAGCCGCTGGAAGTGCGCGAGGCCGAGGTAACGTCCTGTCGGCGTCTCGTACGGCGGGCGGACGACGTAGACCTGCGCGGCCAGGGCCGGAGAAAGCTCCGGTTCCCGGATCCGGGCGAGCGCCTCGGCGACCGTCGCGTTCGGGGCGAGCACGACCGGTTCGCTGGTCATCATGCCGCCGGCGGTGTCGTCGGCGTAGAGCAGCAGCCGGCGCACCCCCGCGGCCTCGTCCGGTTCCATCAGACGCAGCAGCCGTTCGGCATCCTCGGCGGGCAGCTCACCAAGGAGGTCTGCGGCGTCGTCGGGCCCCATCGCCTCCAGGACGTCGGCGGCGCGTTCCTCGGCCAGCCCGCCGAGGAGCTCGACCTGCTCATCCTCGGGCAGTTCCTCAAGGACGTCGGCGAGCCGCTCGTCATCGAGCGCCGCGGCGACCTCGGCCCGCCGCTTGTCCGACAGATCGTGCAGCAGCCCGGCGAGATCAACCGGTCGCAGTTTCTCGAACGCGGCCAGCAGGTTCGCCGCCCCCTGGCCCTCCTCCAACAGCGAGAACCCGCTCACGTCATCCCACGACACCGTCCGGACCTCGCCGCGGCGACCCCGACCGCGGCGCACCGCCACCTGCTCCAGCACCCAGTCACCCCCGCGCGCCGGCTCGATCGCCGCGTCCACGACGGTGACCTCCTCCCCCACCGCCTCCGGCCTGGCCGTCCCCTGCCCCGACTCGCCGGCGGGCAGCAGCCGCACCCGTCGGTCGAGCAGTTCGCCGAGCACTCGCGTCTCGTTCGGCCGCTGCTGGAACCGCCGCCAGCTCAGTCGCGCCGAGGACAGCACCACCGCGCCGGACTCCACCCCGGTCACCCGGCCGATCGGTACGAAGATCGGCCGGCGCTGCACCTCGACAGCCAGACCCAGCACCCGGGGCGGCTCATGCCCCAGCCGCAGCGCGACGATCACGTCCTGGACGCGGCCCACCTGGTCGCCGTTCGGATCAAGCACCAACAGGCCGGCCAACCGCCGGCAGAACACCCGGGACTGCGCCGGACGGGTGGGCATCCCTCACCACCCGCCACGGACACGACCACCGCACCGGACGTCTCGACTGGCGCAAAGCGGTCCGCCAGGGAACGCATCCGTCCGGGCTGATGCCACAGAGCTCCTCACGGGCGGAGGTTACCCCTCCCACCGGCCACCACAACCCCACCTAATCCCCCAACGACATTCTGTACCCCCACCCGAGCGGGCGCCCGGGGACCATCATCCGCGTGGGTTCGGTCCGCGGGCCGGGGATCGATGCCGACTACGGTTGTATGTGGCCTTCGTTCGGCTGCCCAGCTCCGGAGGCCGGGCAGGTGCCCGGGCGGTTCCGCTGAACACCTTGATCGTTTGCTCGACGGCCAGTGCGCCATGACAGAGAGTGGGTCTGACATGCGGGTTGCCTTCCTCGGGCTGGGCACGATGGGGTACCCGATGGCCGGGCACCTGGCCCGGGCCGGCTTCGAGGTGACGGTGTTCAACCGGACGGCGGCGAAGGCCGACCAGTGGGTGAGCGAGTTCACCGGCCGCGCCGAGGGGACGCCGGCCGCCGCCGCGGCGGGGGCCGAGGCCGTCTGCCTGTGCGTCGGCGCCGACGACGACGTGCGAGAAGTGCTGATCGGCCCGGACGGTGCGCTCGGCACGCTGACGGCCGGCGCGACGATCGTCGATCACACGACGACGTCGGCGCGGGTCGCGGTCGAGATCGCCGAGCGGGCCGGCGCGGTGGGCGTCGGATTCGTCGACGCGCCGGTGTCCGGGGGCCAGGCCGGCGCGCAGGCCGGGCGGCTCAGCGTGATGTGCGGGGGCGAGCCGGACACGATCGAGCGGGTCCGACCGGTACTGGCCGCCTACGGGACGACGATCACCCGGATCGGCCCGGTGGGGACGGGTCAGCTCACGAAGATGGTGAACCAGATCCTGGTGGCCGGGGCGATCGAGGGTGCGGCGGAGGCGCTGAACTTCGCGATGGCCGCCGGGCTCGATCTGGACCAGGTTCTGCCGGCGGTGTCCGGCGGAGCGGCAAGCTCGTGGTACCTGGTCAACCGGGCCGCCACCATGGTTCGCGGCGAGTTCGACTTCGGCTTCGCCGTCGACTGGATGCGTAAGGACCTGCGCATCTGCCTCGACGAGGCAACCATCCGCGGCATCCCGGTGCCGCTGACGACGCTCGCCGAGTCCGACCTCGCCGACGCCCAGGACCGCGGCGACGGCCGGCTCGATGCCACCGCCATCATCCGCCTGCGCCGCCTCGGCACCCGCGTCGCGGCCACGGGGACCGCGGGCGAGGTCAGAGGTACCGCTTCGACGGGTTGACCATCGCGCGGACGGTCTTGCCGTCGTGAAACTCGCCGATCGCCGTCATCGACCAGGTCAGCGCGCCGCGGTCCCGCTGGACCCGGCACATGACCAGACCGGTGGACAGTTTGGACTCCGACAGGTCGAATCGGACGAGTTCCTGGCCGGTGACGTCGTCGTACAGCCGGCAGTAGGCGTTGCGCACCTCGGTGAACGGCTGCCCCTGGAAGCTGTTCACCGTGAAGATCAGGGTAGTCACGGTCGAGGGCAGGCCGGACAGGTCGACCTCGATCGTCTCGTCGTCGCCGTCGCCCCGGCCGGTGAGGTTGTCGCCGGAGTGGCGGACCGCACCGCGGGCGCCCTTCTTGGACATGAACCAGACCTTGTCGACGTCCTTGCCCCGCTCGTCGAACAGGATGCACGACGCGTCAAGGTCGATGGACCGGCCACGCTGCGCCGGATCCCAGCCCAGGCCCATCCGCACCCGGGTGAGCGGCGGCGCGCCCGTCTTCACCAGCGAGACGCTCTGGCCCTTGCTCAGCGAGACCCGGCCCTTGTCCAGGTTGACCCGTCCACCCGGCCGACCCCCACCACCCGGCACACCGGGCGGAGCCGATGGCACGCCCCAGTCCTGGCCCGGCGGCGGCTGCGGCGGACCCCACTGCTGACCGCCTCGCGGCCCGGAGGGCGGCGAGGCGGGTGGACCCCACGGCGCACCCGGCCGCGGCGGTGCCGCGGGCGGCGCCCACTGCCCCCCAGGACCAGGGCCAGGCCCCGGGGGAACCGATGGCGCACCCCGCGGCGCCGTCCACTGCGGGCCACCAGAACGCGGCGTGGCCGGCGGCGCCCACTGCTGGCCGGACGGAGACTGGCCGGACGGAGAACTGCCCGGCGGAGAGCCACCAGGCCGGGCCGGGCCGGGCTGAGAGTAGCCAGGCGACGGTGCGGTGCCCGGATCGTCCACGGTGATGCCGAAGTCGGTGGCGATGCCCGCCAGACCCGAGGCATACCCCTGCCCGACCGCGCGGGCCTTCCAGACGCCGGCCCGCCGGTACAACTCGACGAGGATCAGCGCCGTCTCGGTGCTGAGGTCGGGCGGGTCGAACCGGACCAACTCGGCGCCGTCGCGGGCATCCCGCACGGCGATGCCGAGCCCGCGCACGCCGGCGAACGTCCGCGGGCCGCTGCCATCCAGACTGCCGGTGACGACGATCTTGTCGATGGCGGGCGGAACCGCCGCAAGGCTGAACTCCAGCGCCGACGGCGGCAGCAGCCGGACGCCGGGACCCGTGGGCTGGTTGAAGAAGACGAAGTCATCGTCGGTACGCACCTTGCCCGCGGCGGTCACCAGGATCGCGGCGATGTCCAACGGGCTCGACGAGGCGATCTCCACCCGGACGTCCGCGGTGGGCAACGGCGCGTTGCCGCCCTTCGTCAGCACCTGTCCCATTGACCCTCCATGACCGGCCATTCCAAGGTCGCGCACCCTGTCCAACGCCCCCGCCGGACCCGACGGTTCCCAGCCGGGAACACCGCACGGTTCCTGCCCTGACCCTACGATCGGTGTCATGGGATGGGCGGAACCGGTCCGGTGAGTGACAGTGCGCACAGCGAGCTCGTCGAGCGGCATGTGGCGGAGGTGTTCGGCCCGGACACCGGCCGGGCCGCGGTGACCTTCCTCGGCACCGAACAGATCGAGGTCCTGCGCTACGGCCCCGACCGCGCCGGGCTCGTCCGCTACCTGACCCTCGGCATGTCCCGCGAGCCGATGACGGCCGCGGCCTCGGCGGTGCGCGACCCCGCCGGCCCCCGCGCCGAGCTGGTCCTCTCGCTGCGCGGCCGGCGGGACAGCGTGCTGCGCCGCCTCGCCGTGCTGGCCGCGATCCCGATCGTCGAGGGCCGTCCCATCACCGCGGGCGCGGCCCTCGAGCTCGGCGAGCCGCTGTGGGACGGCGCCGGGTTCACGGCCGTCCTCGTCGCCGAACCCGGCGGCCTCCTCCCCGACCTGCCCCTGACGCCGCCGGGCGGCACAGCGGGCTCCCAGGCCATCGGCGCTGCCGACGACGTTCTCGCCGCCCTCGGCAACTCGCTGGACGGCAGCGGTGACGGCGATCCACACCTCGCCGTGGCGGCGCCGATCCGTTTCCTCCCCGTGCTGCCGATGACCGCGAACGAGGCTGCCTACAAGCGCGTCCACGGCCCCGATGCCCTGCGCCAGCGCTGGCTCGCCGCCGGCACCGACCTGCGCGATCCCACCCGCCGCGAGGTCTCCCTCGCCTGACGGGTCTCGACGGCACCGACGGTCCTGACCCCCGACGAAAAGTAATCCCCCGCCTGCCGCGGAGCCTGTCCGCCACGTCGCCCAGGACATCGAGCGCAGGATGGTCACAGGGACCAACAGGCGACTGGCGAGGATGACGCCGAACGCCAAAACGGTAACAGTGGATGACGTGAGGTAACCGGCGAGCAAAGAGTCAAGGAATTACAACGGGAACGCAGGATGCAGTCCGTCCTAATGCCCAGGCAAGGGCTACGCTCACGAAACTGTGAGCCGTGATGGTGCCGCCGCCCTTCCCCCGTTCCGCGATCGGGCCGGCAATCCTGGCCAGGGCAGCAGCCCGGAGCAGCGCAGCCCGGATCTGGGCCAGCTCCGGGCCGCGGGGGGCCGGCGGCTGGATCGACGATCCGTGTTGTTCGGGGGGCTCGGGCTCGGCGGCGCGGCGGTGCTGGGCGGGATCGGGCTCGCGGCCTGCGGCGGCTCGGGGGGCGGGGCCCCCTCCCCGGCGCCGACCCTGCGCGCTCCGACACCCGTCCCGGGGGTCACGGACGGGGTCTTCGGGCTCGGCGTGGCCAGCGGCGATCCACTTCCGGACGGCGTGATCCTCTGGACGCGCCTCGCGCCGAAGCCGACGCAGGGCGGGGGGATGCCCCCGCGCGACGTCCCCGTCGACTGGCAGATCGCCACCGACCAGCAGTTCCGCTCGGTGGTGCGGGCCGGCACCCAGACCGCGCAGGCGGCGTTCGCGCACTCGGTGCACGTCGACGTCCGCGGGCTGGAGCCGGGCCGGGACTACTACTACCGCTTCCGGGCCGGGACCGTGCTCAGCCCCGTCGGCCGCACCCGCACGGCTGCCGCGCCGGCCGACGGCGGGGCCGACGCGGCCACCGGCTCGCTGAGCTTCGCGCTGGTGTCCTGCCAGGACTTCCAGAACGGCTACTGGCCGGCGTTCGACGCGATCGCCGCCGACCGGCCGGACCTCGTCGTGCACGTGGGCGACTACATCTACGAGTACGACCCGGACAGCCACTTCCCCGACCGACGGCACACCACCCCGCAGACTCCCGGCCTCGACCAGCTGCAGACCCTCGCCGACTACCGCAACCGCTATGGGCAGTACAAGGCGGACCCGGCCCTGCAGGCCGCCCACCTCGCGGCGCCGTGGGTTGTGACCTGGGACGACCACGAGGTCGAGAACAACTACGCCGGGCTCGTCGACGAGCCCGGCGACACCGGTCCCGAGCACCAGGACCCGGCGCGGTTCGCCCGCCAGCGCGCCGCCGCCTATCAGGCCTACTACGAGCACATGCCGATCCGGGTCCAGCTGGATCCCGGCTCCCCGGACCTGCGGATCTACCGCCGGCTCACGTTCGGCAGCCTGGCGACGTTCAACGTGATGGACACCCGCCAGTACCGCACGCCGACGCCCGGCAACATCGCCTCGGCGATCGGGCCCGCCGAGCTCGGCCGCACCAACACGAACGGGACAATGGCCGGCGCCGAGCAGGAACGCTGGCTGCGCGCCGGCCTCGACGCCTCCCGAACCCGCTGGAACCTCATCGCCCAGCAGACGATGATGGCTCAGCTCGACGGTCAACTCCCCGCCGGGTACGGGGAGATCCTCACGAATCTGGACCAGAACGACGGCTACCGGCCGTACCGGCGGCGCGTCCTGGCCGGCGTGCGCGACAGCCGGGTGCGCAACCCCCTCGTGCTTTCCGGAGACCTGCACTGCGCCTGGGTGAATGACCTGCGGGTCGATTTCGACCAGCCGGAGACGCCCGCGGTCGCCGCCGAGTTCGTCTGCACCTCGATCAGTTCGGCGTTCTTTCTCGTCAACGACGAGTTCGTCCGCGCGAACAACGCCCGGTACAACCCGCACGTCCGCTACTTCCGCGGAGATCGGCGTGGTTACACCCGGTTCCGGCTGACACCCACGGAATGCCGGGCCGACCAGCGGATCGTCGCCGACATCTCCCAGCGCCGCTCGCCCGTCACCACCGACGCGACCTGGGTCGTCGAGGACGGCGAGCACACCGCGCACGAGGCCTGACACCCAACCGAACACCAAGCGTCGCGCTAGAGTCACGGACTGTTCAGGCAGTCCGACTCCGGGAGCCCAGCGTGACGACGATCGAGGAGCCGCGGAATCCGGCCGTCATCATCGAACCGGCTCCGGAGCAGATCGCCGCAGCCCATGGCCGGCCACGGGCGAACCTGCTCGGTTACCTGCGCACGACGTCCCACAAGGACATCGCGGTGATGTACTTCGTGACATCGCTGGGATTCTTCCTGTTCGCCGGGGTCCTGGCCGTCATGATGCGGGCCGAGCTCGCCCGGCCGGGGCTGCAGTACTTCTCCAACGAGCAGTACAACCAGCTGTTCACGATCCACGGCACGATCATGCTGCTGTTGTTCGCGACGCCGCTGGCCTTCGCGTTCGCGAATCTGCTCGTACCGTTGCAGATCGGCGCCCCGGATGTCGCCTTCCCGCGACTGAACGCCCTGTCGTACTGGCTGTTCCTGTTCGGCGGGCTTGTCGTCATCTCCGGCTTTCTCACCCCGGGCGGCGCGGCCGACTTCGGCTGGTTCGCCTACGCCCCGCTCAACGGCAAGCCATACGCGCCTACGGCCGGCGCGGACCTGTGGATCCTCGGGCTCGTGGTGTCGGGGCTCGGCACCATCCTCGGCGGCGTCAATATGATCACGACGATCCTGTGCCTGCGGGCGCCGGGCATGACGATGTTCCGGCTGTCGATGTTCTGCTGGACGTTCCTGGTGACGTCGATCCTGGTCCTGATCGCGTTCCCGGTGCTGGCGGCGCAGCTGCTCTCGCTGGAGGCGGACCGCCGCTTCGGCGCACACGTGTTTGACGCCGGCAACGGCGGGGCGCTGCTCTGGCAGCATCTTTTCTGGTTCTTCGGCCACCCCGAGGTCTACATCATCGCCCTGCCGTTCTTCGGGCTCATCAGCGAGATCCTGCCGGTCTTCGCCCGAAAACCTCTGTTCGGGTACAAGGGCCTGGTGTTCGCCACGATCGGTATTGGGGCACTCTCGGCGGCGGTGTGGGCACACCACATGTTCGTCACCGGGGCGGTGCTGCTGCCGTTCTTCGCCTTCCTGTCGTTTCTCATCGCGGTACCGACCGGCATCAAGTTCTTCAACTGGGTCGGGACGATGTGGCGCGGGCGGCTCAGCTTCGAGACGCCGATGATGTTCGCGCTCGGCTTCCTCGTCACCTTCCTGTTCGGCGGGCTCACTGGCGTGCTACTGGCCAGCCCGCCGATCGACTTCCATGTCAGCGACAGCTACTTCGTCGTCGCGCACTTCCACTACGTCGTGTTCGGGACGGTGGTGTTCGCCGCGTTCGGCGGCACCTACTTCTGGTTTCCCAAGGCCACCGGGCGGATGATGAACGACCGGCTCGGCAAGGTCCACTTCTGGACGGTGTTCCTGGGTTTCCACATGACGTTCCTCGTGCAGCACTGGCTGGGCCTGCGGGGCATGCCCCGCCGCTACGCCGACTACGGACCATCCGATGGCTTCACCACGCTGAACACCGTCTCGACGGCGGGCTCGTTCCTGCTCGCCCTGTCCACGCTGCCATTCCTGTACAATCTCTGGCATTCCTACCGCCGCGGCCCGCTGGCGACCGTCGACGACCCCTGGGGCTACGGGAACTCGCTGGAATGGGCGACGTCCTGCCCGCCGCCGCGGCACAACTTCATCACCCTTCCACGCATCCGTTCCGAACGCCCCGCCTTTGACCTGCACTACCCCGAGGTCGCCGGCCGGGTCGACTACCACGCCACTCCGGAGTTCGCCCCCACGCGCAGCCCCGCCACGCAGGAGGCCCCGCCGCGGGAGGCTCTCCACCGGGACGTCGACGACCGCTAGGCAGCGCCACTGGGCCGGCCGTAACCGGACGGGACGAGCAGGCGTAGCGCGCCGGGACGCACGATGACGCGGGCCGGAAGCGCGGCGAGTGGATCGCCGTCGGCGTAGACGTCGAACGGTCGGTCCGCGGCGATGCGCACGTCGCGGCCCCGCAGGACCTCGACGTGGCGGGTCAGCACGTGCCGACCACGGAACACCCGGGGGAAGAGCGCGAGGAACGTCAGCTTCGGCGCGTCCGCGACGAGAACCACCTCGAGCAGGCCGTCGGCGAGGTCAGCGTCCGGCGCGAACCGCATCCCGCCGCCGTAGTACGCCGCGTTGGCTGCCGCGACCGTGTAGCCGCGCAGCACACGTGGTTCGGCGCCGTCCACGGTGACGGTAAAGACCACCGGCCGCCAGGCGGCGAGCGCGCGCAGGGCCGCGTAGGTGTAGACGTGCCGGCCGCGGAGAAAGCGAGCCTGGTTGGCGATCATCTGGACGTCGGAATCGTACCCGGCGCTCGCGATGCCGAGATACGGCCGCCCGTCCACCTCGGGCAGGTCGACCCGCAGCTCACGGGCGCTCGCGAGGCTCGCCGCAACCTGGCATGGATCACCGGGCAGACCCAGCCCGCGGACGAAATCGTTCCCGCGCCCGCCCGGCAGCACCGCCAGCAGCCCGCCCGCCCGCGCCACCGCCCCCGCCACCGCGCCGGCCAGCCCATCTCCGCCGAGCGCCACCACGACGCGCCCCGCAGCCGAGGCCTGCGCCGCGAGCAGGCCCGCGTGCGCCAGATCCCGGGTGGGCACGACCCGCACGTCGGATGCCCATCCGGTGAGTTCGGCACACACCGGCGCCAGCACCCGCAAGGCGCGCCCGCGCCCCGCACTCGGATTCACGACGACGGTCAGCCGGCCGCGGTCCACCGGCACGGCGTCGCACGGCGTCGCGTCGGCCGGGACGGTGTTGCGCGCGACCGGATCGACCGACGCACGGGTGTCCGTCGGCGCCGGCCGGCCGGCCACCGGATTCCCGTGTACTGGCGCGGGAGAATGCTGCGACATGCTGGCCTGCCCCTTCACCGGTCCGCGCCGATCGGTCTGGCCTGGCCAGCCTACGGTGAACGTGACCGACAGGGCACGGTCCGCAGGCCGCATTCCCGCAGGCCGCATTGCCCGCAGGCCGGACGCCGCCACGGCCCCGCGGCGCCCAGCCGTCAGTGCGCGAGGCCTGGGGCCACGGCCAGATGCTCGCTGACAGCGCCGAAGAACGAGCGATCGCCGAGCTCCGGGGCGTCCCGCACATCCCGCAGGACCAGATGTTCGAGCAGGATCAGCGCCGCGTCCGCCGGCCAGAGCACCAGCCACAGCCACACGCCGCAGGCCTCGCCGACGAACGCCGCCCGGTCGCTGGGCGCGGCCACCGGCCACATCGCCGTCGGATGGCCCGCCGCCTCGACCTTGGCCTCCGGGACGCCTGGCAGGGCCTCCGGATCGGGCCCGCGAATACCCGCCAGCCGGGCGCCGAGCCCGATCCCGGGTGCCTCTGCCACCAGCACCATCTCCGCCGGGCCGCCGAGTGGGCAGGGCCCGGCCGTCGCCAGTGCGCCCGCACGCGGACCGGTGCGTTCGTCGCCCGCCCAGCCGACACCGCTGACATACCAGTGCACGGGCATCGGATCGGGCAGCCAGACCGGCACGGTCGAGGTTGTCGCCAGGGCGCGCAAAGCGTGCTCACGCGAGGAGACGGCCGCCCGATACGGGCTCACCTCGCCGTGATCATTACACCGATACTGGTTGTTCCACACATCCGGCGGGCGGAGCGGAGCCAGACAGCGAGGGCAGACCGCGGCAATGGTCACCGAGCGCCTCCTTGGCCACGACCACGATCGCCGGGCATTGATGGGCGACCGTGGCCACTAAGCGTCAATTGTCGGATACCGGGCCATCGGGACTCACCCGACGATCGGGCCGGCAGGACCGCCGGACTTCAGCGAATCCGCTACGACTGTTCCCGCCATGTCCCGCCAGCAACCGTCCCTTCGCCACCTTTGCGCGCCCCGCCACCTGCACAAAGTGTCCAGGCAAGGACGCTGGCGCGGGCGAACGGAGCACCGATCTCAGCGGGCAGCGAGGACCTCGGCAAAAGCGTCGGCGAGCAGGTCGAGGCCCTCGATCAGGAGGTCGTCGCCGATCACCAGCGGCGGGAGGAGGCGCAGGACGTTGCCCCAGGTGCCCGCGGACAGCACGATCAGGCCGCGGCGATGGCAGGCCGCGGCGATAGCGGCGGCGGTCGCCCGGTCGGGGGTGGTGTCCCCGGGGCCGCGGACGAGTTCGACGGCGAGCATCGCGCCGCGACCACGGACGTCGCCGACGGCGGCGAACTGTTCACCGAGAGAGCGCAGCCGAGGCAGCGCCAGCTCGCCGATGCGCCGAGCCCGGTCAACCAGGCCGCCGGACTCGATCAGCCCGATGGTCGCCAGGGCCGCGGCACAGGCCGCGGGGTTCCCGCCAAACGTGCCACCGATGCCGCCCACCTGCGGGACGTCCATGACGTCGGCACGTCCGGTGACGGCGGACAGCGGCAGCCCGCCGGCGATACCCTTCGCGGTGACGATCAGATCAGGGACCACGCCTTCGTGCTCACAGGCGAACATCGCGCCGGTCCGGGCGAATCCGGTCTGGACCTCGTCGGCGACGAACAGAATCCCCGAGTCGGCGCAGAACTCGGCCAGCCGGGACAGAAAGCCGGCGCCGGGCACGATGAAACCGCCCTCGCCCTGGATCGGCTCGATGACCAGCGCCGCCACCGACCGGGCGCCGATCTCGGCATGGATCAGCTCGATCACCTGGGCCGCCGCCTGCTCGCCGCAGTGCTCGGGCCCGGTAGGCCAGCGGTACGGGTAGGCCAGCGGCATCCGGTGTATCTCGCCGGCGAACGGGCCGAAGCCGGTCTTGTAGGGCATGGCCTTCGCCGTCATGGCCATGGTCAGATTCGTCCGGCCATGGTAGGCGTGCTCGAAGACGACGACGGCGTCCCGACCGGTCGCCGAACGCGCGATCTTGACGGCGTTCTCCACCGCCTCGGCACCCGAGGTGAACAGCGCCGAGCGTTTCTCGTGGCCGCCAGGAGTCAGCCGGGCGAGCGCTTCGCAGACCTCGACGTACCCCTCGTACGGCGTGACCATGAAGCAGGTGTGGGTGAAGCGCCCGACCTGCTCGGCCACCGCCGCGACCACCTCGCTCGCCGCGTTGCCGACGCCGGTGACGGCGATCCCCGAACCGAAGTCGATCAGCGAGTTGCCGTCGACGTCGACGACGACCCCGCCACCGGCCGCGTGCGCGAAGACCGGCATCGTCGAACTCACCCCACGGGCGACGGACCTGGCCCGGCGGACGGCCAGCGTCCGCGAGCGCGGGCCCGGGATCTCGGTGACCAGACGGCGTTCTTGGGGCAGGCCGGGACCGCCGCGAACTGGCACGCCGTCGGCTGGCACGCCGTGGGCTGGCACGCCGTGGGCTGGCACGCCGTGGGCTGGCACAGTCAGGTCTTCCATGAGGACGGCACCTCCGGGTGTCTGTCGGCGTGCCCGCGGCCACGGCAGCGCCCGGGCCGGGCGTGGATAGCCGCTTCAGGTCACAGGATGCGCCTAGGATGACCCCTGACGTCCTTCGCCGCTGGCCCTGTCGGCACCGGGGGACGGCGAGCTGGGCGTTTCTCGCCCCGCTCCACGCCCGCCGGGCTTCGCGACCCGGGCCGGACCGGTCCCACCCGGCCAGGCCGGGCAACCACAACCAGGGAGGTGCGCGGTGACAGGGTTCCCAGCGGGGGCCGACTCGCCGCACAGGCCCCATCCGCCGCGTCGGGCCGGCGGCCGACACGACGCGGACCGCGATGGCTGACGTCATACCGTTCTGGCTGGCCGGACGGCCGGCAGAGGGCCCATCGGTGCTCGAGGTGCGTCATCCGTACGACGGGGCGCTCATCGCCGCGGTCGCCCAGCCGACGGCCGAACAGGTCGAGCAGGCGGTGGCCGCGGCAACGGCGGTCGCGCCGCGGTTGGCCGCGCTGCCGGCGCACGTGCGGGCGTCGGCACTCGGCCATGTCTCCCGGGAGATCGCCCGGCGCGGGGACGAGATCGCCCGGCTCATCACCGCGGAGAGCGGCAAGCCGCTGACCTGGTCACGGGCCGAGGTCGCCCGGGCAAGCTCGACGTTTCGGTGGGGCGCGGAAGAGGCACGCCGGTTTGCCGGCGAGCTGACCCGGCTCGACACCGACCCGACCGGCGAGGGCCGGTTGGCCCTGTCGCGGCGCTTCCCGCGCGGGCCGGTACTCGGCATCACCCCGTTCAACTTTCCGCTCAACCTGGTGGCCCACAAGGTGGCGCCAGCGCTGGCGGTCGGCGCGCCGATCGTGGTCAAGCCCGCTCCACGGACGCCGCTGTCCTCGCTGCTGCTCGGTGAGCTGCTCGCCGAGACCGAACTGCCCGCTGGCGCCTTCTCGGTGCTGACGGTTCCAAACGACCAGGTCAGCGGGCTCGTTGCCGACCCACGGCTGCCGGTGGTGTCGTTCACCGGCTCCGGGCCGATCGGCTGGTCGATCCGCGACGCGGTGCCACGCAAGCACGTCGTGCTTGAGCTCGGCGGCAATGGCGCGGTGCTGGTCGCGCCCGATTTCCAGGCCCCTGGCGATCTTGCCCGGGCCGCCGGGCGGATCGCGCTGTTCGCCAACTACCAGGCCGGCCAGTCGTGCATCGCCGTGCAGCGGGTCTACGCCGACCGCTCGCTGTACGACGAGTTGCTCGGTGAGATCGTCACCGCTGTGCGGGCGCTGCGTGACGGCGACCCCGCCGACCCGGCTACCGATGTCGGCCCGCTCATCGACACCGCGGCCGCCGAGCGGGTCGAGGCCTGGATCGGCGAAGCCGTAGCAGCCGGAGCCACCCTGGTCTGCGGTGGCACCCGCCATGGCGCGAGCCTCGCCCCCACGGTGCTCACCGGCGTGCCCGACTCGGCCCGGGTGGTGCGCGAGGAGGTGTTCGGCCCGGTGATCGTCGTCGCCCCGGTCGACGGCGTGGACGAGGGTTTCGCCCGCATCAACGACAGCGTCTTCGGCCTGCAGGCCGGCGTGTTCACCCACGATCTCGCCACCGCGTTCCGCGCGCACCGCGAGCTCGTCGTCGGCGGCGTCGTCGTCGGGGACGTCCCGTCCTACCGCGCGGACCAGATGCCCTACGGCGGCACGAAGGACTCGGGCCTGGGCCGGGAGGGCCTGCGCTCGGCGATGGATGACCTGACCGAGGAACGCGTCCTGGTCCTCACCGGCCTCGACCTGTGACCACCACCCGATCCGTGACCGCCACCCGACCTGTGATCACCACCCGACCTGTGCGCGTCGCTCGGCCCACGACCACGGGATCTCGGTGTTGATCGACCTGCACACCCATTCCACCGCGTCGGATGGGCTGGACGACCCCGAGGACCTGGTGCGGCGGGCCGGCGCGGCCGGGCTCACCGTCGTCGCGCTCACCGACCATGACACGACCGCCGGGCTCGGGCGTGCCGGCGCGGCACTGCCCGCCGGGCTCACCCTCGTTCCCGGCGCGGAGATCTCCTGCTACGTGGACGTGGGCGACCGGCAGATCTCCCTACACGTGCTGGCCTACCTGTTCGACCGGGCGGAACCCGCGTTCGCCCGGGTGCGCGCCGAGATCCGTGACCATCGGGCGACCCGCGCCCGCCGCATGGTCGAACTGCTCGCCGCCGACGGGCATCCGGTGCGCTGGGAACGGGTCCGCCAGCTCGCCGCCGGCGCGGTCGGCCGGCCACATGTCGCCGCCGCCATGGTCGAGGCGGGCCTCGTCCCGACGGTGGGCGCAGCGTTCAGCCGCGCCTGGATCGGCGCCGGTGGGCCCTACCACGTGGGCAAACTCCAGCCGGACGTCTGGCGCACACTCGCCCTGATCCGCGGCGCGGGCGGCGTGAGCGTGTTCGCGCATCCCTTCGCCAGTCGGCGCGGTGCCGTCGTCGGCGCGGACGTCATCGTGCGGATGGCCGCGGCCGGGCTCGGCGGCCTGGAGGTCGATCATCCCGATCACGACCCGGATGAACGACGTCGGCTACGTGCCCTCGCAGCCGAACTCGACCTGGTGATGACCGGATCCAGCGACTACCACGGTGCCAGCAAGCCGCAGGGCCTCGGCGCCGAGACGACCAGCCCACAGGCCTACGACCGCCTCCTCGCCGCCGCCACCGGCGCGATTCCCGTGACCGGCTGACCAGACTCAGGCAGGCTCAGGCCACCGCGTCGTAGGACGCCCTGATCACAGCGTCGTAAGTCGCCCCATCACAGCGTCGTCAGACGCCCTGACCGCAGCCCTGCTCGCCGCGCTGCGGCGGGCGGGACGGGCCCAGCCGCTCGAGCAGCTCGGCAAGCTGCTCCTGCTCGGCGCGGGAGAAATGGGACAGCACATGGCGCCCCACACCCTTGAGATGTGTTCCAGACGCTGACCGCAGCCGGTCGAGCCCCTGCGGAGTCAGTACGGCCAACGTCCCGCGCGCATCGGACGGGCAGGACCGGCGCGTCACCAGGCCCTCCCTGGCAAGCCGGTCGACGAGCCTGGTCAGACCGCTGCGGGAGAGCAGCACGGCGTCGGCGAGCTCACTCATCCGCAGCTCGCGCCCAGGTGCCTCGGCGAGTTGGACGAGGACGTCGTACGAGGCGAGCGGAAGATCATGCGACTTGTCCAGCTCGGCTTCCAGCACCCGTGTGACGTGCGCATGGGCCTGGAGCAACGCTCGCCATGCCCGCATCCCGCGGACATCCACCCACACGGTGTCCGTCTCCGAACTGGCGCCGACCATATCCTCGATCACCATCGCGCCCTCCCCGCCGCACCCCGGCTCAGCCTATGCCGCCGCACACCCGCGTCCAGAGTCGCTCGACGTAGGCCCACTCCCTCCACCCTGAACACCCTCAACGCTTCGCGACATACCAACCAACTCCCTCGACAGCGTCAGAAGCGCGACAGACCCAGATGGGTGGAAAATCACTGGACAAGAGACAACCCATGTGCGGGCGCAAAGGGCCGGGCCGTCGGCAGGTCAGCTCCCGGCGCACACCCGGGCAGCGCGCCAACGCCAATGGGCCGCTCCGGGGCTATCGTGGAAGCACTGGCGGCCCGGGGCCGCATCTGGTGCCAATCAGTGACTGAGGTTTCCCTTGTCCCCATCCCGGCCTTCCACCGACGCGATCCAGTCAGCTCTGGCGACGGTGCACGATCCCGAGATCGGCCGTCCCATCACGGAGCTGGACATGGTTTCGGCGGTCCATGTCCTCGACGACGGTTCCGTTGCCGTAACGGTGCTGCTCACCGTGTCCGGCTGCCCGATGCGCGATGAGATCATCAACCGCGTTTCCGGCGCGGTCGGCGCTGTGGAGGGGGTGCGCGCCGTCCAGGTCGATCTGCAGGTCATGAGCGATGAGCAGCGCACGGCCCTGCACACGAAGCTACGTGGCGGCGTTGCGCCCAAGGTGGTCCCGTTCGCCCAACCGGGCTCGATGACCAGGGTGTATGGCATCGCCAGCGGCAAGGGCGGCGTCGGCAAGTCCTCCATCACTGTCAATCTGGCGGCGGCGATGGCCCGTTCGGGCCTGACCGTCGGCGTGCTCGACGCGGACATCTACGGTCACTCGGTGCCGCGGATGCTGGGTATCGACCGCCCGCCGACCCAGGTCGAGAAGATGATTATGCCGCCCCAGGCACACGGGGTTCGAGTCATCTCCACGGGCATGTTCACTCGTGGAAATCAGCCTGTCACCTGGCGTGGGCCGATGCTGCATCGGGCCCTGGAGCAGTTCCTGTCCGACGTCTTCTGGGGCGACCTCGACGTCCTGCTGCTCGACCTGCCCCCCGGCACCGGCGACATCGCCATCTCGCTCGCCCAGCTCGTTCCCTCCTCAGAGCTGCTGATCGTTACCACGCCGCAGCTCGCCGCCACCGAGGTCGCCGAGCGCGCCGGCACCATCGCCGTCCAGACCCGGCAGAACGTGGTCGGGGTCGTCGAGAACATGGCCTGGCTGCCCTGCCCGCACTGCAACGAGCGGGTCGATGTCTTTGGCTCGGGCGGTGGCGCGGCGGTCGCCGAGCGGCTCACCCGGGTCCTCGGCCACGACGTGCCGCTGCTGGCGCAGATCCCCGTGGACGTCCGTCTGCGCGAGGGCGGCGACAACGGTGTCCCGCTGGTCGTGGGCGAGCCGGACAGCGAGGCCAGCAAGGCTCTGCGCGCCGTCGCCGAGCGGCTGACCTACCGCTCCCGCGGCCTCTCCGGGCGCAGCCTCAACCTCACCCCCGCCGGACGCTGAACACCCGGGCCGGCCGGTCGAGAGACCGATCGGCCGGCCCACCCGGCGCTCGGCCTGCGGCCCGAGAACCCACTGACCAAACAACGAAGGCATCCCGCCGGCCAGCCCGAAGCCTGCCTCAACGGGCCCGGTCAGGTCAGGTGGCGTCCGCGTCGAACGGGACAGCAGGGCCGGCCGCGGGGTCGGCCTGGCCACCGGACGCCTGCTGGGTGGGGATCGCGCGGGGTGTGACCGCCTTGGGCAGCGTGGACGGCGTGGACGGCGACAACAGCGGCGAGGTGACCTCCGGCACCGGACTTCCGGTGCCCGGACCGGCCGCGGCCCCTGGACCAGTGCCGGTGGCCGGACCGGAGTCGAAGGCGGCCGGCGGGGTCAGGTCCTTCGGTAGGGCGGACTTGGCCAGCGAGGACGACCGGCCCAGCGAGGGCGACTTCGTCAGGGACGGAGGCGGGGTGTCATCCGCGAGCAGCGCGTCGAGTGCACTGCGCTTGGTGAGGTAAGGCGGCAGCGGCTCGTCATCGAACAGGTGCTTGCGGACGAACGTCTTGGGATGCAGATCCCGAATATCGAGATCGGCAATCTCGGGCCCGAGCTCGGAACGCAGATCATTGCGCATGCCGGCCGCCATCTCGCGGAGCTGGCGAAGCATTCGCCCGGCATCCCGCGCGGCCTTGGGCAGCCGATCGGGGCCGAAGACGAACAGCCCGATCAGCAGCAGGACGGCTACTTCCTGCCAACCGACACCGTTGAACACGGCCTGAGCGTACCTCTCCGGGTGTTGTGGCGAGGAGCCGCCGGGCAACGAGGGGATATCGAAATCTCATCCTCGTTGCTCCTGAAGTGTGAGCTGGGTGGTTCTGGTCGCGCCGTCCCGCACGTAGGTGACCGGCACTCTGTCCCCGACCCGGTGTAGGCGGGCCGCGACGTTCAGGTCGTTCGTCCCCCGGATCGCGCTCACATCCAGCCTGGTGATCACGTCGCCGCCCCGCAGGCCGGCCCGCGCGGCGGCGCCGTCGGGCGTCACGCTGATCACCCGCGCTCCGGGCACCCCGCCCGAGGCCTTCGCCTCACCTTCGGTAATCGTCGCCGTGGCGGTGCCCACGTATGGATGGGTCGCCCGCCCAGTCGAGATGATCTCCTGGGCCACCGAACGGGCGAAGTCGATCGGGATGGCGAAGCCGACGCCGATGCTGCCGCTCTGCCCCTGGTCCTCGTGCCCGGGCACGGCCGCGATCGCGGCGTTGAGCCCGACCACCTGGCCGAGCCCGTCGAGCAGCGGACCGCCGGAGTTACCCGGATTGAGCGCGGCGTCGACCTGGATCGCCCCGATCAGGACGGTCCCCGCGTCCCCGCCCGTCGCGGGAACGGGCGGGTTACGGTCAAGCGCGCTGACCACGCCGGTCGTCACGGTACCCGACAGCCCCAGCGGCGCGCCGACCGCAACCACGGGCGCCCCGACCACGAGCGAGCCGGACTGCCCGAGGGTCGCGGCGGGCAGCGGCGAGCCGGTGACCGGAATCCGCAGCACGGCGATGTCGGTCTGCGGGTCTCGCCCCACGAGCTGCGCTTGGACGCGCTCGAACTCCTGGTAGCGGGTGACCATGATCGGACTGCCGGACGCGACCGCGGGCGCGATGACATGGTTGTTCGTCAGGATGTAACCGTCCGTGCTTATGATCACGCCCGAGCCGGTGTCCCCGCCGTCGGTGCCGTTCCCGCCGACGTCGATGGTCACGACCGTCGGCAGCACGGCGGCCGCGATCGCGGCCACGCTGGTGCGATCGGTGGTCGGCGCCGCGCTGCCCACACTGAGCGTCTTCACCGGGTTGACCGACGTGTCACCGGTCAGGATCGCCACGATCAGCCCGCTGACCGCACCGCCGGCCAACGCCGCAGCGATCAGACACACCACCAGCAGTCGGACCCCGAGCAGCACCGGCCGCCCGCCCACGCCGGGCCCACCGGCCGGCGCGGGCCGCAGCAGTGGCCGCCCGGCCTGCCCGTCAGCCCCGAGCGTTCCGTCAGCCCCGGACCACCTCTGCGCCCCAGGTTTTCCGTCGGCCCCGGCGGAGGCTGACGAGCACGCGCCGTTGTCCCGCGTGCCAGTGAACGACTCCGGCTCCGCGGACAGCAGATCGGACGACGACCCCGCGCTGCGCCGCCTGACTGCGCCCGGCCGGCCCGGCGGCGCAGTCCGCTTCATGTTCCCGCCGTCGCCCCCACCTGGTTCCCGCCCAGGACTCCCGGTCCCGCCGCGGTGCCCCGCACCTTCCTGGTCTGCCGACGCCCGCTGCGGCGGCTCGAGCACCGTCACCCCGCCCGCGCGGCCGCCGTCCCCCGAGGTCGACGGCCCTGCAGGCAGGGGGGGCTCCATCATCTGGGCGGCGCCGGCCGCCTGTCCCGATCCCGGGGATCGCCCCGATCCCGTGGACGGCCGAGGACCCGAGGGCGCTCCAGAGCCCAAGGACGATTCGGAACTCGACGACGGTCCGTAGCTCGAGGGCGGCCCAGAACTCGAGGGCGGTTCGGTGCTCGAGGGCGGTTCGGCCGGTGCCCGGGATGGTCCGGTGTTCGAGGACCGCCCGCGCTCCTCTGCCTGCCGGGACACCCCGGTGCTCGTGACCGGTCGACCCGGCTGCCGCTGCGCCGGCCGCTCGACCCGGCTCGCTCCCGGGCCGCCGACGTCGCCGGTGCCTGCGGCGGAGCCCCCGTGCCCGTCACCGGCGACGGCGGCCGCCGTGGCGCCGGTGGCCGCCCGAGCCGCGCTCGGTGCCACCCGCTCCGCGCTGGCCCGCAGGCTCCACGTTCGACCAGGACGGCTGTGGCCCCCGCCGTGCCGTTCGGTGCCGTGCCGTTCGGTGCCCTGCCGTTCGGTGCCCTGCCCCTCGATGCCCTGCCGCTCACCGCGGTGCCGCTCACCGCCGTCAGCGGCTGGCGCCTCATCACCGCTGGGGCGGCCGGAGTGACGGCCATGGCGCGCGCCGGTCGCCGGCCGCAGCCGCTCCTCGCCCGGCGGTGGAACCGGCGGACGGGCCGGCGGACGCAGGGGAGGCCGGGTCTTCGCCGTCTCCGTCGCGCCCATGACACCAGACACGCCGGTGGCGCCGAAGCCACCGGCCTCAGCGGCGGGAGATGCCCGCTGCAATCCGCTGGCCGCAGGAGGCTCGGCCCGGGGTCGGCCGACGGTGCGCAAGGCCGGCGACCCGGCCGTGGCGTGTGACGCCAGGGTAGCGGGCGCAGGCAGCACGGATGGCTTCACCGGCTCGGAGGGTTCGGGCGGGGGCGACGGTTCGGACGGGGACGACGATTCGGACAGCGCGGACGGCGTGCCGGTGGCCGACGCGGCGGGAGCGGCGGCAGAGACGCGGGGATCCCTGGCCGGGTCGGGCGGCGGATGCAATGGCATCCGCGCCGACTCCGACGGGATGGTCACCTCTTCGGGGGCACGCGGATCCCCGCGGCGACGCTCGGTGACGGAATCGACCGAGCCGTGCGCATCGGCTCCTGGCCGCGTGCTATCGCTACCCGGAGCATCCTGGGGAACATCGGATGCGGGCAGGCCTGATGCGGGCAGGTGAGCGGCGATCGTCGAGGACCGTTCGAGGCTTCGGGGTCTCACCGGTGACTCGAACCTGCTCACACTCTCGATCGTCGCCTCACTGGCGCTGCCTTCCACGCGACCTCCCAGCTCGGCGTGTCGTGGGGCACGGCGGAACGCCGGCAACCGGTTCCGTCCTGGAAGGCCCACCCGACGACTCCGAGCGGGTAACACGGTAAAGCCTCACATCGCGATAGAGGAGACCTCTCCCGCAGAACTGTCCGAAAAAGACTTCTCCGGTCCGGCCAATCGCACCCCGCGACCGCCGGAGCGTAACGAATCTCCGAGGGACCGGAGTCGGAGTGCGGACGGCCGGGCGCGTGTCCCCCGGGCCCCCGACGGTGAACCCCCGCAGGCGCGCCGAAGTCGACCTGTCAACCACAATTTCGACAACGACGACAACGCAAGAACCAACGGCGGGGACGAGGAAGTCGACGACGTTCGCGACCGGACCGGACACCGGAGCGAAGATCTCGACACCGCGCAGTGTTTCTGCGCCGTGCAGTCGATGTGAACAAACAAAGAACCCCGGTCTCCGCTCGCGAACCGTCTGCTCGTCGTCAATGACATACCGAGGTCCCATCCCGCGGATGCGGCAGGCAACCGATACAGCGGACGGCTGCGGGCGGCCGCAGACGGCCGCGGACGGCCGATCCCCGTGGGCGGTCAGGGCCCACGGACGGGCGGCGTCAGCGGCGGAACGAAACCCGCATCGGGGTGAACATCGGAATCAGCCGCAGGGAGCTGCCGGCCGGCGGACCAGGAGCCACGACGGACGACACTGTGGGCACGGCGACGGGCCCCTGCCGAGCGCTCCCGCCGCCGTCTCCGACGGCGGTACCGGTCATCGCGAGCACCAGCAGCGCTGCCGAGCCGAGCAAGGTTCGCCGCACAGCCGACCCGCGAAAGCCGGTGGGCCTCGACGGCAGGCGACGACGGGGGCGGCCACGCGGGCCCGTCCGCGACACCCCGTCCCGCCCAGGCCCGCGCCGCGGGGCGGGCCTGGGCGGGACGGCTGACCGGCCGGGGCCGATCAGGCGGTCCGCGCGCATCCGGGGCACGCCGGATCGGGACGCGACGATCGGATCCGGCCTGGCCCCAAGCGGCCTGGCCCCAAGCGGCCTGGCCGGCCCGGCTTCCGCCGCAGGCCCAGCCTCAACCACAGGCCCTGCTCCCTGCGGCGTCATCGACTCGGGCATCGGCCCTGACAGCCTCGGCAGGCTCGCTGACGGCGACAACGACTGCGCGGCCAGCGGGCTTCGAGGGTCCGCCTGCCGAGCTGAAACCTCAGCCTGACCCTGGCGTGCCGGCGCCCCTGGCGGTGGTTCCACTGGCACGGGCGCCGGCGGCACGGGCGCGAGCGTGGAGGACTGCGCGCCGTGCCCCAGGAACCCGGACCGCGTCATCGGCTGGATGAGCGGCCGGCCAGGTGGACGGGACCGTCCATGGCCGCCGGCCCTTGCCACCGGCGAGACGGCGCCGAGATCGCGCAGCCGCGCGACGAACGCGTCGGACATCATCGGGTCCCGCAACGCCACCAGCTGTGCTTTCAGCCGCCGCATCCGGGCGACCTCGTGCTGGCAGGTGCTGCACCCGGCGAGATGGGCGAAGGCGCGATCCCGGGCGTCGTGGTCGAGCTGGTGATCGATGAGCGGCGAGATCCGGTCGCCGAGATGCTCGGTCACGCGGGACGCTCCGCCGGAGCACCGCCCTTGCCCCCAGCGGGGAGGGCGTCATGCCGCCGCCCGATCCTGCCGCGACCGTCGTCATGGTCCCGCCGTGAGGCGACGGGATCACTGACGGGCTGATCAGATTGCGGACCGGCGGCCGGCCCGGCCCCGTCAGACCGCCCTCGCCCTGGCTTGGCCCTGGCCGCGGCAGCCGCGTACGCGCCATCCAGCGCGTTCTTCTCATCCTCGGCGGCGAGCAGGACGCCGTCACCGGCGCGGGGGGCGCGATCGGCCAGCGCCGCCCGCAGCATGGCCCGGCCACGGGAGATGCGGCTACGCACCGTGCCGAGCTTCACCCCGAGAGTCTGGGCGATCTCCTCATAGGACAGTTGCTCGATGTCGCACAGCACGACGGCCGCCCGAAAGTCGGGCGGCAGCGCGGCGAGCGCCGCTTCGACGTCGGCGTCGAGGTGAGCCTCGGCGTAGACGGCCTCCGGGCTAGCCTCGCGCCCGGCGAGACGTTCGGTGTCCTCCGGGAGGGCGTCGAACCTGATCTTCTGCTGACGGCGCATCCGGTCCAGGAACAGGTTCGTCGTGATGCGGTGCAGCCAGCCCTCGAAGGTGCCGGGGGTGTAGTCCGCGAGCGAGCGGAACACGCGCACGAAGACATCCTGTGTGAGGTCCTCGGCGTCATGGGCGTTGCCAGTGAGACGGTAAGCCAGCCGGTACACCCGGTTGCCGTGCTCGCGGACCACGTCCTCCCACGACGGAGGCACCCAGGCTTCTGCTGTGGCGGCGGCGCCGGTGGCGTCACTAGCCGCCCCGGAGTCCTGCGCAGCCACGGCCGCCTCTCGGTCGGTTCGCGTCGAACGTACCCGACGGCCCGGCCAGGGAGCGGCGAATCCCGCTGCGGACACCGTTGTATCTCCCCTCGATGGTCGCGCCACGATCCTCGACACGACGCGCGTCGATCAGATGAACGCGCATCTGTGCTCTCCCGTTCCCGTAGGCTGCGGGTGTCATGCCCCAGACAGACATCGGCGAGCTGGGTTTCGCCGCCGCCTACGCCGAGGGCTTCCTGCTGGAAGACCCCATCCTTCGTGCTGCCCGCTCCCGTGCCGAGGAGGTCGGGATCGTCCCGGTCAGTCCAGGCGCCGGTGCAGTGCTGCGCTTTCTCGCTGCTGCCGTGGGTGCCCGCGCGGTCGTGGAGATCGGTACAGGTACCGGGGTGTCCGGTACCTGGCTACTGCGTGGCATGCGCCCGGACGGCACACTGACCACGATCGACGTCGAGGCCGAGCATCTGCGCCTGGCCCGGCGGACCTACGCCGACGCCGGAATGGCTCCCGGCCGCTCACGCCTGATCACCGGCCGGGCCCTGGATGTCCTGCCCCGGCTCACCGACGGCGCCTACGATCTGGTGTTCTGCGATGCAGACCGCCGAGAGGGAAGCGAATACCTCACCCAGGCGCTGCGGCTGCTGCGCCCCGGGGGCATCGTCGTGTTCGCCGGCATCCTCGCCGACGGCCAGGCCGCGGACCCCGCCGTGCGCACCGCCGATGCCATCGCAGTCCGCGAGCTGGCAACCGCGGTGCGCGACGATATCCGACTGACCCAGATGATGCTCACCACTGGCGGCGGGCTGCTCATCGCGGTCGTCGCGAAGTCCTCGCCGGTGGGCTGACTCTCGCCGGGCCAGCCCTCGCCGCACGCACCGGGCGAGCATCGGCCGCCCCCGATCGTTAACGCTCAGCGTCATCATAGTTACCTTTCGTGCTGACGGGTGCTCTCGGTGACTGCCACCTCCCGAAGGGACGGGCCCGAGCACCTGACGATCGGGAGCGTGCCACGCCGCCCTCCACACAGCTGCATCGGGAGGCCCACAGCCACACGACAGTGGCGCATCCGATCACGCCGGCTTATGCCCAGTCCGGAGGATTCTGGGAACAAGCGCGTAGTGTGCCCGTCGAGCGGGATATATCGACACGATGGGAAGTGGATGGCACCGGCCGCCCGGGAAGACCGGCGCCACGAGGACTTCGGCGGACATGCCGGTCACGGCGGCGCCGCGGCAGCCCACGACAGCCATCACCACCTGAGTGCTCCCCAGCCGCGTGACGGACACCACCCCGACGCCACCGACCGGTACCTCGAACCCGACCCTCTCGATGGCCGTCCCGCCCATAACCAGGTTCGCGACGGCTACCCATACGAATATCCCCCCGCATACCCCTCCGAGCTCGGCTCGCACTCCGAATCCGAGTTCGACACGTCCGATCATCGTCCGCGCCCCCGCGGCCGTACCGCCCGCTCCGCTCACGCCCGCCCGGTCGACGGCGAGTCCTGGGAGGGCGGAGTCCCACCCGGCGGCGATCGGTACGACAACAGCGATCCGCGCGGCAGCCGGGACCAGTGGATCGCCCCAGCGCCAGCCGCTGACCAGTACGGGCCCGATGGCCGGCGGGACAGCCACCCTGAATGGGACGACTCCACAGACTGGAACGGCAGCACCGGCCGGAACGACGGCGCCTCCGTTCACGACGATCATCTGGCGCAGCGCGGCCCGGCGGCCGACCATGGTCGCCCGGGCCGTCCCACCGACCGGGAACGATCACGACACGGCACCGAAACCGGCTCCCGTGACAGCGCCGCGTTCCGCCGTAGCGAACCCGAGGACGGCTGGGCTGACCCCTACCCCGCCGATCACCGCCTTGCCGGCGGGGACCAGCCTGCCGGCGACGACCGCTACGGGGACGAGCACTTTGGGGACAGGCGTTCCTCTCGCCACGACCGGTACCCGGACGACGACCGCTTCGGCGGCGGCCGCAACGCCAATGACGACCGGAACCCCGGCGGTGACCGTTATGGCGACCGCCCACAGTATCGAGAGCGGGACTGGGCGTCCCCCGCCGGGCACGGACCACGTGAGGACACTCCGCCTCACCGCGCCGGCGATTCCTACCGTGCCGCCTCGGCGCCCCATGAACCGCAGACGTCCCACGGCCGGCGTCCCCCGACCCACGTCGCCACCGGGCAGTACCGGTCCCGCCCGGAGTCTCGCCCGGTTCGCGGACCGACCGGAGTCGACGGACGCGGGTACGGGGACGACCTGGACGACGCGCCTACCGGCCCACAATCCCAGTGGGACCACCCCGCGACCGATCGCGTGGACACGCCCGTCCCGTACCGGCCGTATGTTCCCCATCCGTCCCCAGCAGCGGGCCGGGTCGCGGGCAGGCACGGCGTCCCAGATCCGGGCGCGGCCTCCAGCCGGGGTGCGGCTGGCGCACCGTCGGGCGCGCGGGGAAGCCTGCTGCCCTATCTTGCGATCATCCTGCTGGTGGCGCTGCTCGCTGGAGCTGCCGGCTACGTCCTGAACCTGCTGGTCGGACCGGCGCACCGGCACCACGCGGCCGCCGACCCGAGCCCGAGCCCAACCCCGACCGCGGCCACCGGTGCGCCTGCCGACCCGGCCGGCGGATCGACCAGTTCGGCCGGCCCGAGCGGCGGTGCGGCAGCTGCCGACGGCAGTGGCGCAGCGGGGCAGGGACTCACCGCCGGCACCGCCGAGCAGGTAGCGATCCAGCTGCGAGCGGCCGGCCTTCCCCTACGCACCACCAAGGTCTACACCGCGGCCACCGACCCGGATCATCTGCTCGGCACCTCCGGCGGCTACACGAGCCGGGTGGCCTTCCGCGACACCCGAGTGGGCTCGAACGAGGTGCGGGGCGCCCCGGCCGGTGCCATCGAGCGAGGTGGGGCGATCGAGGTCTTCTCCGATGTGTCCTCCGCCCAGCGCCGTGCCCGCGGACTCCTCACCGTCACCACCGGCCATGATCTGGTAGCCGAACACGTCTACCGGCGGGGTGCGATCGTGCTGCGGGTGTCCCTGGTCCTCACGGACACGCAGGCAAGGGGCTACGAGACGGCCCTGACGCGCCTGGCCGGCTGAGCTTGCGTCGTCTCCCGATTACCCGGCGGGGGCGTGGGAGAGGATGACACCATGAACATTCGCGAGTTCTACCGCGCCGACCCTCGGCGGCAGTCCTCGGTGGAGGTCCCGTTCGGTGACGGTTGGACGGATCATCGGGATAGCCACAGCACCTACCGGCTGAACTGGGTCGCGGACACGGGCGAGATCTACGCGGTCCGCGAACCACATCCCGGCGGGATTTTCGCGCGCTACCTCGACCAGCTCGACGTCGAACAGGTGGACATCAGCGCGCTGCGCGTGGAGATCCTCGCGGTCGCCGAACGAGGCATGATCGACGCAGCGCTCGCCGGCTGGCCAGCCGTGATGTCCGAGCACGACAGCCTCCGATGGGCCCGCGACCAGCTCGCCGCCCTGCCCACCAGCTCGCCTGCCGCCCCCTGACCGCCGGCCGGAGACGTACGTCCTCAGACGCGGGCAAGGTCGTCCGAGGCGGCGGATGCGGAAGCGGGTGGCAGGGCAAGCCAGGCAAGTAGGGTGCGCACGCCCCAGCCGGTGCCGCCCCGGCTTATCTCGCCATCGTCCGCGTCGGCGCGGGCGGTACCGGCGATGTCGAGGTGCGCCCAGGGGAGACCGCCGGCGAACTCGCGCAGGAACAGGGCCGCAGTGATCGACCCACCGCCGACGTCGAGGGCCCGACCGATGTTCGTGAGGTCCGCGACCGGGGAATCGAGGGCCGGGCGGTACTCGGCGGTCAACGGCAGTCGCCACACCCTCTCCCCGGCGCTGTCGGCAGCGGCGGCGAGGGCGGCCGCAAGATCGTCATCTGAGCTGAACAGTCCGGCAGTGCGCCGGCCGAGCGCAACGGAGATCGCGCCGGTCAGGGTCGCCAGATCCACCAGGACGTCCGCACCGAGCTCACCGGCCGCGTAGGCGAGCGCGTCGGCGAGCACGAGCCTGCCCTCGGCATCAGTGTTGAGCACCTCGACGGTCGTCCCGCCCCAGCAGGTGATGACGTCGCCGGGACGCATCGCCGCAGCGCCGATCATGTTCTCGGCCAGGCACAGCAGGCCGGTGACCCGGCCGGGAACGCCGAGAGAGGGCAGCGCGGTCATCGCGCCGAGGACGGCGGCAGCGCCGGCCATGTCCGTCTTCATGGAGATCATCGAACCCGGTGGCTTGAGGGACAGGCCCCCGGAGTCGAAGGTGATCCCCTTGCCGACAAGGACTCGATGCGGCTGTGCCACGCTGGACCCGGTCTTGGCCGGGTCCAGCGTGGCCGGGTCCGCGTCGCTGGGTGATTCGACAGCCTCGCCAGGCCGCGATGATGCTGTCGGTCCGAAATACTCGATCCGGACGAGTCGCGGCGGTCTCGGCGAGCCGCGGCCAACTGCGCACAGGCCCCCGAATCCCCGCTCGGCCAGCTCTGCCGGCTCGAGCACCTGCGCGGTGAGGCCGGCCGCGGTCGCGATCCGCACGGCCCGCTCGGCCAACCATTGCGGCGACTTCAGCAGACTCGGAGTGTTCACCAGATCGCGTGCGATGCACACGGAAATCCCCACCGTGCGCGCGGCTCGCAGCGCCGCCCGAGCCTCGGGATCGTCCGCCAGCCCGTCGTCGAGCACGACGACCTCACGCAGCCCCCCGCCGCCAGCGATACTGCTGCCCTGCGAGAGCGGCGCGCCTTCCCCGGACGGCGCATCTCCGGCGCAGAGAGCACCCGCTCCGGGCGGCTTACCAGCGACACACCGCGCATCTTCGACGGGCGATTCGTCACTGACGGTCGGCACACCGTTCCCAGTTGACGCACCACCTTCGAGCCGGGAGCTCGACGCAACGCCCTCCCCTGGGGCCTCCCCAGGGGAGGCGACTCGGTCGAGCAGACCAGCAACGCGATAGCCGCCCAGGGCCAGTCCTTCGGCGAGCGAACGCAGCCCGATGGGCGACAGCACCGAGCCGGGAACCAGGGCGAGCCGCCCAACCGACCCCGAGCGTCGGGCGAGTGCAGCGCCGGCAGCACGCCAGTCGCCGGGCTCCCCCGCACCGACGCCCACCACGTACAGCCGCCGCGGCGATTCCCCTGCCGCAGCTTTCGCATCCCCTGCCGCAGCCCTCGAACCGGTCAGAGCTCCGTCCGAGGGCACACCTTTGGGGGTCACGGTCTCGGGGGCCGCATTCAGGGACGCAGCGAGGGGCACCGCCAGTACGGAGCCGGCGTCTCCCCGCAACGATTCCGACTCGATGAGCGCATCCAGGTGGACCCCGAGATCGTCGCCTGCCTGCCGGGCGTCGTCGTCGAAGCGCGGGCCATCCGCCCCCGCCGCAAGCACGACGGCGACAGCGGTCACATCGACGTCACCGACGCGCCCGGAGCTCAGGGCCACCTCAGGAAGCCTGGCAGTGAACCCGGCCAGCGGCAGATCCGAGCCAGGGCCCCGCGCTCCCCGCGACCCCGCCGCACTACCCGAGGCTCCCAGTCCCAGCGAGCCTGTCGGGCTCGTGTGCGAGCCCGACGTCGTTGCCTCCGATGCCCCCTGCCCGGTCATTCGACATGGCCCCTCACGCGACGTGCCCAGTCATGCGACGTGCCCAGTCATTCGACCGACCCTCCTGCGCACCGACCGTCCCTCGGCACGGTGTGGCGTGCGTGGTGCGACGTGCGTGGCCTGGCGAGTGTCGTACGTCGAAGATCGTGTGGCGCGCGCACCGGCGAGCTAGCTGACCGCGGTCTTGAGTGCGTCCCCCAGCGCACCCGCCTCGTCGGCGGTGAGTTCCACGACGAGCCGACCGCCCCCCTCCAGCGGGACACGCATGACGATGCCGCGCCCCTCCTTGGTCACCTCGAGCGGACCGTCACCCGTCCGCGGCTTCATGGCCGCCATCGGTGCACCTCTTCCTGCCGTCGGACCTGCGTCTGGCGACGATTATCCCGTAGACCGGACCGCAAACCGAAACACGTCTCCCCGAGCATTCACAACGGTCGCCGGTGTCGACAGCGCACAGTGGGTGTCCGATGTCGAGAGTCGTGCAGACCGCCGCGATCAGGTGATCCACCCCGATGGCCCACCAACGCGCTGCGCCTGATGGGCGAGGCTTGGCGGACAGGTGATAGCGGCGAGAGCGGGTCGGCGAGAGCGGGATCAGCCGTGCGGTCGGGCCGCGGTGTCGGCGGAATCGGCGGGCGCATCCGGCGGTTCCGGAGGGTCCTGCGCATCCCGCGTCGCGCCGATGCGGGCGAAGGACGCCAGGCGGACAAGTTCCTCGTCCCGACGGGCCAGCTCGTCGTCGCGCCAGGCCAGCTCGTCGGCCAGGCGCAACAGGACGGCGTCGACCTCGGCCATCCGGTATCCACGCAGCGCCATCGCGAACCGGGTGCGGGTGACGTCGCCAGCCGTGACCTCGCCGGTGGGCAGGCCGACCGAAGAGCTGTCCGGCGGGGCAGGCCGCATCCGTTCGAAGCGCCCCACAGCCAGGGCAGCCACGGTGAACACGACGGCGACCACAATGACGATCTCGACAGCGAGCACCACGCCATCGATCGTGCCATGACTCTCGTGGGACAGCTGAGCGCACCCCACCTGATCTGGCAGGCTGGCCGGATGGACGCCGTCCCCGCCGCCTCTGAGCGCCTCCGCCGGCCAGCTCTCGACTCGCCGGCGACTTCGGGCCCAGCCGACACGACCACGACGACGAGTCCGACCAGGCCGGCAGCCCGATGACCGCAGGCAACTCGACGGCTGCGCAAGGACAGCGGCCGTTGCGGTTGGGGAGGCGGCTGTTCGCGCCGAGCGAGCTCGTTGTCATGGCGATCGTGAACCGCACCCCGGACTCGTTCTTCGACCGGGGAGCGACCTACGGCGCGGCCGATGCGCTCGCCGCGGTCGACCGGGCGGTCGCCGACGGAGCGGAGATCATCGATATCGGCGGGGTGAAGGCGGCACCGGGCGAGGAGATCGACGCTGCCGAGGAGCTGCGCCGGGTTGGCGGGTTCGTCGCGGCGGTGCGCGCACAGCACCCGGAGGTGGTGATCAGTGTCGACACCTGGCGGGCCGAGGTCGGCCAGGTCGTCGCCGGCGAGGGCGCTGACCTGCTCAACGATGCGTGGGGTGGGGTCGACCCAAACCTTGCCGAAGTTGCCGCCGAACACGGCGTCGGCCTCGTCTGCACCCATGCCGGGCATCTGCCGCCGCGCACCCGCCCGCACCGCATGACCTACGACGACGTGGTCGCCGACATCATCACGACCACGGTGGAGCTCGCCGAACGCGCGGTAGCTCTGGGGGTCCACCCCGAGGCGATCCTCATCGACCCGGGACATGATTTCGGCAAGAACAGCCGCCATTCCCTCGAGGCGACCCGCCGTCTACCCGAACTCGCTGCCACGGGATGGCCGGTACTCGTCGCCATGTCGAACAAGGACTTCGTCGGTGAGACGCTCGACACCGGCGTCGACGAACGGCTGGAGGGCACCCTTGCCGCCTCCGCGGTGAGCGCCTGGCTCGGCGCCCGAGTGTTCCGCGCGCACCAGGTCGCGGCAACAATCCGGACGCTGCGTATGGTCTCGGCGATCCGTGGCGACACCGACCTCGCCGTCGCCCGTCGCGGCGTCGTCTGACTGTCCCCCCGCCGCCGGGGGCCTGGCGGATCGGCGGATCCGGCCAGACCGGCGAGGCCCTCCTGGCAAATCTGGCCATCGTGCCCACGCGGGCATGGTGGGCGCAGTCGCTACTCGCCTTCAACAATTTCGTCCGCGGTAGGTGACGGCGTCGCGGCGCTCGGGCCGCGCAGCTCCAGTCCGGCCTCTAGAAACTCAAACGCCTCCGCCACGCTGCTCGCCCAGCGCACGGTGTCGCGGGCAGCGGGGCGGACGAAGCCAGCGGCGACCAGTGAGTCGACGAGCGCGCGCAGGTGCGCGAACACCCCGTCCGGGTCAAGCACAACGACCGGCTTGGTGTGCAGGTCGAGCACCCGCGCCACCCAGATCTCCAGCAGCTCCTCCAGCGTGCCGAGCCCGCCGGGAAGCGCGAGGAAGCCGTCAGCCCGGTCGTCCATGAGGCCCTTGCGCTCCCGCATCGTCGCGGTGACGATCAGCTCGTCTGAGTCGGTGTCGGTGACCTCCAGCGCGTGCAACGCCGCCGGGATGATCCCGATCGTGCGCGCCCCGCCGGCCCGGGCCGCGCGAGCCACGGCGCCCATGCACGACACCGAGCCGCCGCCGGAGACCAGTGCGTGCCCGCGGCGCGCGATCGCCGTCCCGGTCTCGGCTGCCAGCTCCATGTGAGTCAGGTCGATCTCGGACGACGACGCGCAGTACACACAGATGTTCATCGTCGTCTGCCCTCGGCCTGGCCGCCGTCTGAACCCGAAACACCGCCGTCCGGGCTGACCTGGCCCGAGGCACCACTGCCCGTTGCCCCGTGGCCAGAAGCGCCGTGGCCGGAGGTGCCTGCGTGGACGATACGTACGGCTTCGTCAACGTCGTCCGTCACCGACATCATGTGCAGGTCGGCCTCCTTGATCAGCCCAGCGGCGAGGACTGTGGCGCGTAGCCAGTCGAGCAGGCCCGACCAGTAGTCGGAACCGATCAGTACGACCGGGAACCGAGTGACCTTGCCCGTCTGGACCAGAGTGAGGGCCTCGAACAACTCGTCGAGCGTGCCGAGCCCGCCGGGCAGGATGACAAACGCCTCCGCGTACTTCACGAACATCGTCTTGCGGACGAAGAAATAGCGAAAGCTGACGCCGAGATCGACCCAGTCGTTGAGCCGCTGCTCGTATGGCAGCTCAATGCCGAGGCCCACTGACAGCCCGCCAGCCTCCTGAGCACCCCGGTTCACAGCCTCCATCACGCCCGGCCCCCCGCCGGTGATCACTGCGAAACCAGCGCGGGCGAGCGCCGCGCCGAGTCGCTGGCTGAGCGCGTAGACCGGGTCGTCCGGGCGGATCCTGGCCGAGCCGAAGACGGTCACCGCCCGAGGCAGTTCAGCGAGCAGGCCAAAGCCCTCGACGAACTCGCTCTGGATGCGCAGCACACGCCACGGGTCAGCGTGCACGAAGCCGGAGGGGCTACGAGTGTCGAGCAATCGCTGGTCGGTGGTGGACCGCTCCACCTGCCCACGCCGAGCCACCACCGGTCCACGGATCTGCTCCGGCGGCGGATAGCGGCGTTCGCGTCCGGCCGGGAACCCGGCACCACCCGTCCCGGCGCGGTTCGCCGGTGGACTGTTCACCGCCGAACCAGTCACCGCCGAACCAGATGCCGGCCCATCAACGGCCGGCACACCGGTCACGGGGCTCGACGGTGTGGGTGACGGCAGCGGCGGTGCGGACGGTGACGACGGCGGTGACGGCGCGGAAGACGGCTGCTCGGATGGCAGCGGCGGTGACAGCGCGGAAGGCGGCTGCTCGGGTGACAGCGGCGGTCCCGCCGCGGGCGACGATGAGTCGGGCGCTGGCCCCGCAGCGTCCGGCGATGGCGGGACGTCAGATCGTGGGGGGTGCGGCCGCGGATTCTCGGTCCCTGTCACCCCGGCACCATAGGCCACCGGCGTCGGCTACGCGGCAGCGATGGGTGGCTCCTTTCGGGTACCCGATGGAAGCGGCCGGTCAGGATGCCTAGCTGCGGCCGAGACAGCCGCGTGGGCCACGGTCTCAGAGGTCGGCAAGGGCCTCGAGAGGGCGTTCGATGCACCGGGCGAGGAGGCCCAGGAAACCGGCGACGGGCGCGCCGTCGCAGACCCGGTGGTCGAAGGTCAGCGTGAGCTGAGCGACCCGGCGGACACACACCTGGCCGTCGACCACCCACGGCCGTTCGGCGACCCGACCGATCGCAAGCTGGGCGGCCTCGGGGAAGTTGATGATCGGGCTGGCCCCGTCCGTGCCGAGCGCACCGTGGTTGTTGATGGTGAAGGTGCCGCCGGTCAGATCGGTCGGCGTGAGGGCGCGTCGCCGTGCTCCGTCCATCAGGTCGGTCAGGCGCTGCGAGAGAGCGGAGGCGCTCAGCGCGTCGGCGTCCCGGATGACCGGCACGAGAAGACCGTCCGGCGCCGCCATCGCGAATCCGACGTGCACGTGCGCGTACCGAAGGATCTCGCTGCGGTCGGTGTCGACCGTCGCGTTCAGCTCGGGATACTCGCGCAGTCCTACCATGGCGAACCGGGCCAGCAGCCCCAGCAGGCGCACCGGACGCTCCGGCCGGCTCCCATTGATCTCCTCGCGGGCCGCGAGCAGCGGGGTCATGTCCACGTCCCGCCAGGTCGTCGCCTCAGGGATCTCCTGGCGGCTGCGCACCATCCGCTCGGCGATCAGGCGGCGGCGCCCTGTCAGCGGAATCCGGGTGACACTGTCCGAGCTGCCGCTCGAACCACCGGGTAACCCGTTCGACGAGCCGCCGAGCGACGGGTTCCAGGTCAGATGGCCACCGGGGCCGAGAGGCTGCCCGCGAATCACGCCGTGGGCGGACGCCGCGCCGTTGCCAGCCGCCGTACCGTTCGGGGGAACCGCGTCGGGCGCAGGAATCGCATTGTGGCCGGCGACAGCATTGTGGGCGGCGACAGCATTGTGGGCGGCGACAGCATTGTGAGCGGCGACCGCGCCGTGGGCGGGCGTCGGTTCATCTGGCCGCGGCGCAGCCGCGCCGAGGGCCCGCTCGACGTCGGCACGGCGCAGCACTCCGTCCGCACCGGTTGCCGGTACGGCCCGAAGATCCAGCCGTGCCTGCTGGGCCATGCGTCGCACGATCGGCGAAATGACCCGAGGTGCCTCTCGCGTCGGGCCCGAGTCTGCGGTCAAGGGTCGTGTGTGCGGCTGCGGCTGCGGCTGCGTGGGGATCGTCGCTACGGGATGGACGGGCGCAGGAGCATCGTCCACCGCCGGTCCGAAGCCAACCAGCGCGCGCTGCGCGATCCCCGTACCGCCGTCGCCCACACCGTCCGGCTCGGCGAGCTGGATAGCCAGCAGCGGCGCGCCGACGGCCAGAGTGTCGCCCGGCGCGCCGTGGCGGGAGCGGACGACGCCGGCGAACGGGCAGGGAATCTCCACGACGGCCTTGGCCGACTCGACCTCGACAACCGGCTGGTCGATCTCCACCGTCTCGCCCACCCCGACCAGCCATCGCACGACGATGGCCTCAGCCAGCCCCTCGCCAAGATCAGGCAGCCGGAACTCGCCGGGTGTATCGGCCAGCACGTCCACGTCCGTCGATCCCTCTCGTCGAGTCCAGGAGTTACCGGGCCACCGCGGACACGCCCACCGTCACCGGCGGGTCCGTCCGCGCAGCAGGCTCGGGAGTCGGAGCCATCAGCGGCGCAGCCGGCGCGGGCACGGAAGCCCTGGTGTCGGGCATCGGGGCCGCCGACGAGGGCGCCGGGGTGGACGGCGGAAAACCGCCGAGGTGATGGACGTCCGGCTGGTCGTCCCACTGCAGGCGGCCGATCGCCTGCAGGATCCGGGCGACGTCCGGGCGGTGGTGATGCTCCAGGCGCGGCGCCGGGTAGGGAACATCCAGACCGGTCACCCGCAGGACGGGAGCTGCCAGCGAGTGGAAGCATCGTTCCTGCAGCCGGGCGGCGATCTCCGCGCCCATCCCGGCGAAGCCCTGCGCCTCGTGCACGACCACGCAGCGCCCGGTCCGTCGGACGCTGGCGACGAGCGTCTCGTCGTCGAATGGGACGAGGGCCCGCAGGTCGACAACCTCCAGGTCGATGTCCTGAGCCTGGGCCAGGTCCGCGGCCTCGAGCGCGAGCGGCACCGTCACCCCGTAGGTGACGACCGTGACGTCCCGGCCGGGGCGCCGCACGACCGCGCCACCGAGACCGGCGGGCTGGGCGGGCGCGTCCAGCGGCCCGCGCGCCCAGTAGAGCTTCTTCGGTTCGAGCACGACCACCGGGTCGGGATCCTCGATCGCGGCTCGCAGCAGGTGGTAGGCGTCGGCCGGGGTCGACGGGGTGAGTACCTTCAGGCCCGCGGTGTGGGCGTAGTAGGCCTCGCCGGAGTCCGCGTGATGCTCGACCGCGCCGATCCCGCCGCCGGTGGGGACGCGCAGCACCATCGGCAGCCGGACCCTGCCGGCTGTGCGGCTGCCCATCTTCGCGACATGGCTGAACACCTGCTCGAAGGCCGGGTAGGCGAAGGCGTCGAACTGCATCTCGATCACCGGCCGGAATCCGTACATCGCCATGCCGACGGCGAAACCGACGATCCCCGCCTCGGCGAGCGGGGTGTCGAAGCAGCGCTGCGGGCCGAACTGCGCGGCCAGCCCGTCGGTGATCCGGAACACGCCGCCGAGCGCACCCACGTCCTCGCCGAACATCAGGACTCGTTCGTCGGCGGCCATCGCATCCCGCAGGGCGCGGTTGAGCGCCTGGGCCATGGTCACCGGCTGGGTCGTCGTCAGCGGCTGGGTCCTGGTCACCGTGTTCCCCTTTCCGCGACGTCGCTCGCCGCTAGCTCGGCGACGAGGGCGGCCCGCTGCTCGGCGAGGGAGCGCGGCGGCGCCGCATAGACGTGGTCGATCACCTCGGTCGGGGCGACGACCGGCGGTGTCGCCACCCCGGCACGCACGGTCGCGGCGAGCGCGTCAGCGTCGAGGTCGAGCCCGGCCTGCGCGGCGTCGTCCAGGCCGCCGTGGCGGCGCAGGTAGGCCGCGAGCCGGTCGATCGGGTCCCGGCGACGCCAGCTTTCGGTCAGCGCCGCCTCCCGGTAGCGACCGGGGTCATCGGTGCTGGTGTGCGGGCCCATCCGGTAGGTGTGCAGCTCGACGAGCCGCGGCCCGCCGCCCTCTCGGGCCTGCGCCACCGCCTCGTCGAGCACCGCGAGCACCGCGAGCACATCGTTGCCGTCGGCCTGCTCCGCGGCGATGCCGTAGCCGATGCCCTTGTGCGCGAGCGTGGGTGCCGCGCTCTGCCGGGCCCGGGGCACGCTGATCGCGAACTGGTTGTTCTGGATGACGAACACCACCGGGGCACGGAAGACCCCGGCGAAGGTGAGCGCCTCATGGAAGTCTCCCTCGCTGGTGGCGCCGTCACCGAGAAGCACGAGCGCCACGGTGTCCTCGCCCCGGCAGCGTGCCGCCGTGGCCAGACCCGCCCCGTGCAGTGCCTGGGTCGCCAGCGGAGTCGCCATCGGCGCGCACCGGTGGACGTACGGGTCATAGCCGCAGTGCTGGTAGCCGCGGACGGGGACAAGCACGTCAAGCGGGTCGATCCCCCGGGTCAGCAGGGCATTGCCGTCCCGATAGGTGGGGAAAAGCCAGTCGGTGGGCCGCAGCGCGAATGCCACGCTGATCTGGCAGGCTTCCTGGCCCAGCGAGGACGGGTAGGCCGCGATCCGGCCCTGTTTCGCCAGCGCCATCGCCTGCGCGTCAAAGCGCCGGGCCAGCACCATCGCCCGATATGCCTCTTTCAGGCGTTCCATTGCGGGCGGCCGGCGGGAACCGTGTTCGTCGACCTCCCCACCCGCATCATCGAGAAATCGCACCGGTGACGGAGAGGGAAGGAATACGTGAGAATCCGAGGTCTCACCAGGCAGAGCGTCGATCGTCATCCCACAACCAGGTTCAGGAGGAATTCGGACGATGCATCCGCACCGCGGATGCGTGCACTGAGAGGATCAGGCGGGCGGCGCGACGACACGGCACCGCAGGATCGCCCACCGGATTCACGGGAGCGGCGATAGGTGACATCACGACATGCAACAGAAAAGATCGTGTTCACCCCCGAACAGTGTCGACCTGATCTCCACGCCCACGGCACCGGAAAGCGGTCGAACTATTGGCAAGGTACCACACTGATCTAGATGTTTCAGAGCGTCCGTGAATACGGTGGTGCGTACCACTGAACGAACCAAGCGGCGACGCCGAAGATTCAGTCACCCTTCGTGATCCGTCCCGCGCCCGTGCGCCGCGAGCATCCATCGACCCGACACCCACCCGACATCTACCCGACATCTACCCGCGTCGCGCACGGACCAAGGGATGGCACGGATCAAGGGCGGCACGGCTCAACGTGACGCGGCTCAACGGCGGCGTGCGCGCAGCAGTGCTGGGCCTCGTCCCAGCAGCCGGCCGACCATGGCGATCAGCGGCCCGGGCGCCAGCATCTGTACCGCGAAGGCGCCCCAGGCCACCCAACCCGGGCGGGCCTGGCGGGCGCGGGGTCCGGTCAGCGCCATCCGCGCGATGCGCAGGGCCGCACGCCGGTCTCCGCACTCGATGGCCATCCCGGCGGGGATACCGAGCAGATAGTCACCGCGGGCCTGCCCGGTCAGGCCCCACCGGTCGTCGGCCAGCCGCACGCCACGCCACCATCCACCGTGGGGGCGCGACGCCGACCCGTGCGCCGGGCTCAGCCGGTAGCGCACGCCCGGGTCGGCCACCATCGTCAGCCGACAGTCCGGCCGGCCGGTCGCCCGCAACAGCCAGTCCCAGTCCTCGTGCAGGGCGAGATCGACGTCGAACGGCACCTCGGCGAGCAGGTCCCGACCGCAGAGCAGGGTCGACGCGCCGAGGACGAACCCCAGCCCGCGCAGCCCACGCCGGCGGAACAGGTACTCGGCCAACGGCTGTTCGCCGCCGTACCCCTCGCGTGGATGCACCCCGTGCGGCTCGTCGTCCGGGCCCACCACCTCGGCCCGGCAGGCGATCACCGGATGACGCACCCGGATCGCCGCCTCCCGGTACACCGCCAGCCGCGCCGCGAGGTTCCCGGGCAGCCACTCGTCGTCGTCGTCCAGGAACGCGACGATCTCCCCACGCGCCTGCCCGACACCGGCCATGCGCGCACCCGAAGGTCCCGCCAGGCCTCCGGTCCAGAGCACCTGGACCCGCGGATCATCGGCAGCCACGCCATCAGCAGCCACGCCATCGGTGGGCCGCGGGAGGTCCATGACCACGACCACCTCCAGCGGCGCCGGGTCCTGCGCGAGCGCACTGGCGACGGCGGCGCGCAGCGAGGGCCGCCCGACGGTCGGGATGACCACTGACACCGAGGCTGCCACTGACACCGAGGCTGCCACTGACACCGAGGCTGCTGCGGCGACCGGGGGCGCCGTGTCGGTCCGCTCGGTCGGCGCTGCCACGCCCGAGGGCGAGCTGGCCGGCGGCTGGCTCTGCGGGATCGAGGCCCGTGAGAACGCGTTCACCGGGCACCACCCAGGGAGCTGATCCGACGACGCGGCCGAGGTCCGGCAGCCAGCAGTTCCCGGTAGATGTCGAGGTAGGCGGCAATCACCCGGTCCCAGGTCAGGTGTTGTTCGACCCGACGCCGGCCGCTTGAGCCGAGCCGGGCGGCAAGCTCGGGGTCGCCGAGCACACGCACGATTGCCTCGGACAGCGCCCGGGCATCACCGGGCGGCACGAGGAATCCCTGTTCTCCATCGTCGAACACCGACGGTATGCCGCCCGCGCGACTGCCGATGACCGGCCGTGCGCAGGCCATCGCCTCGGCGAGGACCATGCCGAAGGACTCGGCCTCGGACCGAGACGCCAGCACGACGACCCCCGCATCCTGATAGGTCCGCAGCAGCTCGTCACCGTGCAGCGGGCCGTGGAATCGGACGGCGTCCGCCGCCCCGACTCCGGCGGCGATGCGCCGGTAGGTGTCCGTCGCCCCGCCTGGGCCGACGACGTCGAGATGGGCGTCGACGCCGGCCCAGCGGACCAGGGCCAGCGCCTCGATGAGGGTGTCGAGTCCCTTCCAACGGGTCGAGTCGTCCACCGAACCTACGTACAGGACCGAGCGCACGTCGTACCGCGGCTCGGCGGCGGGGACGAAGCTCCGCGTGTCCACACCAGGAGGGATCGTGCGGGCCCCGGCGCACGCAGCGGCGAGCGAGGTCGACGAGACCGCCACCAGGGTGTCGGCCCGGGCGAACAGTCGCGGCAGGATCACCTTCTCGTAGCCACGCAGCGCCGGATCGAGGACGTGGTCCCCCTTCACCATCGAACCGCTGTGGTAGGTGACGACCACCGGACGCCGACCGGCCGCGAGGACGGCCTGGTCCGGGAGCCCCGCCACCGGCGAGTGCGCGTGGACGAGCGCCACCCCGTGCCGCAGGTAGATCCGCCGGATCTGCTCGGTCCAGAACGGGCTGATCGGCGTGCGGGACAACGTCGCGAAGGTGGGCAGCCGGACCACCTGGTAGCCGAACGCGATGTCGACGGACGTGCGTGGCCCGTCCGGGTTGGAGGTGATGACGAGGGCGTCGAGGTCGTCGCTCTCGCGGATCGCCTGCACCACACGCTCGGCGTACCGCTCGAGACCGCCGACGATCGGCCGGTAGTGCGGAGTCGCCACGGCGATGACCGGACGCCCGCCGCGCCCGGCGGGGGCGAGGACCGGGCCAGCGAGGACCGCTTGGTCGATCATGCGCGTCGCATCTCCTTCGTCTGCCCGCTCACGCGAGATCGTCCTGCTCGCCATCCGGCTCGTCGCGGGTCGCGGGCAGGGCCGACGGTCCGGTGCCGCCTCGCGGGAGGACCGCAAGGCGCAGGGTCAGTTCGTCATCTGGCCAGTCCGGGGCCCGGCTCGGCGTCAGGAAGACCGCGCACATCCCGTACAGACCGGCGGCGCCGCTGCTGATCAGCCAGGACAGGGCGACCCAGACGATGCCGTCGCGCACGAGCAGCGCGGTCAGCAGGCAGGCACCCCCGGCGAAGATGATGTTCGAGATGAGGATGCTCCAGAGCTTGCCCTGGATCCGCAGCAGGGCCGACGCCCAGCTGTTGAGCGTCACCGTGATGGCCGCCGCGGCGAGCACGACCAGTGCGGTCGCGGACTGGTCCCGGTAGCTTGCGCCGAAGACGCTCAGCACGGGCCCCGCCAGCAGCGCGAGGCCCGCCGCCGAGGGGACGATCAAAATCGCGAGGAAGCCCAGCGAGTGGCGCCGCAGCGCCGCCATGTCGACGTCCGCCGACGACCCTTCCACCAGCAGCACCGGGGCGACGGCGTAGGCGGCCGCGTAGAGCAGGTTCGCCATCTGGAACGCGACGTAGAAGTAGCCGACCTCGGCGGAGCCGAGCTTGTTCAGGATCAGGATGGGCAGCACCAGCGTCGGGAGCAGGTCGAGCAGGCTCGCCACGTAGTTCGCCCCGGCGAAGCCCATCGCCTGGCGCAGCACCGGAAGATCGGCGCGCGGCCGCAGGCGCAGCCGGATCCGGCGCAGGATCAGCACCACACTGATCGCCGCCGCGAGCGCCGCGCCGAGCCCGGTCGACGCGAACGGCCCGAACGCTCCGACGCTGACGAGCAGGAACGGCAGCGCGAGCTTCAGGCAGTTCTGCGCGACGCCGTCGATGATGAGGTTGAGATGCGCGCTGCGCTGGGCGACGAAGGCCGCGTCGGTAAGCAGATTCAGGGCCAGGGTCGCGGTGAGCACGACAAAGCCCACCGCATACCAGAGGTTGTCGTGGACGAAAGCAAGCTTCGGCGCGATGTGCGGCAGCAGCAGGACATACCCGCCGGAGATCACCAAACCGGCCAGCACCACCAGCACCAGGCTGCCGCTGATCAGGCGCTCCGGCTCGTCGCTGGTCGGCAGGAAGCGCGCGAATGCCGTGTTCAGGCCCAGCTGGCTGCAGTATGCGATCAGCGACGTCGCGGCGATCAGCGAGGTCGCCTTCCCGATCTCGTCCGGCGAGTAGAGCCGGGCACAGACGATCCAGAACACGAAGCCGAAGCAGCCGGACAGCAGCGTCGTGAGCATGAGAAAGCTCGAGTTCTGGACGAGTTTCGAGCTCACGGACGCGGGCGCGGCGTGCCGCTTGTGTCCGGCGGCCGGCGCCACCGCCCCGGTGGAACTCGGGGTCGCCGGGCTCACGGTCGTCGAACGTACGGTCACGGAATCGGTCATCGGTACACCTCGGCGGAACCATTGTCGTAGACGCGGTTCTTCGTGTCGTTCAGCAACGCTTCCGGATACCGGTAGGTAAGAATGTCCCCCTGATACGACAGGGCGGCGTCCCCGGTCCTGACCACGGACGTTCCGACGAGGAGGTAGAGATCCCGGCGCAGCTGGGTCGGGTACAGCCCGTCCTCGAGGGGAAGTCCGGTCGCGGTGTTCAGCCGGTCCCTCGAGAATATATCGGTCTGCGCGGCCGTTCCACCGGAACTGGCGGGATACTGTTTCATGACGGCCTTGAGCCAGTCCGCGGCGGCGATCTCCTGCGGATGCGTGTAATAAATGTCGTAATACGTCCCGGCATTGTTCAGGTTCAGCTGCGCCGGATATCGGCCGAGCAGCTGCGAGAAGAAGCCGGTCAGCGACAGGAAGAACAGCAGAGCGACCCCGGCGGCGGCACGCACGGCGAACCGCGGGCCGAACCGGAGGAACACCGCCACGCTTCCCCAGGCCAGGAACGGCCCAAGGGTGAACAAGCCCTGCTGGAATGCCCGAAGAATGCCGTAGTTGACCGACAGGGCCGGCAGCACCACCTGACCGACCAGCATGGCGAAGCTGCCACAGGCGAGCAGGAAGTACTCCCGGCTCGGCCGGAAACCGCGCCGCCTGCTGTTCACCAGCGCGGCGATCAGTCCGATCAGGACGAACAGCTGAAGCATCCGGGCGGCACCCTGGCGCAGCAGGGTGTTCAGGGCGTCAGTCGGGAAGCCGACCGAGTCCAGCACCCGGCCCGCCGGGCCGGTCGGCAGGGTCTGGACCGGCACGAGCCGCGTCGGGTAGCGGTCCAGCTCCTGCGTGCTGAAGTAGATCTGCGCCCGGTTCGTCCCACCGGTCTGGGCGAGGGTCACCGCCCGGTAGGCCGCCAGCCGCTGTGCCGGGTCGACCGCCCCGGACCCGACCAGGCTGTACGACACGTCCGACGATTTCGACTCGGATGCGCTGCTGCCGACGAGGCCGCCGATCGATTCCTTGAGCGTCATGGCCACGCCGCCTGACGTCCCGGTGATCGCACCGGTCCAGATCACGACGACGACGGCGAGGAACGCGACGTTGGCCAGGCCCACGACCGGCCGGCCGCCTCGCGGGCGGCCCGCTCGGTCAGCCTGGCCGCGGCGGCGGCGCAGGACCGGCAGCCGAGACAGGAACCGCGGGCGGCGGATGAGGACCCCCAGCAGGCCGGGCAGCGCGAGCGCGCCCGCCCTGGGCTCGGGAGTGTCCTGTTCGCACGGTTCGTCGGGTGAGGGCGCGAGCTCCGGCGAGGGCGCAGGCCGCGCCGCGGCCGCGAACACTGGCGATCCATCCGCCACATGGGGCCGTCGGCGCGGCCGCAGCCCGTCCCGGACCGGGATCCGCGGCCCCAGCCAGCGGGTGACTCGGCCCACGGGACCGGAGATCGCCCGAAGCGACAGGTAGCAGGCGAGCACGCCGAGGAAGAAGTAGGTCGTCGAATAGTGCGACAGCGCCATCCCGACGGAGAACACCGCGAGCATCACCTGCCGACGGCGCCGGGAGATCCCCGCGTTCGTGACCGCGAGCAGGGCCGCGCCGACGAACAGGAACGCGATCTCCTGCCGGTTGAGGAACGGCATGTCGGTGAAGAAGGTCGGGAACGCCAGGAAGTAGATCGCCGCGGTGATGGCCAACAGGTTGGACAGGAAGCGCCGAGTGATCCGGTAGACAGCGACCGCGGTGTAGGCGAACAGCAGCTGGAACAGCAGCTTGTAAACATAGGGATCGAAGATCCGGGTGAGCCGCGCCAGCACCGTCGGCAGGATCGTGATGCTCAGGCAGGCGTTGTAGGCATCCGGGTAGCGCGCCATGCTCCAGTCGGCGAAACCGCTGGTCAGCTCGAACACGGCGTACTCGCGCTGGACGTCGTGGCCGGTGACATACCAGCCGCGCAGCGAGGTCATCAGCAGCATCGCGGCCGCGATGAAATAGATCACGGTTGCGACGGTTCCCGGGCCAAGCCGGTTGTTCCAGACGTAGAGCAGGGTCAGCACGACCGCGGCGTAGAACAGCATGAACAGCACGACGCCGCCGCCGGCGCCGTTGTTGAGCCGGATCGCGCCGACCACGGCCAGACCCACGGACAGCGCCGCCGCGACGATGATCGTCACCGAGCGACGTCCAGGCCAGGCCAGGGTCGCGCCGGCCGTACGGGCGAGCTCCCGCCAACGGGCCCGCCGCCAGAGCGCCAGCGCCCCGTTGACCACCAGCAGCGTGACGAACAACGGCAGCCGGTCCAGCGGACGGTCCACTCCGGCCAGGGGCAGCACGGTGTTGACGATCAGGCCGCCGACCATCAGCATGAGCAGGGTCGAGACCAGGCTGTAGGCGATCCGCTCGACGACGTCCGCTGTCGACCAGGGCGCCTTGGCGTAGAGCTGCGCGGTCGGCAGACCCAGGACGAACCAGACCCCAGCGAGGAAGACCACCGGTCCAAGCCCCGGGTTGAGCGCGACAAGCGCCGCCGCGGCGAGCCCACTCAGCCCGACCAGCAGATCGGCGTTGCGCCACCACCGCGGTCGGCGTGGCTCGCCCGGCCGCCGGGCGGGCGGCTCCCCGGTCGACGACCCCCGAGCCGACGACCCCGCGCCGTGCGACGCCAACTTCGGCGAGGCAGGTTTCGGCGAGGCTGGGACCGCCGGCACGGGCTCGGGCGATTCCAGCGCCAGCGAGTCCTCGGGCCATCCCTTTGGCTTTCGGGGTGCCGGCTTTCGGGGTGCCGAGCCTCTGGCGGAGGGCGGACCGGCGCCGGCGGTCGGGGTACGCGCCGGGTCGACGGATTCGGAGGCCGGCTCGGGCTCAGGGTCGCCGTCGTCGTCCGATGGTCGGATCACAGTGAGAAGCATCGTGGTGCTGTCGCTCGTAGGCGCGGAGGGGGGCGCGCTCGCGGCGGCCGGTTCTCGGGACGCGGACTCGGGACGCGCGTGGTCTGGGCGGACCATCGGCCGAGTGGCGAGCTCGGCCGCCTCTGGGCCCAGGATGATCCGCAGCGTGTCCTGTTCCGCCGAGTTGTGGCCGCCGCGACGTCTCACCGCGTCACGTCCGCATAGATCTTGGCGATCTGCTCGACGAGGTCCGGCCAGCGTCGGTCGGCGACCTGGGCATGGGCGCGCCGGCCCAGCCGCAGCCGCTCGGCGGGGTCGGCAGCGAGCGCGTCGATCCCCGCGGCGATGTGTGCGGCGTCCGGCGCGACGAGCAGCCCGGCGTCGCCGAGCAGGTCACGGGAGCCCGGCACGTCCGTGGACAGCACCGCGAGTCCAGCCGCCATCGCCTCCAGCATCGCCAGCGGCACGCCCTCCTTCTCCGAGGGCAGGGCGAACGCGTCCGCCCAGCGATACCAGCCGAGCAGATCCGCGCCGTACTGGCCGCCCACCAGCCGTACGTTGGTCAGCCCACGCTCGGCCACCAGCGCCTCGACGGCGCCGCGGTCCTCGCCGTCACCGGCCACGACCAGTTCGACCGGCCCGCGCACCAGCGCCATCGCCTCGACGAGGCGCGGCACGTTCTTCTGCGACGCGAGCCTCCCCACGAACAGCAACCGCATCGGCGTCGGCTCCGCCTCGGGCACCTGGCTCGTCCCGGCAGCAAGGTCAGCTGCCACACCGGTGCCAGCAGCGCCAGCAGTGTCGCCGGCCTCGGCGCGGTCGGCGGCCTTCGGCTCCAGGCGGGCGAAACGCTCGGCGGCGAGATCGAAGTAGGCGACCTCCACGCCGTTCGGAATCACCGCGATCCGCGCCTCGGGGACCTGGTAGCGGCCGCGGACCAGCTCGGCCTGCTCAGGCGAGAGCACGAGCACCCGGTCGGCGGCGCGCAGGGTGCGGCCAAGCAGCAGCTTCTTGTAGGCGACGAACAAGGCGCCGAGCGGTCCGGACGGGTCGACGTCCAGGTGGAAGTGCGCGACGAACGGCCAGCCCCGCAGGCGGGAGGCCAGCCAGACGAGTTCCGGGACGAGCACTTGCGCGACGTGGACGTGCACGACACCGCGCCGCGGCAGGCCCAGCAGGCCCGCCAGCAGACCGGGAGCGAACGGGGTGTGCGCCGCCTCGAATGCGGGATATCGGCGCACCGTCAGGTTCCCGCGGCGCACCAGGTGTGGCTCGCCGGCCGCACCCACCCGGGTGGTAAGAACCGTCGACGGGCGGGTACCCGCGAGCTCGGCCGCGATGATCTCGGCAACCTTCTCCATCCCGCCGAGGTGCGGGGGGTAATAGGACACCACCTGCGCCACGGGCACCACGCCAGCCCGGGGGGCCGTCCCGGTCACCCGGTCGCTCCGACCAGCTCGCCGTTGTTGACGTACCGGACGTCCTTACGGCGCGAGATGTATTCGAACACCCGCTCCAGCCGCTTCCAGGACCGGAACCTGTCGATCTCCCAGCTGTGCCCCCACAGGTGGTAGGCCCCACCGGTGCGCGCGACCTCGTCGAACAGATGGATGGCCAGCGCGTCCCACTCGGCCATCAGGCGCGCCCGGCGACGCGGCGTCACCTCGGCCCGGATGGCCAGGCGCGGCAGGTCACTCAGGTGCCGGTAGGCGTGCACGGTGGTTCGCGCGGCCAGCGGATGGGCCGGCAGGGTGGTGTCGAAGCGGTGGACGGTCCGGGCGTAGGTGAACCCGGCCGCCGCCACGGTCTCCAGATCGTCGGGGCCGTGGGCGCCCCACGGGTAGGCGAAGCTGGTGATCTCGGCGCCGATGAGCTGCTCCAGGGTGTCCTTGCCGGCGACGACCTCGGCGCGCCCCTCGTCCGCGGACATCTCGGGCAGTCTGCGGTGGGTCAGCGTGTGGCCGCCCAGCTCGAACCGCTCGGCCAACTCCTGCACGCCCCGGTCACCGAGACGCAGCTCGGGGGCGATGTCCGCGGAGCGCGGCGCGACGTAGAACGTGCCCGGGAGGTCATAGGCGGCCAGCAGCCGCGCCACGCGATGATCGAGCAGGTGCCCGTCATCCCAGCTGGTCGTCACCCAGACAGCCGGGGTGGTCGCACTCACGAGAAACGGCTCCTTCCGCCGGCGGACGCGGTCAGCGTGTCGGTCGGCACGCGGGCCGGGCCGACCGCCGCGGTGGGGACGGACACGGTCACGAGGGCTCCTCGGCGTCGAGCACGAGGGCCGCCTCCTCGCGAGGTGCCGGGACGGGCATGACCGGCGCCACCGCAGCGGTTGGGGTGACCGGTCCAACCGGTCCGACGGATGTGGATGTGACAGGTGCAACCGAGGTGACAGGCGCGACGGAGACGGCAGGAACGGCTGCGGCTCGTGCGGCTGGCACGGGCGGCGCGGCCTGCGCTGGGATGGGGACGGCGGCGGACGGAGCCACCGGCGTGATCGCGCCGATGCGGGCCTCGTCGACCAGGGCCTCGCCGACAAGGACACTGCCGACGGCGGCGGCGACGGAGGCCCAGTCGGGCCGGGGCTCCAGGGCGTCAAGGTGCTCGCGAGGAGACAGCGAGGCACGGGTGTCCAGGACTGTGACGATCGCCCGGGCAAGGCTGGCGGCGTCGTGCGGGTCGACGAGCGTGCCGTTGCGCCCCTCGTCGATCAGGTGACGCGCGGCGTTGTCCGGGTGCCGCGTGGTGATCACCGGGACACCGCAGGCGTTGGCCTCGAGGACGACCAGGCCGAACCCCTCGCGGATGGACGGGAGCGCGAACACGCCGCTGGCCTTCATCTGGCCGTAGAGCTCGGCATAGGAGAGGTTGCTGGCGAAGGTGACCCGCTCGGCGAGGCCGAGCCGCCCGGCCAGGTTGCGCAGGCCGCCCAACTCGGGGCCCTCACCGACGATGCTGCAGGTCAGGCGGCGGCCCGTCTCCCGCTCCACCTGGGCGAGCGCGGTGAGCAGGACGTCCACGTTCTTGTTGGCGAGCAGCCGCCCGACGAACAGCACGTCGGGACCGTGCGGTGCGGGCTCGACCTGGTCGATGAGCGCGAGATCGACCCCGAGCGGGATCGTCGTAATCGGGCAGGTGGCACCGAGCAGGCCGCGCAGGCGCTCGGCGGTGTGCTCGGAGACGGCGACGATGTGATGGGGCATCCGCACGGCGAGCCGCTCGATCAGGGCTGCGATCTCCCCGAGCGGGCCGAGGTAGGTGCGCCAGTACTCCCGCCCCCACACCTCGTGCCAGGTCGCCACCATGGGCTTGCGTCGAAGCGCACAGACCATCCGGGCGGTGAACAGCGGGAAGAACGGCATGTGGTCGACGTCGACAACGTCGAACCGGCGGAACAACAGCCGCGAGGTGGCCAGACCGAAGACCAGGGCCTGCCGCATCGAACGGCGGGTACCGCTGTACAGCGGCATCCGCGGCGAAAGCGCGTGCATCGTCAGCTCGCCGGAGCGCAGCGGACGACGCCCCGGCCACCAGGCCATCGTGTGCACGTCGACGACGTGGCCAGCAGCGGCGAGCCGCCTGGCGACCTCGTCGAGGCGTTTTTCCTTGCCGCCTTTGTTGAACGGCATGACCGCATCACTGACGAACGCAATCCGCTTGCCCCCGGGCGATCTGGTGATGATACTACTGTGACCAAACAGCATGACGATTCACGCCCATCCAGGCAGCGCGTCAGTGAACGGTGCCATGAAAGAAGATGGTTTGATTACTCTCAGTCAGGACGACGGAGACCGTGTAATCCTTGGCCCCCTGAGGAGCGACGAGGGAGATGGTACTGGTGGTGGTCTTCCGGCCGGCCACCTGAACGATTCCAGTGTACTTCTGTAGCACGTTCGACCCGGAACGCAGCGAGACCGAGTAATCCTTGGTAACAGCCTGCTCACTGTCGTTTCGGACGGCGAAGGTCAACGGCTGCGGAAAGGATCCCTGCCCGGCCGCGGCAATCAGGTCAGGACGGTTGAAGTAGAGCTCCGTCAGAGGGGGGTCCTGCCGAGTGAACGACAGTGAGAGCTGGTGACGCATCCCACCCGACCGCCCGGCTACGACGCCCACAATGACCAGCAGCAGAACCACGACCGGAATCAGCACAACCGGATGCCGGCGCACCCTGGATATCACCGCCATCGGCAGCTCAGATCGACACGCGCGAAGCTCCATGTGGATCGCCTGCCAGCCACAGCGCTAGCTATGACGCTAGCCATGACGCTAGCCATATCGCTGGACACAGCCGCCCCCCTTCGCGCGCCCCCGCCATGCCGGTCAGCGCTTCCATCCTACCGGAAAAGCGTAGGCATACCGCAGCAAGCCTGACACGGTCACCCGCTGGAATGTGGGGTACGCGAGGTCATCCAACGACGCGCTCCGTGGTCCATACTTGGTCATCGGGAAACAGGTCATCGGGAAACCGCCGGCCAGCAGAAGGACGTCTTCACCGCACAGCCATCGGGATGCCATCATCGGGACAAATCCGGCAGAGGTTCTCGTACGCGGACCGAAGTACGGCCAGGTTCACGTGACGTTCCTCGGTGACGAGGGCAGGGCCGACAGGGACAGCGGCGACGGGGACAGCGGGAAGGTGTCCGCGGCGGCTGCCGCACGGGGTGGTACGACCTCGATGGGTTCCGGAGCCAGGCCCGGGAAACGCGCGCCGACATCAGCCCAGCGGGGCCGGCGACGGGCGGCGGGCCGTTCGACCAGCAGCGCCGACAGCCACGCGAGCGAATAGGTCGCCGCGAGGGCGAAAACCACCATGGCAACCGGGCCGAAACGCGAGTCCACGTGCTGCTTCGCGATGTCGCAGACCGGAAAATGCCACAGGTAGAAGGCGTAGGAGATCCGGCCGAGACGGACCATCGCCCGGTTGTCCAGCAGCCGCAGCCAGAGCCGTGGCCCGCGCTGGCTCACCACGCTCGTGGCTACCACGCCGGACAGCAGCGCAATCAGGGTGTAGCCGCCCCAGGCCATCCAGGTCGGTTCAGCCGGACCGGGTTCGGGCCCGAGGAAGGCAAAGACAATCAACGCGGCACCGGCCGGCAGACCGAGGATGCCGAGCCGTTTCCACCGGACCGCGCTCGCCGAGGTCGGATGGGCGCGCGCACCCGCGAACCACACGGCCATCGCGGCGCCGACCAGGAGGCTGTCGGCCCTCGTGTCCAGGCCGAGGTAGATCCGGGGACCGCCCACGCCGATCAGGACGAGCGCGATGCGCCAGAGCGCGACCACGACGACGGCGCCGGCGAGGACGGGCAGAACACCGACCCTCGGCCGGCGCCGGCTTGCCCCGACCAGCAGAATGAACAGGGCCGGCCAGAGGAAGTAGAACTGGTCCTCGACCGACAGCGACCAGGTCTGGCCGAACCATACGCCACCCCCGTCAAGATCGACGACACGGTGCACGTTGTTCACCGCGAACACGGAGCTCGCCAGGCCACCGGAATACTCGCCCAAGCCCCCCTCGGCCCCAACCACCAGAACGAACGCGACGCCCAGCAGCGCGTAGACGTAGAACGCGGGTAGGAGCCGGAACGCCCGGCGGACATAGAAGGCACGCAGGGAGATGCGGCCCCGGGTGTTCCACTCGGCCAGCAGCAGACCGGTAATCAGAAACCCGCTGAGCACGAAGAACACATCGACGCCGACATAGCCACCGCCGAGCAGGTCCAGATGGTAGAGGAGCACGGCGATGACGGAGAGCGCACGCATCCCGTCCAGTCCGGCAATGTGGCGGCCGGAGCTGTCAGCGTGGCCTGCCGCAGGCTCCCGCCGAGTCTCCGTCACGGTCGGCTCGACCGCAGAACGCCGCCGCCCACCACGCCAGTGAAGTCGAGATCGGAGGTGTCCGCGCTACTCGCCCGACCGCGGGTCGGCTGGGACGGCATCGCGACCATGGCCCGCGTCGGCGGGACGGCGGTGGCGGGCAGCGGGACCACCACGTCATCCCCATCGCCGCGCAGCCGGACCCGCAGCAGAATCCGCAGGCACTCGACCCCGTCCTGCCATTGAATCTTCTTTCCCTCGGCGTGCGAACGGCCGTAATAGCTGACCGGCACCTCGAAGGGGCGCACGCCCCGCTTGAGCAGGCTCGCGGTCAGCTCGGTGTCCAGGCCGAAACCACGCTCACGCAGGCTCATCGCCCGCAGTTCGTCGAGGGGCACGAGCTTGAGGCAGGTGTGCAGGTCGGTGAGGAACGCGTCGAACAACAGGTTGGCGGCGAAGGTCGTCACCTTGTTGCCGAGGGCGAACCAGAAGGATGGGTAGATCGTGTGGTTGCCGAACTGGCGGGCGCCGTACACGTACGAGCAGCGCCCGGCGATGACCGGCGCGAGCATCGCCGGAATGTCCGTCGGGGCGTACTCCAGATCCGCGTCGAAGACGAGGGCGTGTGTGCCCGTGGCCAGTCGCACCCCGCTGCGGACCGCGGCGCCCTTGCCGAAGTTGGAAAGGTGGCGGTGCACCCGCATCCTCGGGTCGGAGATGCCCTCGAGCAGCAGCGGTGTCGTGTCGGTGCTGCCGTCGTCGACCACCACCAGCTCGACCTCGCACGGGTAGATGGTGTCGAGCAGCCGCCGGATGGCCCGCGCGACGGTCGCTTCCTCGTTGTAGACGGGCATGATGACGGACAGTTTGACGGCGGGCCCGGAAGCGCTGTCAGGCGCTATCGGTTGGCCTCGCTCGGATATGGACTGCTGCGTCATCTTGGGCCCCCATTGTGGCTACGAGTGGACATGACGTTCCGGATTCCGTGACGGTTTCTGGCGTCACGGCCCTGCGGGGTCTGGGCTGAGGTCCGCATCGAGGCCTGTGTCGGGATCTCGGACCAGGTCTGCAACGCGGTCTGCGTCGGCGTCTGAATCGGTGCCTGGATCGGGGTATCGATCGGGGTATCGATCGGGGACATGGTCAGGGTCATGGCACTCGGGCCTCCGGCCGTTCCTCGTCGGTCCCGCGTTCCGCCACCGGGGGCGGCGCGGGCGCCGGCACGATCCCTCTACCGGCGTTGGCGGTCACCAGTCGGTCGCGTCCTGTGTTTCCCTGCCGGAACAGGTGCTCGACCTCGGAGCGGACGTTCACGTCCCCGGCGCCCAGCGCGCTCAACGCTGCCTGTAGCCGGCCAAGATCAGCGACGACCTCGGCGAGCAGCGCGGACAGGGGACTCGCGTTCGCGACGACGATGTCGGACCACAGGTCGGCGTTGGCCGCCGCGATCCGGGTGAAGTCCCACAGGCCCGGGCCGGCCAGCCGAACGATCTCGTCCGGCACCCCCACGAGCCGGGAGGCGACCACGCTCGCCACCACGTGGGGCAGATGGCTGAGCAGCCCGAGAGCGACATCGTGCATCTCCGGACGCATCTCGATGACCTGGGCGCCGCAGCCGGAGACAATCAGACGAGCATGCCGGACGGCGCGCTCGGAGGTCTCGAGGGTCGGGGTAAGCACCCAGGGACGTCCGGCGAACAGGTCCGCGGTGGCCCAGTCCGGCCCGCTGTGCTCCCGGCCGGAGATCGGATGCGCCCCACACAGCCGCGACATGTCGGCGCCGAGCTCCTGAGCATCGATGATCGGGCGAACCTTCACCGACCCGGTGTCACTGAACGTGGCGGCCGGCAGGCGTCGCTGCCAGGCGGCCAGCACCGCGCCGATACGGCTGGGCGGGACGGCAAGCACGACATGATCGATCGTGGCACCGTCGATCATCGCATGGTCAATCAGGCTGGGATCCATCACGCCGGGGTTGATCAGGTCCGGGTTGATCGAGGCATGATCGACGACTGCCGGGTCCGCGGCCGCGCCGGCGGGCACCGTGGGCTTACCCGGCTCGGCGGTCTTCTGCCGGGGCACGACCGCACCTGCGCCCGCGCCACCGACGGCACCAACCAGTGCGCCCACATGCTCGGCGGACGCCGACCAGACCCGCCCGGCACCACGGGCCGCAGCCCGGGCGGCGCGCTCCGGCAGATGGTCGGTGAGTAGAACGTCCGTCCCGTGGCGGCGCAGGGCGAGGCCGACGGATGTGCCGATCAGCCCCGAGCCGATGACAAGCACGCGGAGCTGGGCCAGCGACCGGCCGGCAGCCGGATCACTCGTTGCAGGGGCTGACTGGTCGTGCATGAAGGCGTGCACGATGATCACCAGGTCCGCCGGCGCCACCGGGCCGGGCCGGTCCAAAAGGGCACACCGCCCCGCTCGGCGGCTTCCGCTCCGGAACGTCGGCGGTTCGTATGCCGGATGTCCTCTCCGGCGCTGAGAGTTGTCTCCATACCGTGCCCCCCGCCTGTTTGTGACCAGCACACAGATAACGACACTCGAAAGCCTGCAGAAAGATCACCGAGGAAATTTCGGGAACACCGCAGGAGATGAGCCTCTTTACTGCGGCCGGGGCATCGAACGACACCAGGATGCACTCGCGTGGCGGCCCACCGTCGGTTCAGGGAGGCGCGACGGCAGAAAGCTTCATGCCACTCGGAGGCGACGGCGAAGTCTGTCCTCAGAGAGCGGAGAGAAAATGATCACATGCCATCGGGCATACCCCCGGGATTGGCATGTCACTCCCGACGCCGAGGCCCATGGCCTCGATCACCCGAGGCTCGCCCGCCGTTGTGAAGTCAGCCGGTTCCCCCCTGCTCACTTTGAGACGCGCCCGCGTTTGTCACGCGCAGCCTTGCCAGACGTTCATACTCGCCAGGCATTCACACCCATCAAGCACTGGAATCCATCAGTACCGGCATCCACCCGGAGTGGCTCCACCCGGAGTGGCATCCATCGAGTACTTGCGCGGCCACAGCCCTCTCCGACTGCACCCGTGGCCAGGCTACCACCAGCCGACACCGACATGAAAGCATTCCCCGGATGTTCGCCTGGAGTAACAGAATAGTTAGGTGAGCGCCTGCGGGAACGCGGATCCGACCCCATCCGTGACACGATCATACCGTTTCACGGTCGAATTACCCCCACTCCGCCACCAGTAGTTGCCACAATGCGGTCAGATCCGTCCGCGGGGTCCGAGGAGGGCTCGGTGACACCGGACTGGGCTGCGCCGTCAAGCAACTGGACAGGGTTGGTCAACAACTCGAGGGAACGCTGCATCATCCAGCGGGGATGACGACTCTCGTGAAATATGATCGACAGGTGCAGAACATCGTCGATCTCGGTCATCACGAGCGTGATATCACCCACACTTCCGGGCGTTGTCCCGACGACAAGTTCACGTTCGACCGCGGACCCTCGCCACCTCACTCCGCGCATTGTTGCGGCCCGCCCGAGATAGGTGACCAACACCGTCGCCCGGCCCGGCGGCGGGGCGAGTGGTCCCCCGCTCTCTGCGCCACTACCGGGACGCCGTCGGCGCGCCTCGTTCACAACCCCCACCAGAGCGCCTGTGACCGGCCGAGCCGAGCCGAGCAGCTCGCCGACCGCGGTCTGGACCGCGGTCGGACCAGCCTGTTGCGGAGCGTGGACGGCGACACCCAAGGCCAGGTTGCCGGCGAGGTCGCGCCGCCCGGACCCATAGCGTCGCAGGTCAACCAGCATGATGAGACCATCGTCGCGAACAGCGGCCCCCGCCTCACCGAGTGCCTTGCGCGCCACCCAGCACATGAGAGTCGCCACTGACAGCCCCGGGGCGTGCGCGTCGCGCCAGGTGCGCAGCGCCGGCAGTACCGCGTTCGTCGTGCGCCCGGCGATGACCGCGCAGGCTGGAGCCGGTACGGGCCCCGCCAGCGGTGGTTCGGGGTCCAGGTCACGGGACCTGTCCCGAGCGATCCGCAACAGACTGCCCGGCCGTCGCACGACCTGCCGCGCCAGCAGCCTGACCAGCGCTCGACTGGTCCGCGGGGGCGGTACGCGCAGGAGCGCGTCGGGGTCGTGGGCGCAGCCGAGTGCTGCCTCAACGATCAGGTTTGCCGACGCGGCGTCACCGAGCGCATGCGCCATGACGAACCCGAAGTACTGCCCCCCGACGACCAGCCGCAGCGGCAGCTCGCCGGTGTCAGTCCGCAGCAGCTCGTCCGCTGCCTGCGCGATACCACCCGTCAGCACAGAATGACCCAAAGGCACCACAGAATGGCCCAAAGGCACGGAGTCAAAACCACCTGCCAGTGCGGGGGCGGTGCCTGCGGGCAGCACGTGGAGCATGCGCGCGACGTGCGCGCCGCGCTGCGCTGCCGGGACGGGGCGCCACCGCCCGGCGGCCGCGTCGATGGTGCAGGCCATCGGGTGCCGGGGCCGCTGCGCGACGAACCGGTCCAGCGCATCCATGAGCTGGTCGGCTGTGGGCACCTCGACCGGGCCGAACAGGCGCACTGTCGCATACGGCAGCCAGAGCCGGTCTGCCGCCGAGATTCGGGTCCGCATATGCGGCCCTCTCCTCCCCAGAATGGAACCGGAAAACGTCAGATCGTGCTACCGGCTAGGCCCGATCCTCGGCACGACCGGCCGTCAGCGCCGACCCGAGCAGCCCGAAATCGGTGCCCCGCACGGCGGTGCGCTGCGCCACTTGCAGGAATCGACCGGCGGAGCCCAGGTAGAACCGCTCGTAGAGCTCGGATCTGCCAGCGAGGCCGGTGCCGACGAAGTCCCACGCCAGGCGGAACACCGCGGCCCGTTCTTCGGCCGAGACGCCCTTCGCGCCCTGGTAATAGCGGTCAATCAGCGGACGCAGCGCCGGATCGGCGAACTCCGCGCTTGTCGGTGTGGTCAGCAGGCTGTGCCCGCCGAGCAGCTTGATGATCTCGCCGACGCGGGGGAACCAACGCGGCAGCGTCGGACGCAGCGCGGCAAACGGGGGCTCGGCACAGAACCAGGTGCCGCTGCCCCACTCGTGTGCCCCGGCCTCAGCGGCAGTAAGGGCCGAGCGGGTGAGTTCCAGATAGGTCCAGATCTCGCCGAGCATCTCGGTCGCCGCGGGGCTGGTGTTGTTGACGATCTCGGTCATCCGAGTCGCCAGCTCCCAGGCGAACTGCAGCTTCGTGATCGCGCGGATCGTGGTCTGCTGCATGATGTTCGCGGTCCAGCCGGCCCGCTGCATCACACGGTTGTAAAGGTCGACCTTGCCGTCGAGGAACACCCGTTCCCGCGGCACCTCGACGTTGTCGAGGACAACCACGGCGTCCTGCTCGTCGAACCGGCTCGACAGCGGGGCATCCGCGATACCGCGAGCAGCGGAGTAGCTGTCCCGGCAGAGGAACTTCAGACCGGGGGTAGACATCGGAATGGCGAAGACGAGCGCATAACGCTCATCTCCTTCCATCAGCGGATATCCCGGATAGACGAACAGTTCGTCGGCAAAGGGGGCAAGTGTCGCCAGGGCCCGCGCTCCGCGCACGACGATGCCCCCGGACGTGTCGGCGACCTTGTGGACGGCAATCTGCCCATCGCCCGTGGCGGTCTCCGGTATCGAACGGTCGACGGTGACGTTCACGATCGCATGGGTCAGCGACCAGTCGTTGAGCATGGTCTGCCGGTGATAGGCGAGCAGGTTCGCGGTCCCCTCGTCGTTCCCGTCCCGGGACCACACGTCGGTCCGCCCGGCGAAACCGGCCAGGGTGACGTTGACGTAGTCGGGGCTGCGTCCCATGAGGCCGAGTGTGTAGCGGGAGATGCACTCGAGCGCATCGTGGCGGCGGCGGAGGCCCGAGGCAGACCGGGGAACGAGGTGGGTGACCGGCACCCGCTCGCCGGACTCCGGGTCGGTGGCGAGCAGAAGGTCAGGATGCTCGTGCTGGTAGTCGTAAAAGCCGGCGAGCGTACGCGCCGCTCCGGCCAGGCTCGGGTGCGCGGCGACGTCGTCGACCCGCTCCCCGTCGAGGTAGACCTCGCGGTCATCGGCCAGAGCCCGCAGATAGTCTTTGCCCGTTCTCGCACCCATCCTGTCGCCCCCCTGCATAGATGTCGTTCCTGTGCGGCTCGAGACCTGTTCGACATCACCTGGCCCGGCCCGGTCCCGTCGGCAACGGACACGTCACCGGTGACGGCACGCGATCAGCCACCGGCCACCGGCCACCGGCCACCGGCCACCGGCGTGAGCTGACCACCGCCGTGAGCTGACCACTGACCGCCGCTGGTTCACGTCACCGACACCGACGTCTCGGGTGACTCACTCGTCGCCGATCACCGGCATGTGAGCCTCGGATGGGCGGCCACGCACGTTGCTGGTACGCCCGCGGTTGCTGAACGCACGATCCCGCCGCGTGTCGCGCGCATCCGCCCTCGCGACCGCGCGGCCGGCGGACCTTCGCGGATACGGCCCCCCTCCGTAACCACCCAGACCGGCTCCGTGCTACCGCCGCGCTCGCCGCGACGAGATCACCTGCCGCGACGAGATCGTCCAGGATTCCCTGGAGTGCGATCCGCCGATTGGCCGAATCGCGACGTATCTCTCAGTCACCGAGATTGCCATACACCGTCTGCACGCCTGGATCGGCAGCGCGACGACCTGTCAGGCGCGCTGCCGGCAGGCTGGCGCTGACCGCAGTTGACCTGCGCCTGTCATCATTTCCCCCACAGACCGAGGCCACAGCCTCTACGTTCACCCACCCAGCCCCCACCGGAAGGTCCGTGCCGGGACAAGTCCGGCGACGTGTGAAGTAAGGCTATCACGGTCCACGATCGCACCATTGCCGATCTATGGATTGAGGCGGCAATAATCGGTCGAATGCGTCACAGGTGACGGGTTGGGGGTTTACACGTTACGGGCAGGTTTCTACGCCGGTTCCGATGGGTGTGGGTCTGCGCTTACAGAGAGAAGGGAGCGACCTCGTCGACCTTGAGGACCATGTGGGACACCCACCGATATCGGTCGATATGGATGAGAAGCGCTTAACCGGTATAGCTTTCGAGCACTTCTCACTTTACGGCGTAGCGACCGGGCCGCACCCGGTGCTCCGGCCCGTCTCGCCCACCCGATGCGCCGAAACACCAGCCATCCGAGAATGAGTGTCCCCCGGATGTTGTTTGAGCCTGTCCCCCATATGTCAGCCCATGCGCGCGGTCGCTGTGCCCGGCAATGACGCCGACCGGTGACGAACCCGCCTGCCGTCGCCCTGGAAGTGATCATCTTCGGTGTCGCCGCCCGCCGGTCATGCCCGCTGTCCATCGACGCCGCCGCCGCGCGCCGACGACTCCGCGTCTGGGCAGGTCTGTGACCTGCCCAGCTGGGGACCGGACCGGTGGCAGCCGGCGTCCGGTCCACCGTGCCGGCGGGATGCCGGCCGACTCGGGCAGCGAGACGCCCCCGGCCCAGGCACCCCGGCCGGTGCGCCCCATCAGCCGCTCGCCGTGTCCCGGCACCGTTGCGACGATGTGGCATTCATCGGGGGCATCCACTGGTCCGACAGTTATCAACCCGATCCGGTTGCCGGCACAGTGATCCGGCCAGCCGGCCGCGCGTCCCGATTCACAGCCACACACCACTGGACACGGCTGCTTGCCGAACAGAGGAGATATGACACACGATGCCTGGTTGCCCGGTTCGACCCACCGAGTCCGATCGGGTCAGGTTCGTCGCCGGACGTCGCCGACGTCCTGCTATCATCGGCTGGAACGCAATCTGCGGCACCCGAACGAAGGCGGGTAGGTAACCGCACTACCGGTTGTGGCACTGGCGGTTGTGGCACCAACAGGTGTGTCATCGACAAGCGTGTTGACAACGTCGGGTTGCCACCGCGGCCCAGCCCGCGGGCTCGCCGCCTTGATCACAAGGCATCGCCGGGTGGGAGGGGGAAATGTACCCGGCCAGGTCGGTCTACGGCCCGTGCTCCGGGCATTGCATCGCGCCAAAGTTCGATTTCCTGTGGTCGGATCTTTCGCGAAAGGTGCCGTAGGACAGTGGCTCCCCTGCCAGAACGGGGGCGGCGCGCACGCCGTCCCTCCGCGCGCCACCGTGGTGGCGTCGCGCCCGTATCAGGTCCCGCCCACGGCGGCCATCGGCCGACCCGCCGGGTCATCCTGGCGATCACCGTCGCCGCGGTGCTCGCGCTCGTCGCCGTAGTCTCGCTCGGCCTGTGCCGCCCCGGCGACGACGGGCCGAAGCTCCTGGCCACGTTGTCCGCCGACCAGGTCGTGGTCACCGGGCATGGCTTCCCCAAGCAGACCGGCGTGGACATCAGCGCCTCGACCGGCGGCTACGGCGGCCGCGGCGTCGCGCACTCCACCCGCGACGGCCGGCTCTCCCTGCGATTCCGGCTCCCGTCACACTTCTCCGGAACAGTGCAGCTCCAGGCCCGCACGAAGAACGCGAGCACCGGTACGTCCCTGTGGATACCGTTCGCCCGCCGGGGGCCCGCCACACCCAGCACGCCCGAGGTTCCCGCATCGGCGGCCACGCCCAGCTCCGCCACCGCTGAGCCCGCAACCTCGGAGCCCGCAGTCCCGTCGTCCCCTGCAGCGCAGCCGACAACGGACAAGGCCGCCGACAAGGGCACGATCACCGGCGCGCCGGCCCAGACGGCCGCCTCGGCCCCGACCTCCCGGCCAACGGTCACCGGCAGGCCGGGACCCGTACCCCAGGCCGGACCCTCGACCGCGCCGGCAATCCCCGGCACGGTAGCCATCCCAGGCACCAAGCCGGAGCCCACCATGGTGGCCGGCCCCGTCTCGACATCCCCGGCCGCCCAGCCGGCCGCAAGCGCAACCACCACCGTGCTCGCGCCCACGACCGTCGCCGGCGCCCCGGCCGGGTCACCGAAACCGGTCAGCCCGTCACAACCGGTGCCGCTGCTGCCCGGCGACCTGTGGGCGGCAACGAACGGCGGCAGGGCCCCGGCATACGGCGTGAACACCCATCCGCTGCGGCCTTACCAGAGCAGCGACTACGGCGCGCAGTTCACCCGGTTCGCCGGGATCGGCGCCAGCTGGATCCGGGCGGACGCCAACTGGGGCGCGCTCGAGCCGAACGCCGGCGGCCAGTACAACGCCGCCGAGCTCGCCAAGCTCGACCAGGTCGTCACCACCGCGCGCAGCAATAACCTGAACCTGCTGCTCATCCTCCTGAGCCCGCCAGGCTGGGCGGGGGCCCCGAACAACACTGGCCCATTGCGCAGCCTGGCCCAGTTCCTCGCGACCCGCTACAAGTCGGACGGCAACGGTCCGATGGTCGCGTTCGAGATGTGGAACGAGCCGAACGCCATTGGCAACTCGATGTCGCCGGCCACCTATACGAAGCTGGCCTGTGCGGGCTTCGAGGGAGTCCGCGCCTCGGGCACCCGCGCCCCGGTCGTCGTCGGCGCGCTGGCGATGAACAACTGGAACCCCTGGCTGTCCCAGGCGTTCGACGCCGGCCTCGGCAACTGCATGGACGTCTTGTCCATCCACCCGTACGAGGGCAGCGACTACATCCCCGCCAGCCACCAGATCATGGTCGACCACGGGGTGGGCGACCGCCCGATCTGGTACACCGAGTTCGGCTGGTCGACCTGTAGCGACTGCGCGACCGAGACCTCCCAGTCCAGCAAGGTCATCGGGCGCATCGAGGAGGCCCGCGCGAAGTACCCCTACGTCACCGTCGTGATGCAGTACGAGGACCGCGACGAGCCGTCGGTCTCCCCGGCGATCGAGCAGCACTTCGGCATCTTCCATGCCGACTCGGCCGGTCGGGCAACCACTCCGAAGCCCGTCTTCGACGCCCTGAAATCCTACTTGGCCGAACAGAAGTAGCCCGCCGCGCCCGGCACTCAGCAGGTCGGTTGCTCAGCAGCTCGGTTGAAGGACCAGCGCTTTGATGAGGGCACCCCACTCGTAGGCGATGTTGTAGGGCAGCGACCGCAGCGGCATCGACGGCGCCGTCATGCGAACCTCCCCGTCAAAGCACCGATCGACCCGCAGCCGCGCCCGCGTCGCCTGTGTCCTGCGTGCCGTGACAATCACGCTCCGCCAGTGATACCGCTCGGCCAGTTGCCCCACCTCCCGCCCCTCCCCCTGGGTGGTGAAGGGATCCGGCCGAAAGCAGATCACCCGCACGTTCGTGCCGGCCCGCTCTGCCGGTGGACATGAGCGAGACGACGGCGTGGACACGACCAGGGTCGACGCATAGCCCTCGTGGCTCAGCCTCAGTGCTTTCTGCAGCCCACCGTCGACGCCCCCCAGCACCACGATCGCATCCACTCTGACCGGCCGTTCGAGCGTCGGACGAACGAACAGCCGCACCGTTACCGCCACCAGTGTCAGGCTTATGGCCACAGCGACGCCACGCCGGACCCACCGCCACCGCCGCCGGCTGGGGTCGAGGCGGCCACTGCGGGGCACGGCCGGTGAGCCGCCGACAACGCATGCCCCACGCCGATCAGCGATCAGTAGGCGCCCTCCCGGCGCAGAACAGCGAAGACGGTGCGCCAGAGGATGTAGAAGTCCATGAGCAGAGACCAGTTCTGGACGTAGCGCAGGTCCAGGCGGACGGACTCGTCCCATTCCAGATCCGAACGGCCGCTGATCTGCCACAGGCCGGTGAGTCCGGGCTTCACCATCAGGCGGCGGTGCACCTCGTCCTCGTACTGCTCCACCTCGCTGGGCAGCGGTGGACGCGGGCCAACCAGCGACATCGTGCCGTTCGCGATGTTGAACAGCTGCGGCAGTTCGTCGAGCGACCACTTGCGCAGGAACCTGCCGGCGTGGGTGACCCGCGGGTCGTCGCGCATCTTGAACAGCAGGCCCTCGGCCCGCTCGTTGCGTGCCTCAAGCTCAGCCTTGCGCGCCTCGGCGTCGACGTACATCGAGCGGAACTTGTACATGGTGAACTGCCGGCCGTCTCGGCCGACCCGGGTCTGACGGAAGATCGCCGGGCCGCGGCTGGTCAGGCACACGGCCAGAGCCAGCGCCAGCAGCAGCGGGGAAGCCAGCAACAGCACCGTGATCGCGACGCTGCGGTCGAACAGGGCTTTCATCGCCCGGCGCGCGCCGGTGAGCTCGGGCTCCTCGACATGCAGCAGCGGGAGCCCCGCCACCGGTCGAATGGAGATCCGCGGGCCGGTCACATCGGTCAACGCAGAGGAAACAAGCACGTCGACGTCGCTGCCTTCGAGCGTCCAGAGCACCCGGCGCAGAGTCTCGCCGTCCATCTGTGGGGAGATCGCGACCGTGGTGGCGCTCGTCGCGATGATCGCGTTGTGCAGAGTCTCGGCGGTGCCGACGATGGGCACGCCCAGCAGGTCGAAGCCGCTGCGGTCCGGGGAGTCGTGGCTGTGCCGGCCGGGCAGCCGGTCAAGCACGATGCCGACGACCGTCCAGCCGGCGGTCGGGTCACGCCGTGACAGCCGGACCAGTGCCGCCGCCGAGTCACCGGAGCCGACCACCAGCACGCGGTGCATGCCGCGGCCGGCGCGGCGCATCCGGTGCAGGTAGCCGCGGGCGGCACAGCGGCCGAGCACGGTCAGGATGATCGCGGTGGGAAAGGCGATCAGGACATAGGCCCGGGCGAGCTCGGCCTTGGTCGCATACGACAACAGCGCCACGAACGCGGTGAGGTGCGCGGCCGCGTTGAGGACCCGGCGGAATTCCTCCGAGCCGCCAGCGAGGAACCGACTCTCGTAGGCCCGGCCGAGGAACATCGCCAGCACCCAGGCCACCGGCAGCGCGACCGACATCACCAGATACGGCGTCGCCGAGACGGGCTTCAGGTCAAACTCCACGAAGCCGCCGAACCGGACGACGTAGGCGGCCACGGCGGCGACAACGCAGGCAGCGGCGTCCAGACCCGCGAGGATCAGGCCGTACCGGCGCTCCCACGGCACCCTGGCGCGGTACCGGTCGAGCGCGGCCCGCTTCTCCTTCTCCGGACCGGCGTCGTCCGGCTCGACCGGGTCGCGGAGCGCTGGTGGCGGAACCGCCATCGGCCGCGTACGCGTCCGCTGAGTGGGAACCGGTCGGGCTTCGCTCGACGGGTCGGCTGTCTCGGCCAATCCACCGGCCCCGAGCAGGCCAGCTGTCCGGGACACGGCCTCCACCGCGGACGGGGCGTGGGCGGTGGCCGCGACATGAAGGGGAGCATCGGCATCGGTATCCGCACCGCCCGCGCCTACACCGTCCGCGTCCGCGCTCTCGGCGTCCGCACTGCGCGCATCCACCGGGACGCCGCGGAGCGGCCAGTTCGACGCTGCCAGTACCTGTGGATGCCTGGCGAGGGTGCGGATATTGTTGATGGTGATCGTTGTTTCACTCAGCTCGCCGCTACCGGGCCATTCCACCGCGTCGCCCGCCGTTCTCTCTGCGGACTCCGCCTTGGAATTACTGACAATAGTTTCGGTCATCTGGCGGACCCCTCACAGTCGGCCTGCCTCGTCGGCCTGACCTGCCTGACCTGCCTGGTCGGCCTGGTCGGCCTGAACAGTGGCTGGCCGGAGAGCACCGGCGGCACGGGTGCGAGCACGAAGTCGGACACGGATGATGATGCCGATGCCGGCGCCCGCGACGCCCATGATGGTAGCGACCCCATGGGCGCCGTCGACACCAGACGCGACGATTGCACCCGACGACGAGCACGACAATGCGACAGGGCCACAGCCGAGCCCCCGAACTCGACAGGAACACCGGCTGGCGTGAACCATGTTCGACAACCACGGTTCGACAACTACCGTTCGACAACCACGGTTCGACGCCAGCGCGGAATATGCTTGCTCATTGTAGCGCGCCGGCCTCGCCGAACCTATGGCGGTATTCCCCCGTCTGGCGTCAACGTGACGTGCGTCGCTCTCGGCCAGATTCTGCCCCAAAGACGCGCGGGTCATGCTCTCGAAACGGTGCGTCCGCAGGCGGATGCTTACGCCGTCAGGTAGGCGCGCAGGAGACGTTCGCCCTCGTCAATGGCAGCGAGTTCGACGTGCTCGTCGCGGGTGTGGGCGAGGTTCGGGTCGCCGGGACCGTAGTTGAGTGCGGGGACGCCGAACTCGGCGAAACGGGCGACGTCCGTCCAGCCGTACTTGGCGACCGGAGTCCGGCCGGTGGCGGCGATGAACGCGGCTGCGGGCGCGGCGGAAAGCCCGGGTGGGGCACCGCCGGCAAGATCTGTGACCTCAAGATTATACCCGTCGAGAACCTCGCGGACGTGAGCGAGCGCGCCCTGCGGGGTCCGGTCGGGGGCAAAGCGGAAGTTCACCGTGACGGAGCAGGCATCGGGGATGACATTTCCGGCGACCCCACCGTCGATGCGCACCGCCGAGAGGCCCTCACGGTAGGTACAGCCATCGAGGGTGACCTGACGTGGTTGGTAGTCGGCGAGGCGGCGCAGGACCTCCGCGGCCTTGTGGATGGCGTTCTCACCGAGCCAGGATCGGGCCGAGTGCGCCCGGCGTCCAGCCAGCCGGACGACGACCCGCAGGGTGCCCTGGCAGCCGGCCTCAATCTCGCCGGATGTCGGCTCCATCAGGATCGCGAGGTCACCGTCGAGCCAGTCCCGGTGGCGAGCGGCGAGGCGGCGTAGCCCGTTGTGCACCGCCCCGACCTCCTCGTTGTCGTAGCAGATCCAGGTGATGTCATGACGCAGCGCACCAGGCTTGGTCAGCGGCAGGGTCGCCGCGAGGCGCAGGGCGATCGCGACGCCGGCCTTCATGTCCGACGTACCACAGCCGTACAGCCTGTCACCGTCGATCCGCGCCGGCAGATTGTCGGCGATCGGCACCGTGTCGAGGTGGCCGGCGAGTACGACCCTCGAGGGCAGGCCGAGGAAGGTGCGGGCCACCACCGCGTCGCCGTCCCGTTCGACGGTCAGCCCGGCGATTCGGCCGAGCGCCGACTGCACGGCGTCCGCGAGCGCCGTCTCGTCGCCGCTGACCGAGGGCACGTCGACGAGACGGCGCGTGAGGTCCCCGACCGGCGCGCGAAGGTCCAGATCCATGCCGCCGACCCTACGGCCTGGCGGCATCCCGCCAGGCCGGGCACGCGGGCTCAGCCGCCGGCGACGCCGTGTTCGCGCAGGACGTCGTTAAGAGCGAGCTTGTCGTGAATCTCGCCCTCGGCCAACGTGCGCAGCACCAGGATGCACGGCATCCCGAAGTCCCCGGCGGGGAAGGAGCGGATCCGGGTCGAGCCGACGGCGACCGCCCGCTCGGGGATCTCACCGCGTGGGTACTCTTCGCCGGTGGTCGCGTCGAACACGTGGGTGGACGCGGTCAGGATCGCCCCGGCGCCGAGCTTCGCCCCGCGGCGCACCCGGGCACCGTCGACGACCATGCAGCGGCTGCCGACGAAGGCGTCGTCCTCGACGACGACCGGGACGGCGTTCGGCGGCTCGAGCACACCCCCAAGCCCAACCCCGCCGGACAGGTGCACCCGCTCACCGACCTGGGCGCACGAGCCGACAGTCGCCCAGGTGTCGACCATGCTCCCGGTGCCGACATATCCGCCGATGTTGGTGTAGCTCGGCATGAGAATCGTCCCGGGCGCGATGTACGCCCCCCAGCGCACGATCGCCCCCGGCACCACCCGCACGCCGTCGAACCGGGTCTTCAGCGGGACCCGGTCGTGGTAACGAAAATCGCCGGCGGACGACTCGACCATGTCCAGGACCTTGAACGACAGCAGGATGGCCCGTTTGGCCCGCTCGTCGACCACGACGGACCCGTCGGCGGCGACCGCTGCCACCCGGGCCTCGCCGGCGTCGATGGCGTCGATGGCGGCAACGATGCTCTTGCGGGCATCCGCGTCATCCGGCGTCAGCTCACCGCGGCGGTCCCACAGGTCGTCGATGACCGGATCGATCGGCGAGGCGCCGCTCGGGGAGGTGCCGCTCGAAGCGGCGCCACCCGCGGCGTCGAGGGAGGTGTTGGAGATGCTCACAGACCTGACCTTACGAGGTTCCGCTGCGCCCCGGGCGATGCCGGTCCGCACACCACACCCGGTGCGTGCCGCCGCGGTGATGCCATACACGCACGCATTGCGGATGTGACTGCACCGCGGCCGGGGACGGGTCAGCGAATGTCAGGCTCGCCGTTCCATGAACCTGGACGGGAACCTGGATGGGACTCGGGGTGGCTCTCTGGGTCCCCGGCCTGGTCCGCGTAGCGGTCCGGGTCGTCCTCATAGCCGCCAGGCCGGCCGGCGCGGCGCGGCGCCCGGTCATAGGGTCCGGGACGGCCTGGGCGGCCGGACTCGGGGGCTGCCGGGGGCACCTGATATCCCCCCGGCCGGCCCGCATACGCCCCGGGCCGACCCGGATAGCCGCCGGGATGGACCGGGTACCCGCCGGTCGGGGCGTCGTTCTGGCCGGGCCGGGGCTCGGGACCGGATCGTTCGCCATAGCCCGCCAGCGGAAGCTCGTAATCAGCAGCTGACTCGTAGGGCACCCGCGCCACCGCACCGGCGGGCGGGTAGCCGACCGGCGACTCGGCGGAATAGCCCTCGCGCGGGTCGGCGTAGCCCTCGCGAAGGTCCTCGTAGCCCTGACGCGGGTCGGCGTGTCCCTGACGCGGGTCGGCGTAGCCGTCTCGCGGACTGCCGTGGCCTTCGCGCGGGTCGGCGTAGCTGTCCCGGGAGCCGCCGTAGCCGTCGGCATATCCCCGCCCGCCCTCCGCGACCGCGCCGGTGTACCCCCGCGGTTGCTCGACGTAGCCGCCCGCGGGTGCGGGCTGCGGGTATCGGCCTGGCTGGGCCTGGCGGTAGCCAGGTGACGGGCCCGGGGCCAGGACGCCGGTGATCGACGAACTCGTCCCCGGTGCGCTCACGGCCGGCGGGATCATGGCCATCCGCTCGGGCACGGTCGCAACCTGCGAGTCGGGCGCGGTGAGGGCGACTCGCACGTGCTGGCGGCCGGCCTCGCCGTAGAACGTGCCGGGGGCGACCAGAACCCCGACGCCGGCCAGCGCGTCCAGAGTCGCCCAGGCGTCCTCGCCCCGGGTTGCCCACAGATACAGGCCGGCCTCGCTGTGATCGATGGTGAACCCGGCGACCGACAGCGCGGCCGCCAGCACAGCACGCCGGTTGGCGTACCGGCCACGCTGGTCGGCCACATGCAGGTCGTCGGCGTAGGCGGCAGCCATCGCCGCCTGCACCGGGGTCGGCATCATGAACCCGGCGTGCTTGCGCACCCCGACCAGGCCCGCGACGAGCTCCGGATCGCCGGTGACGAAACCGGCGCGGTAGCCCGCGAGATTGGACCGTTTCGACAGGGAGTGCACCGCGAGCAGGCCTTCGTGTGAGCCGCCGCACACATCCGGATGGAGCACCGAGACCGGCCGACCCTCCCAGCCCAGCTCGATGTAGCACTCGTCGCTGGCGACGATCACACCGCGTTCGCGGGCCCAGCCGACGACCGCACGCATCTCGTCGACGGACATGACGCGGCCGGTCGGATTCCCGGGTGAGTTCATCCAGACGAGAGTCACCCCGTCCGTCGGTCCGACGACCGGCACGCAGCGGGCAAGCAGCGCCCCGACCTCGTATGTCGGGTACGCCGGGGTGGGAACCCAGACTCGGTCGCCCGGCTCCAGCCCGAGCTGGGCGGGGAGCTGGGCGACCAGCTCCTTCGTCCCGAGCACCGGCAGGATGGCGCCCGGATCGACGAGGACACCGAGGCGGCGGGCCAGCCAGCCCGCCGCGGCCTCCCGAAGATCCGGAGTCCCCACCACCTGCGGATACCCCGAAGCGTCCGCGGCACCGGCGAGCGCCTGTTGAATGACCGCCGGTGTGGAGTCGACCGGAGTCCCGACCGAAAGATCAACCAGTCCGTAGGGGTGCGCGCGCGCCTTCTCCTTGAAGGAGGCGAGCTGATCCCAGGGGAAGTCGGGCAGCCGCACGCGGGAACGAGCTGGTGATCTCAGGACTCCCGAGGTGTTACCCGACCGCCCTGGACTACTCAGGACTCACCCTGGGGAGCCAGCGTGGCGACTGCCGGCGGGTCGAACTCGAGCGCGCCGACCTTCGAGGCGCCGCCGGGCGAGCCGAGCTCCTCGAAGAAGTTCGCGTTGTTGTTGGTGTAGCCCTTCCACTGATCGGGGACATCGTCCTCGTAGTAGATGGCCTCGACCGGGCAGACCGGCTCACATGCGCCGCAGTCGACGCACTCGTCGGGCTGGATGTAGAGCATCCGTCCGCCCTCGTAGATGCAGTCGACCGGGCATTCCTCGATGCAAGCCCTGTCCTTGACGTCGACACAGGGCTCCGCGATGACGTAGGTCACCGGATGTTCCTCCTCGGGCTCACGGGCGACTGAGTCCCTAGTATCGACATGGACAGTTCCGTGTCGACAGCAAGGGCGTGCGCTGGTGGTGTATGTCGTCCGCATCACTCGGGCCGACATCGGCGCGCGAGTCATGATCCGGCGGCGCATCCCCGGGCCAATACCTCTCAGTGATGTCCTAGGGACGCTTCGGTCATGGTCATCGCGCGTGCTGACGGTCGAAACGGCGGAAGGTGCTGCCGTTCAGATTACCGAGGATGACATCGTCGCGGCACGCGTTGTTCCCGCCCGCCCCCCCGCGCGGCGCCCGCGGCAGGCCGTCGACACCCCGGTTGACGAGCCCCACGGGCAGACTGGACCGGACAGAGACCTGACGTACCCCGCCACCATCGTCCGAACCCGGCCGGTCGAGCGCGCGACAATTCCGCCCATGACCCACGCAGTTTCCGACCCAGCGGATCCGGCGAGCCCGGCGGATCCGTCGCACACAGCCTGCAACCGGATGCGGGGGGGATCCGGCAGCGGGCGGGAGGCGCGAAGCCGGTGAGCAGCCGCAGCCGGTTCGCCGAGGCCGTCCGCCAGGAGCCCGTCGATCTGGCCCTCGCCTGCCATCTGCTGGCCGCCGAGGCGTACACCGCCGATGCAGGCACAGCCGAGGCAAGCACAGCCGAGCCGCCGGACCCGTCGGTGACTCTGGAGGCGCTGGACGCGCTCGCCGCTCGGGCCCGGCCGCTACTGGCCGCCCGGACCACCACGAACCGGCCTTTCCCCCGAGCGGAGCGGGGCAACTCCGCCGGTGCACCGGGTACCGGCCAGTCCGCAGCCAGCCTCGGAGCCGCCGGCACGGGCACCGGCACCGGCGGGGCCAGGTGGGGACATGGGTTCGGCTGGCTCGAGCCGCGGGCCGCCGCCGAGGCGCTGCACGAGGCGCTGGGGCTGGACGCCGGATTCGCCGGAACCGCCGACGACTACGAGGATCTGCGGTCCTCCCTGTTGCCCGATGTGCTGCGCCGCCGCCGCGGGCTGCCGATCCTGCTGTCGATCGTCTGGTTGGAGGTCGCGCGGCGCCTCGGCATCGCCGCCTACCCGGTGGGCCTGCCGGGGCACGTCGTCGTCGCCGTCGGCTCGCCGGAGGACTTCGTCCTGGTTGACCCGTTCGCCGCCGGGCGGCTGCTGACCATCCACGACGCGGCGGCCAAGGTCCGCGCGAGCGGCGTGGCCTTCAGCCGGGCGCATCTCGCGCCGATGACCGCCGCCGACGTCCTCACCCGCATCCTCGGCAACATCCGCGTGCTCGCCGCCCGCACCGACGCGCCCCGCACCCGATTGTGGGCGGTGGAACTGTCGCTGCTGCTCCCCCACCATCCGGCTACCCTGCGCCGCGAACGGGGCGAACTACGCATCCGTCTCGGCGACTTCCTCGGCGGCGCACAGGACCTGACGGCGTTCGCCGACTCCGTCACCGCCGTGGAGCCGACCGCGGCCGCCGCCGCCCGCCAGGCGGCCATCACCGCCCGCGCCCGGCTGAACTAGGGATCTGGCCCCGGCGCCCGCCGCGCGCTAACGTCCGGAAGGGCCGTCGCGCGGCGTGGGCGGGGCGGGCGTGGGCGGGGCGAGGTAGCCGCCCTGGTAGAAAAGCAGCGGGTCGACGTCATCGCGCCCATGATCGAGGTAGACGACCTCGCCGATCACCAGCGTGTGGTCACCGCCGGGATGCGTGGCCACCGTGCGGCACTCGAAGACCGACAGAGCACCGTCGAGCAGCGCCACCCCGGTCCGTGGGCCGAGTGTGTGGGCCCAGCCGTCGATCCTGGCCCCGCTCGGCTCGCCGCCCCGCTCGCCGTTCTGGTCGCGGTCGCGGGAGCGCCGGGAAAAGTGCCGAGACGCGTCGGCCATGTCCGCGGCGAGCACCGATACGCCCCACACGCCAGCGGCCAGCAGCGGCGCGTGGAAGTGCGCGTCACGGCGGATACTGGCCAGGACGAGCAGCGGGTCGAGCGAGACGGACACGAAGGAGTTCGCCGTCATTCCCAGATGGCGATCGCCGTCGCGGGTAGTCAGGACGGTCACCCCGGTGGCGAACCGCCCGACCGCCCGGCGAAACTCACCCGCTTCCAGGGGTGCCCGAACGGCGTACGGTCCGCCGCGGATCTCCTGCGGCAGGCTGCCCACCCAGCTCACGCTACCGCCGTCGGAGCATGCGGGCAGTGCGTACGGCAGGACTCGTGACAACCGGCCCGGCCCGGCCATATCGACCGCGGCGAAGCCCGACTCAGCGGACGGGCGGCAGGGCCGTCAGCCCGCGCCGGGCCCGGCCGATGACCGTCCCGACCACGGGGCTCAGGCCCCCGAGCAGCAGGAAGGCATACGCGCTGGCGCTGGAGCGCAGCAGCAGGTCGCCCTCCGCGCGGGTGGTCGCCAGCAGGAGCACGACCGGCGTCCAGCCGATGAGGACGGTCATCGGTCCCAGCCGGGTGCCCGTCAGCCAGCGCAGCAGTACTGCTGCCGCGCTGTTGCCGAGCAGGGCCAGCAGCAGCCCGTACGAGAGGAACGCACCGCCCGCACGCGGCCCGTCAGGCAGCAGGAACACCCCGTACAGCCCGAGCCCGGCGCCGAGAACGACACCCAGCACGTACGCGACGCCGAGGAAGACCCGCCCGGGCTCGGTCAGCGCATCCCGGCCAGGCTCCCCGGCCACCGCCGAGCCCGCTCGCGACGACCTCGAGCGGGGTGGCGTGGGGCGGGGACCGGAACCGGGACGGGGCATGCGTCGACAGTAGGACATGCCACGACCCGGCCAGCAGCCGTCGGACACCCCCGGGCTGCCGCGGGCCACGGATGGGCAGCGGTTCAGGTCGTGACGAGCTCCCGCGGGACGACGATCACGTCGACGAGCGCGCCGCGCCGCCACACGGTGAGCTCCACCGGGCGACCGATCGTCCTCTCCGTCAACAGGCGCTGAAGATCCCCCGGAGTGACGATCGGTGTCCCGGCGAGCGACAGCACAAGGTCGCCGGTGAACAGGCCCGCGGCTCCGGCCGGACTGCCCACGATCACTTCCGCGAGGCGCACGCCGTGGTTCTGCCCGGTGCGCCGGACGACGGCCGGTGGCAGGGGAACCCGCATCCCGGCCACCCCGAGATAGGCCCGCCGGACCCGACCGTCCCGCATCAGTGCCGCGAGGATCGCCCGGGTCGTGACGTTCACCGGGATGGCAAGCCCCAGCCCGACGCCGGCCACCGCGGTGTTCACCCCGACCACCCGCCCGTCGGCCGTGGCCAGCGCGCCCCCCGAGTTGCCCGGATTGAGCGCCGCATCGGTCTGGATCACTTCGTCCACCACCCGCGCCGCCGAGCCCGATCGCGTGGGCAGGGACCGGCCGAGCGCGCTCACCACGCCGGCGGTCACACTCCCGGTGAGCCCCAGCGGATTGCCGACAGCCACCACCAGCTGCCCGACCCGCAGCTGCGCCGCGTCACCGAGCAGCGCGGCCGGTGGTGTGTTCCCGCGCGCCCGCAGCACGGCCAGATCGGACAGCGGGTCGGCGCCGACCACGTCGAACTCCCGCTCGGTCCCATCGGCGAACTGGGCCAGCCCGACCGGTCCTCCAGACCTCCCGCCGCCGTGCAGGCCCTCGACGACATGGGCCGAGGTCAGCAGAAATCCGTCATCGGTGAACACCACCGCCGAACCGGCCCCCGCGCCGTTCCTGGTCCGCACCCGCAGGCTCGCCACCGCCGGTGTGAGGGCTGCGGCCACCCTGGTCACCACGGCTGAGTAGGCGTCCAGGGGATCGGTGTTGGGTCCGCTGCTGCCGTCGTCCATCCGACCTCCCGGGCCAGACACCCTGACTTGCCAGACACCCTGACTTGCAGGGATTACAGCGTTACAAACGCCACCCAGGCCGTCGGGATTCCCGACGCCCCCCGATCAGGCACCCGTCCGGGCTCGGTGTCAGATGTCGACGCCGGCGAGAAAGTCCCGTTCGCGGCCGCCCGGCCCGGTGCCGGGACCACGGCTGCCCGCGGCGAGGACGAAATGCTCGGTACCCCAGGCCCGCTGACCGATGCCGTCGGCGAGGGCGAAGAAGAACCCGTCGACGGCCATCTGGGTCCGGTGGGAGCGCATGGCATCCACCTTGGCCTCGAAGAAGTCTGGGGCGGTGATCTCGGTGGTGATGGCCGCGTCATCGAGGAACCGCACCGGCGAGTCATCGACGGACTTCAGGCCGGCGAAGGGGTTGTTCGCGACGTCCGAGTCACGGAAATGCTCGAACCCGGCGACCGCCTGGGAGCGGGACATCGCCGTCTCATAACGCTTGGCGGGCTGCCAGGGGGCGCCGGTGTCGGGCGCGAAGGACTGGTCGGCGGCGTCGGTGAAGGCGCGGGCGGTGAGCTGGTGGGCGCGGATGTGGTCGGGATGACCGTAGCCACCGAACGAGTCGTAACTGACCAGGATGTGCGGGCGGACGTCCCGGATGATCCGGACGAGCTCGGTCGTCGCCTCATCGAGATCGGCCTGCCACAGACAGCGGGGATTGTCGTTCGCGGGCGTGCCCATCATGCCGCTGTCGCGGAAGCGGCCGGGGCCACCGAGGAAGCGGTGCTCGGTGACCCCGAGTGTTGCGCAGGAGCCGGCGAGCTCACCGATGCGGTAGCCGCCGAGCTGATCGCCGAGATCGGCCCGCAGATTGATCAGCTCGGGCACGAGGACCTCGCCCTCCTCGCCGAGCGTGCAGGTCACAAGGGTGACAGACGTGCCGGGCGCGGCGGCGTACGAGGCGATCGCGATGCCGGTCGAGATGACTTCGTCGTCCGGGTGTGCGTGCACGAACATCAGCCGGCGGGCGGCCAGACTGGCGGGGGACGGGGGAGATGTCACAATCCCGACCCTACGACCCGCCGCCGACAGTTCACGGCTCTCCAGCGCGGCGTCAGGCCCGGCGGCGGGAGCGCAGCTTCTCCCGCTCGCCAGCGGTCAGGGCCACCTTGCGCAGGCGGACGAAGCCAGGGGTGACCTCCACGCACTCGTCCTCGCGGCAGAACTCCAGGGCCTGCTCGAGGGAGAGGATGCGGTGCGGGGTGAGCCGGACCAGCTCGTCGCCGGTGGACGAGCGCATGTTTGTGAGCTTCTTCTCCTTGGTGGGATTGACGTCCATGTCGTCCGCCCGAGAGTTCTCACCGACGATCATGCCCTCGTAGACCTCGGTCGTCGGACCGATGAACATCGTGCCGCGCTCCTGCAGGTTGAACAGGGCGTAGCCGGTGGCCGGACCACTGCGGTCAGCGACCATGGAGCCCGTGGCGCGGGTACGCAGCTCACCGAACCACGGCTCGTAACCCTCGAAGACGTGGTGCAGCAGTCCGGTGCCGCGGGTCTCGGTAAGGAACTCGGTCCGGAACCCGATCAGGCCGCGGGCCGGGACCAGGTACTCCAGCCGGATCCAGCCGGTCCCATGATTGATCATCTGCTCGACCCGGCCCTTACGCAGGGCGAGCAGCTGGGTGAGGGTCCCGAGAAACTCCTCGGGGGCGTCGATGGTGAGCCGCTCGACCGGCTCGTGCACCTTCCCGTCGACCACCCGGGTGACGACCTGCGGCTTGCCGACGGTGAGCTCGAACGCCTCGCGGCGCATCAGCTCGACGAGCACGGCGAGCTGCAGCTCACCGCGGCCCTGCACCTCCCAGGTGTCCGGGCGCTCGGTCGGCAGCACCCGGATGGACACGTTGCCGACCAGCTCGGCGTCGAGGCGGTTCTTCACCAGCCGGGCGGTGAGCTTCTTGCCGGACCTGCCGGCCAGCGGCGAGGTGTTGATGCCGATCGTCATGCTGATCGACGGCTCGTCGACGGTGATGACGGGCAGCGGTCGGGGGTCCTCGGCGTCGGCCAGGGTCTCCCCGATGGTGATGTCCGGGATGCCGGCGACGGCGATGATGTCACCCGGTCCCGCCTCCTCGGCGGGGACACGCTCGAGCGCCCGCGTCATCAGCATCTCGCTGATCTTGACTCGCTGCTGGCTGCCGTCGGCACGGCACAGCGTGGCCTGCTGGCCGCGGCGGATCGTCCCGTTGTGCACCCGGCACAGCGCGAGGCGACCGAGATAGGGCGACGCGTCGAGGTTCGTGACCAGCGCCTGCAGCGGCGCGTCCGGGTCGAACGAGGGCGCGGGGATCGTGTCGAGCAGCACGTCGAACAGAGGCTTGAGGTCGGGCGAGTCAGGGCTCGCGCCGTCCTCGGGGCGGGTCGTCGAGGCGCGGCCGGCCTTGGCGTTGCAGTAGACGATCGGGAAGTCGATCTGGCCCTCGTCGGCGTCGAGGTCGAGGAAGAGCTCATAGGCCTCGTCGACGACCTCGGCGATGCGGGCGTCGGACCGGTCGACCTTGTTGATGACGAGCACGACGGGCAGCCGCTTGGCGAGCGCCTTGCGCAGCACGAAGCGGGTCTGCGGCAGCGGGCCCTCGCTCGCGTCCACCAGCAGGACGACGCCATCGACCATGGACAGGCCGCGCTCGACCTCGCCACCGAAGTCGGCGTGGCCGGGCGTGTCGACGATGTTGATGGTGATGTCGCCATAGCGGACCGCGGTGTTCTTCGCGAGAATCGTGATGCCCTTCTCGCGTTCCAGGTCCATCGAGTCCATCACCCGATCGGTGAGCTCGGCATGCTCGCCGAACGCGCCGGACTGGCGCAGCATGGCGTCGACGAGCGTGGTCTTGCCATGGTCGACATGGGCGATGATGGCCACGTTACGAAGATCGGCGCGTGTGGACACGGTGAGGCGCTCCGGGGCGGACATGGGGCTCTCAACCCCGCAACAGACGGACGGCGGCACGCACGGACGGCGTGACCGCGCGGCACGGCCCGGCGCACGCTGACGCGGCGGCGACGGCCGTACCACTGCCCATGGTACGGACCCGAACCGGCATCCATGTCCACCCCGCCACCGACCGCCCACATCCATCGCCGTGCGCCGACCGCACGCCCACCACATACCCGCCACACGCCCACCGCCGAAACGCCGCGTCCGCCACCCGCCGAATCTCTCGCCGGGACGCCGGGACGGGCCAGGCGGCCGGTCCGGTCCGCCAGGTCAGGACGTCAGACAGCCGGCGGCCAGGCGCAGTTGCCGGGCCGGGCCAGCACCTCGCGCAGTCGGGTGACGAGCGGACCGTCCGCAGGCATCCAGACAACGTCGTCGAGTTCGGCGGCGGACAGCCAGCGCAGCGCGTCGTGCGTCACCAGCCGCGGTCGTCCCCGCGCGACCCGGCCGAACCACACCCGCAGGACCCAACCGGGGCTGGCCAGGGCCACCTCGCCGAGCGGCGGCCCGATCTCGATGTCGACGTCGAGCTCCTCCCGACACTCCCGGGCCAGGGCCTCGTGCTCGCTCTCCCCCGGCTCGACCTTGCCGCCGGGGAACTCCCACATCCCGGCGTAGGCAGGCGGCTCCCGGCGCTGCGCGGCCAGCACCCGAGGCACCCGAGACTCCTGAGGTCCCCGGCCAGACCGTGCCTCGACATCGAGCAGCGCGACGGCGACGACGAGCCGTCCCGCCACGGGCGGGTGGGGGGCGCAGGCACCCTGACCGCGCGCATCCACGTTCATGCTGCCGGACTCTCCCAGACTTCGACCGCTCCCGGACGCACTCCCTCACAGTTGTCTCTCTTTCCGGCTGTCTCTCTCCTTCCCGGCCCCTCTCTTCGGACGGCGCTCGGAGCCGAAGAGCCGTCATGCCCCGCCGCCGCTGCCGGACCCCGTCACCGCCCCGCGCGGTTCACGACCGGCAGGCGGGGAACCCCCTCTGCAACGGATCATCGCCCCCGCCCGTTCGGATGTGCCCGGACGGACGGGGCCCCGCAACCGACACGCGCCACCGGCACCCCAGCCACAGGCCCTCCGGAAACGCAGGTCCTTGGGGAACGGCCCCCGGGGCCCGCGCCGGCAGCGGATCCGAGCGCCCGAGTTCGGTGCGCCACACCACCGAACCAACGTCAACGTGCTCGACTAGGCACACACCGGAGTCATTGCCCGGCCCGCGGTCGTCGGACCGCCGGCCCCGCGCGCAGGAGGACAACGATGCCCACCAAGCCGACCAAACTCGACAGCGCCGCGATCGCCGATGCCCTGGCCGCGCTGCCCGGCTGGCTCGGCGACGCCGACCGGATCCAGTTGCAGATCATGGTCGACGGCGACGAGGCTGACGCGATCAGCACCGAGGTGATGCGTACCGCCGACGAGCTGGACCATCATCCGGTGATCGACCGCGGCCCCGGCACGATGACCTTCACCGTCTGGACGCACTCCGTCGGCGGCGTCACCGACCTCGACGTCACCCTCGCCCGACGCATCTCCCACCTGCTGAGCTCCGCCGGCGTCGCCTACTGACCCTGGTCGAGCGGACCCGGCCGGCTGGCGACGATCACCAGACCGTGGCCGGCATGCGGAAGGTGCCGTCCCGTTCCGGCGGGAACGGCACCACCACCATCACCGCACCGGCATTGAGCGGACCGTACAGATGCGGAAACCGCTCGCCGGATCCCGCCTCGACCCGGTCGGTCACCGCGCCGTTCCGGCCGGATACCGCGTCGGCCCGGTCGGCCGTTGGGTGGTCCGGGGCCGCGCCGCCAGGTGGATGGGCCGGCGGCTCCCAGCGCAGGGGGGCGCGCAGGCGCCGCGGGTCCACCACGACGAGCAGCAGGTCGTCCCGTCCCCGGTAGTACCGCTCGGCGGTGGCCACGACCTGCGCCGGGGTGGAGAAGTGGATGAACCCCTCGACTCCCAGGCTCGCCGGTCGGTACGCGGACGCCCCCACCGTCCATGCCGCCCGCCCGACCAGATGGCAGATCACCCGCTCGTCCGGCGTCGGCTCCTCGTCGAGCGTCACGTGCACCAGCCCCTCACGAACTCCCACGATCTCGGCCCGAAGCGGCCCCGGTCCCGTGTCCCTCCACCGCTGTGTACCCCGGCCACGGGGCGTCCCGGACCGGCTGCGGCCCGCGCTGCGCGGGCGTCCGGCGCCGCCTGCGGCAACCGTCGGCCACAGCTTCAAACGTAACCGGGACGGCGTCTCACCGCGCCCGCCCTGTCACGTATCCGGCACAGGCGTCGATGCTGGATGAGAAGGGCACGGCGGCCATGGCATGACGGGAGTGCGGCGGCTGCTCGTCGGCGTCACGGGCCGAGCCGCGCAGGGCGGTGCCCCGCGTGCCCCGGACTCGGACCAGCACCACGATCTCCCGCACGCGCCGCCGGTTCATGACGACTGACGATCGCGCCGGCCACCGCCAGGACGATCAGGATGACGCCGAAGGCCGTCGCCCGCGTAGAGCCCCACCCGGCGTGAGACCGGGCGCCTCCATGGTGATCCTGGTGCCGGGCTCGCTACACGTTGAAGCGGAACTCGACGACATCGCCGTCGGCCATGAGGTAGTCCTTGCCCTCCATGCGGACCTTGCCGGCGGCGCGAGCGGCGGTCATGGAGCCGGCGGCCATCAGGTCGCCGTAGGAGACGATCTCGGCCTTGATGAAGCCGCGCTGGAAGTCGGTGTGGATGACGCCGGCGGCCTCGGGCGCGGTGGAGCCGGCCCTGATCGTCCAGGCGCGGGCCTCCTTCGGCCCGGCGGTGAGATAGGTCTGCAGACCCAGGGTGTGGAAGCCGATCCGGGCGAGCTGGGCCAGGCCGCTCTCGCTCTGGCCGAGGGAAGCGAGCAGCTCGGTGGCGTCGGCCTCGTCCAGTTCGGCGAGCTCGGCCTCGACCTTGGCGCACAGCACGATCGCGTCGGCGGGGGCGACGGAGTCGACGAGCTCCTTGTGCCGGCCGGGGTCGGCGAGCACGTCCTCGTCCACGTTGAACACGTACAGGAACGGCTTGGCGGTGAGCAGGAACAGCTCGCGCAGCTCGTCGCGGTCGATCTTCGGTTCGGAGGAGATCGTGCGGCCGGCGTCGAGCACCTCGCGGGCGGCCTTCACGGCGGCGAGCAGCGGCTGCTTCGACCTGTCGGCGCGGGCTTCCTTCTCGAGCTTCGGCAGGCGCGCGTCGAGGGTCTGCAGGTCGGCGAGGATGAGCTCGGTGTTGATCGTCTCGATGTCGGCCGGCGGGTCGACCTTGCCCTCGACGTGCACGACGTCCGGGTCGGAGAAGACCCGCACCACCTGGCAGACGGCGTCGGACTCGCGGATGTTCGCCAGGAACCGGTTGCCCAGCCCCTGTCCCTCGGACGCGCCGCGCACCAGCCCGGCGATGTCGACGAAGCTGACCGTCGCCGGCACCACCCGAGCGCTCGAGCACAACGTCGCGAGCTCGGCCAGCCGTGGATCCGGCACACCGACCACGCCGACGTTCGGCTCGATCGTCGCGAACGGGTAGTTCGCGGCGAGCACCTCGTTGCGGGTCAGGGCGTTGAACAACGTGGATTTGCCGACGTTGGGCAGCCCCACGATTCCGATCGACAGGCCCATGGCGGATCAGTCTACGGGCCGGGCCGGAAACTGTCGGACCGGCGTGATTGCCTTGCGGTGTGGACACCACCAGCGCGCTGCTGACCCTCGTCGGGCTGGTCCTCGGTGCCGTCGGTGGCTTCCTCGGCGCCCGTCGGCTGGCCGATCCGCGCCATGCGGCGCTGTCCGCCGCGCACGCCACGGTGCTGTGCGAGCGGGACGAGGCCAGAGCGGCGACCGCCACCGCCCTCGAACGTGCCCAGCTCGCCGAGGCCGACATGTCCGGGCTGCGCACGGCCCTGGAGTACGAGAAACGCTCCGCGGGCGAGCGGGTCGCGCTCGTCGAGCAGAGCCAGCAGCGGCTCGCGGAGAGCTTCCAGGCGCTGTCCGCGCAGGCTCTGGCAGGGGCGAGCCAGCAGCTCGTCGAGCTCGCCACCGCCCGGTTCGACGAGGCCGGCGCCCGCGCCCGGGGCGATCTCGATGCCCGCCGGGCCGCGGTGGAAAGCATGGTCAGTCCGCTGGCCGAGGCCCTTGGCCGGATGGAGGGGCGGCTACGCGAGCTGGAGACCGCCCGCACCGAGGCGTACGCCTCGCTCGTCGAGCAGGTCCGGTTCGCCCGTGAGGCCTCGGAGAACCTGCGCACGCAGACCTCGGCGCTGGTCACGGTGCTGCGCCGGCCGCAGGCCCGGGGAGCGTGGGGCGAGATGCAGCTGCGTCGGGTCGCCGAGGTCGCGGGCATGCTCAACCGCTGCGACTTCACCGAGCAGATGACCCTCCAGGGTGACGACGGCCCGCTGCGGCCGGACATGGTCGTGCATCTCGCCGGCGGTCGCAACGTCGCCGTCGACGCGAAGGTGCCGCTCGCCGCCTTCCTCGACGCCGCCGAGAGCTCCGACGAGCAGTACCGCGCCGGGCGGATGGCGGCGCATGCCCGGCACCTGCGCGCGCACGTGGACGGGCTCGCCGCCAAGTCGTACTGGCGGCGGCTGCCGTCCTCGCCGGAGTTCGTCGTGTTGTTCGTGCCCGCGGAGGCGTTCCTCGCTCCCGCCCTCGACCACGACCCCGGCCTGCTCGAGCACGCCGCCGCCCGCAAGGTCATCATCGCCACACCGACCACGCTGATCGCGATGCTGCGGACCATCGCGCATGCGTGGACGCAGGAGGCGCTCACGGCGCGCACCAGAGAGATCTTCGAACTCGGACGGGACCTCTACACCCGGCTCGGCACCCTCGGCGAGCATCTCGACCGGCTCGGCCGCGCTCTCGGCCGTGCCGTCGGCGAGTTCAATGCCACGGTGGGCTCGCTGGAGAACCGCGTCCTGACACCCGCGCGACGCCTGGCTGCCATGGATGTCGTCGAGGGCACCCTGACCGGTCCCGGCCCGATCGAGACCGGTGTGCGCCCACTGTCCGCCGCCGAGCTGCTGGCGGACGTCCGCGACCGGGATTCGGACGTCCGCGGGGAGTCCTACCAACCGACAGGGCCCGACGCGTCGGGCCCCGTCGCCCACCAGACCTAGTCGGCGGGCGACAGGGGGGACATCAGCGGCAAACGACTGGAAAGCTCGGGAAACTGCAACGCAAGGCAGTGGTCCGACCACAGAAAGCTCCAGCGAGGGCGCCGATACGGCGGCATGATGCATCGTCCTGACGCATTGGAAATCCGTGGGCGGTACCTTGCGTTCGTGAGTGTGCCGCCACATCGGCAGTCAGCCGGGCCGCCGGGTAGATCCGCGCGTGCCGACAGGTTCGACGATCCGTATGTCCGCGGTTCGCGTACGCGCTCGGGTGGACCTCCCCCGACCCTGTTCACGGGCAGCCGCCGCGGGCTGACCGCTCTCGGCACCGCGCTGGTCGTCCTTGTCCTCGGCGGCGTCGGGGCGGCGATCGACACGGCGGCGTTCGGCTCGTTGAAGTACTGCTTCGGGATGTTGTTCATCGGCGCCTGCGTCCTGGTTGCCGTCCGCGTGCACACCGACGACCTGCTCGGTGTCGTGATCATGCCGCCACTGGTGTACGCGCTCATCACCATCGGCGTGGGCTATCTGCATCCGTCCACCGGCGACGGCAGCACCGGGCTACGGGACAAGGCGATCGACATCGCCTCGGAGATGATCCTGCACGCGCCGATCCTGCTGGCCGCATTCGTCCTGGTCACTCTGATCGCACTGTTCCGCGGCCGCCGGGCACAGGTCGCCCGGCGGGAACGGATGCGCGCGCTCGCCACGCCGCCCGGTGACCGCCGACGCCGCCCGGCCCGCTAGCGTCCGTCGGCCTGCCTGCCTGCCGCTGCCCGGGTCACCAGCCATCCGGCCAACACCGGCACGACCATGAAACATCCGACCCCCCACACAAAGCGGGTAGCTCGGCCCAGAAATAACAATGCCCGGTAAATCAGGCTAACCATGTCCCACGGAGTGACCCACCCGTTCGGATACCTACGGCGGGCGCTTCACTTGCCTTTGCAGCCGCCCGTGCTACATTCCATACGCGTCACAAATTCGCCCCTCGGGACGCACTTCCGTGCTATTTACCCGTGCCGCGTCCACGGCCGCGGCGACCGCAGGGAGGCCTGCTTGTCGTTCGCACCGAGGACATCCGCCAGGGCGACATCGATCGGGCCATGGTGCGGCGCTGTGATCAGGCCGTGACGAGCTCCAGCCAGCACCCACCCGAACGTAGGCAGCTGGTCCCGATTCTGCGTTACCGATCGTTTGACCCGCACACCACGCGAGGCGCTCGGCGCCGGCCGATGCCGCTCGGCACCTTTGCCCGGCACTGCCAGCTGATCGCGGCCTCCGGCCGCCAGGCCATGAGCGTGTCGGGCTACGTAAACTCCCTGAGCGCGGCCAACGCGGCTGGTCCAGGCATGGCCGGTGGCCGCGCGGCGATCAGCCCGGACACGGAGACAGACACCGGCAACGCCCGGCCAGACGCGGCAGCGTCACGCGGCCCGCTCGTCCTCACCATTGACGACGGGGGCGGAACAACAATGAGCGCCCTACGACTGCTGGTCGAGTTCGGGCTCACCGCGACCGTCTTCCTCACCAGTTCCCGGGTAGGCGATCCGGGCTATTTCCACCGTACTGATCTTCACCGCATCCGTGGATTGGGAATCGAGATCGGTGGTTCCGGACACACCGGACGACCGCTCAACGAACTGGCCCGCAGCGACGTCATCGCGGAACTCACCCTTTCCCGTCGGCGGCTGGCCGGGGCCATCGGCGACGAACCGCGCACATTCGCCTACCCAGGTGGAGGTTATGACCTTTCCGTTCGGCAGCTGGTGATCTCCGCGGGGTACAGCTCGGCCTGCGCGGTCCGCGACGTGCTGTCCCACCCGGACGATGACCGGTTTGCCCTCGCCCGCCTGGCCGTCGACGCGGCGACTCCTGACAGCAGGCTGGTGGCCTGGCTCGGCGGTTTCGGGCACAGCGAACCGCCTCCGGTGCACGCGGCTGACCGTCTGTTCCGCATGGGCCGCATGGGCCGCATGGGCCGCACGGTCGGACCGTTCCGCCCACGGCTGGGCCGGGCCGCGGATGGCATCCCGGTTCCCGTGGAGCTGCCGCCAGGCAGCACGGCTCCAGCCGCCGCCAGCGCACCGGCCGGTTCCGCGGAACCGGCCGCACTGCAGACCGTCGGTGACTCTGCTCCGGGCTGACACAATCCGTCAGCCCGGAGCAGAGCCGCCCCGCTGCGGGTGGGAAATGGTGGGGGATACGCCCACCGCGTCCCGGCGGGGCCGGGTGCGCATGATCAGATCGCCCAGCGGGCTGGTCACGCCCAGCCAGTATCGCTCGTTGCGGTAGTGGTGCAGCCGATGCCCGCGGTGCAGGCATCGGTAGTAGGCCGAACGCGGCGGGACCCGGGTGTGCAGCAGGAAATGCGTCCAGTCGTAGGCAAGCACGCCGGCCCCGGCGCACAGCGCACCAGTCGCCACCCCGACCGGCCCGAACACAGCCGGTCCGACGGCGAGCGCCGTCCCTATGATCACCTCACGGGGACGCAGGAACATCGTGTCGAGACTGGTCGGGTCCCCGTGATGCTGCTCGTGACCGTAGCCGGCGGCCTGATAGCCGATCGCTCCCAGCCAGGTCCCGGGACTCGCATGCAGCAGCAGGCGGTGAACACCCCACTCGACGAACGGCTGGGCACTCGCAGCCGCCAGAACCACCCGGCCGTCCCGCCCAGGCCGCCACGGCCCGCGTACGGCACGCACCGCGGCGAGCACGCCCACACAGCCAAGCAGGACCGGCGGCCGAGGATGGTGCAGAAATCGCAGTGCCGCGGCCCGCAGTGTGCGAACCTCGGCCGCGCTGCCGTGCGGACCGGGCCGGTCCAACCGGTCGAGCAGCGCCGCTGGTCGGAGCAGTCGGGGGGAGACTCGCGCCACGCGTTCGCCTCCCCACCCTGCGTTCTAGAACGGGACGGTGGAGTACGCCTGCAGCTTGGTGAGCTGGTGCTGGCTGTCCACCCGCCGGATGGTGCCTGACCGCGACCGCATCACCAGCGAGGACGTGCTGGCGCCACCCGGGCGGTACCGTACCCCGGCGAGGAGCTCGCCATCCGTGATTCCGGTCGCGACGAAGAAGACGTTGTCGCTGGCCACAAGGTCCCCGGTGGACAACACCTGGGACGGGTCCTGGCCGGCCGCGAGGACCTTCGCGCGCTCCGTCTCGTCGCGCGGCCACAACCGCCCCTGGATCACACCACCGAGGCAGGTCACCGCGCAGGCGGTGATGATCCCTTCCGGGGTACCACCGATGCCCAACAGCAGGTCGACACCGGTGCCGGCGCTGGCGGCCATCACGGCACCGGCGACGTCACCGTCAGAGATCAGTTTCACCCGGGCACCCGCGGCGCGGATCTCATCGACCAGCTCGTTGTGCCGCGGCCGGTCAAGCACCACCACGGTGACATCACGTGGGTGGATCGCCTTCGCCTTGGCGACGGCCCGCACGTTGTCCTCGACGGAGGCGGTGATATCCACCACGTCGGCAGCCTCCGGACCGGTGACCAGCTTCTCCATGTAGAAGCAGGCGGTCGCGTCATACATCGACCCGCGCTCGCTGACCGCCATGACCGACACGGCGTTGTTCATCCCCTTGGATGTCAGCGTCGTGCCATCCACCGGGTCGACGGCGACGTCACACTCGGGACCCTCGCCCGATCCGACCTGCTCGCCGTTGAACAGCATCGGGGCCTCGTCCTTCTCCCCTTCACCGATGACGACGACCCCGCGCATAGAGACCGTGCCGACCAGGCGGCGCATCGCGTCGACCGCCGCGCCGTCGGCGCCGTTCTTGTCGCCGCGGCCGACCCAGCGGGCGGCCGCCAGTGCTGCGGCCTCGGTTACCCGGACGAGCTCGAGCGCGAGGTTGCGATCCGGGGCCTGCCCCTGCACAGCCAGTGTGTCGGGCACGGCCGTGGCATCGGATCTGGCGGAGGCACCGGACCAGGCGGAGGTGGCGTGAGCGTCGGAAGGCACGGCGCTGAGCCTAGTTCGGCTACCCCGTGGACGCCCGTGATAGCAGCGCGTGGGACCGGCTGCACATCACGTCAGCGTACCGCGAGGGACTCGACGGATCTGGCCGTATCGCCCGATCCCGGCTGTCGTGCGGACGACAGCCACATGCCCGAAATTTTCCGTGCAACCTTCGGCACCCACTCGGCGTCAAACGCTTCGTATCGGGCGGGCGTCACGCGGAGGGGGCGTGACGCCCGCCCGACTACGTTCCGGCTGCCAGGTCAGGCGAGATCCCACCCACATCGGTGGCGATGCCCACCTGGCGGCGGTCTGATCGGCCGCTCCCGGCCGCTCCTGGCCGGTCCCCAATGCCCCGCATGGCTGCCCGTACCTGGAAGATGGGGTCGTGGCACAACGACAGCGGCGCGGCCAGGAAACGATCCGCGACATGGTTCTCTCACTCGGCGTGGTCATGGCCGGCGTCGCACTCTTCGTGATCTTTGTGATGCCCCGCGGCGGCGACGAGCAGGCAATCAAGGTCGTCGAGACGACCCAGCCCATGGCGGCGTTCGCCCGACAGGCGCCTTACACCCCGCTTGCGCCCGTCGGCCTGCCGATGGATCTGTGGAAGGCGAACTCGCTTCGCGTACTGCTGCCCGCCGGCGGCTCCTCCGACAGCACGACCGCCGAGGCCACGATCGGCTACGTGATCGATCGACCGGGCCACCGCACCTACGCGAGGCTGCGGCAGACCAACGCACCGGACGGGGTGCAGAGGCTGCTCGGTGACCGACCGGCCCGCGGCAGCGTGAACGTCGACGGAGTGCCCTGGCAGTCCCGCCCCGACGACCAGGGGCATCTGGCGATCTCCCGTACCGAGGACGGCGTCACGGTTGTCGTCGACGACGGCGCCGGCAAGGGCGGCGGCGCCACACAGCCCGACCTGATCACTCTCGCCCACACCCTGCGCCCTGTCACCACGGCGAGCTGACCTCTCGGCCAGGCCCGCTGCCAACCCACAGCCGGCCCTCGGCCGCTCGGTTCCCGGCCCGCCCTCCCGCGAACGGCTCGACCGAGGGAGGGACCCGGGCCCCGGAATGGCAGAGTACGGAGGACCGCCTCCGAAGTGCCGGACTTCAGGTGCTCGACGGGCCGTTCTTCGCCCGCGCCGACGCATTTCTGCCAAGCGTTTGCGCTTATCGCCCGATGGGCCGCCGCGTTCGCTCCATCCAGCCGGCCGTCAGACACATGCCTACACCGGAAAGCACACATTGTCGACATTCGCGCCACGAGGACCCGTCTCGGCGCGGCACCTCGTCGCGGGTCCGGACCGGCGAGCCGGGCGCAGCGCAGCGGGCGGACGGCACCACGCGGTCGAGGCGCTCTCGCGTCGCGGTCAGCGACCGGCGACGCCCGCGGCAACGGACGGCGGGCCGTCAGGGTGCGCACCGTGCGAGCCGCCCACCGCGGTGGCCACGGGAATGAGCACGGCGATGCCGAGGACCAGGCCAGCTGCGCGCCTTACCAACGGCCGCAGCGGGTTGGCGCCTGGCCGGGACGCGAGCGCCCCACCGGCGCGCGAAGCGGGCAGGGTCCGTCGACGGGAGGAACCACCGACGGCCGGAGGCGTCGGGCGTGCGCCGGGCATGCGGGTACCTCCGAACCGCCCCCAGGGAGCGGTCAGCCAGACGGGGCCCGCGCCTGCACGGACCACCGCCAATCCGAATCGTCCTACGGTGACCTCGTACGATGGATCTCTGCATTCTGGATCTTTGTACTGGATCTTTGTACTAGGGATCTTTCGCCGGCGATCCCACTTCCACCACTATTGTCATCTGATTGGTACCACGTTGGGCCCGGCCGGAGTGGGATTTCGGCGACCGGAGACAGCTCGGGAGTGACGGGATCGCGCCGGCAATACTGGTGTGCGGCCTCGCGGGAATGTGCCCCGATCGCGCCGCATGCTACAAAGCAGCACGATCGGACCACAGGTCCGGATTGACGAAAAATTGATCGTACGACGGCTCGGAGGTGGCGATGCCAGAAGGCCCAGACCCTCAACCCGCGACGCTCGGCGACACGGCCAACACCTACCCCATGGCTTCATCCCATCCCGGCGACGTGGCGTCGCCATCACATGACCCCTTGGCGAACGCCGCGCCGTCGGACGCCCCGCCGACACCGGCCAGCTACGAGCAGGCGCGCGCGGAGCTGGAGGAGGTCGTCCACAAGCTCGAGGCCGGTGGCGTGACCCTGGAGCAGTCGCTGGCGCTGTGGGAACGCGGCGAGCAACTCGCTCGTGCCTGCCAGGGCTTCCTCGACGGCGCCCGTTCGCGCTTGGCCGCCGCCGATCCCGCCGGGCCCGGTGCTCCCGGGGGGACCGCTGGCATCGGGGTGCCCGCGGCGAACGCCGCACGCTGAACTCTCGGCTACCCGTCACTCTCGGCTACCCGTCCGGCCTTGCGCGCCCGGTACACCCAGTTCGCAGCCGGCCGCCCTCCACGGGTCAGCCGTCGGTGACCACGGCGCGTAGCTGCCCGCCAGACACCCGGACCGCCAGGCCATCACCCGTTGTGACCTCGCCGGGATCGCGCACCACCACACCGTCGGACGTCCGCTGGACCACGGCGTAGCCGCGCTCGAGTGTCGCGGCCGGCGACAGCGCCCGCATCCGCGCCCGCGTCGCCCGCACGTCATGCTCGGCCACCTCGAGCGCATGGTGGACGCAGCGGCGGCCGCGCGCACGCAATGCGGCGATCTCCTGCTGGCGCCCGTCCAGCGCCCCCCAGGGCGCGGCCAGCACCGGCCGGCGGCGGGTGTCGGCGAGGCGGCGTTCCTCCCGGTCAAGCCGGTGGCCGAGGGCCCGCCGCGCCCGCGCGCGCAGCTGGGCGACCGCCGCCGCCTGCTCGCCGACGTCGGGGACGACGCGTTTGGCGGCATCGGTCGGCGTGGAGGCTCGCACGTCCGCCACGAAGTCGAGCAGTGGGGCGTCCTGCTCGTGTCCGATAGCCGACACCACCGGGGTTCGCGCGATCGCCACGGCGCGCAGCAGTGCCTCGTCGGAGAAGGGCAGCAGGTCCTCGAGCGACCCACCACCGCGAGCGATCACGATGACCTCGACGTCGGGCCGCGCGTCGAGGTCGCGCAACGCGTCGATCACCTGCCCGACCGCGAGCGGTCCCTGGACGGCCACCTCCCGCAGCTCGATGCGCACCGCCGGCCAACGCCTGCGCGCGTTCTCCACGACGTCGCGCTCGGCGGCGCTGGCCCGCCCAGTGATCAGCCCGACCGCCACCGGGAGAAACGGCAGGCGCCGCTTGCGGGCCGCCGCGAACAGCCCCTCGGCAGCCAGCGTCGCCCTGAGCTGCTCGAGCCGGGCCAGCAACGCCCCCGCGCCGAGAGGACGGATCTCCGTCACCGCAAGGGAGAGCGTGCCGCGGCCGGCATGGAACGACGGCTTGCCCCACACCACGACCCGGGCGCCGTCCACCAACGCCGGGCCGACCGCATCACAGACCGCCCGCGGACAGGTCACCCGCAAAGAGATGTCCGCAACAGGGTCCCGCAGGGTGAGGAAGACAGTGCCCATTCCCGGCCGCCGCACGAGCTGCGTCACCTGGCCCTCGACCCAGACCCGGCCTAGCCGGTGGATCCAGTCCCCCACCGCGCGCGAGACGGTGCGCACCGGCAAGGGCTGCTCGGGAGTCGAGGTCAGGGCCATATGGGGCACCGTAACGGTGACCTCCGACAGATCGCCGAGACGGTCGTCAACTCCACCCGAGACCGTCCGAACGGCCGTTGCGCGGACCGGTCAGGACGGCCTCGCCATCAGGTAACGCATCCCCCAAGCCTCTTGGCGGGCGCTGTCCACCGCGTAGACTCCCCAGCATGGGCCGGGTCCTTCTTGCCAAGCCGCGCGGCTACTGCGCCGGTGTCGATCGAGCTGTCGTGACCGTGGAGAAGGCGCTGGAGCTCTACGGCTCACCTGTCTACGTGCGCAAGCAGATTGTGCACAACCTGCACGTCGTCAAGACGTTGGAGGCCAAGGGCGCGATCTTCGTCGATGAGACGGACGAGGTTCCCGAGGGTGCCACCGTCGTCTTCTCCGCGCACGGTGTGGCGCCGACGGTGCACGAGGAGGCCGCCGCGCGCCAGCTGCGCACCATCGACGCGACGTGTCCCCTGGTCACCAAGGTCCACTCCGAGGCGCGTCGTTTCGCCCGGGAGGACTACGACATTCTCCTCATCGGCCACGAGGGCCACGAGGAGGTCGTCGGTACCACCGGGCAGGCGCCTGACCGCATCCATCTGGTCGATGGACCGGACGACGCCGCCCGCGTCGTGGTCCGCGACCCCGAGCATGTCGCCTTCCTCTCGCAGACCACCCTGTCCGTCGACGAGACGATGACCACGGTGGACGCGCTGCGGGAACGCTTCCCGCACCTGCAGGGCCCACCGAACTCGGACATCTGCTACGCCACGCAGAACCGCCAGGTCGCCGTCAAGGACATCGCGGACAAGGTCGAGCTGCTCATCGTGGTCGGCTCGGCCAACTCCTCGAACTCCGTCCGCCTCGTCGAGGTCGCACTCGACGCCGGCGCCCCCGCCTCCTACCTGGTCGACGACTTCACCGAGGTCGACGAGGCCTGGCTCGACGGCGTCGAGACCGTCGGGGTCACCTCCGGCGCGTCCGTCCCCGAGGAGCTCGTCACCGGCGTCATGGCCTGGCTCGCCGAGCGCGGCTTCACCGACGTCGAGGAGGTCACCTCCGCCGACGAGCACCTCCTGTTCGCACTCCCCCCCGAGCTCCGCCGCGACATGCGCACCCGCGAACGCGAAACCGCCGCCTCCTAGGGCAACGGCACAGCGTCGCCGCGCATTGGTGCGGGCGGGCAGGCACCCTGCCGCCTCGGCTCGACCGTTCCATCCCCACCCGACCCTCCACGCCGCAGTGCCTACTGTTCGTCTTTTCAGCCAGCCCAGTTGTCAGGGGTGGCTGAACGGACACTGGGCGCTGCGGCGTTGTCGTTCCAGCAACCCCGCCACCGACCGGCCGCCGTCACCGCCTGCAACGAGATTCCAGCGCCCGTCGATCCCTGAGGGTCGTTCTGACCGTGTGATCCGCGCGGCGGGGCCAGCGGCCAGGTAGCGCTGAGTGCGGCCCCATGGCCGGTCTCCTCGTCCACCAGCGATCGGGCTGAAGATCGGGACTCCGGATGCGAGAAGGGATCTTTACTCGGTCCGCGAGTAGCGGAAAATTCTCTTGGAAAAGCGGACTTTCGTGCGGTACCCGCCCGCCGTCTTTCGCCCGGCAATACCACCGCTCGGACAAAGCTTCTCGACGAGGCTTCCAAAGGTTCGAGGTAAGCGCCCTCTCTCGCCACTGGCGATGGCGCGTCAAGCAGCAGTCGGCGCGGCTCACGATGGTGGGGCTGCGGCGGGGCAATGCGGCGGTGGTGTGAGAGGGCCCATGCGCACGGTCGTGGGGGGACCGTACGCGCCAGATGTCCTAGGGTCGGCCCTGGGATCGGTGGGCACGTGTCGTCGACACATGTCCTGTGCGCACGCACAGCGCGTGCCGCCGATCGCAGGCCGGGTCGATGGTGACGGAACATCGGGAGAACGGGCACATGAGCGAGCAGGAATACCGCATCGAGCACGACAGCATGGGCGACGTCCGGGTGCCGGCGTCGGCCCGGTGGCGGGCGCAGACGCAGCGGGCGGTGGAGAACTTCCCCGTTTCGGGCCAGCGGATCTCCCGCGCGCACATCCAGGCGCTCGCGCGGATCAAGGCCGCGGCCGCGACGGTGAACGCCAAGCTCGGCGTGTTGGACGGCGACATCGCCGAGGCGATCAAGGACGCGGCGGCCGAGGTCGCGCGGGGTGACTGGGACGAGCACTTCCCGCTGGACGTGTTCCAGACCGGCAGCGGCACCTCGTCGAACATGAACACCAACGAGGTGCTGGCGTCGCTGGCGTCCGAGCGGCTCGGCCGTCCGGTGCATCCGAACGACCATGTCAACGCCTCGCAGTCGTCGAACGACGTGTTCCCGTCGTCCATCCACGTGGCGGCGACGCAGGGGATCGTGCAGGAGCTGATCCCGGCGCTGGACCACCTCGCCGAGTCGCTCGGTCGCAAGGAGACCGAGTTCGCGGATGTGGTGAAGTCGGGCCGCACCCATCTGATGGACGCCACCCCGGTCACGCTCGGTCAGGAGTTCGGCGGGTACGCGGCGGCGGTGCGGCTCGGGGTCGAGCGCCTGAACGTGGCGCTGCCGCGGGTGGGCGAGCTGCCACTCGGTGGTACCGCGGTCGGCACCGGGATCAACACGCCGCCCGGTTTCTCCGCCGCCGTCATCTCGGAGCTGGCCGCCAGCACCGACCTGCCGCTGACGGAGGCCCGTAACCACTTCGAGGCGCAGGCCTCCCGGGACGGGCTCGTCGAGGCATCCGGTGTCCTGCGGGTCATCGCGATCTCCCTGTACAAGATCGCTAATGACCTGCGCTGGGCATCGTCGGGACCGCGGGCCGGGCTCGGCGAGATCAGCCTGCCGGACCTGCAGCCAGGCTCGTCGATCATGCCGGGCAAGGTGAACCCGGTCATCCCGGAGGCGGTCTGTCAGGTCGTGGCTCAGGTCGTCGGGAACGACGCGGCGGTCGCGTTCGGCGGATCGGCGGGCAACTTCGAACTCAACGTGATGCTGCCGGTGATCGCCCGCAACCTGCTCGAGTCGATCCACATCCTGTCCACGATCAGCGTTCTGCTCGCGGACAAGTGCGTGGACGGGATCAAGGCAAACGTCGAGAAGTGCCGGCGGTTCGCCGAGTCCTCGCCCTCCATCGTGACGCCGCTGAACAAGTACATCGGGTACGAGGAGGCCGCGAAGGTCGCCAAGCTTTCGCTCGCCGAGGAGAAGACGATCCGCGAGGTAGTCCTCGAGCGCGGCTACATCGAGGCCGGCAAGCTCACCGAGGCTCAGCTCGACGCCGCCCTCGACGTCCTGTCGATGACCCACCCGTAGTCCCGGCTGGCTGGCTGGGCCGGCTGGGCCGGCTCCGGAGTGAGTCCGCTCCGGAGCCGGCTCCCGGCCGTCGCACCCCTCGCCGACCATCCCTCCCGTACGCCGAGCCGGCAGGGCCAGGCGTCCGTCCCGACAGTGATGGCCGGTTCCGACGGCGGCGGGAGTCGTGGAAGACCCCCCAGACAGCCTCCACGACCCCCGCATCCTGTCTAACGAGGCCGGCTGGCGTTCGTTACGGGTCCGGCGCGACAAATTTTTCGACCGCCATCGTCCGCTCAGAAGAGCGGAGTCGACCACCGGACGGGCGCGACGCCCCAGAACTGCCCTACGGGGGCGTACGCGAGATATGCGACCAAGTTTCGCGATCAGTGGAAGAGCTCAAGGAAGAGGCACAGGGGAGACCCGAGCCGGGACAAGGGCGGCACATCCCGGGTATTACACAAAGAGTCGCCATGGCGACTTAGCGTGATATCGCATGGCTGTAACGCCCAGGAAAAAGCGTGGGGAAGAAATAAACGTAACAAGCTGGTGCAACATCGCTTCGAGAGGCGCGGAGGCAGATAGCCTCTGGTCCACCGGGAGCCGGAAAGAATGCGGGGAGGTGACGGTGTTCGACTATGACGTCCTCGTCATCGGGTCCGGACCCGGCGGGCAGAAGGCTGCGATCGCGGCAGCCAAGCTCGGCCGGCGGGTCGCGATCGTGGACAAGCGGGAGATGATCGGCGGGGTCAGTATCAACACTGGCACGATTCCGTCGAAAACTCTGCGCGAAGCTGTTATCTACCTCACGGGCATGTCGCAGCGCGAGCTGTACGGCTCGAACTATCGAGTCAAGGACGACATCACTGTCGGTGACCTGTCTGCACGGACGAGACATGTCATCAGCCGGGAGATCGACGTCATCCGCAACCAGCTCAGCCGCAACCACGTCACGCTGCTGACGGGGCTGGCCAGCTTCATCGACCCACACACAGTGAGTGTGCGGGCGGCGGGTGACATCGAGGACCGCCGGGTTCACGCCGAGCGGATCATCATCGCGACCGGCACCAGGCCCGCGCGGCCGGACACGGTCGACTTCGACGGGCGCACGGTCGTGGACAGCGACCAGATCCTGGCCCTCGAGAAACTGCCACGCTCGATGGTCGTCGTCGGCGCCGGTGTGATCGGGATTGAGTACGCCTCGATGTTCGCCGCGCTCGGGACGAAGGTCACGGTGGTCGAGCGGCGCGACCGCATGCTCGACTTCTGCGACGTCGAGATCGTGGAGGCGCTGAAATACCAGCTCCGGGACCTGGCGGTGACGTTCCGGTTCCGCGAGTCGGTGGTCTCGGTGGAGCGGCACAACGGCGGCACGCTCACCCTGCTGGAGAGCGGCAAGAAGCTTCCGGCGGACACGGTGATGTACTCCGCCGGCCGTCAGGGCCTCACCGACATCCTGAACCTGGCGGCGGCGGGCCTGTCCGCGGACAACCGTGGGCGGATCAAGGTCGGCTCCGACTTTCGCACGGAGGTCGAGCACATCTACGCCGTCGGTGACGTCATCGGCTTCCCGGCTCTGGCCGCGACGTCGATGGAGCAGGGCAGGCTTGCCGCCTACGCCGCGTGCGGTGAGGACGTCAACGCGTTGCGCGCCGAGCTCATGCCGATCGGGATCTACACCATCCCGGAAATCTCCTACGTCGGGCGCACCGAGGACGAGCTGACCGAGCAGGCCATCCCGTTTGAGGTGGGGATCGCCCGCTACCGGGAGCTCGCCCGCGGCGCGATCCTCGGCGACTCGTACGGAATGCTGAAGCTGCTGGTCAGCCCGCAGGATCGACGTCTACTCGGCGTGCATGTGTTCGGCACGGGCGCCACCGAGCTCGTCCACATCGGGCAGACCGTGATGGGCTGCGACGGCACGATCGACTACCTCGTCGACAGCGTTTTCAACTACCCGACGCTGGCGGAGTCGTACAAGGTCGCGGCGCTCGACGCGATGAACAAGATGCGCGCCGTTGCCCGCTTCAGCGGCTGATCCGAACGTCTGGTCGGCTGTGGCACCGCCGCTGCGCGGCGCCACAGCCTCCGGGTACGGCACCCCGGGTCGGCTGGTCCCCCAGGACCAGTGCGGTCATCTGGAGGCGGCCGATGAGGCAGTGGCCGCCGATGGGGCAGTGGCGGCGTCCCAGGCCAGGGCGGACACGCCCTGCACGGTGGTGACGCCGGAAGCCATGCTCGGGCCGTTCTTGGAGAAGACCGCCATCACATAGTCACGTCCGGCGCCGTGGACATGGGCCAGGCTGGCGATCACCCAGCCGCTGGTACGCGGGAGCCAGCCGTTTTTCAGCTCGACCGTGACGCCGGAGGGCACACCGCCGGTCAGGCCCCAGCGCTGCGCGGGGATCACCGTACCCAGGAACCCGGCGATCACAGAGCGTTGTGCGGCGGTCAGCAGGCCCGGGTACGCGATCGCCCGCAGCACGGCAAGCTGGTCCGCGCCGGTCGTCCGGGTCAGACCCCAATAGTCGCCAGGTCCGGCCTGGGTGGCCCGCATGCCCAGCAGCGCGAAGAAGGCGTTCATGCCCGAGGTACCCCCGGCGTCCGTCCACAGGACAGTGGCCGCGCCGTTGTCACTCACTGAGATCATCTTCTGGGCGAGAGCCCGCTGCCGGGCCGTGAGTGTGCCCGACGGGCCGGCACTGCGTACCAGCGCGGTAAGGATGTCGAGCTTCACGGTGCTGGCCATCTCGTAGCCGGCAACTGCCGGATCGGTAACGGCGACGGTCTCGCCGGACACCACGTCGTACATCGCGACGCTGACATGTCCTGGCCGTGCGGCAAGGTGGGCGCGCAACCGGTCCGCAAGGCCGTTCGACGATGCGCCTGTCGCCGCAATGTCGACGATCGTCCGCATGCGGCCAGAACCACGCGCGGCATCCACGCGCGACGCCGGGGGTGACGGTTCCAGCGCGGCTCTCGGAAGAGCCGGTGTCACCCCGGTCACCGATCCGCCGGTCGCCGCCACCGTCGCCGCCGCGGCCACCGCCGCCTTGTCTGCCGGGCGCACGCCGCCCGATCCGAGGCCATCCGTGGGCCAGATCAGCAGTCCGCCGCACACACTCGCCGCCATCAGGAGTACACCCACACTCGACTGACACGTCATTCGCCGCCACACATTATCTGTGTAACTAACCTGAAGACAAACAAGAAGAGCACGGAGCAACTTGGTTTCCAGCTTTTACCGCACCGACAGATACGCCGCCGTCCCGCACAAGAATGTTTCCGTCACGATGTTCCGGATGCGCACGGACATGACGCCCCCGGCCGGCAGGAGCGTGACGCACCGGTATCTCTGGGCAGCAGAGGCCCCGGTCCCGCGCATAGTGATCGGATTCCAGCGACGATGGTGCGCGGGCGAACGGCCAACAGGCGGTGGAAGAAACCGCCAGCGACGAAACGAGGGCGGATGACCGATGATCGGACGAACGGTGCTGTCGAGCGGAATGTCGATCTCGATGTGGGCGACGGCCGGCCGCTGGGATTGTTCGTCGGCCTGAGTACCTTCGACGCGATCTACCGCGTGCGATCCCCACCCAACGGGGACGAGAAGATCGTCGCGGACGCGCTGGTGACGGCGGCGGGCGGTCCCGCGACCGGCGCCGCAGTGACGTTCGCTCACCTTGGCGGCCGGGCGGTCCTGCTCAGCGCGGTGGGTACCGGCCCGCTCGCCGAGGCGGTCCGCTCGGAGCTGGCGACCCTGGGCGTCGAGCATCTGGACCTCAGCCCGAACGAGCCGGCCCTGCCCGTCTCCTCGATCATGATCAGCACTCCGGGCGGCCAGCGGGCGGTCGTGTCCGCACACGGCCAGCAGGAGACTGTCCCGGAGGTATCAGGGGTTCCGGGCACCGGGGTCCCACGGGACCGCGCGCGGGACGGGCGTCCTGGTAGGCCGGCGGCTGGAGCGCGACGGACGGCGCTGGGGCTACTGGCTCAGGCTGCCGTCGTCCTTGTCGACGGACATCAGGCGGCGGTGGCCGAGGAAGTACTCACCGCGCTGAGCGCACGGGCTGATCCGCGACGACGGCCGCTGGTGGTGTTCGATGGCGGTTCGTGGAAACCCGGGACGCAGCGGCTACTCGCCCACGTCGACGCCGCGGTGTGCAGCGCGGCGTTCCATCCGCCGACAGTCACCCGGGGCGGCACGACCGACAGACTGCGGTACCTGCTCGCGCACGGGCCATCGTTCGCCGCGGTGACGGCCGGCGCCGAGGCGATCCGCTGGGCGGACGCGCGCGGCGGAGCCGGTGAGATCCGTCCGCCCGCCGTCCCCGTGGTCGACACCCTGGGCGCGGGCGACGTGCTGCACGGCGCCTTCGCCTGGGCACTCGCAAGATCGGCGCACTCCCCTGACAGCGCCGGTCCGATCAACGCCGGTCCGATCAACGTAGACCCGGCTGCGGCTCTGGCGGCCGCGACGCAGGTGGCGGCCCGGTCGATCGGAAGCTTCGGGACCCGGGAATGGATGGGTCAGTCCGGGAGCTCGAGAAGCGGGAGCTCGAGAAGATAGTCGGCGCGGGTCGCCGTCGCGGTGACCAGGGCAGGAACGGGGCGGGACGGCGGCACCGCGGGACCGCCCGGCGACGTTGCCGAGCGGGGTCCGCACGGAGCTCAGCGCACCAGGCGGGATAGGTGGGACGAACGGGTGAGCTTGGCGCCAAGCCGGCCCGGCAGATGCCGGGGATCGGTCCAGCGGACGGCGGGTGCACCGATGTCCGCCACGGCGAGCTCGCGGTCCTCGACGTGGAACAGGTAGGTCACGGCGTAGTGGACGTGTTCCGGCTCACCGAGCGTCGGCGCGGCCGGCTCGATCACCGCGTCCACATCCACGGGAACGATGCCGTCAGGGATGACGAGGTTCGGGTCGACGCCCGCCCGTCGGCCGGCAAGGCCCAGGGCGGCGCCGAGCAGAGACGCATCGGCGACGTCGAGATGTCCACCCGGCAGATGCCAGGTGGAGGACTGAGCGTCCATGACTTCCAGGACCCGCCAGTCCGAGGACATGATCGCGGCACGGGCAGTGACATGAGCCGGAGTCGTACTACGAGCCGTAATCGCTGGCCCGTGGAGCGCCAGTACGACGAGAGACCGAAGAAGGTCCACCTCATCCGGGTTCGCCTCGATGTAGCCGAGGGCCACGCTGATCACCGCGTTGTTGGTGACCGTCATGCTCAGAGAGCGGACTGAGACGGGGCGCTCATCGCGGAGCGCCGGCATCGGAGACATCCGCCAGTCTGCACATAGATCCTCACTCCACGTGTCGATGATGGTTTATATCACCACGGACCAGTAGCCAGCCCATTGCCATGACGGACGTCATCGTCCGGCCGTTCCCGCCAAGCCGCCGCCCCGGACGGGGCCGGCGGTCAACGCAACAGTCAGGTTGAGTGGTTACCCTGGCCCCATCATGGCTAAACCTAACTAGTACGGCAAATCCGAACTTTTGCGCCATCTTGGGTTGCCCTGGGCATCTCCCCAGGTCACCCGGGGCGCTCTGGCACCGCCCGCATCCGCCGGGTGACCACGCTCGGGCCGGCCTCGTTCTCGAGTTGGCCCTTTGCCCGGTCTGACCATGTGACGGGCTCCCGACATCGACTCCTGTCACACCCCCCAGCCGGACTATGGTCACGGCGGCGGGCACGCTCAGGGCCACGGGATCAACACGGAGGGGTTCAGCATGCGGAACACCCGGACCGACACTGGCGCGGAGGGGAAGTCGGCCCAGCCAGCACGGCCGGCCCGGCCGGACCGGCTCAGACGGCCACTGCGGCCGGCCGGTATCCGAGCGGGCAGCGTGGTCGCCGGCGTCGCACTCGCGGGTCTGGCCGCGCTGACCAGCGGCTGCGGTTCAAGCGGATCCGATGGCGGTAGTCCAGCGACGCCGGGGGCAAGCGTCGGCCTGCCCACCGCGTTGCCGACCAGCCTGCCGAGCCTGCCCACGGGACTTCCGACCTCACTGCCCAGCTCGGTCGGGGCATCGATCCCCGGCGTCGGCCGCATCGACGCCGCCACCGGTGCGAACGCCCTGCGCGGTACGAACGTGCCGGCCGATTTCCCAGTTCCGCCAAGCGCAAAGGTCCGCGTCGGAACCACCACAGGCAAGACCTCGACGGTGACCCTGACCGGAGTATCCAGCGACCAGGTGACGAGTTTCTACCGCGGCGCCCTGCCTGCCGCCGGCTACACGATCACATCCGACGCGGGCATCGGAGGTGTCGCACGCACGATCGGTTTCACCGGTCACGGCGTCCGCGGCAGCATCAGCTCCGCCGGCTATGGCGGCACCGGCGGCGTGGCGATCCTCTTCGCCAAGTCCTGACCACCGGACCGGCAGGAGGCGCGGTCAGACCGACGCGGGTGAGAGGTCCGGCAGATGGAAATGTCCGCGGATCTCGGTCTGCACGGCCCTCGGCTCGCGGCGGGCGTCCACGACGGCGACGAACTCCTTACGCCGGAAGATCTCCATGACCGGCTCGGTCTTCTCGTGGTAGTCGCGCAGTCGCACGGCCAGGGCCTGCGGATTGTCGTCGGGTCGAACGTGCAGCGGCGCTCCGCACATGTCACAGGTGTCCGGGATGACCGGCGTGCTGGCGATCAGGTTGTAGTCCAGTCCGCAGCGGGAGCACAGCCGGCGGGCCAGCACCCGCCGGTAGACCTCCTCGTCCGGTAGGTCCAGATAGATGACGCCGTCGATGTCATAGCTTTCCAGAAAGAACTCGGCCTGCCGGGCGTTGCGCGGAAAGCCGTCAATAATGAAGCCGTAGTTCCAGTCATGCTCGGCAAGTCGCGTGCGCACCACTGCCTCGACGAGGTCATCACCAACGAGGTGACCGGCCGCGACCGTGCGTTTCACCTGGGCGCCAAGTTTGGTGTGGTTCTTTACATTCCAGCGGAACACGTCTCCGACGCTTATGTGCACGAGGTCGAAGTCCCGCGCCAGCATCGCCGCCTGGGTTCCCTTGCCACTGCCCTGCACTCCCATGATGACGAACTTGCGCACGAAATCCCTCTCCCGCTCGCCCCACAGGTCCACAGGTCGGCCGTGGATATCCGCCGCGGCCGTCCATGGGGCCGTCCCTGTCGGGTGCCATGTCGCGCAACGACCGTATCCGCTGAACGAATGGCGACAGGCTTGACCGCAGCGCCAGGTGCGTCGTGGTGGACACCACGTTTCCCGTCACCACGATCCGACTGGCCCCTGCCCGGGGACGTCCGGGCAGGCTTCCAGTGCGACGATGCCGGGCCGGCCGGCCCCGGTGCGCGGGCCGGCCGGCCACTGCCATGGAGGTACACCAACACCGAACGGCCACCCGCGGAGAGACGTCTCACCCGAACACGCTGGCACCCCTGCGCCCCGTGACCGTTTCCTGACGCCCCCGTTTCCCTGCCGCCCTCCGTTCCCGACACTTCGCGGCCCGCGCCTGGCTTCGCCCGGTACCGCCGGACATCTCACCGACATCTGCGGGGATCCGCCGCGGTATTCGCGCCATACCGGTGCCGGCCAGCGATGTGGGCCGGGGCAGGATAAGCGTCGGGTTAGGTGGGGTGGGACGGCCACGTGGGTGGCGAGCCCGCCGGCCCCGAGAGGGGAAACGCGGTGTCGAGGGGTCTGCGGCGGGCGTTCACGGCGGCTGTCGCCGCTGCCACGATGGCGGTGGGCCTCGTGGCCTGCAGCTCGGACGACAAGACGGCCGACCCACCCGCCGAGATCGTCGTGAATCGCGGCCAGAGCTCGTCGACGCCGTTTCGGACCAACGCCGATGGCGAGGTCCTGCTGGACGTGACTACCGCCGCGCCTGGGGTGTCCTGGGGCTCGCCGGGCAGCGAGTCGGCCGTGGTGTCCCTGTTCGTCGACAACACCTACACCACCGACATCGTCATCCCTGCGTCGTTTCAGATCCGGCGCAGCCTCGCCCTGGGCCACCTGGCCGGCGGCGGCCACACACTGCGGGTGGCGTTCGCCGAGGACCGCTCCGCCCGAGGCGCCACCTCGGCCCGTCTGACCGGGCTTTCCTTCCGCACCGTGGTCCCGCAGGACAGCGGCTACCAGGCCCTCGCCCACGCGCCGGTGGTGTACGGCCGGACCACGCCCCCCAGCACCACCACCGGGACCACTACCGGGACAATCGGGACCACCGGGGCAGGCACCGCCCAGCCCATCGACCCGCTCGTCGGCGGAACGTTCCAGAACGCGGTGGACGACACCCCGCTGCTCGCCTTCCACTCCGAGGCACCGACAGCCGTCTCCGGGCACCGGCTGCTGACCTACTCGATGGTGTGGAGCAACGAGGACGGTGGCAGCTCCGCCCCCGAGCTCATGGCGCAGTGGGGCCGCACCACCGACATCGAGTGGACCTATCAGGTGGAGATCGACGCCGCGGGTACCGCGGTCCCGGGCAGCGCCGTCATCCAGGGCCCGGATCACGGCACCGTGCTGTTCACCGGACGCTATGAGGGCGCTCATCCCGTACTCGGCACCTGCACACTCAACAACAACATGTGCCCGGACCCGGACGGCAGGATGCGTTTCGCGCTGTCCGCCGCCGACACCCTCGACCCCGTCGCGGACGCCCGCGAACGGGAAATGGACAACAACCCGTGGACCTACTGGGTGATGGCCCAGGAGGTGGCGCGGGAGGGCAGCGTCGACAACGACAAGACGCCGAACTCCGCGACGAGGATCAGCGATCCGCGCAACTACGTCTACCTGATCATTCGCAAGACGACCGTGGGTCCGCCGAACACCGACGACAACTGGGTCGGTGTGTCCGTCGGCGTCCGCCTGTCCGGCAGTTCCCAGACCTACCGCTCGGCGAAGATCTACCCGACCTGGGCGATCCGGCGCGACGATCCGGCCGCGACCGCCGTCGAACTACCCGCCGGCACCGTCGCCGAGGACATCTCCTCCATCGAGGCGACCCGCGTCGTGGGTGCCGGCCGTGACCTCGGCGCCCGGGTGCAGGTCGAGTCGATCGAGCGGGCGTTCCTGCTCGGCCCGAACGGTCTGCCGCAGCAGTCGTTCCTGTTCACCCCGTCGAAGGCCACGCTGACCCCATCCGCGCCCACGGCGGTCCTGTTCCGCCGCCCGACCACCGGCTCCTGACCCGGGCGTTGCGCCTGACTGGGCACACGCAGCGAACCTGACGTCCCGAAACGAGGCACCCCGCACCCGCGGGACGCGGGGTATCGCAAGGGGGCCCACACGGCGGGTGACACCGTCTGCGGGCCTCTTCGTGGGGGCGGCGGGCGCGCCAGGTCAGCCAGCCGCGGGTGTGCTGCTCGCCGGGACCACCTGGGCTGGCGCGCCGATCTGCGCGGCGAGGCGGGCCCAGCTGCCGTCGGCGGTGTTGAGTGCGTCGGTGGTCTGCCGCAACAGGACCGGCGGCGGGAGCGGGGTCCCGTCGAACACCTTTCCGCAGGCCGTCACCGCCGTGACGTAGGCGGCGGTACCCGCGCTCCACGTCTGCGCGGGCGAGCTGTCGCCACCCGCGCCGGTGCCGCCACCCGCGCCGGTGCCGCCAGTCGCCGGGCTGCCGCCGGGCGGACTACCGAGGCCTGGAATACGGTTGACGATCTGACCGAGCTGGACGCAGGCCGGTTCCAGCGCCATGCCGTTGGCCGCCTGGATGTCCGCCCGAACCGCGCTCACCGCCGTCACGAGCTCACCGCGCAGCTCGGCCGTGCCGGCGTACCAGGAGGTGAGCCGGGCCTGGTCCCCGGTTCCGGTGGCGGCAGTCGCGCCGCTGGATGCCGTGGCTCCCGCCGTCCCCGTCGATGCGCCGGCGAGGGCGACTCTGGGCGGGGTCGGCGCGCCTGCCTCGGCCTGTGCCCCACCACCACCGCCCACGACCAGGTAGACCGCAAGGACGGCGCCAAGCCCGACGACGGCGAGGATCGCCAGCCCGCGGCGGCGCTCCTGCTGGGAGAGTTCCTCCCAGGTGCGGTACTGATGACGGCGGCGGAGCACGGATCCCCCCGTGGTGAGAAGTAACCGACAGGACAGACGCACGGCCCGGCGCCGACGTTGCACCGGTGAGCGATCCGTGTCCCAGGGTGGGCGTCCGTGCCTTCGGTGCAGAGGGCTTCGGGGTGGGTGTGGTGTCCCCGCCGCGGGGACACCCCGGGCGGGTCACCCGCGATGCACCCGCCCGGACAGCTCACATTTTCCGATCGGGCCGCGATCGACGATCACACGTATACCCGGTGAACACGCCAATCGCCGACGACCGCAGACGCCATGTTCTGCGACAGCCCGATCAATAGCACGTCAAATCGACCTGTGTTTCGGCGCCCGGTGGGTTCAATCCGACTTACTGGGAACAGATCCAGCCGCATGCGGCCGAGGCAACCGCGGGCCGACCGGAAGATGTAGCGCGAATACGAGAAGGCACCGCAAGAAATATGGGGGACTACATGATCGACGTGGCGCCAGCCTGGTGGGAATCCCCGGCTCTTCCGGACGCGACGGGCAACGTCACGGCCGCGGCCTGGGCGGTGGTGGTGCTCGGCGGGACCGGCGAGCGGATCCGCGGGGTGGTCGGGCCGTTCCGGGCCCCGGAGCACGCCCACCGATATGCCAGCGACGAGGGCCTGCGCCGGTGGCTCGTGGTCCCGGCGCTCTGCCTCACTCTGCCGGCCGGACAGCTGGCCGCAGGCGTCGCCGTGCTGTGACCCCTTCGGACCGCCCGATGCCGCCGGACGGCCGGTCGCAGGGCAGAATCAGGGGCCATGTCGGAACGGACGATCGAGAACTATCTCATCGACATGGACGGCGTTCTCGTCCACGAGGAGCATCCCATTGCCGGCGCCGACGCGTTCATCGCCGGCATCACCGCTGCGGGCCTCGGCTTTCTCGTGCTGACGAACAACTCGATCTACACTGCCCGGGATCTGTCCGCGCGGTTGGCCCGCTCGGGCCTGTCGATACCGGCCGCGAGAATATGGACGTCGGCGCTGGCCACGGCGTTGTTCCTGCACACCCAGCGGCCCGGCGGATCCGCCTACGTGGTCGGCGAAGCGGGCCTCACCACCGCGCTGCATGAGGTTGGCTATGTCCTCAGCGACCGCTCACCGGACTATGTCGTCCTCGGCGAGACCCGGACCTACAGCTTCGAAGCGATCACCCGCGCCATCCGACTGGTGCGCGATGGTGCCCGGTTCATCGCGACCAACCCGGACCCGACCGGACCGTCCGTCGAGGGCCTGCTCCCGGCGACCGGCGCCGTCGCCGCGATGATCACCAAGGCGACGGGCGTCACACCCTACTTCGTCGGCAAACCAAACCCGCTGATGATGCGCAGTGCGCTGAACACGCTCAGCGCGCACAGCGAGACGACGGTGGTCATCGGCGACCGGATGGACACCGATGTCGTCGCCGGGCTCGAGGCCGGCATGGACACCGTCCTGGTGCTGTCCGGCATCACCAGCCGGACCGACATCGAACGGTTCCCCTACCGGCCGACCGCCGTCGTCGACAGCGTCGCGAAGCTCCCCGTCGGCCGAGACGTCCACACCATCGCCGGCGCGACCGCGGGCGTGCCGGCTACGTCCCCGTGACCGCGACGCCGACCGGGCAGGACACGCCTGTGCCACCAAGGCCGCAGTAGCCGTTGGGATTCTTGGCGTCCGAGAGGTACTGCTGGTGGTACTCCTCGGCGTAGTAGAACGGCCCGGCCGGGGCGATCTCGGTGGTGACAGGGCCGTACCCGGCGGCGGTCAGGACCTCGGCGAAGGCGTCGCGGCTCGCGGCGGCGTTCTTCGCCTGCGCGTCGGACGTCGTGTAGATCGCCGAGCGGTACTGGGTGCCGACGTCGTTGCCCTGGCGCATGCCCTGGGTCGGATCGTGGCCCTCCCAGAACACCCGCAACAGCTGCTCGTAGCTGACTTTGGCCGGATCGAAGGCGACGAGCACCGCCTCAGTGTGCCCGGTGAGACCCGAGCAGGTCTCCTCATAGGTGGGGTTGGCCGTCGACCCGCCCGCGTAGCCGACCGCGGTCGTGAAGACGCCGGGCACCTTCCAGAACATCCGCTCGGCTCCCCAGAAGCAGCCAAGCCCGAACACGGCCGTCTCCAGGCCCGCGGGGAACGGCCCGATGATCGATGTGCCGAGCACCGTGTGCCGAACGTCACCGACGAGGATGGGACGGTCGCGCCCGGGCAGTGCGTGCTCCGGCGTGGGGAGGGTGGTCTTGTGGCGGCCGAAGATCATGCGGTGTCACCTCCGAGGAAGGTCTTCTGAGACAACCGCCAGCCCCGTCCGAACGTTCCCGCGGGGCCGATCCCGGTCTGGTGTCCCGCGGGACCGCCGATGGTGCCGCCTGCGGCGATCCCGCGGGCAGGGGGTTTCCCCCTGGCCACGTCCGACCCCGAACCCCGACCTACAGGACCAGGTCCTCGAGCATCGTCGTCACCAGCGCGGCGATCGGGGAGCGTTCCGAGCGGGTCAGGGTGACGTGCGCGAACAGCGGATGGCCCTTGAGCGTCTCGATGACCGAAGCAACGCCGTCGTGCCGCCCGACCCGCAGGTTGTCGCGCTGCGCGACATCGTGGGTCAGCACCACCCGCGAGCCCTGCCCGAGCCGGGACAGCACGGTGAGCAGGACGCCACGCTCGAGTGACTGCGCCTCGTCCACGATCACGAACGCGTCGTGCAGCGAGCGTCCGCGGATGTGGGTCAGCGGGAGGACCTCGAGCATGCCGCGGTCGACGACCTCCTCGATCACCTCCGGTGAGACCAGCGCGCCGAGAGTGTCGAACACGGCCTGGGCCCAGGGAGCCATCTTCTCGTTCTCGCTGCCGGGCAGGTAGCCGAGCTCCTGCCCGCCGACCGCATACAGCGGTCGGAAGACGACCACCTTGCGGTGCGCCCGCCGCTCCATCACCGCCTCGAGCCCGGCGCACAGCGCAAGCGCGGACTTGCCGGTGCCGGCCCGGCCGCCGAGCGAGACGATGCCGACGTCCGGGTCGAGCAGCAGGTCGAGCGCGACGCGCTGTTCCGCGGACCGCCCGTGCAGGCCGAAGGCATCCCGGTCGCCGCGCACAAGCCGCACCTGCTTGTCCGCGGTCACCCGGGCAAGCGCCGAGGCGCTGCCACCCGAGGTCGTGAGCACGAGCCCGGTGTGGCACGGCAGGTCGGCCGCCTCCAGGATCTCCGTGTACTCGCGGGAGTAGAGCCGGTCCAGATCGTCCTGGGCGACGGTGAGCTCCGCCATCCCCGAGAACCCGGTATCCACCGGCGAGAGCGCCTGGTACTCCTCAGCCGGCAGGCCCAGGACTGAGGCCTTCACCCGCAGCGGGAGGTCCTTTGTGACCAGCACGACCTCGTGCCCCTCGGCGGCCAGGTTCATCGCGACGCAGAGGATCCTCGAGTCGTTCAGGTCGACCCGGAACCCCGGTGGAAGCACGGTCGCGTCGGTGTGATTGAGTTCTACCCGAAGCGATCCCCCACCCGCCAGTGGGATCGGCTGGTCGAGACGGCCATGCCGGATGCGCAGGTCGTCCAGGAGGCGCAGGGCCTCCCGGGCGAACCAGCCCAGTTCCGGATGATTTCTCTTGCCCTCCAGCTCCCCTATGACGACGAGGGGGAGCACGACATTGTGCTCCGCGAACCGCAGCAGCGCGCCCGGATCAGAAAGCAGCACGCTTGTGTCGACGACATGCGTTCGTGGCACACGCCCACCCGCTTACTCGGAGGTAGTCCGGGACCGGCCCCTTCAGGGGCCGGGCACCGGCCTCCTGGTGTAGTCGCACATGCGGCACCGAGGGGCCTCCCGAGAGGTCCGGCACCGGGCCGGACCTCGGCTTAGACGCTAGGCCTCCCACGGTAGCCGCCCCCTCGGACGATGGCGACCCACTTCCGGCAACACGTTGTGTTAAGAACCGGAGACGTTTTGTCGACGCGACCACGCCTCTCGCCCACCCGGTGGCATAGTGCGCGGATCATCACCTGCGGCAGCAGCATCCCCGCCCACAGCACCCGCGCCCCGCGCGAGGCACCTCCGTCAGCCGGGACCACCCCGGCAGACGGCCGCGGCCCAGGCGGTTCCGCGGGACAGCGGGACAGCGGGACAGCGGGACAGCGGGACAGCGGGACGATCGGCCGTCCACCGAGCATGTCGGGGGCTCCGAAGGAGCGAGAACCCTTCGGGCCGTCCGGCACATTCACCGGCATCCCCGACCTTGGTAAGGCCAACCTGAGTCGATGGATGGCCGGCCTTGGCCGGCTGCTCCCAGAAGGCTGGGCCATCCGAGGCGCTCGCGGGAGCCCGACCACAGCCGTCCGTCCCGAGCACGGAAGGAAACACGGACGGAACGGCAGGGGAAGGACGGAACCTGCGGCCTTCGGCGACGAGACGGTGATATCCGCTGGCCAACAGCACCTTCGGGCTGACCCTCCGGGCCGCTTGACCGATCCGCGATGATCGCCGGAAATTCGTCGATAGACCCGGGGTGTTTCGTGAAAACCTTGCCTTCATCCGGGCGTATTGCATTGAACATGTCGGAGCTGTCCGCCAGGGGGCTCCGAAATGGACCACGCGAATGGTCCGTGGGCGGGGACGGAGCGGACGGAGCGGCGACCGGAAGCACCCGACCGACCGCTCCCCCCATTACCGACTGTGACTGCCGTGCCGGCCGGGTGCGCGGGCATGTGCCCTCGGTTGCCTGGCTACGCCTCCAGGCGCTTGACCAAGGCCTCGTGCTCGGCCCACAGCGCGGCGGGCAGGCGGTCGCCGAACGACTGGTAGTGCTCGGGGATGAGGCTCGCCTCCTGCTTCCAGACGTCAATGTCCAGGGTGAGCAGAGCGTCGAGGTCCGCCTCGGAGATGTCGAGACCGTCGCTGGGCAGGGCGTCCTTCGTGGGCAGGACGCCGAGCGGGGTCTGGACACCGTCGGCCTCGCCCTCGAGTCGGCCGACGATCCAGGCCAGGACGCGGCTGTTGTCACCGAAGCCCGGCCAGAGGAACTTGCCCTCCGCGCTCTTGCGGAACCAGTTCACGTAGTAGATCTTCGGGAGCTTCTCCGCGTCGGCCTTCTGGCCGACCTCGAGCCAGTGGGCGAAGTAGTCGGCCATGTTGTAGCCGCAGAACGGCAGCATGGCGAACGGATCACGACGCAGCTTGCCGATCGCGCCTGCCTGCGCGGCCGTCGTCTCGGAGGCGACGATCGAGCCGAAGAACACCCCACGCCGCCAGTCGGGCGCCTCGGTGACCAGCGGGACCGCGGTGGCACGGCGGCCGCCGAACAGGATCGCCGAGATCGGCACGCCCTTGGGGTCCTGCCACTCGTCGGCGATGGTCGGGCACTGGCCGGCAGGCACGGTGAAGCGGGCGTTCGGGTGGGCGGCGGGGTCGGCCGACTCCGGCGTCCAGTCCCGGCCCTTCCAGTCGGTGAGGTGCGCCGGCGGCCGCTTCGTCAGGCCTTCCCACCACACGTCGCCATCGTCGGTGCGGGCGACGTTGGTGAACACGGTGTTGCCCCACAACGTCTTGATCGCGTTGGGGTTGGTCTGCTCGCCGGTGCCGGGGGCAACGCCGAAGAAGCCCGCCTCCGGGTTGACCGCGTAGAGCCGGCCGTCCTCACCGAAGCGCATCCAGGCGATGTCGTCACCGACAGTCTCCGCCTTCCACCCAGGCAGGCTCGGAATGAGCATCGCGAGATTAGTCTTCCCGCAGGCCGACGGAAAGGCCGCGGCAATGTAGTGGACCTTGCCCGCGGGCGAGGTCAGTTTGAGGATCAGCATATGCTCTGCGAGCCAGCCCTCATCGCGGGCCATCACGGACGCGATGCGCAGGGCGTAGCATTTCTTGCCGAGCAGGGCATTACCACCGTAACCCGATCCGAATGACCAGATCTCCCGCGATTCCGGGAAGTGGCTGATGTACTTCGTGGTGTTACACGGCCACGGGACATCCGATTCGCCGGGCTCAAGCGGAGCGCCTAGGGAATGCACCGCGGGAACGAAAAATCCATCCTCGCCGAGTTGTTCGAGGGCGGGCGCCCCCATACGGGTCATCGTGCGCATTGAAATGACGACGTAGGGCGAGTCGGTGATTTCGACGCCAAGTGCGGAGATATGCGAGCCGAGTGGTCCCATGCAGAAGGGGACCACGTACATCGTGCGGCCCCGCATGCTGCCCGCGAACAGGCCGCGAAGCTTGGCACGCATCTCCGCTGGCGCCATCCAGTTGTTCGTCGGCCCCGCGGCGTCAGCCGTCTCCGAACAGATGTAGGTACGGTCCTCGACCCGGGCGACGTCACTGGGGTCAGAGGCGGCGTAAAAGCTGTTCGGACGCTTGTCGTCGTTGAGCCGGACGAGCGTCCCCTTCTCGATCAGGAGGCTGGTCAGACGATCGAACTCGGCATCCGAGCCGTCGCACCACTCAACCCGATCCGGCTGGGTGAGTTCGGCGATCTCACGCACCCAGGCGACCAGCCTGGCGTGCTTCGTAGGGGCTGCATCAAGCCCCGGAATCTGTGCCGCGGTCGTCACAGCTCACACCTCCGGTCGAGTCGAAACCTGCCGCGTTCTCGCCCTGTATCGGTGTGCCCACTTCAGCGCTTGAACTTACACGTTGACGAGCCGACAAAACCCGCGATACAGGGTGACTCGAGGCCGCGTTCAGGATCATTAGACTGTACCGCGCGTTCCGCCCGCAGTCGCGCGATAGCGAGCGGACAGAAGCGTCGGATCCATCACGCAACGGTACGGACCTAGCGCCGTCGCACGACTCCGCCTCGTGGCCGATGTAAGCCCCGGGTTATCGTCCTAGTCGTGGCTTCCCTCACGCAGCAGCCTTCCGGGGCTCCGCAGGCGGACCGCGCAGCCCACCCACGTGACCTGGTGCGACCACGCATGCGGGGATGGCTACACGCCGGCGCATTCCCCGTTGCCCTTACACTGGGCGTCCTTGCCGTCGCCCTGACCACCACGCTCCGTGCTCGACTCGGCGTTGCGGTTTATGCACTGAGCATTGCTGCTCTGTTCGGCACGAGCGCGCTCTACCACCGCACGATGTGGTCGACGTCACGTGCACGCGCACGGATGAAACGTCTCGATCATTCAATGATCTTTATTTTCATCGCAGGCACGTACACCCCATTTGCCCTCATTGTCATGCCGGCGACGACGGCGCGTGTGGTGCTCGCGGTGGTGTGGAGCGGCGCTGCACTGGGTGTGGCGATCCGCATGTTCTGGCTGCATTCGCCGCGCTACCTGATCATCCCGCTCTACATCGCACTCGGCTGGGCGGCCGCCTTCGTCCTCCCCCAGCTCGCCCACCGGGCCGGGATCGCGTCCATGGTGCTGCTGCTTGTTGGCGGAGTCTGCTACAGCCTCGGCGCCGTCGTCTACGCCACCCGGCGACCGAACCCCGCCCCGACGACCTTCGGTTACCACGAGGTGTTCCACACCTTCACGCTCGTGGCCGCGCTGTGCCACTACATCGCCCTCATGTTCGCGATCTACTGATCGCCCCTGCCCGGCGGGGGGCGGCCCTGACGACGGCACGAGGGCCTGCGGTCAAGGGCCGTCCGGCCTACCGGCCCGGCCCCTCGGAGCGGATCTTCTCCACCTGTTCCATCGCCTCCCGCAGCTGCCGCAGCCAGATGTCGGCGTTGTCACCCACCAGCCGGACGCACCAGGCTAACGCCTCGCTGCGGCTGCGGGCTACCCCCGAGTCCACCAGCGTGTCGAGGACTTGGCGCTCCGGCTGGCGCAGCCGGGTCATCACTGGCACGGACAGCACAGTGAACAGCTCGCTGGCTCGGCCGCTGGTCGCCCCCCAGGCAATCTTGCGGCCATAGCGCCGCTCGGCCTCGGTGGCGATCGCGACCCGCTCGTCCCGCGTACGCTCCCGGAACTGCCGGATCCGGGCGACACTCTCCACGTCCATCCGGCCGCGCTCCGTTGTCCCGCCGTCCGAATCACCACCGTCCGGACCGTCGCTGTCGGGCACGGAGATGAGTTCACCGATGACGGTGATCTCCTCCCGGTCGACGGCTACCTCGGGAGGGCCGGCGAACCAACCGGCGGGGATCCGTGCGGCGAACCAGTCGGCCGCGTCCTGTCCGAGCAGGCCCTCGGAACGGTCCCCCACCCTGCCATGACCCCGTCCGCGCGCACCGGGCATGTCGCGTCTCCTCGCCGTCCCCCGATCGGTTCCGTCCGCGGTCCCGACCGACCCCTGCCACGACCAGCCATCTGGCCCACGCCACGGACCCCACGGAGCCGCGCCGAGGCGCCGGCGGGCACCCGGGCGCGCCAGGAATGATTACACGCTTACCCGCGGATCGGTGACAGCCCGACGCGACTCAGGTGGCGACCTTCACGCCGAGCTCGCGGCGCACCTCGTCCGCGGTGTGCACCGGACGGCCGCAGACGAAGTCGCGACACACGTACACCCCCGGCACCGGTCGCCCGGCGACGAGCGGACCACTGGCCACGACGACCGCGCCTGGCGCCGTTCCGAGCCGGGCGAGACGTTCCAGCTCAGGGCTGTTCACGACCGCCACCTCGGCCGGCCCCGCCAGCAGCGCCTCGGCGACCGCTCCGGCCCAGCCTGCGAACCGGGCGTCCCGGGAGAGCAGGGGAACGAAGCGGGCCAGGGTCCGCTCGGCGGCGGCGCGGTGTTCCGCGGAACCGGTCAGCGCCGCGTGGGTGAGCAGTGCCCCGGCTACGGCCGCCTGGCCCGACGGCGTCGCCGAGTCGGAGTCGTCACGCGGCCGGCGTAGCAACGTCTCCGCGTCGTCCGCGGTGTCGTAGAAGCCGCCGTCAGGTGCGCCGAAATGCGCCCGAACCACCTCGAGGAGCTGCTCGGCGATCGTCAGCCACTGCGGGTCGCCGTTCACCTGATGCAGGGTGAGCAGACCCTCGGCGACGTCTCCGTAATCTTCCAGCACGGCCGCGTTCGCCCCTACCCGGCCATCACGGCTCGTGCGACGCATCCGTCCGTCGACCAGGTGCACGTCACGCAGCAGCTCCGCGGCACGAACGGCGGCCCGCACCCACTGCGGCTCGTCGAGCAGGGCACCGGCCTCCGCCAAGGCGGCGATGGCCAGGCCGTTCCAGGCCGCGACCACCTTGTCGTCACGGGCCGGTTGCGGACGGGCCGCCCGGGCGGCGGCGAGCGCCGAGCGGACCCGGGCCAGTCGCTGCTCGCCCACCGGATCGGTCGGGTCGGCCGGCAGGCGCAGCACGGACGTGCCGTGCTCGAAGGTGCCCTCGGCGGTGACCCCGAAGACCTCGGCGGCCCAGCCGCCGTCATCCTCGCCGAGAACGTCACACAGGCCGGCTGGGGTCCAGGCGTAACTGGCGCCTTCCTGCGGCCGGGCGTGCCCGGTTGTCCCGGCATCGGCGGGCACCGCATCGGCGTCGAGGGCGGAGGCGAACCCGCCCTGAGCGGTGCACAGGTCGGTGCACAGGAAGGTGGCGGTCTCCTGGACGACCCTGCGGGCAAGCGCGGAGCCGGTGGCCCGCCACAGGTGCAGATACACCCGCAACAGCTGGGCGTTGTCATAGAGCATTTTCTCGAAGTGCGGCACGGTCCAGGTCGCGTCGACGCTGTAGCGGGCGAAGCCGCCGGCGAGCTGGTCGTAGATGCCACCACGGGCCATCCGCTCACAGGTCACGGCGACCATCTCCAGGCTGCGTGCGTCGTCGGTGCGCGCGGCGTGGCGCAGCAACATCTCCGCAACCATGGACGGCGGAAACTTCGGTGCTCCCCCGAACCCGCCGTGGCGGGCGTCGAAGCGGGCGGACAGGCCCGCCACCGCTGTGTCGAGCAGCTCGGGGGTCAGGTCGCCGGCAGAGGCCGACCCGGCGGTACCCGACGCCGGGCCGCCGGCAGCGGCCTGCGCGAGTCGACGAGCGATGTCGGCACCCGACTGTTCGATCTCCTCGCGTCGGGACTGCCAGGCCTCGGTGACGGCGGTCATCACCTGGAGGAACGAACCCATCCCCGGCCGGGGATTCGGCGGGAAGTACGTGCCGGCGAAGAACGGCTCGGCCCGCGGCGTGAGGAACACCGTCATCGGCCAGCCGCCGTGCCCGGTCAGCGCGACGGTGACGTCCATGTAGACCGCGTCGACGTCAGGCCGCTCCTCCCGGTCGACCTTGATGTTGACGAAGTGCTCGTTCATGTACGCCGCGGTGTCCGCGTCCTCGAAAGACTCATGTGCCATCACGTGACACCAATGACACGAAGCGTATCCAACCGACAGTAGAACGGGAACACCGCGCCGCTCGGCGTCGGTGAAGGCCTCCGGGCTCCACGGCCACCAGTCGACCGGATTGTCCGCATGCTGGAGCAGGTACGGAGACGTCTGGTCCGCCAGCTTGTTCGGCACCGGCCGACTCCTCACGATCGACATGATCTGCGGTACTTCACACCGCGCGGTACCGCGGGACCGTTCAGTGCCCTGTTGGCGGGCTCGGCTGCGTGGGCAGGCCGGCCGGACCGGCCCCTCCGGGTCTGCTGGTGGAATCGGCGACGATCTCACCCTCGATCACCGGCGCTCGTCCACGCAGGATGGACGTGCGCCGCCGCAGGGCCTGGCGCGGATCGACCGCGTCGTCACCCGCTCGCTCCGAGTCGACACCGAGGAACGTCCCACTGGCGACGTTCGCGCGCATCCGCCGAAGACTCCGCGACAGCAGAACGAACAGCCCCACCGACACGGCGAGCAGGGCCACGACGACAAGCAGCCCGAGCCCGCCGGCGTTGCGGTCCTGCGCGGCCAGCACGGGACCGGCGAAGATCTGGTTCACGCCTCACGTCCTCACACCACGACATTCACCCGGACGCCCGCACGGACACAGCGTTCACGACGCTGCGGTCGTTCGAGACGCCTCATCATCCGACCCTACGCCGACGCCGGCACGCCCCCCGTTCACGCCGACGGTCCGTTCAGATCCCGTTGAACAGATCGTCCTCGGGGAGCGTCCCGACCTCGATCAGCGACCGGGCCAACTGATAGTCCTCGGTCGGCCAGGCCTCGCGCTGGACGTCCATCGGGACCCGGAACCACCATCCGGTCGGGTCGATCTGGGTGGCGTGGGCGATGAGAGCACGGTCGCGCGTCTCGAACCAGTCCGCGCACGGCACCCTGGTGGTCAGCCGCCCGGCATCCTCAGCGCGATCGATCCAGTCCGACAGACGCTCACCGTACGGCGATTCCAGGCCCCGGGCCAGCATCGCGGTGTGCAGCGCGAGGATCCGTTCCTTGTGGAAGGTCAGGTGGTAGTAGAGCTTCAGCGGCTGCCAGGCCTCGAGGCCCAGCCCGAGGCCGACCTCGGGGTACCGCGTGGGATCACCGGCTGCCTCGAAGGCCTCCACGCTGATCCGATGCGTCATGATGTGATCGGGATGCGGGTAGCCTCCCGACTCGTCGTAGGTCGTGATGACCTGCGGCCGGAAGGAGCGGATCAGCCGCACCAGCGGGCGTGACGCCTCCCGCAGCCCGATGGTGGCGAAACGGCCGGGCGGCGGGGGCGGGGGCGGGTCGCCCTCGGGCAGGCCGGAATCGTGGAAGCCAAGCCACTCCTGGCGGACGCCGAGGATGCGCCGGGCGTTCTCCATCTCCTGGCGACGGATCTCGGCGACGTTCTCGGCGACGCCGGGTGTGTCCATCGCCGGGTTGAGAATGCTGCCCTCCTCTCCGCCGGTACAGGTGACGACGAGTACGTCCACGCCCTCACTCACGTAGCGCGCCATCGTCGCCGCACCCTTGCTGGACTCGTCATCGGGATGCGCGTGGATGGCCATGAGACGCAGGCCATGCCGCTCGTCGACCGCAGACATGTGACCATTGTGCTTGACGAGTCCCGGGTCCTCGCCGATTCGAGGCGCCCAGGCGGAGCGCGATGTACGCGACACGCGCGCCTGACGCCCCGAGGGGGCAGACGCCGCGGGCCGGCCCCAGGCCTGGCTCAGGCCCCCGCCCGGGTGACTCGCTGATCGGGTCGGCGGGCCCGCTTACCGGGAGACGGGGCTGTCGGCGGGCAGAATAGGTGAGCCGGGCGCAGTCGCCGGGCCTGGAACCCGTGCGGCTGGTCGGACGTTTGATCTGGAAAAGTCACCCAACGCCGTGGCACAATACACCGTCCGCGCACGGCAACCGTCCGCGCACGGCAACGGGTGCAGCGTGTCGCCGGCCGGCACACCGACATCGGCGTCGGGTCGGCCATGCCGCTGGCAGGGCATAGGGGTGCGGGCGGGGCACGGGGTTGCGGGCGGGGCGGGTGCGGCGCGCGCAGTGACTCCACACACCTACGGCCGCGCTCACGGCAAGCGACCTCTTCCGGGGGTACCCGGAAGAGGTGAATCCGCTGGTCTGGGCGCATCCGCTGGGCATGAGGCCACGGGGAAGGCCCCATGCTTCACCCCGGATTCCTTGATTCATTTTGGTACCATGACCCTTTTGATGTTCACCGAGGAGCGTGACCCGCGTGACGCAGCAGACTTGGCTCACCCAGGAGGCATACGACCGGCTCCGCTCCGAGCTCGACTACCTCACCGGCCCCTGGCGCACGGAGATCGCCACGAAGATCGAGGCCGCGCGCGAGGAGGGTGACCTGCGCGAGAACGGCGGTTACCACGCTGCGAAGGAGGAGCAGGGCAAGCAGGAAGCCCGCATCCGCCAGCTCATGGATCTGCTGCGGGACGCGCAGGTCGGCGATGCACCGGCGACCAGCAAGGGTGAGGCTGGTCCGGGCATGGTGGTCGAGGTCCGCTTCGCCGGCGACCAGGAGACCGAGAAGTTCCTCATCGGCTCACGCGAGGACCACAGCACCACGATCGACGTCTTCTCCCCCGCCTCCCCCCTTGGTGGCGCCGTCACCGGACACAAGGCCGGCGAGACTGTGAGCTACACGCTGCCCAACGGCCGCTCGGCCAAGGTCGAGATCATCTCCATCGCTCCGTACGCGGGCTGACCTGCGAGACGTCTCGGCCGGCGGCGCCTGCGGGCAGGTCGTGCGGCGAGCCGGGTGGGGCTCGCCGCGTGCCGGCCGACGGCTACGCCCGCAGCGGACGGGCGCTGAGTCCGCTGCACGCAGGGCGAGGCCGACGTACCGTCGAGCGGTGGAGGATCTGCCGGTACCGCCCCGTCATTCCGTCCCACCGACGACGACATCCCCGGTTGCCGAGCCCGCGGGCCAGGCGCCGTCGGTCGCTACCCTGGGTGAACTGCGCCGTAGCGGGCATGTGTACCGCTCCGTGCGGGCCGAGTTGCGGGACAACCTCGTCACCCTGATGCGCCGGGAGGAGCCCCGTTTCCCCGGCATCGTCGGGTTCGACGAGACCGTGCTGCCACAGGTGGAGCGGGCAATCCTGGCTGGCCACGACATCGTCTTCCTCGGGGAGCGCGGGCAGGGCAAGACCCGCCTGATCCGAACGCTGGTCAGCCTGCTCGACGAGTGGTCGCCGGCCGTGGCGGGATGTGAGATCAACGACCATCCCTACGCACCGGTCTGCGGCCGATGTCGGCAGTTGGCCGCCGCCCACGGGGACGATCTGGCGGTCGTCTGGCGGCACCGCGGCGAGCGGTTCGGCGAGAAGCTGGCCACTCCCGACACCAGCGTCGGTGATCTGATCGGTGATGTCGACCCGGTCAAGGTCGCCGAGGGTCGCACGCTGGGTGACCCCGAGACAGTGCACTACGGGCTGGTCCCGCGGACCAACCGCGGCATCTTCAGCGTCAACGAGCTCCCCGACCTCGCCGAACGCATCCAGGTGTCCCTGCTCAACGTGCTCGAGGAGCGCGACATCCAGGTCCGCGGTTACCTGCTGCGTCTCCCGCTGGACCTGCTGCTGGTGGCGTCGGCCAACCCCGAGGACTACACCAACCGAGGCCGGATCATCACCCCGTTGAAGGACCGGTTCGGCGCCGAGGTCCGGACGCACTACCCGTTGGTGCTGGCCGACGAGCTTGCCCTGATCCGTCAGGAGGCGGCGATCAGCTGGGCCGGCTCGCCGCTGGGGGCACCGGAACTCGCCGATCACCTGCTGGAGGTGGTCGCCCGGTTCACCCGGCTGGTGCGCGACGCGCCGCAGGTCGACCAACGGTCGGGCGTGTCGGCCCGGCTCGCCGTGGCCGCCGCCGAGACGGTGGCCGCCGCCGCTGTGCGGCGGGCGGCACTGACCGGCGAGGAGACGGCCACCGCCCGGGTGGTCGATCTCTCGTCGATCGTCCCCGCGGTGCGCGGCAAGGTCGAGTTCGACCAGCTGGAGGAGGGGCGCGAGGACGAGGTGCTCGCGCTGCTGCTGCGCCGCGCGGTCGCCGAGACGTTCCGGTCTCGTCTCGCCGGCGCGGACCTCACCGGCCTGCAGAACCGGTTCGAGAACGACGGTCCGGTCGAGACGGGTGAACTCGTCCCGGCGGCCGAGCTGCTGCGCCGCATGGGTCCGGTACCCGGGCTCGCCGCGATCCTGAGCCGGCTCGGGGTGGACGGCGCCGAATCCCCCGGACTCGCCGCGGCCGGGCTGGAGCTGGCCATGGAGGGCCTGTACCTCAATCGCCGCCTCGCCAAGGAGGAGCTACCCGGCCGCACGGTCTACGGCGGTCCGTGATCCGACGGCAACCCTGAACCGTCCGCTCCCTGGGAGGACCGCGGTGAGCTCCGGCACGTTCCGCTATAGCCCTTTCGACGGGGGGCCAGACCCACTCGCCTCCCCCTTCACTTCCGCCGCCGCCCTCGACGAGATGTCCCGCCAGATCCTCGAGGGGCGTACCCCCCGCGAGGCCCTCGAAGCCCTGCTGCGTAGGGGTATGCCCGGCCGGCGCGGCCTGGATGACCTGCGCCGGGCCATCGAGCGGCGCCGCCGCGAGGCGCGTTCTCGCGGGCGGATGGACGGCACCCTGCAGGAGGTCCGCCGGCTGCTGGACACCGCGATCGGTCAGGAGCGCGCCGCGCTGTTCCCCGATCCGTCCGATGCCGCCCGGCTGCGCGAGACCGAACTCGACACGCTGCCCTCCGATCCCGCCCGGGCCGTACGTGCGCTCGCCGACTACGACTGGCGTTCCCCGCAGGCCCGTGAGACCTACGAGCAGATCTCCGAGCTGCTGCGTCGGGAGGTCCTCGACGCCCAGTTCAAGGGCATGAAGGAGGCGTTGGAGGGGGCGCGTCCGGAGGACTTCGCCCGCATCCGCGAGATGATCGGCGCGCTGAACACGATGCTCGAGGCCGACACCCGCGGCGAGGACACCACCGAGGCGTTCGAGCAGTTCATGCGCGAATTCGGCGACTTCTTCCCCGAGGGGCCGGAGTCGCTCGAGGAACTCGTCGACGCCCTCGCCCGCCGGGCGGCCGCCGCGGCCAGGCTACTGGCCGGGCTCACCCCGCAGCAGCGCGCCGAGCTCGCCGACCTGATGGCCACCGCGATGGAGGATCTCGGCCTCGCCGCCGAGATGTCGCGGCTCAGCCAGGCGCTGCGGGCCGCACGCCCCGACCTCAACTGGGGCGGACGGGCCCGCAGGCGTGGTCGGCGCATGAGCGAGGGCCTCACCGGCGACGAACCGCTGGGCCTCGGCGACGCCACCAGCGCCCTGGAGGAACTCGCTGAGCTCGACGAGCTCGGCGCCGCCCTCGGCCAGGACTACGCGGGCGCATCCCTGGAGGACATCGACCCCGAGGCCGTCGCCCGCGCTCTCGGCCGCTCCGCCGTTGACGACCTGCGCAGCCTCCAGCAGGTGGAGCGGGAGCTCGAACGCCAGGGGTTCATCACCCGGCGGGGAGGCAGCCTCGAACTGACCCCGCGGGCGGTGCGCCGCATCGGCCAGACGGCGCTGGCCCGCATCTTCCGCCAGGTCTCCGCCCGCGGCCGCGGCGATCACAGCTTGACCGACGCCGGCTCCGCCGGTGATCTGCTCGGTACCTCTCGTCCCTGGCAGTTCGGCGACACCCAGCCGATCGACGTCGTCCGCACGGTGCGCAACGCCGTCCTGCGAGGCGGGCCGCCCGGCCCTGGGCGCAGCGTACGGCTCGAGGTCGCCGACTTCGAGGTGGCCGAGACCGAGCGGCGCACCACGGCGGCGGTCTGCCTGCTCGTCGACCTGTCCTACTCGATGGCGCTGCGCGGTACCTGGGGCATCGCGAAGTCCACCGCGCTCGCGCTGCATGCCCTGGTCAGCACGTCCTTCCCGCAAGACAAGATCCACATCATCGGCTTCTCCGACTACGCCCGCGAGCTGCGCCCAGTCGAGCTCGCCGGACTCGACTCGGAGATGGTCCAGGGCACCAACCTGCAGCACGCGCTACTCATCGCCGGCCGGCTGCTCAGCCGCTACCCGCAGGCCGAACCGGTCGTCATGGTCGTCACCGACGGTGAGCCGACTGCGCATCTGCTACGGGACGGCACCCCTAGGTTCTCCTGGCCGCCCATGCCCGAAACTCTGGAGCTCACCCTCGCCGAGGTTGACAAGCTGACTCGACGCGGGGTCACCATCAACGTGTTCATGCTGGACGACGAGCCACGGCTCGTGCAGTTCGTCGAGGAGATGGCCCGGCGAAACGGCGGACGGATGCTGTCCCCCGACCCGAACGCGCTCGGAAACTACGTCATCCGCGACTATCTGCGCTCCCGTGGCCGGCACGCCGTCCGCTGATCCCGCGGTCCCGCCGGAACTCGCGGCGAGCAGCTCCCAGCACCGTCCTTCACCCCCACCGGGTGAACCGGCTCAGGCCCCCACCCACGCGCTGCGGCACGCCCATCACCCATACGCATTCTGCTACCGTGCGCGATCGTGTTGTCACGGAGAGCCCAGGCCGTAGCGAGGCGTCACGGAGTCCCGCGGCACCGCGCGTCCGGGCCTCATCCACCAGCTCGCGCCCGGCTGCTCGCCGCGGTGCTGCTGACCGCGGGAGTCTCCCTCGCACCGGCCACCCTTCCCACCGCGCCCGTGCTCGCCGACCCCTCGACCACACTGGATCAGGCCGACTCCAGGGCGGACAGCACCCCGACCAACGCCCCCCGCAGCGGCGACGGTACCGCCGACCCGGCGGGGGTTCCGGTCGCGCCGACAGCGACAGGAGCAATCACCGACACGGAGCAGGCGCAGGTCAGACGCTACTGGACCGCTGAACATCGCAACCGCGCCTTTGGCTCCCGCTCCAGCTCCGGACTGAGTACCGATGCCGCACCGGCTCGGTCACCGTTTGCGGCCGAGCCAGGCCCTGGGCCGGTAGGCGCGCCCCCGCCCGCCAGCGACGGCACCCCCTACATCGGCGGCGGCCTGGTGACGGCCACCACCGGACGGCTGTTCACCACGATCGACGGCTCCGACTTCGCCTGCTCCGCAAGCGTGGTCAACAGCGCCGGGCGTAATTTGGTCGTCACCGCCGGACACTGTCTGCACGGCGGTGCGGGCTCCCAGTTCGCGGGGAACGTGGCCTTCGTGCCCGGCTACGCGGACGGCACCATGCCCTACGGCATCTGGACGGCCCGGCGAATGACCGTCACTTCCGGCTGGTCGCAGAAGGGCGACTTCGATGTCGACGCCGGCTTCGTCACGTTCAATCCGCGGAACGGCCGGCGGCTGCAGGATGTCGTCGGCGCTCAGAACATCGCGTTCGATCTGCCGTCCACGGTCCCGCAGTACATCTTTGGCTACCCGCGGCTGAGCCCCTTCGACGGCAACCAGATGATCTATTGCGCGGGTCCCGACGCCGACGACCCATACGGCGGCCCATCGATGGGAGTGCGCTGCCGGATGACGGCGGGCGCCAGCGGGGGCCCGTTCCTCACCGGCTTCGGCCGGCTCGGCCCCGGCCACGGCTGGATCGACGGAGTCGTCAGCTACGCCTACGCCGGCTCCTCCGGCCGCCTGTACGGTACCCACTTTGGCGCGGTGGTCCGGCGCCTGTACGACCAGTCCGCCCGGCTGTGACGCAGGACCCCGGCCGGACCCGAGCCGGTGTGTCGGCATCCGATGTCAATCGATAGCGTCGCGACATGCCGCATCCGGGTGCTTTCGGACTACTGCTGACCCTGCACGTCGTGCTCGCCGTGTTCGTGCTGGGACCGCTGAGTCTGGTCTGCGTGACGGCACCCGTGCTGCTGCGGGCAACGCCCGGTCCGCCGCCGGTCCTGCTGCTCGCCACCCAGCTGGTGCGGGTGCTGGCGGCGGCATCCGCGCTGATCGTGATCACCGGCGTGGGTCTCGTGCACCAGGGATCGTTCGGCAGTGTCCGTTCACTCGATGACGGCTGGCTACTGGGCTCACTGGCCTTGTGGTTTGTGGGTTGCGCGAGCTGCCTCGGCATCGTCGCGCCGGGTATGTCGCGCGCCATCGCCGACGTCGAGGCGGGCCGCCAGGCGCGACGTCGGATCAGTGCCGTCGCCTTTGGCGCGGCCGTGAGCACCGCATGCTGGCTGGTCGTCGCCGCCCTGATGGTGATCAAGCCGGGCGCGTGACTCGTCGGACCCCGGTCAGCCGGTCAGCTCGCGGCTGCCAGCGGGGTCCGACCGGCCTCGCCGCGGTCGACGACGTCCTCGAGCTTGTCAAAGATCCGCTCCCACACCGGACGAGGTAGCTCGTGTCCCATCCCGTCGATCTCGAGCAGTTCGGCGCTGGGGATGGCAGCCGCGGTCAGGCGACCGCCTAGCACGGGAACCAGTGGATCAGCACCGCCGTGGATGACGAGCGTGGGAGTGCGCAGGGAGGCCAGCTCCGCGGTCCGGTCCGGCGCGCTGAGCAGGGCCGCCAGCTGGCGCAACGTCCCGCTCGGATCGGTACGCCGTTCCCAGTAGAGCCGGGTGCGCTGCGCCAGCCAGGCGTCGTCCGGCGGAAACTCCGGTGAGCCGAGCACCTGCTGCGCCTCCTGGGCGGCGTGCAGCGCCTCGTCGAGGCTGCTCGGTGCCGGGCGCAGGAACAGGCCAAGCGCCTCCGGCATCGGTTGCACCCGGTGATCGCCGGGATGCGACATCAGCGAGGTGAGGCTGCGGACCCGCTCGGGATGGCGTAGTGCCGCGACCTGGGCGATCATCCCGCCCATCGACTGGCCGAGCAGATGCGCCGAGTCGACTCCAAGGACGTCAAGCAGGCCAAGCGCGTCGTCGGCAAGCTCGACCAGGCCGTACGGGGAAAGGTCGAACCGGCCGGCCAGGATCGCGCCCAGATCCGGCTGGCCCAGCGCGTCGAGGTGAGTCGACATGCCCACGTCCCGGTTGTCAAAGACGATCACCCGGTAGCCCCGGCGGGCAAGCCCTGCGATCAGGTCGGGATGCCAGCCGGCCAGCTGTTGCCCGAGCCCGCCGATCATCAACAACGGCCACCCGCCGTCGTCACCGTGAATCTCGTAGGCCAGTTCCAGGCCGTTGACCGTGACGATGCCCATGGTCCGGACGGTAGCCATCCCGTGGCGCAGACGCACCCCTTCTCCGCCAAGACGCCCACGCCCTCTGCGGGGCGTCCGGCAATCGACCCGGCAGTTCATTACTTTGTGTGCTTGCTTGACTCTCCATTATGACGATTCGGTAAGGCTGGCGGAGCACAGGTGATCTTTCCAACGATCGAGTTCGCGGCGTTCTTCGCCTTCGTCCTGACTCTGTCCTGGCTACTCATGCCCTGGCCACACGCGTGGAAGCCGATGATCCTCGCTGCCTCCTATGTCTTCTACGGCTACGCGGACGCGCGTTTCGTTCTGCTGCTCGTCGCATCGACCCTGCTCAACCAGGCCGCCGCCCGGGGGCTCCAGCGTCGTCAGGACAAGCGGATCCTCGTCGCCGCGATCGCGTGCGACCTCGGCCTGCTCGGCTGGTTCAAGTACTACGGATTCTTCGCCCTGTCCGTCGACCAGGCGCTGCGTGACGTGGGACTGCCCGCTCCGCTGCCCCTGCTGCAGGTCGCCCTGCCGATCGGTATCTCGTTCTTCACGTTCCAGGCGATCAGCTATGTCGTCGAGGTCCACCGCGGCACGATCGTCCCCGCGCCACTGCTCGACTTCGCCGTCTACGAGGCGTTCTTCCCCCATCTGGTGGCAGGTCCGATCGTGCGGGCCAGCGAGTTCCTCCCGCAGCTCACCGCGCCGCGCGACCCTCGGCGGGTCCCGCTGTACCGCGCCTCACTGTTGATCCTCGGCGGTCTGGCCAAGAAGGTGGTCCTCGCCGACGTCCTCGCGACCCGCCTGGTCGACCCGGTCTTCGCCGCTCCCGGGCAGCACTCCGGTACAGAGGTACTCGCGGCGGTGTACGGCTACGCGGTCCAGATCTACTGCGACTTCTCGGCCTACTCCGACATCGCGATTGGTCTGGCGCTGCTGCTCGGTTTCCGGTTCCCCAACAACTTCGACCGTCCCTACGCCGCCCGCAGCCTCCAGGAGTTCTGGCGACGCTGGCACATGACCCTGTCCCGCTGGCTGCGCGACCACGTCTACCTGCCCCTCGGCGGCAGCCGCGCCGGACGCCGGCGCACATACCTCAATCTCATGATCACGATGATGCTCGGCGGTCTCTGGCACGGCGCGTCCTGGACCTTCATCCTGTGGGGCACTCTGCACGGCGGCATGCTCGCCCTCGAACGCCACCTGCGCGGCTACCGGGATCGCCGCGCTCACCGGCGTCGGCGGGCCCGCCGCCCGTCGCGGACCTTGTGGTCGCGGGACTGGGCCGCTCGACTGGGGGCGTTCCACTTCGTCTGCGCAACCTGGGTGTTCTTCCGCGCGCCGGACCTTGCCACCGCCGGTGAGGTGTTCGCGCGGCTGGCGACGGCGCCCGGTCCCGCGCCTCTGGTCACTCCGACGGTTCTGACCGCAATCATCGCCGGGCTCGCGACTGCGGCCGTCCCTCGTCGCTGGTGGCTCGCGCTGCGATCCGGCTTCGCCCAGCTCACCGTCGCTCCGCAGATCGTCATGCTGACCGCCACCATCATGATCATCTACCATGCCGTCGGCGAGCAGACAGTGTCCCCGTTCATCTACTTCCGGTTCTGACCGGCACGAGGCACGAGTCACACGGTCAGGACGCTTCACGACGACAGCCACGACAAGGGAGAGGTGGCCGACGGATGACCGAGCCCCAGGAGACTGAGAGCCAGGAGACTGAGCCCCAGGAGACTGAGAGCCGCGAGGACGGTCCCGTGGTACCGGCGGGACGGGCGACACTGGTGGTCCTGATCGTGCTAGGACTACTGGCAGTGCTGCGCGCCCCGGCCATGGTGCACACCGGGGAGGGGATGCGTCCTGGAATCACCCGAACCCTGGTGCTGGGAGCGGCGCGGCCACTGACCCGGGTCGCCCGTCCGCTGCGGCTGGACCGGCCGGACAGGTGGCTGGGTCTGGCGTTCGGCCACTCCGCCACGACCTCGGCCACGACCTCGGAGTTGGCCCGCGCCGCGCGCCAACTCCCGCCTGGATCCGATCCCCGCCAGCCGCGGCCGGTGCCGCCATTGCGGGTCTCGACGGCGGGGAATCCGCTGCGGACGCTGATCACTGGCGATTCGCTGACCGAGGCGCTTGGTCCGGCGATCACGAGCGTCGCGGGCGGTGCGCTGTGGACGCGCACGCAGACGAGATACGGCACCGGTCTCGTCCGCCCCGACTACTTCGACTGGGCGGCCCAGGCCCGCACCCAGGGCGCCGAGAGGAATCTGGAGCTGGTCATCGTCACGATGGGCGGCAATGACGGGCAGGGCATCGCGCTGCCGGACGGCACGGCCGTACCCGCCGGATCACCGGGATGGGTGGCCGAATACCAACGTCGGGTGGAGGTGGTGATGCGGATCTGGACCGGTGCCGGACGACGACACCTTCTGTGGCTGGGACTGCCGCCCGCCCGCTCGCACCGGCTGGACGGGTACTTCGTCCAGCTTGACGCCGCAGCGGCGGCGGCCGCGGCCTCCGTCCCCGGCGCCACATATCTTGATCTTCGCCACTGGCTGTCGCGAGAAGGCGGCTACAGCGACTACCTTTCCGCCGACGACGGCCGCACGGTCCTCGCCCGCTCCCGCGACGGGGTACACCTCACCCTGGACGGTGCGCGGATCGCCGCCGCGCATGTCCTCGACGCGATTCGCTCCATCGCGGACCGGCCTCGCTGATCGGCGCTGACCGGCACGGATCGGCCGCAACCACCGCGCTCAGCGCAGCCGGAAGCCGAAACCAGCACCGTCGAGATCAGCCCGAGCATCGGTGACGGCGGCGTGCGTGTCAAGCAGGATCTGGTGACCCGGGGGATGCGTGGGGTCCGCGACGTCGAGCACGGCAAGCAGCTCCTCGGCCAGCACGGCAACCTGATCGGGAAGGGCGTGTGGCGCCAGGCGTGGAGGGCTGATGCCAGGTGGCGCGCCGACACCCGCACGTTCACCGAGCACGGCCAGCTCGCCTACCAGACGGATGGTGCGTTGCGCCCGAGTCAACCCGCTGGCGGCGGGAACCTCCCAGGATGAGCCGGCCCAGCCCCGCAGCACCTGCACCAGCAGCACCACCTCGCGGGCGAGACTGCCCACCGAGACGGACATCCGGGCATGATACCGGACCGAGGCGACTCTGGGCCTTGCCGAGCGCCGTGGTATGGGGCACGCTTACGACATGAGCTGTTGACGTCGGGTTTCACGACTGGAGGCGCGCATGTCACTACACCGTTCCCCGCAGACCCGGTCCCCTCAGACCCATCAATATCTGATCGAGCGGATTCCGAAGGTGACTGGCCACGAAGTGAACATCTGGCTGAGCCGGCTGGCGGAGGGTCCGGGCCTGCTCCGCTTTTCCGAGCGGGTGAACTGGCTACGCCTCGAGCACAACCTGCCACACAGCTATGCCTCCGCCCTCGTCCACGAGGCCGATCTACGGCGTAGGGCGATCCGCGCCTAGCAGCCGAGGCGGGGAGCCCCTCAAGAGGCCACCGCTTCCCGCCGATCGGTCGTGCGGGCGACTTCCAGCCCCCTACTGGCGGAGTTTGGCGAGCAGACGCAGCGTCTCCAGGTAGACCCACACGAAGCCGATGAGCAGGCCGAACGCAGCACGCCAGGCCTCGGACCGAGGAGCGCCCGCGCGGATCGCCCGCTCGATGCCGTCGAAGTCAAGGATGAACTGGAGGCTGGCCACGCCCAGCACCAGCACACTGAACAGAACGCCCAGCGGCGATGGATCATTGATCACCGGCAGGTGACTGTCGCTGACGGCGCGGATGACCAGGTCCGCCAGGCCGAGCAGCACGACACCGAACAGCACTCCCGTGACGATGCGGGCCATCCTCGGCGTCGCGCGCAGCCGACGGCTGCGGTAGGCAACCAGCATCGCGACAAAGATCAGCCCAGTGCCTAGCAGCGCCTGCGGGACGATATGGGCGAACGCGTCCTCGTAATAGCGGGAGATCGCGCCGACCGCAACCCCTTCGATCAGCGCGAACGCAATCACCAGCGGCGGGCGGATCAGCCCGCGCATCGAGACGACCAGGCTGATGACCAGTGCGACGAGCCCGGCGCCCAGCGCCACACCGGGGGCGTCCCGCCCGATCAGCCATCCGCCGACGGCGCCGACACCCAGCACCGCGAACAGGCCGAGGGTGTGGACCACGACATCGTCGATGGTAAGCGTGGTCGGCTGCCGGAATTGGCTGGCCAGTTGCTCCGGGGTCGGGGTGGGTGGGGAGGCGAAGGACCCGGGACGCAGCGCGGGATTCGACGAACGTAGATCGGCCATCGAGCCGGATCCTCCAGCGATGTGAACGGGATGGTCACTCACCCAACGATCCCACGGCCAGACGGGTTCCCGGCTGCAAACGCCGTCCACCCACGGCGCTCGGCGTCGCGGGTGGCACGTCGCGCTGGGCAATTGTGCCGGTGGTCGGAGTCGAACCGACACTCGAGCTGTTTTTAGGACAGCCTCCTCTACCAGTTGGGATACACCGGCTCGTCTACATCGCTGCCATTTCTACCACGCTACGTAGGTTCTGGGAATGACACAACGCGGAAAAAGTGCCCAGGAGTCGGCAGCCATGACGAAAGCGTGACTCATCGTGACGAGGATGCCGCTGATTCGCCATGCTCACGGATCACGGCACGGCAGCCTGCCGCCGTCGAATAGGCCGATCACGCCGGATGGTTAGCGGGAACGCTCATCGAGCGTCGTAATAGCCCACTAAGGCGGACGTAACTTGCCGGGGCCACCAGCCACCAACCCCGGCGGGCAGCGGCATTCCTGACCGCCGGGATGGCGCTCCACAGACAACTGCGGCTGATCGCCGGCGTCCGCCGGCTACGCGGTTGGCACTCCGCTCGGACCGGCCACCGGAGGACCCGCGGGCCGGGCCGGGGACGACCCTGAGGCTGGGGCCTGAGTCGAGTCAGCATGCGCGGCCTGGTCCGACGACAGTGTTGGAGTAGCCACGCTACGGAACTCCGCGCGAGGGTCAGCGAAAGAGCCCAGCGAGACGATCTCCCGGCGGAAGAACAGCGCGAGGGTCCAGTCGGCCATCACCCGCACCTTGCGGTTGACGGTCGGGACCCGGCTGAGATGGTAGGTCCGATGCATCAGCCACGCTGGCCAGCCGCGCAGCCGCACTCCGTACACCTCGGCAACGCCCTTGTGCAGGCCCAGCGAGGCCACGCTGCCCGCATACCTGTGCTGGTAGGGGTGGATGGGCTGCCGCCGCAGCTCGGCGACCAGATTCTCGCCGAGGCGGGCGGCCTGCCGGACGGCGTGCTGCGCTGACGGGCCGGTCGTCTCCCCTTCCCCCCTGGTCAGGTCGGGCACCGCGGCACAGTCGCCCGCAGCCCAGGCGTCAGACACCCCGTCGACCTGTAGGAAGGCGGTCGTTCGCACCCGGCCGCGCTCGTCCAGCGGCAGGTCGGTCCGGGCCAGCAGGGGGTGCGGCTTTACGCCGGCGGTCCAGACCACGGTGCCGGCGTCGAAACGCTCATCATTGTCCAGCACGACCCGGCCGTCGACCATACTTTCCACCCGGGTGCCAAGCTTTACCTCTATTCCTCGGCGCTCGAGCTGCTTCACCGTATAAAGGCCCATTGCGGTGGAAACCTCGGGAAGAATCCTGTCGGATGCTTCGACCAGAACCCAGCGCATCTCGCTGGGGTTCAGGTCAGGATAAAATGAGCAGGCATCGCGTGCCATATCTTCCAGTTCGGCGAGGGCCTCGATTCCCGCATAACCGCCGCCGATGAACAGAAAAGTGAGGGCCCGGCGGCGAACCACCAGGTCGGTGGCCGAGACCGCCGCGTCAAGCCGGCCAATGACCTGGTTTCGCAGGTAGATCGCCTCGGCAACGCTTTTGAAGCCGACGCCCTGCTCGGCAAGGCCCGGGATGGGTAGTGTCCGTGCCACCGAGCCCGGACACATCACCAGAATGTCGTACGCCAGCTCGAACGGATCACCCAGCGGGGGCCGAACCACTGCGGTCCGCCTCTCATGTGTGACGGAGAGAACAGATCCGCTAATGACTCGGCAGCCCTTGAGCACCTTCCGTAGCGGAACTACCACATGCCGTGGCTCGAGGTTGCCGGCAGCCGCCTCCGGGAGGAACGGCTGGTAGGTCATGTAGGAGTTGAACTCGACCACGGTGATGCTCGCCTCCGCGGCCCGCAGCTTCCGCCGCAGCCGCAAGGCGGTATACATGCCTACGTATCCTCCGCCGATGATGAGGATGTGCGGCGCGGGCCCGGAGCTCATGGGGAAAACCGTACCCACGACGACTGGACCGCACCGCGACCCACGCCAACCGGCCCAGGAATTTACGTGACGCAGGACACGTGAATACGGCGGAGCATCGGCCCCTCCGCCGTGGCGGCGGCCACATTCTGTCCGGGATTGCGATCAGGCTCAGCCGAGTTCAGCCAGCCGGGCAGCGGTGGCAAAAATCGTGTCGAGCATCACCTCGGTTACGCGCCCGGTGAACGTGTTCTGCTGGCTCGGGTGATAACAGCCAACGACCCGCACCGCATCCCCCGGCAGCGTCACCCGTACATCGTGACCAAATCGTGGCCGTCGTGGCGGGAGGTCGTATCCCGCCTGGGACAGTGCCGGCCACAGCGCGGTCCAGGCGAAACCTCCGAGCACGACCACGACCCGCAGACTCGATCGCACAAGCTCCAGGTCGCGGACGAGCCAGGGACGGCAGGAGTCCCGTTCGCCGACGGTCGGACGGTTTGACGGCGGAGCACAGCGCACCGCCGCCACGATCCGGGTCGCGTGCAGGCGCTGGCCATCCGCCACGGTCGTCGACGTCGGCGACACGGCCAGTCCCACCCGGTACAGCGAAGCGAACAACCAGTCACCGCTGCGGTCGCCAGTAAAAATTCGCCCGGTACGGTTGCCGCCGTGAGCCGCGGGCGCAAGGCCAATGATCAGGATCCGTGCGTCCTGCGGGCCGAATGACGAGACGGGACGACCCCAGTACGGCTGGTCCGCGTAGGCCGCCCGGCGCACCTGAGCGACCTCCTCCCGCCAGCTGACCAGACGCGGGCATGCTCGACATACCGTCACCAGCGCGTCGAGCTCGCCGGCGCTGCTCGCTCCGGCCGCAAGCGCGGCCACCTGGTGCGCGGACCCGGCGACCGGCGTGTCTGGGCCGGCCGGATCACCCGGCCAGCCGCCGCCGGCCGCCGCCGGCCCTGCGGGACCGCAGGTCACCCGGTGGCGACCGGGCTGGCTGGGCTGGCTGAACCTGTTGGTGGGAGCGGCGTGGACGAGGCGCCGGCAAGCGCCAGTGCGATGCCGTCGAGGATGTCACGCTCGCTGGCCACCACCGCGGCGGCACCGGTCCGCTCGACCAGTGTGCGCAGTACGAGCGCGCCGGCTGCGATGACATCGACCCGGCCCGGGTGCATGACTGCCAAGGCGGCCCGCTCACCGCGGGTCATGGCAAGTAGTCGCTCGGTGACCTCGGCGACCTGGTCGGCGCTCGTCACCGACAGATGGATGCGTTCGGCGTCATAGCCCGGCAGGTCCGCGGCCAGTGCGGCGACGGTGGTGACCGTGCCGGCGACGCCGACAAGGGTTGCGGCCTCGGTAATCGGCACTGTCTGCGCGGCCAGATCGAACGCGGACCGCGCGTCGGCGACGATCGCGGCTGTCTGGGCCGCCGTGGGCGGGTCGTTGTGAAGATGCCGTTCCGCGAGTCGAACGCAGCCCACGTTCACCGAACGTGCCGCCAGCACCCCGGCTCTGCCCCCCAGGACGAGTTCGGTAGACCCTCCCCCGATGTCGGCAAGCAGGATCGGGGTGGCGACGGACGCCTTCCCGACGAGATCGCCGATGGCGCCGGCGAAGGACAGCGACGCCTCCTCGTCTCCGCTGATCACCTCAGGGTCGACTCCGAGGATCTCCCGCACGCCGGCCACCAGGACACCGCGGTTGCGGGCATCCCGGGTCGCACTGGTGGCTACCATTCGCACCCGGGTCGCGCCCAGCCGTTCGATCTCGCCGGCATAGTCGCGCAACGCGACCAGCGTGCGTTCAAGCGCCTGCGGGGCGAGCTCACCGGTCCGGTCGACACCTGCCCCAAGCCGCACGATCTCCATCCGGCGGGTCAGCTCGTGCAGGCCGGTACCGTCGATCTCCGCCACAAGCAGACGGATCGAGTTCGTACCGCAGTCGATCGCGGCGACACGCGTCATGCCGATCCTTCCTCGGATACTCGAGCCTCTGCCACGCAGGGGCCGCGGCCTCCCCAGTCCCCAAGCGCGGCAAGCGCCTCGTCACCGAACGGGTTGACCCCCGGACCCACCGCCAGGCTGTGCGCGACGAGTACATGCAGGCACTTGACCCGAGTGGGCATCCCCCCAGCGCTGGGCGCACCGGGAAGCAACTCGTGCGCATCGCGACGGTCAAGGTAGTCCTCGTGCGCCGCGGTGTACGCAGCGGCGAGCTCCGCGTCGACCGCCAGCCGATCGGTCATCTCGCGCATCATCCCGGAGCTCTCCAGCCGTGAGACGGCGCTTGTAGCCCGGGGGCAGGTGAGGTAATACAGCGTGGGGAACGGGGTGCCGTCGGGCAGTCGCGGAGCGGTCTCGACCACATCGGGCCGGCCGCAGGTACATCGGTGGGCGACAGCTACCAGCCCACGGGGCTGCCGACCCAACTGCCGGTGGACAGTCTCCGCATCCTGAGCCGACACCGCCGTCTGCTCCACGCCACAACCCCCATCCTCGATCGGTTCGCTCCCCGGGGCCCACCAGACCGGCCCGGCGCTACGGAGCGGCAATCTGCGACCACAGCCGGCCATACCAGGCAGAATCACCTGGGGCGACACTGTGCCGGGACTGGTCGGTCGGCTGCGAGGTCGCTGGTGCGGGCCTCAGATACACCTGCTCACCTGGCTTGATGTAGTGCAGCCGGCGCCGCGCCTCGTCATCGGCCCAGTTCTGGTCGTTGTAACGGCTGACCGTCGAACGCAGCTGGTCGACCTGGGTCTGTGCCTGCGCATTGGCGCGGGCGAGCTGGGACAGCTTGCTCTGCTGGCGCAGGTAAAGCCGCAGCGGGTAGGCGAGGGTCAGGACGAGCACGCAGATCACGACAGCAAGCAGGGTCGCCCTCGTGGTCAGCGCAACGCGCGGTGCCGGCACCGGCGTCAGGCAGGCTGGCCGTGCCGAGGGAAGGCGCCGGCGCCGGCGTAGCGAGCCGCGTCGTCCAGTTCCTCCTCGATCCGCAGAAGCTGGTTGTACTTCGCGACCCGCTCGGTACGGGCCGGGGCCCCCGTCTTGATCTGGCCGGCGTCGACCGCCACGGCGAGGTCGGCGATCGTGGTGTCCTCGGTCTCGCCGGACCGGTGCGACAGCATCGCACGGTATCCGCTGCGATGTGCCAGGGTGACCGCGTCGAGTGTCTCGGTAAGCGTCCCGATCTGGTTGACCTTGACCAGGAGAGCGTTACCGGCCTTCGACGCGATGCCACGGGCCAGTCGCTCAGGGTTGGTGACGAACAGGTCGTCCCCGACGAGCTGTACCTTGCCGCCGAGCCGCTCGGTGAGGGCAATCCAGCCGGACCAGTCGTCCTCGGCCAGAGGGTCCTCGATGGACACGATCGGGTAGGCCTCGACCAGCTCCGCGTAGTAGTCACTGAGCTGCTCGGCCGTGCGGGTGGCGCCTTCGAACGTGTACGAGCCGTCGGCGAAGAACTCGGTGGACGCAACGTCGAGCGCGAGCGCCACATCCGAGCCGAGCCGCAGGCCGACCTTGTCGACCGCCTCGGCAATCAGGTCGAGCGCCTCCCGGTTCGTGGGCAGGCTCGGCGCGAAGCCACCTTCGTCACCGACCCCGGTTCCCAGGCCGCGGGCCTTGAGCACGCTCTTGAGCGCGTGGTACACCTCGGCACCCCAGCGAAGCGCCTCGGAGAAGGTGGTCGCACCGATCGGCGCGATCATGAACTCCTGAATGTCGACGTTGGTATCCGCGTGCGCACCGCCATTGAGGATGTTCAACATCGGCACCGGCAGCAGGTGGGCGCTCGGCCCGCCGAGGTAGCGGAACAGCGGCAGGTCACTGGCTGCCGCAGCCGCCTTGGCCACGGCGAGGCTCACCCCGAGCAGCGCGTTCGCACCGAACGTCGACTTGCCCGGGGTGCCGTCGAGGTCGATGAGTCGCTGGTCAAGCAGTCTCTGCTCAGTCGCCTCCAGCCCGATGATCTCCGGCTGGAGGCGTTCGATGACGGCGGCCACCGCCTTGCGCACGCCTTTGCCGCCGTAGCGGTCCTCCCCATCACGCAGCTCGACCGCTTCGAAGGCGCCGGTGCTCGCACCGCTGGGCACGGCGGCACGAGCCAGCGTCCCGTCCTCCAGGACGACCTCGACCTCCACGGTGGGGTTGCCGCGCGAGTCAAGAATCTCGCGGGCTCCGACAGCCTCGATGGACGGCACGGCTAGACCTCCGAATGCGACGGGGGACGGATCGTCACGGACCGAGACTACCGTCGTGCTCCAGCCCGCGCGGCGGCGATCCGGACCCGGCGCGCCGCTCGGCGGTGCCCCGCGCGGAACCTGCGCTCCTCAGCCGATCCGTCCCATCGGCGGCATCGTCAGTGGACCGGACACCGGCAGGCCAAGTCGTGCCGCCAGCGGGGCGAAAGACCCCCACCCGAACGATCCGAGTGCCGATCCCACGGTCGTGCCGGCGGACAGACCAACTGCTGCGGCGCCCCGGTCCTCGCTGGACTTGGGCGCCCGGATCCGGTCGAGTACCGACGGCCTTGGCGCAAGCCGCACGCGCGGTGTCTGCCCATCCGGCATACCCGCGCGGGACCAGGCCAGGCGGAGCGCCTCGGAAAGGCCACCGAGCTCGTCAATGAGCCCATGCCGGTGGGCGTCCGCGCCCGTCCACACTCGGCCGCGGGCCAACTCGTGGACGCGGTCCCGGCTCAGTCCCCGGGCGGCGGCGACCTTGTCGATGAAGTCGGCGTACACCCGGTCGAGAAACTCCTCGAGCTTCTCGCGCTCCCCCGCGGTGAAGGGGCGACGCGGGGACATCATCAGTGCATGCTCGCCCTCGGCGACCGCCCCGAACCCCACCCCGACCTTGTCCAGCAGTTCGCGCACTACCTGCTTGCCGGCGAACACACCGATTGACCCGGTCAACGTGCCCGGATTCGCCACGATGGCATCACCGGCCAGGGCGACGAAGTATCCGCCCGAGGCAGCCACGTCCCCCATCGACACGATCAGCGGCCGGCCGCTGGCCCGAAAGCGTTCGGCTTCCCGTCGGATCAAGTCCGACGCAACGTAGGAGCCGCCAGGGCTGCTGACCCGGAACACGGCCGCGACGACGTCCTCGTCTCGGGCTGCGGCCCGCAGTGCCGCGGTCGTCGCCTCGGCGGCAAGCACCGACCCTGACAATGGGCCCGGTGCGCCGGATCCAAGCACGACCGGCCCAGTACCGTGGATAAGCGCGACGACGGACCGACGCGGATCTCCATGCGGCGGAGTGACGGAAGGCGCCAACAGCGTGCCTCGTTCCTCCGGACCCGCCCCTTCGCCGGCGAAGCCCATCCCGCTCTCCTGGAACCGCTCCGGAGACTCCGCCTGTTCCTCGCGCTCCTCCTTCAGAAAGAACGCCCCAGGCCCACGTGACGCGAGCGCGGTGACGCGCCGCACCGGCGACTTCTCCTTCCGCTCGGCAAGACGCCGATAGGTCGCCGCGTACATCAGCACCGGCTCGGCGCCCTCGCCGCGACCAGCGCCGGAGCCGACGTTCACCCGAGCGCGGGCCGCGTCGTACACCTCGTCGCGGTAGCCCAACCGATCAACCAGACCGGTGTCCAGCGCGACCGTGCCCGTCAGCGGGCCCAGGTCGATCAGCCGCCGAACCCGGTCGGCCGAGATTCGACGCCCCGCCGCGATTCCCGCCACGACCTGCTCGGACGACGATTCGATGATCCGGCTGACCGCTTCCAGATGGGCCGGGGTGAAGTCCCGCTCGACCAGGGTGTTCACCGCGTTCTTGTACTCGTAGCGCTGCCCCATCTCCACCGTCACGCCCAGCCGGTCCAGCGCGCCGCGCAGAAAGGGTGTTTCCATGCCAAGCCCGGTCAGACCGCAGTCGCCACAAGGCGCCAGCCAGATCTCGTCGAACGCGCACGCCAGGTAGTACGGCCCGGTTCCGCCGCCGAACTCGCCGAACGTGTCGGCATAGGCAATGGCGGTCCCGCCGGCCGCCCGGAACGCGGCGATCGCCGCCCGGATCTCCTGAATGCGGGCCAGCGGCATCCCACATGCTGAGATGTGTGCGACCGCGACGGATACTCGGGGATCTTCGGCGGCAAAGCGCAGGGCCTCGACGATGTCTCGCAGAGTGTTCCGACGACGTGTGAGCGCGAGGGTCACCGGGTCGGCCGGAACGCCCTCAAGCGGATCTGCGGTGAGATCAAGTTCGAGGACGGCCGGCGCCGTCCGCCGTGCCGCGATCTGGCGGACGTCGGCCAGCGCCTTACGTGGGATGGCAGGCATGGACAGAGGCTAATCGCCGGCCCGGCTTTGAAGGAGGACGAACAACGAGTCGTCGATGCTCAGCGGCCCCCCGTCACACGTATGGATGCTGTCCGAGGACACCTCGGGGGTTGCCGCGAACAGGCCGCCCAACGGATCCGTCAGCGAGACGCCGACTCGTGTGCCGCCGGCGACGCCCGTCAACATGCGCGGTCAGGGTGTACCGCGCACGTATATTCGATTTTGTCGAACATGGGTTCGGATGCTACGGTTGGGCCCTCGCTCGGCCGACGTGCCCCATCTCCGCAGCCCACGCCCGGGCTGAAACGCGCCACAACTGCCGCCACCGATCGGCAGGCAGAGCGCCGGGCGGTGCCCCGTCGGCGCGGGCGGCGCTCTCGGCGGTCGTGAGCTGGTCGCGGTACCTGCGTGCACGCGCGCGCAGTGCCTGTTCTGGATCTACCCGCGCGGTACGTGCCCAGGCCACGGCGGCGAAGAGGAGATCTCCGACGACGTCGTCGGCGTCCTCATCCGGCCGGCGCAGGGCCGCCACAGCACTGGCTGCGATCGCCGCGAGGCGTTCCTCAGCGCCGATGCCAGGACTGGCAGGTTCCGGTGCAGTGTCTCCCGGGGGGACAGAGGAGGCCGTGAGATCTGAAAGGAGGCTCTGATCAGGCGGAACGACTGTTGCATCCGGAACGACTGTTGCGTCCGGAACGGGGAGGGAGAGGTCCAGCGGGACACCGATGCTGTCTGCTCGCTTGAGCAGCTTGGCGGCCAAGGCGAGCGCCGGTTGGGAGAGTGCCACCCCCTCTGTCACCGAGAGCCGTCGCTTCTCCTCGGCCTTGATCGCGTCCCAGTTGGTGACCACGTCAACCGGGCTGTCGACGACCACGTCGCCGAACACATGCGGATGGCGGCGGATCAACTTCGCGGCAAGTCCGGTCGCCACGCTGTCGATGTCCCAGGGCTCATCGGTGCGCTCAGCGGCGACACGGGCGTGGAAGAGAACCTGCATCAGGACGTCACCGAGCTCCTCGCGAAGCTCGGTGAGGTCGCCGTCCTCGATCGCCTGGTAAGCCTCGTAGGTCTCCTCGATCAAATAAGGAGCGAGAGACTCGTGGGTCTGCTCGGCATCCCACGGGCAGCCGCCAGGCGAACGTAGCCGGTCCATCACTGCGACCGCGTCCAGCAACGCGGAGCCCGGCAGTTCCGCGGTACCAGCGAGCGTGTCGACAACCAGATCAACCGCCGCGCCGGCATCCCCGTCGGCGGCCACGTCCGAGGTACCGGCGAGCCGCGCAAGCTCGCGGTCGAGGTCGGTCGGCGCCGCCGGATCAGCAAGCCACGCGACCTCCTCGGTACAGGGGTCCGATACCGCGTGGCGACGCAGCCAGGAGACGAGCTCGCCGGCACCGGCAGGGCCGGGAGCCGGCGGCTCGCGCAGGACCGTGACGGCGGCGCCGGCCTCGCGCAAATACTCGAGCTGCGGGTGCCTGGGGGACGCTGTGAGCACCGGCACACGTCGAGCCAGATCCCAGGCCGGCGCGGTGAGCACGCCCGGAGCGACTCGTGGGCTGGTGAGGATCAGCGTGATCCGCAACGGCATGGGGCGTTCCCTCTCTCAGGACTGGAGGGTTGTGTCCACGGTCGGGGTTGGCGCGACACTGGTGGCGATCGTGCCGTCTTCAGCGACGATGCCGAACTGATCGCTGTCCCAACGGCCGAAGCGCGGATTGATGGAGATCGGATTCTTCTTCTCGGCTTGGTCAAGCACGGGCTTGAGGGCGGCGGAGCGCTCGTCGGCGACGATGAACCGGGCCAGGTATGGCTTCGCCTGTGCATAGGTGAGCGGGACCCGACCAACCTGGCTGACGATGCTGTCGTACTGGGCCCGAGTCTGCGCGTCGGTGGCGAGAACCCTCGGAGAGATCTGGTCGCTGAGTGCGGACTGCAAGGCGCCGGAGCGCACGATGACCGCGACGTCCTGCTGCGCGAAGCCGGCCGCTGCGGCGCGCTGCTCAAAGGCTCTCACGCTGCCGAACTGCAGGACCGCGTACGCCTGATAGTAGGCCGCAATATCTCCGTCACTCAAGGTGATGCCGCGGCGCTTGGCCTCGTCCGACATCAGCCGAAGCTGGACAAGCGAGGTCAGCGTCCGCCGCTGCAGCTCGGGCGGATCGAGTGTGCTCGCGGCCGACTGGCCGGACTGCGTTCCGGGCACGGTCTCGGCGGCAGCGAGGCCGCGCTCGACGATGCCACGCAACTGGGAGGTCTCGATCGCATGCGATCCGACCTGGGCGGCGGCTCCGGCGTGCGTCGTGCAGGCCGATGCGGCGAGCACGACGGTGACGGACAACCCGACGCCGGCAAGGAGGCGGGGAAGCTTCACGAACCCAGACGCTATCCGCTCAGGTGTGGTCAAGCACACCGCTACCCCGCCGCTGCGGCGATGGAGTCCCCGGCGACGGCCTCGAGCAGGTTGCCGGCCCAGGCCAGCAACGTCCGGTCCCGCAGTGGACGCGAGCCGATTCGTCCGGTTTCCGTGGGGGTCGGAACCAGCACGGTGCGTACCGCCGGCTTGACCGTCGCGCCCTTGTACAGCCTGGTCAGACGTAGGGTCTGGCTCTCGCGCAGCTCCAGCGGCGCGAAGCGGATCAGCCGGCCAGCCACGGTGATCTCGGTAACGCCGAACCGCCGGGCGAGAACCCGCAGGCCGGCGACGGCGAGCAGGTTCTCCACCGGCTCCGGCACCGGGCCGAAGCGGTCGACGAGCTCCCCACGCACCTCCTCGATGTCGCCATCAGTGACGGCGCCGGCCAGGCGGCGGTAGGCATCCAGTCTCAGCCGTTCGCTGGGCACGTAATCGTGCGGGAGGCTCGCGTCCACCGGGAGCTCGACCTTGACCTCCGGTGGCTCCTCGGTCTTGTCCTTGCGGTACTCGGCGACCGCCTCGCCGACCATCCGCACGTACATGTCGAAGCCGACGGAGGCGATGTGACCGGACTGCTCGCCACCGAGCAGGTTGCCCGCACCGCGGATCTCCAGGTCCTTCATGGCCACCGCCATGCCGGCGCCGAGGTCGTTGTGCTGAGCGATCGTGGCGAGACGGTCATGGGCCGTCTCGGTCAGCGGCTTGTCCGGCGGGAACAGGAAGTAGGCGTAGGCGCGGTCCCGGCCACGGCCGACCCGGCCGCGCAGCTGGTGGAGCTGGGACAGGCCGAACACGTCCGCCCGCTCCACGATGAGGGTGTTCGCGTTGGAGATGTCCAGGCCCGACTCGACGATCGTCGTACAGACCAGCACGTCGAACTTCTTCTCCCAGAAGGAGACCATGACCTGTTCGAGAGCATCCTCGTGCATCTGGCCGTGAGCGGTGGCGATGCGAGCCTCGGGGACGAGTTCGCGCAGCCTCGCCGCGGCCCGGTCGATCGACTCCACCCGGTTGTGGATGAAGAACACCTGCCCCTCGCGGAGCAGCTCCCGGCGGATCGCGGCGGCGACCTGCCGGGCGTCGTAGGCGGCCACCGAGGTGAGTACCGGGTGGCGATCCTCCGGCGGGGTGTCGATGGTGGAGAGCTCGCGGATGCCGGTGATCGACATCTCCAGGGTGCGTGGAATGGGGGTGGCGCTCATCGTGAGCACGTCCACCGCCGTGCGCATCCTCTTCAGCTGCTCCTTGTGCTCGACGCCGAAGCGCTGCTCCTCGTCGACGATCACCAGGCCGAGATCCTTGAACTTCGTCTCGCCGGCCAGCAGGCGGTGGGTGCCGATGACAACGTCGACAGTGCCCCCAGCAAGCCCGTCCAGGGTGATGCGCTGATCGCCCGCCGAGTTGAACCGGCTCATCGCGCGCACGTTGACGGGGAAGGCGGCATAGCGCTCGCTGAAAGTCTGAAAGTGCTGTTGGACCAGCAGCGTGGTCGGCACCAGAACGGCCACCTGTTTTCCGTCCTGCACCGCCTTGAACGCGGCACGTACGGCGATCTCCGTCTTGCCGTAGCCGACGTCACCGCAGATCACCCGGTCCATCGGGACCGGTTTCTCCATGTCCGCCTTGACCTCGTCGATCGCGGCGAGCTGATCGGGGGTCTCGCGGAAGGGGAAGGCGTCCTCGAGTTCGCGCTGCCACGGGCTGTCCGGGGCGAAGGCGTGCCCGCGTGCGGCCATCCGCGCGCTGTAGAGGCGAATCAGCTCGCCGGCGATCTCCTTGACGGCCTTGCGGGCCCGGCTCTTGCGCTTGCCCCAGTCGGCGCCGCCGATGCGGTCCAGGCTCGGGGCGTCGCCGCCCACGTAGCGCGTGATCTGCTCGAGCTGGTCGGTGGGGACGTACAGCCGGTCGCCACGAGCGTACTCAAGCAGCAGGTACTCGCGCTTCGCCCCGGCGACCGTGCGGGTGACCATCTCGACGTAGCGTCCGACGCCGTGCGCGTCGTGTACGACCGAATCACCAGGTGCGAGTGCGAGCGGATCGATGCCCTTGCGGCGCCGGCTCGGCATCCGGCGCATGTCCCGGGTGGTGACTCCACGCGCTCCGGCGATGTCGCTCTCGGTCAGGACCGCGAGGCGCAGGATGTCGCTCGTGAAACCGGTTCCGAGCTGCCCGCGGGTGACGACGGCAACGCCCGCCACGAGCTCGGCCGCTTCTGCGTACCGGGCACCCAGATCGGCCTCACGCAGCATCTCGACCAGACGCTGCGCCGGACCATGCCCCTCAGTGACGATCAGGACACGCCATGACTCGGCGAGCCAGCCCTTGACATCAGCGATCACGGAGGCCGTGTCCCCGTGGTACAGCGGAGCCGGCCGAAGACTCGCGACGACCGTGTGTTCCCCGTCCAAGGCGTCATCAACGCTGCCACCGTCGCCGGGCGACGCCGCTGCGAACGGGCTGACCGACCACCAGGGAAGACCGAGTTCGCCCGCGCGCTCGCGCACCTGCGCGAGGGTTCGGTAGGCGGCCGCGCCGAGGTCGATCGGCGCACCGCCACCGAGCGCGGCAACGCTCCAGGACGCCTCGAGGAACTCCTGGCTGGTACGGACCAGCTCACCCGCGCGGGCGCGGACCCGCTCCGGATCACAGACCAGAACATGGGTACCGGCGGGCAGCTCATCGAGCAGCAGTGACATGTGCTCGACGAGGACCGGGGCGAGCGCCTCCATGCCATCGACCGGAATGCCCGCAGCGATCTTGTCGAGCATCTCGATCAGCTCGGGATGCTCGCCGGCAAGGGCTGCCGCGCGAGCGCGAACTTCGTCGGTAAGCAGCAGTTCACGGCACGGTGGCGCGAACAGGCCGAACGGCGGCGCCCCCCGCGCAGGTTCATCGACGAGGGCTCGCTGGTCGGCGACGGCGAAGCGGCGGATGTCCTCCACCTCGTCGCCGAAGAACTCCACCCGCAGTGGATGTTCCTCGGTCGGCGGGAACACGTCGAGGATACCGCCCCGAACGGCGATCTCGCCACGCCGCACGACCAGTTCCACACGGTGGTAGGCGATACCAACCAGACGGGTGACCACATCCTCGAGGTCGGCAGTGTCGCCGACGGCAAGCTGAACGGGCGCGAGGTCGCCGAGCCTGGCCGCCTGGGGCTGGAGCACGGCACGTACAGGCGCGACCACTATCCGCGGCGCCGGTCCGGCACCCCCGTCCGGGTGCGCCAGTCGACGCAGCACGGCCAGGCGCTGACCGACCGTGTCAGCCCGCGGGGACAGCCGCTCGTGTGGCAGCGTCTCCCAGCTCGGGAACACCGCGACCAGGTCCGAGCCGAGTAGATCACCCAGCGCGGCGGCGAGATCCTCCGCCTCGCGCCCAGTGGCGACGACCGCGAGGACGGGTCGCCCGGCCCCACCGAGTCGAACGGAGCCGTCGGCGGCGGTGGATGCGTCTGCGGCCAGAGCCGCCGCGGCGAAAGGCCGCAGCGCGGCTGGACCAGCAAGATCGAGAACCGGCTCGCCTGCCGCGGTGATCCCCCGGCTCAGGGCCGGATCGCCACCCGGCCGGGCGAGCAGTGCGTCAAGCATCGGCGCAAGGGTCATGGGTCTGTCCCTGTGCCTCTCAGGAGCGGTGCCTCGTAAGAACGGTGCCTCGTAAGAACGGTGCAGCTCGGAACGTGCGTCTCGAGAACAAGCAAAGTGACGTACACCCACAGGCGACACGAAAAGTCGGCCGGGACGTCATATGCAGGGTACGACAGGATGCCCACCGGCGGTCGACGCGCCTGCGGCCCGCCGTCCCTGGCCTGATGCCCAGGGGCACGTCCGGGGACAGATCGACGTAGAGTCGACTCCCCTGGCGACCAGCCGGCCGCCCGGCACCCACACCGAGGCTGGGGGCGAGTTGTCCACCACGCGCCGCAACGTTTCGGGATCTGACGCGAGCCGCGGCGACGTCCATCAGATCGGGGATGTCGCCGAGCGGGTGGGCCTCTCACTGCGCACCGTGCGCTACTACGAGGAAGCAGGTCTACTCACGCTGGTGGGACGGACCGTGGGTGGGTTCCGACTCTATGACAGCGACGCAATCGAACGTCTGTTACTGATCCGGAAGATGAAGCCGCTGGGCTTCAGTCTCGAGGAGATGCGCGCGCTGCTGGTGCTCCGGGACGAGCTGGCCGCGCCGGGGCTCGCCACGGAGGCACGGGCCCAGCTGCGGGAGCGCCTGACGACCTGGGTGGTGCTTGCCGAGGAGAAACTGTCCTCCCTACGCGAGCAGGTCAGCGTCGCCGAGGCGTTCGTCGGCGGCCTGCACGACGACGCCGGACGCAGCAGCGCCTACTGAACCCCCCGCCCGGCTGTGCGCTTACCCCGCGGTACCGCGGTACCGCGCCCGGACCAGCGTCTGCTCTCAGCCCCAGAGCCGCTGGTAGACGGCGGCGGACGCCGGATTGAGATCCGGGTTCACGAGGGATGAGCGGACGTTGTCCATCGCCGAGTCGGAGAAGTACGCCTCATAGGCGAGGATGTCCGCGTTCTGGACGAATGTCTCGTACATCTTCTGCATGTAGACCGGGTTGTCCCCACCTGCGGCGCCCACCCGCCCCGCCTTGGTGCCCTGCCGGCTGACCACGCCCCACTCGGGCACGGAGAAGAGCTTGTTGTGGGTACGGGCGAACGTGATTACCTGACACAGGCCGGCGTCACCGTTGCACTGGTCGTCGAAGGCAGCCGCAGTGGGGCTCGACGGGTACTGGTCGTAACTGTCGACCCCGATGACGTCCACATACCGGTCACCCGGATAGAGATCGAATGCTTCGACCGAGGTGGTCGATCCATGAGCGTTGAGGTTCCAGTCGATGCGGACCGATGGGCTCGTCGACCTGACCGCCACGGACGCGTGCTGGAAGCACTGCACCCAGGCCTGCGGGTCGGTCGCCGCCCAGGCGAACCACAGGCCGTTGAACTCCCAGCCGAGCCGGACGAACGAGTCGCCGCGGCCTTGGGCGACCAGCCAGCGGCCGAACTGCCGCCAGTAGGAGTCGTAGCTGCCTGCCGCGCAGTCGGTGAGGTTCCCCCTCTGCGGTCCGGAGTCGGGGAACAACGGCTGAGTGATCACCCAGGTTCCCGCGAACCCGGCGAAGGTCGACGTGCCGCGCCCGATCCAGGGACTGGTGATCGCGCTCCAGCTGCTGCGGTCGGTATACATAACGACCACGTCGTTGGGTCGCCCACGGAAGTCCGCCCAGGCGTTCGCCTGGGCGAGTGAGTGCGCAGCCACGCCGGTCGGGAACGGCCCGGTGGTCGCCGCCCTTGCCGCGCGAGGCACGGTCGAGGCCGGGATGGACGTGGTGGTAGCCGGCTGCTCCGCGGTACCGGGCGGCGCGGCCGATGCTGTCCCCGGGGCCAGGGTGCCGCTGTCCCCCTGCCCGGAGGGCGCCAGCAGCAGAGCGGTGAACGCGGTCAGGACGAGCAGCATGGCGACCGCGACGGCGATGACCGGCAGGTGTGGGACCCGGCTGACCCCGCCCCAGTGCGCGGTGATCCAGGCCGTTGCTCTGGCGCGCGGGGAGCCCATCCGCGCGCTGGAGCGCTCGCCGGGCGGCCGAGCACCCACCGGCCTGTGGGTGACGCCCTCTCGCGCGGCGGCGCCATGGCGGCCACCCGTGGGACGGCTGCCTGTCGGACGGCCAGCCGCGTCGGGATGAGGTGGTGTGGGCATACGGGCAGGTGCGCCGGCCGGCCGGTCCGAGCGGAACCGGACACGTTCATTCCAGGCGGGTGCGGCCGACCGGGCTGGCCGGTCGGGTCCCGCCGCTGCGCGGCGAGGATCGTCTCCGCGCGGATGAGGCGGCGTACTCGGGCCCCGGGGAATCGCGCGAGTCAGGTCGGCGTCGTCCTGCCCGATCTCCCCACGAGCCGTGCCTGGGCGAACGGCGGGCGACCCGGGTCGGCGCAGGACACCGGTGTCCTCTGCGCCTCGTTCGTCCCGCCGATCCTGCTGGTCCCACACTTCCCAGCCGTCCCGCTGAGCCGCCTTGTCGGGACGAGCCCAGTCGTCGCGGCGGGCTCGCTCGAGCCGCCGGTCCCGTTCATCCAGCCCGGTCCGCTCGTCCCGGCTGGCTTGCTCGCCCTGACGGGGAGTGATCCGCCGGACGTCGAACTGCGCAATGCCCTCGTCCGTCCAGTCCGAGGACGGTCGTCGATCGGCCGACAGGCTGCGGGCGGGCGGCCCCTCGTGCGCCGAGGGCGGCACCAGCGCGGCCGGAGGTGTGCCCCGCCGGGGGTGCCCGGTGTGTCCCGCGGGACCGGCGTAGCCGCCATCGCGCCTGGGACCTGCGTCGTCGCGATCTCCCGGCCAGCGGGGGCCGTCCGGCACGGGGGGCTCATCCGCGCGGAAGCGCTCGTGCACGCGAACCACCCCAGATCGTGCTCCTTGGCGCTACGAGAATTCCTGGCGTAGCCGGCCCACGAGACTTCATCTGTCCAGCTGCGACGGACGAACCGTAACAACAACACACGAAGAGCGATATCGACGGCCTCGGCTCGTCACGGACAGCGACAGATATCCGCATCGGCATCTGCGTCCGCCTCTCCCGCTACCTCGGCACGCGTCCGGCGACCGCCGGTGCCTGCGCCTCGCGGTCCCGCCAGGAATGACGCCGGACCGCGAGGGTCAGTTGCCACCTTGACGAAGATCCGGCGCGGGGCGGGAGGACGCGGCCGGGAGGTGGAGGCCCGTACGGTACCGTTGCGGCGAAAGTGTCGGGGGGCCCGAAAGCAGGTGGTCCGCCGCCGACCTGCCCCCAACCTGACTCCGCGGGCTGCCTGGGGCGCCCCTGTCCGCGGGCATCTCGCTGCCTGCGCCCATCCGCCCCGGGGTGGCCCGACCGGGGCACGAGCACGGGAGACCCAACAGTCTTGAGCATCGACAGTGCACAGCGCACCGAGTCCGTCGACCCCGCCGACATCCCCGTCGTGATTCTCTGCGGCGGTATGGGGACGCGTCTGCGTGAGGCAAGCGAGAAGCTACCCAAGCCGCTGGTCGACATCGGCGGCAAGCCGGCGCTGTGGCACATCATGAAGACCTACGAGCACTACGGATTTCGGAAGTTCGTGCTCTGCCTCGGCTACAAGAGCGACCTGATCAAGAACTACTTCCTGGCCTATCGCGAGCAGGTCGCCGACTTCACTCTTACGCTGTCGGACGACCACACCCCTCGCTTCCACAACACCGTGGGCGACGAGAAGTGGGAAGTCACGTTCGCCGAGACCGGTCTGCTCACCGGGACCGGCGCCCGCCTGCGCCGCGTTGCGCAGTACCTCACGGGCCCACGATTCATGCTCACCTATGGTGACGGCGTCGGTGCCGTGGACGTCGCAGCGGTGCTCGCCGACCACCTGGCCAGTGGGCGCATCGGGACCGTCACCGGCGTGCGGCCCTCGAGCCGCTACGGCGAGCTGGAGACCGACGGAAACAAGGTCACCCTGTTCGCCGAGAAGCCGCCGCAGACCGGCTGGGTGAGCGGCGGGTACTTCGTGTTCGAGCGCGAGTTCCTCAACAAGTACCTCGACGACGACCCATCCCTGCTGCTGGAGCGTCACCCGCTGCAGGCCCTCGCCCGCGACGGCGAGCTCACCCTGCACACCCACGACGCGTTCTGGATGGGCATGGACACTTTCCGGGACTGGACCGAGCTGAACCAGCTCTGGGACTCCGGCGCCGCACCGTGGCGTGTCTGGGCTGACTGACCGAGTGTGGACTCACCGACCATGACCGATCCCGCCCTCGGGAAATGGCTCCACGACCTGGTCGCCGACCTGCTCCCACCGATGCGCAGCATCACCGGCGACGGGGTGCGCGCGACGCTGCGCACCGTCGCGCGTGCGCTCGGCGAGACAGACGGCGCCCCCGGCAGTGAGCTCACCGTGCACGAAGTGCCCAGCGGGACACCTGTTCTGGACTGGACGGTTCCCCGCGAGTGGAACGTCGCCTCGGCTCGGCTGGTCGGGCCGGATGGCAAGACCGTCGTCGACGCGGCCACCAATCCGCTGCATCTGCTCGGATACAGCACGCCGATGCGGGCCCGGGTGAGTCTCGCCGAGCTGCGCCCGCATCTGTTCTCCATGCCCGACCGGCCGGACTGGGTGCCCTACCGAACGTCGTACTACAACGAGAACTGGGGCTTCTGCCTGACCGACCGGCAGCTGTCCACTCTGCCCGACGGTAAGTACGAGGTCGAGATCGACACCACATTCACCGAGGGATCACTCACCTACGGTGAGATCGTGCTGCCGGGTGAGACGGATGACGAGTTCCTGATCACCACGCACACCTGTCACCCGGCGATGGCCAACGACAACTGCTCCGGCATCGCCGCGGCGACCCTGCTCGCCCGGGACCTGGCCGCGGTTCCGCGGCGGCACACCTTCCGCCTGTTGTTCATCCCGGGCACGATCGGTTCGATCACCTGGCTCGCCCGCAACCGGGAGTCTGTCGGTCGCATCCGTCACGGCCTGGTGCTGACCGGCCTTGGCGACGGTAGCGACCCGACCTACAAGCGCAGCCGACGAGGCGATGCGGCCGTCGACCGGGCCGCCGCGGTGGCGCTGGCGCAGAGCGATCGGCCATACCGGATCGTCGACTTCTCCCCCTACGGCTACGACGAGCGGCAGTTCTGCTCGCCGGGCTTCGATCTGCCGGTCGGCCGGTTCGGCCGAGGCCAGCACGGCGAGTACCCGCAGTACCACACCAGCGCCGACGACCTTGATTTCGTCACACCCGGATCGCTCGCCGACTCCTATACCCTGCTCCGGCGGATCATCGCGATCTGCGAACAGGACCGGACGTGGCGCAACACGGCGCCGTACGGAGAGCCGCAGCTGGGCCGCCGCGGCCTGTACCGGGCGATCGGCGCGACGATGAACCGGCAGGCTGTCGAGATGGCGCTGCTCTGGGTGCTCAACCTCGCCGACGGCACGCGCAGTCTGCTCGACATCGCCGAGCGGTCGGGTCTGCCGTTCGACACGATCGCCGAGGCCGCGCAGGCCCTTGCCGGCGTCGAGCTCCTCGCCGAGGTTCCCGGGGAGGCATTCGGCAAGATCGAGGTCGGCGGTGTCTGATCCTGATCCCGCCGGGCCGGTCTGGACGATCGTGCTCGCCGCCGGCGGCGGGACCCGTTTCGGCGGGCGCAAGCAGTTCTTCGACCTTGGCGGCGCGCCGCTGATCGCCCACCCCGTCGCCGCAGCCCGATCGGCCAGCGACGGTATCGTCGCCGTCCTCCCGGGGGACGGTGGTAGCTGGACGGCTCCGCCCGGCGTCCGGGTGGTGTCCGGCGGGACCACGCGCGCCGAGTCCGTGCGGGCAGGGCTTGCGGCGGTACCACCGGATGCCGAGATCATCGTGGTCACGGATGCCGCCCATCCGCTGGCGAGCGCCGCGTTGTACCGGCGGGTGGTGGCAGAGGTCCGCGCGGGTGCCGACGCGGCCGTACCCGGGCTGCCCCTGACCGAGGTCATCAAGGAGGTCCGCCCCGAGCCTGGTGGCGGGCCGGAGCCTGACGGCGGGCCGCCGCGCCTCGTCGCCGGGGCATCGCTGGTCCGCGAGACCCACCGGCTGGTGCAGACCCCGCATGCCTTCCGCGCCGCGGCGCTGCGGGACGTGCACACCGACGCCGCCGAGGCCGTCGAGGACTCGGCGATGGTCACCGCGGCGGGCGGGCGCATCGTCGTCGTCCCCGGGGAGGCCACCAACATCCATGTCACCACGCCGGACGAACTCGACATGGCCCGGCTCCTGCTCACCCACGTTCGTCAGATGCGTTCCGAGGGGGAACCCGATGAGTTCGGTACTGGTCGAGTCCACGCTGTCCGATGACGAGCGGCGGGCGAAGCTCTACCAGGGCGACCTGTTCGTCTACGCGCCGAAGCCGGCGACCCGGGAGTTCGTCGAGTTCAGCCGGGCGCTGATCTGTGAGGCGTTCGGCTCGCTCGACCCGGAGACCGCGCAGTACCACATGCCGGTCGAGGACTACGCCGCGTTGCTCTCCGAGCTCAAGCCACGTTTCATCCACCATCCGACCTGCAAGGAGCTGTTGCCGGCGATCCTCGCCGAGCACGGCTGCGATCTTACGAAGACGTACTTCGACGTGCCGCGGCTGCGCACGTCGACCTCGGACGACTACCTGACGTCCGGGATCGCCTACGCCTTCCACCCGCACCGCGACACCTGGTACTCCGCGCCGTTCTGCCAACTCAACTGGTGGATGCCGATCTTCGACATCGTGCCGGAGAACGGTCTCGCCTTCCACCCGCGGTACTTCTCCCAGCCGGTGGCGAACGGATCGCGCGACTACGACTACTACGAATGGAACGCGAAGAACCGGGCCAACGCGGCGCAGCATATTAAATCGGACACCCGGAAGCAGCCGAAGCCCGAGGAGGAGGTGGAGATCTTCCCGCAGACCCGGGTGGTGGCCCCCTCCGGCGGAATGCTCATCTTCTCGGCCGCGCAGCTGCACTCGTCGGTACCGAACAACACCGGACGGACCCGGTACAGCATGGACTTCCGCACGGTGCACCTCGACGACGTGACGAACCACGTCGGGGCGCCCAACGTCGACTCCGAGTGCACCGGAACCACCATGCGGGACTACCTGCGCGGCACCGATCTCACCCGAATCGACGAGCAGACCTGCCTGACCTACGACACCGCGCCCCCCCGTGCGGACGCGGTGCTGGTCTTCGCGCGGCCGGGCCAGTCGTGACGAGCGTACCGTTCGCCGGACGCATCGCGGTGGTGACCGGCGCGACCAGCGGCATCGGGCGGGCCACCGCCCTGCGACTGGCCGCGGACGGCGCCACCGTCCACGCCTTCGGTCGGGACCAGGAGCGGCTCGAGAGCCTCGGCAAGCAGGCGGCCGGCCCAGGCACCCTGCTGGCGGTCCAGCTGGACCTCACCGACGACGGTGCCGTCGCGGACACGGTCGCCCGGCTCGTCGAGCACCATGGCCGGGTCGATCATCTGGTGCACTGCGCCGGTGCGTACAGCAGCGCCCGGGTGGAGGCGGCCTCCCTGGCCGACCTGGACGCGCAGTACGCCGCGAACGTACGCGCGCCCTACGCGCTCACGCAGCGGCTACTGCCGGCGCTTCGGGTCGCGGGGGCGGACAGCGGTGCCGATGTGATCATCGTCAACTCGACTCAGGGTCTCCGGGCCGGCGCCGGAACCAGCCAGTTCGCCGCGACGCAGCACGCCATGCGGGCGTTCGCCGACAGCCTGCGCCAGGAGATCAACGAGGCTGGCATCCGGGTGGCCACGATCCATCTCGGGCGTACCGCGACCCCACGGCAGGAGACCATCTACGCCCGGGAGGGCCGAGCGTACGCACCGGACCTGCTCGTGCAGGCCGGAGATGTCGCCGACCTGGTCGCCTACCTGCTCGGCCTGCCCCCCACCGCCGAGATCACCGAGCTGCACCTGCGACCGGCGAAGAAGAGCTACTGAGGCACCGAGGCGAGGGGCCGAGCCCGAGGGGAGACCCGGGGCCCGTGAACGCGCCAGAGTTCACGGGCCCCGGGCCCGACCTATGACGGGGCCGGGCTCGAAGCCGCGCGAGCCCGCACCGGCGAACGGAAGGGGGCCGCCCGCCGGTTCCCGGCGTTGTGGAAAACACATTCGATGATGCTCGCCGGATGACGACGGACGGTCATAGCTCAACGACCATTTGGCCATGAATACCTGCACGCGACCGTCCGTCGAACGCCGAACGGATGCCGGTTAGACTTGCTGCCCGGACGCCTGTCGGTCAGAAAGGCCGGAAGCGGGAGACGGGAGACTCGTGGTCACCACCACCCTCACGACCAGAATTCCGCGGTCGTGGGTGATCCCGACCCAGGATGCGGGCAGCGGTCGCGCGGCCAACGAGGCGACGCTGACCGTGCTGACCGTGCTGATGTTCTTCGAGATCTTCTTCCAGCGGATCGCGCTGCCGGTCGGCGCCTCACAGGTGCAGATCATCCTGCCGATCACCTACGTCTGCCTGGCCATCATGGTGTACCGGGGCGGTCTGTCGCGGAACAACGGGCGGATGACCGGCTACCTCGTGGCGATGGCGGGCTGCTCGCTTTCCGCGCTGGCGTGCTTCCTGCGGCAGAAGGACGACACGTCCTTCACCTCGCTGTTGCTGCTGCTGGCGACGTACGTCCCGTTCGTCTACGGGCTGCGACCGGCGGACGCCCGCGCCCTGCTCCCGAGGATGCTCGACCGCTTCCTCATCATGATCACGGTGTTGGCCGGGCTGGCTCTGTTCCAGTTCGCCATACAGCTCGTCGGTGTGCCGTACACCGACGTGGTGGGCAACATCGTGCCGTCGAATCTGCTGATGCACGGCTTCAACACGTCGTACCCGGTCCAGTACGGGTCGTCGCTGTACAAGTCGAACGCCTTCGTCTGCCTCGAGGCGTCGTTCTGCTCGCAGTTCCTCGGCTTCGGAATCGTCGTGTGCGTGCTGCGCGGTGGGCACTGGTGGCGGCTGCCGATGTTCATCCTGGCGATCCTGAGCACCGTGTCCGGTACCGGGCTACTGCTGCTGGCCTGCGCCGGGGTGCTGCTCGCGGTGCACAAGGGCGCCCGGTTCGCGTTCAGTGCGCTGCTCGGCGTCGGCCTCATCGTTCTGATCATCAGCCTCACCCCGGCGTCGAGTATCTTCGCGGCCCGGGCCACCGAGACATCCTCGTCGACATCCAGCGGAAGCCTGCGCTTCGTGCAGCCCTACCAGCGGACCTGGGAGGCGCTCGGCAAGGATCCGCTGACCGTCGCCTTCGGCACCGGTCCCGGATTCGCGGACCGGGACGCGTCCGCTTTCTTCAGCCGCACCGGCCTGCCGCTGAACTACGCTCTGATACCGAAACTCGTGCTGGAATACGGCGTCGTCGGCACGGTGGTGTTCGCCAGCTTCATCGTGGCCATGTTCGTGCGCGGTTCGCAGTCGTTCGTGCTCTCCGGGTCAATCCTGATCTTCTATACTGTGCTGTCCGGCGGCCTACTGGCGCCGGTTGTCACCGGGCTCGGGCTGCTGCTGGTCGCCTGGTTCACGGTGAGTCCCGAGGACGCGGTCCGGACGCGTGCCGACGGCCTCGGTCCAGCACCACCGTCCTCACCTCCATCCACGCAGCGCAGAGCGCACGCGGGCAGCTGAGACGTTCCGCGATGGGTCTGCGCGGGCCGAACCTGGGCCGAACCCTGAAAGGCGGGATCCCGTGACCGAAGCCGCGGACCGCTGGACCGCTGTGGACGACTTTCTCGTAGGTGCCCTCGGCACCGAGGACGATGCTCTGCGAGCAGCCCGCGCCGCGAGCCACGCGGCCGGTCTCCCCGCGATCGAGGTGACCGCGAGCCAGGGCGGCCTGCTCTCCCTGTTCGTCCGGATGGTCGGCGGGCGCCGCGTACTCGAGATCGGTACGCTCGGCGGCTACTCGGCGATCTGGCTCGCGCGTGGCGTCGGCACCGGCGGCCGCGTCGTCACTCTGGAGATCGAACCGAAGCACGCTCAGGTCGCCCGGGAGAACGTCGACCGGGCCGGCGTCGGCGACGCCGTCGAGATCCTCCTCGGCCCCGCCGCCGATTCGCTGGACACCCTCATCGCCGCCGGCGGCGAACCGTTCGACCTGGTCTTCCTGGACGCGGACAAGCAGAACAACGCCCGCTATCTCACCGCCGCGCTGCGGCTGACCCGTCCGGGCAGCGTCATCGTCGTCGACAACCTGGTGCGCGGCGGCGGCGCGCGGGCAGCCGCCGAGGGCGGTTCGGACCCCGCTGCCGACGGCGCCCGCGAGCTGCTCGACCTCGTCCGCAAGGAGCCCCGCCTGACCGCCACCGCCGTACAGACCGTCGGTGGCAAGGGTTGGGACGGCTTTCTGCTCGCCTACGTCGGCTAGGTCGGGCCTCAGGTCCCAGGAAAGCGATGGGGCCCCCGGGGGGGCCCCCCCCCCCCGGCCCCCCC
>NZ_JALKFZ020000171.1 GCF_023243075.1 Frankia sp. AiPa1 | reverse complement strand
CCCCCCCCCCCCCCCCCCCCCCCCCCCCCCCCCCCCCCCCCCCCCCCCCCCCCCCCCCCCCCCCCCCCCCCCCCCACAGCGATCTGGGTGGGCTAACCAGCGGTCCAGCCGCCGTCGACGACGAGGGAGGAGCCGGTGATGTACGAGGCGTCGTCGGAGGCGAGGAAGGCGGCCACGGCGGCGATCTCGTCGGGGTGGCCGGGCCGGTTCAGGGCGGATTTCGAGGCGGCCCGGGCGACCGACTCGGGAAACTTCTCCTCGCCCATGAGCGTCATTCCGGTGGGATAGACGAAGCCGGGCACGAGGGAATTGACCCGAATGTTGGCCTCGCCCCATTCGCGGGCCGCGGCGCGGGTCATCGCGAGGATTCCGGCCTTGGACGCTCCGTAGACCGAGGTCGTCGGCGACGACACCAGGGCGCCGACCGACGACCAGTTGATGATCGAGCCGCCTCCGCTGGCCACCATCGCCGGAATCGCGTACTTCATGCCGAGGAAGACGCTCTTGAGGTTGATCGACATCAGCCGGTCGTAGTCGTCCTCGTCGACGTCCGGAATGCGCGCCTGCGCGATGCCGGCGGCGCCGACGACGTTGCACAGGATGTCGAGGCGGCCGTGCCGCTCGGTGGTCTGGGCGACGACGGCCTGCCACTGCTCGGCGTTGGTGGCATCGGCGTTCGCGGGCTCGATGAGGTCCGGGAGCTCCGCCGCGGTGTCCTTCTGCGCGCCACTGACGTCGACGGCGACGACGTGGGCACCCTCGCGGGCCAGGCGCAGCGCGGTCGAGCGCCCCTGCCCGATCCCGGCCCCCGTCACCACGGCGACCTTGCCCGCGAGCCTGGTGCCGTCCAGCGTGGCCATCAGCAGATCCCCACGGTCTTGACGCGCTGGAACTCGGCCAGTCCCTCGGGACCGCCCTCCTTGCCGTAGCCGGACAGGCCGATGCCGCCGAAGGGCCGGTTGACCTGGAGGTTCGGCGCGCCGTTGATCATCGTGGCGCCGGCGTCGAGCCGTTCGGCCACGCGGTGGGCCCGGTGCAGGTCCTTGGTCTGGATGTAGGACGACAGGCCGTACGGGGTGGAGTTGGCGATCCTGATCGCCTCGTCCTCGGTGTCGAACGGCATCACCACGAGCACCGGGCCGAAGACCTCGCTCTGGGCGATCTCCAGGGCCGGGTCGACGTCGGCGAAGACGGTGGGCTGCAGGTAGTAGCCGCCGGCGAGCCCGCCGTCGGTGACCCGGTGGCCACCGTGCAGCAGCCGGGCGCCGTCCCGCTCGGCCCGCTCGATCAGCCCGAGGATGCGCTCGACCGCGGCCGCGTTGATGACCGGGCCGATGTCGGTGTCGGTGTCGAACGGGTCGCCGACCCGGATGTTCTTCGCGATCTCGGTGACCCGTTCCAGGGCCTCGTCGTACAGGGAGCGGTGCACGATCATGCGGGTCGGGAAGCCGCAGCCCTGGCCGGCCATGGTGCCCAGCACCCGCATGGTGTTCCACCGGGCCGCCGCCTCGATGTCCGCGTCCTCGAAGATCAGGCTCGCGGACTTGCCGCCGAGCTCGAGCACGGCGGGCTTCATCTGCGCCGCGCAGGCCTTGAGGATCGCCGTCGCCGTGGTCGGGCCGCCGGTGAAGGAGATCTTCTTGACCAGGGGGTGCTCGACGAGGCGCGCGCCCGACTCGGCCGAGCCGGACAGGATGTTGACCACGCCGGGTGGGAACCCGGCCTCCTCGACCAGGTCGGCGAACAGCTCCGCCGCGTACGGCGTGAGCTCCGAGGGCTTCACGATCACCGTGTTGCCGGCGGCGAGTGCCGGCGGGATCTTCATGGTCAGCGACGTCAGCGGCCCGTTCCAGGTGATGATGATGCCGATGATGCCGTAGGGCTGGGCGAGGGTGTAGCTGAACTCGCCGTCCGGGCCGAACGACGAAGCGACCCGCCCGGAGATCTTGTCGGCGAGGCCGGCGTAGTACCTCGTCCACTCCACCGCCCCCCCGACGAGCGCCGGCGCGGTGCCGATCGGCGTGCCGTTGTCCAGGATCGCGCGGCGGGTGAACTCGTCCGCGTTCGCCTCGATCAGGTCCGAGAGCCGGAGCAGTAACCGGCGCCGCTCGGCCGGCCGGGTGTCCCGCCAGCGCAGGAACGCCTCCTGCGCGACCTGCACCGCGTGGTCCACGTCCGCCGGCCCGGCCAGCGGAATGGTGGAGTCGACCTGCCCGGTGGCCGGGTCGATGTGGTCGAACGTCCCGGCCGTGCCGGTGGCGATGCGTTCGTGGCCGATGCGCAGGTGCACCGGTGGTCGTGTCCTGTCGAGCCCGGCACTGGCCATCGTCGCCTCCCATGGTGACGCGCAGAGAAAGTTGATCAGTTTCCCTGGAACCGTAATTTAGTAAACGTTCGCTCTGTATGGCAAGGAGTGGCCAGGCCCCCGCGCCTGCCCGGCTAGAGCTGGCGGACGGTCTTCGTGGCGAGCAGATCGTCGATGTCCGCGACGGGCAGGCCCAGCTCGGCGAGCACTTCCACGCTGTGCTCGCCGATGCCCGGAAGCATCAGCGCCGGACCGCCGTCGGCCGCCGGGCCGTAGCGGGCCAGCGGCCCGATCTGCTCGAAGTGGCCCCAGTCGGCCACCTGGTAGGCCACCACCCGGCCGAGCTGGCGGTTGACGGGGTCGTCGAGCGTGCGGCGCCGGAAGGCGTCCCGGTCCAGCGGGTCGACCGGTTCGACCAGCAGGCCCGCGGCCCGCAGCCGGGCCGCCCAGTGCGCCGCCGACGCGGTGGCGAACAGCTGCTCGAGCACGGTCTCGGCCTGGCGGGCCTGCGCGTCGTGCGCCCCGCCGCGCAGCGGTGCGTAGGCCGCGGGCAGGCCCTCGGCGCCCGGCAGCGCCCGCAGCCGCGACCAGGCCGCCTCGTCCGCCAGCACGAGCGCGAACCAGCCACCGTCGCCGCCCTGGTAGAGGCGGTAGCCGGGGCCGTAGCCGGTCTGTGCGCCGTCCAGCGTCGGCCCGCGGACACAGTCGCCGTCGCGCAGGAACACCCCGCTCTGCACCAGGAGCCCCGCTCCGAGCAGGCTGGTGTCCACCCGCTGGCCCCGACCGGTACGCGCCCGGGCGTACAGCCCGGCCAGGATGCCGGCGGCGGCCACCCAGCCGCCGGTCACGTCGAGCGGGATCCAGGTGGGCGCGATCGGCTGGTTGCCCGCGCCGCCGACGGCGCGTTCCAGGCCGGTCAGCGCCTGCATCAGCGCGTCGTTGCCCGGCTGCCGCGCCCGCGGCCCGCGCGGGCCGAAGGCGCTGGCGTGACAGTAGACGGCGCTCGGATTGAGCCGCGCGACGGTGGCCGCGTCGATCCGCAGCCGCTCGGCCACCCCGACCCGGAAGTTGTGCAGCACGACGTCCGCCCACCGGATCAGTCGCTCGACGACCGGGCGGGCCGCCGCGGCGCCGATGTCGATCGCCAGGCTGCGCTTGCCACGCTGGCAGGCTGCCACGGCGTAGGCGGCGGCGCGCATGGCCTCCCCCTCGGGGGGCTCCACCTTGATCACGTCGGCACCGAGGTCGGCGAGCACCTGCGCGGCGAGCGGCCCGGCCACGAACGCCGAGAAATCCAGCACCCGGATGTCCCCGAGTAACCCGCGCCTCGGCGCGCCGCGCCCTCGGCCACCGGACGTCGCCGGGTCAGGCGCGAGCGGCTCGACGGCGATGGGGGTGGTTAGCAGGATGTCCTGGTGGCCGTCCCGGGAGCGGGTGGTGACCAGGCCGTTGTCGGCCAGGTGCGGGTCGGACAGGGCGTCACCGGGGCCGAGCACCGGTTCGCAGGCCACTCCCGCCTGTCGCAGCCGGGCGATCCAGACGTCCCGGGGGAGCAGGGCGAACGGGGCCTGCCAGCGGCGGGCGCGGGCGCCGAGGCGGCCGGTCACCTGATCCTGGTAGTAGCCTTCGGTGCTGGGTTCGTCGCCGAGGGCGTCGATGAGACGCTGGTACATTCCCTTGCCGCCGAACCAGATCTGGATCAGCTCACCATCGGCGCAGCGGTAGAGGAAGTTCGGGAAGGTCGAGCCCTTCTCCCAGTAGCCCTCGATCGCCGGGGCCGCCCGCTCGGAGCGCCCGATCATGCAGCCGAGGGTGGCGAGCATCCCGTCGTAGAGCGAGGTCTCCGCCCAGCCGCCGGTCCCGGGCGCGGTCTGGACTCGGCCGCCGGTCTCGGTCCTGGTTTCGGCCGATGTCTCGGCTTCGGTCTCGGCTCGGCGGCGCAGCAGGGCCAGAGCGGAGGTGACGAGCAGGAAGGCGGTGCCGATGCCGGCGGCGCGGGCGTCGACCAGGATCGGCCCCGGCCGGTGGCCGGCAAGCTGACTGCAGAAGCCGGCGCGCGCCTCCACCAGCAGGCCGTAGTCCGCGACGACGCCGGACCCGGTGCGGCTGGGCCGGCAGCGCGCATACACCAGCCGGGGATTGCGGCGACAGACGTCCAGATAACCGAGCCCGCGGGCCTCGACCAGCTCCTCGTCGCCGTGGACGACCGCGACGTCGGCCGCATCGAGCAGGGCGAGCACGGCGCCCGGATCGTCCGCCACGACGATGCGCTTGTCCCGGTGCCAGGCCTGGCCCCAGGGGACCTCCGCGTCGATGCCCGGGCTGGTGCTCCCGACGACCCGGACCACCTCGGCGCCCAGATCCGCGAAGATCATGCCGGGCAGGCCGCCGGCGAGCCCCAGTCCCAGCTCGCTGGTTCCCACGGCGACCTCGACGACCCGCAGGCCCGCGCCGGGGCGGGTCATGAGGAGGTCGTGCTGGCGGCGGCCGCCGCCGCGGCGGGAACGGGAACGCCGGCGGCGGGCAGGGTCAGCCGGGGCAGCACCTCCTCGGCGGCGAGGGTGACCACCTCGATGGTGTTCTCGTGCGCCGCCGGCGAGATGATGATGTGGCGTACCCCGGCGTCGACGTACTTCTGCAGGCGGGCCGCCACCTGCTCCGGCGTGCCGGCGGGGGCGATCCGGTCGAGCAGGTCGGCGGACTTGTCGCCGTAGGCGTTGCCGAGGAACGACGCCACGTCGGCCCGGGCCCGGTCGCCGTCGCGGCGGATGGAGGTGTAGACGTACATCATCCACTCGAAGCCGGCCAGGTCCCGGCCGATCGTCGCGGCCTCGGCGCGGATCGTGTCCACCGAGCGGGCGTAGGCGTTCGGGGAGACCAGGTAGGGCATCCAGCCGTCGCCATGGCGGGCGGCGCGGCGCATCGCGGGCTCCTTGCGCCCGGAGACCAGCAGTGGCGGCCCGCCCGGGCTCATCCGCACCTCCTCGGCGCCGGGTGGGATGACGGGCTGCAGCCGCACCTCGTCGAGGTCGAAGAACCGGCCGTGATGGGTGACGGGCTCGCCCTGCCAGAGTGCGCGCAGCAGCGGCATCGCCTCGTTGGTGCGTGCGCCGCGCTCGGCGATGGGCACGCCGACCGCCTTGAACTCGTGCGGGAACTCGCCACCGACACCCACACCGACGCTCACCCGCCCGCCGGACCAGGAATCGAGGTCGGCGAGCTGCTTGGCGATGATCACCGGGTGGTAGAGCGGGAGCACGAGAATCGCCGAGCCCACCCGGACCCGCTCGGTCCAGGCCGTCATCAGCGACAGCCGGGTGATCGCCTCGCCGGTCGGATGGTGGGGCAGGATGTGCCCGCCCTGCCAGACGGATTCGATCGGCAGGCGCTCCGCGGCGGCGAGCCAGTCCCGGTCCGGTTCCGGAAGAGCCGCCGCGCCGAGGATGATGCGATCGCCAGACAAGCGGGACTCCTTTGCGGAACGGCCGAGGCACTGCGAACGGCTGAGCGCCTGCGAACGGCGGGGGGCTTGCCAACGGCTGAGGGCTTGCCAACGGCGGGGCGCGGGCTGAGGCTGCTTCGTCGTCGGCTGCATCGTCGTCGCCACAGGGTTGGCCGACGGCGGGCCCAAATGACCAAGATTGTCGGCTTGGTGCAGGTTTGGCACCGGTACAGAGTGAGCGTACACTCTTCTAGTTGGGTTAGCCACCGCCTCGTGGGGTGGGCTGGCGGGCATGCGTGACCGGGGTGTCGAGCGGGGCCCGCTCAGATGGGCGCGCATCGCCTGATGTGGCGCGGCGGCGACGATAGTGGGATGTTCCGGGAGCCGGCGGGCGGCGTCTACCCTAAATAAACGAATGTTTACTTGTATTTCCAGGGTGAGCGGGCACGCCTCCGAGGCGGCCAGCCACGGACGAGCGCGAGGTTGAGATGGACACGACGGCAGTGCCCTCCTGCCCAGTCAGTGACGAGTGGATCAAGCACCATTTCGACCACCTTTCCCCCGAGCTCGCGCGGGATCTGCATCCCATCCTCGCCCGCGCGCGCGAAGAGTCCCCGGTGCTGCACAGCGATCAGTACGGCGGGTTCTGGGTGGTCACCGGCTACGAGAACGTCCTGCGGATCGCGCAGGACTGGCAGACGTTCAGCTCGGAGCTCGGTATCACGGTCCCGAACGTCGGCGAACAGATGAAGATCTTCCCAGTGACGATCGACCCGCCGTTGCAGCGCGAGTTCCGGCGCCTGATCAACTCCTACTTCCGGCCGGCGGTCGTCGCCGAGTGGGAGGATGAGACCCGCGTCCTGGTCAACCAGCTCATCGACGGTTTCATCGAGCGCGGCGAGTGCGACTTCATGGCGGACTTCGCCCGTCCGCTGCCGGGCCTGGCCTTCTTCGACCTGGCCCTGCACGCGCCCGCCGAGGACTTGGAGCAGGTCAACGAGTGGGCCACGATGGCCTCGCAGACCCACCTGCCCGACTATCAGGACTACATCATGCAGCTCGCCGTCTGGATCGCGGGCTTCGTCGAGAAGCGGCGGGAGACCGGCCCGCGCGGCGACGTCGTCGACGCCATCCTCGACGCCGAGATCGATGGCCGCCCGATCACCATCGAGGAGGCGATCGGCACGATCCACCTGCTGATCCTCGGCGGACTGGAGACCACCGCCGGCGTCCTCGGGATGGCGATGCAGCGGTTCTGCGCCCACCCGGAGATCCCCGCGGCGCTGCGCAAGCGCCCCGAGCTCATCCCGAACGCGGTCGAGGAACTCCTGCGGATGGACGGGTCGTTCATCTGCATCGGCCGCACCGCCCGGCACGACGCCGAGGTCGCCGGTCACCAGATCAAGGCCGGCGAGCAGGTGATGGTCTACTGGGCCGGCGCCAACCGGGACGCGGACGAGTTCGACGACCCGGAGACGTTCGACGCCGAGCGGGTCCGCAACCGGCACATCGCCTTCGGCGCTGGTCCGCACCGCTGCGCCGGCTCCAACCTGGCCCGGATGAACCTGCGGATCGCGATCGAGGAGGTCCTGCGCCGCCTCGAGGACCTCGAGCTGCAGCCAGACGCGCAGGTCGATTTCCTGTCCACCTTCAACCGGGCGCCGCTGTCGGTTCCGATCACCTTCACCCCCGGCCCGCGGGTCGGCGCGGTGCTGCCCAGCCCGAGCGTGTGAGCGGCCCGGGCCGCGAGGCGGCATCCGGCGGCGGCTCGTCGGCTCCACTGGCCGGTCTGCGGGTCGTCGAGGTCGCCTTCGGGATCAGTGCGGTCGGCGCCGGGCTCGCCGCGGGTCTGCCCGGCGCGCTGCTGCGCGACTTCGGCGCGCGGGTGTGCCGTGTGCAGTCGGCCCGGCGCTCCACTCTGGACGCCGGGATCGCCTTCGACACGGTCTGGCAGCGGGGCAAGGAGATCGTCGCGGTCGACGAGTTCGGCGCGGACGGTCCGGCAACCGTCGCCGAACTCGCCCGCTCGGCGGATGTCGTGTTCTTGGCGGGGCCGGAGGAGACCCTCGAGCGGCGCGGCCTCGGCGCGCCCGATCTGCTGCGGGACAACCCGCGTCTGGTCGCGGTGCGGATCCGGCCGAGCCGGGACGCGCGGGGCCCCGTAGGCGACCTGGAACTGCTTCTCGGTGCCCGAACCGGCCTGCTCACCCAGATCCGTGGCCACCGGTCCGGCCCGACGTTCGCCGACCTCACCGTCGCCGCCGCGGGCGCCGGGCTCGCCGCCACCGTCGGCGCGCTCGCCGGCCTCTACGAGCGGGAGTCGACCGGGCGCGGCGGCTGGGCGGAGACCTCCCTCGCCGACGGCCTGCGCGCGATCCTCCCGATGATCATCGGACGGGTGGAGCACCCGTCCCCGTCGACCACTCTGCTCTGGACGGAGCAGGGGCCGTCGGAAAGCCTTGCCTACCGGTGCGCCGACGGCGAGTACCTGCAGCTCTGGTTCGGCGCCAAGGGCGCCTACGAGGCGTTCCTCGAGCACATGCACGAGCCGCCCAGCGAGAAGGGCTACAACGACGACCTGGTCAGCGGCACCATGGCCGAGCGGGGGCAGCGGTGGGCCGCGACGTTCGCCACCCGGGACCGCTCCTTCTGGCTCGAGGACCTCGCCGGGGCCGCCTTCCGCTGCGAGCCGGTGCTGCGCCCCGGAGAGGCCCTGCGCGACGAGCACGTCCGCGAGATCGGGCTGAGCTCCACCTTCGACGACCCACGCCACGGCCAGGTCACCGCGCTTGGCCGAGTCGGACTCGTCGCCCCCGCCCCCGCGTCTGCCATCGCCCCTGCCGTCACGTCCGCCGTCGCGCCTGGGGCCGGCCCGGACGACAGCTCGGTATCGTCCGCGTTCGGGCTTGCCGACAGCGCATCGTCGTCGGTGTCCACGGCCGGGTCTGGGTCCGTCGAGGGTGCGCCGTCGTCCGGGTCCGGGGCCGTCGACGGGTCGGCGTCGCCCTCGGCCGGGTGGGCCCGTGACGGTCGGCTGCTCGCGGGCGTCCGGGTACTCGACCTGTCCGCCTACCTGGCCGGGCCGATCACCACCCAGATCCTGGCGGAACTGGGCGCCGATGTCGTCAAGGTCGAGCCGCTCACCGGTGACGTGCACCGCTACATGGAGCCGATGTTCGCCGCCGGACAGCGCGGCAAGCGGGCCGTCGCGCTGGACCTGAAGGCCCCCGACGTGGCGGAGGTGCTGAATGGGCTGTTCCGCTGGAGCGACGTCGTCCATCACAACTCGCGGGTGGGACTGGCCGAACGGCTCGGGTACGGCGAGGCCACCGTGCGCGCGGCGAACCCCTCGGTCGTGTACAGCCACGCCAGCGGCTTCGGCGCGTCCGGCCCCCGGGCCCGACTGGCCGCCAATGACCATCTGATGCAGGCGTTGTCCGGCGTCGAGGCCGCCCAGGGCGGTGCCGGGCGTCCGCCCACCTTCCTGGTGTGGGGGGCGATCGACGTCACCAGCGGCTGGCTGTCGGCCTGTGCCGTGCTTGCCGGCCTGTACGCCCGCCGCCGTGCGGCCGTCCCCGCGACGGGCGCGGCCACGTTTGCCGCAGGCGCCGGCCCAAGCGCAGGAGGGGGTGCAGGCCCGGGCCAGTCGGTCACCGCGTCGCTGCTGGGTGCCGCCCTGATGCTGAAGTCCGGGGCCTTCGTGGCTGACGGCACGGTGGTGGCCGGTCCGGTGCTGGACGCCGAGCAGACCGGCTATGGCGCGGCGTACCGGATCTACCAGGCCGGCGATGACGCCTGGTTCGCGCTGGCCGTTCCCGATACCGCGAGCTGGACGCGGCTGCGCGAGGCGGTGCCGGTGGCCGGCCTGCCGGGGGATCCTCCGCCGCTGCGGACCGACCCGGCCGGCACGCCGCAGGCGGCCGAGATCCTGCTGGCCGACGCGTTCCGGGCCGAGCCGGCCGCGGTCTGGGTGGCCCGGCTGCGCGCCGCCGACGTGCCGGTCGAGCCGGTGCGCGAGACCGACCGCAGCGGCTTCGTGGCGGGCCTCGTCGACGACCCGGTCACCCGACAACTCGGGGCGGTTGCCTCGTTCGACTGGGGTGCCCGCGGCCGCCTCGACCAGCCCGGTTTCCCACTGCGGTTCGGGCCGCTTCCGGTCGCCGAGGCGCCCCGCGCGATCCCCGGCCTGGGGGAGCACACAGCGCAGGTGCTGACCGCCGTCGGTTTCGACGCCAAGCGGCTCGCCGCCCTGGCCGCCGCCGGCGTCCTCGCGACTGCGAGCCCGAAGGCCCGTTCCTAGCCGCCGTCGCCGTTGGTCTGTCTCCCCGCCAGTCTTCAACTGGCTGGCGCGCCCATATCTGCCGCGCCTGTCTATCTTCCGGATCGGCAACGCGCCTTCGTGACTCCCCGTAGGAGCATGTTGACGCGAAGTGGCTCCGAGTGCTGTGGGTGACGATCTTCGGGGCCTGGCGCCGGCCTGGTGTCCGACGGGAGGGGTAAATGGCCGGGATGTGTCCGGTAGCCGGCCGGTCCGTGTTCCTTCTACAGTGACGAATCGGTATAAAACGACCTCCGCAACCCTGTAGAGCGAACATGCTTCTCCGTCCATCCCACACGGGCGGACAAATCGGGCAAGTCGCGGTGTTTGCGATGGGTGACAGCCGGGGTCCGGTGATGAGTGCGCCGGGAGTGGGTGGCGAGCGAGTGGGCGGGTCGGTGGGTGGCGGGTTGGTGGGGCGGGGGGCGAGGGGGCGGGGGCTGGCGAGTCGGCGGGTCCGGGTGGGCGGGTGCGGTGGGGGTGGTGGCTTCTGCTCTCGGACGGATGGCCGGTCGGCGCAAGAGAGTGTACGTTTACTTATGTATGGCGGCCATGCTGAACGGGGCGGACACGCCCTGTCCGCCAGGCGGTCTGCGCGGGTGGCCTCGACCGCGATGTCGTGGCAGGGCCACGACCCACAGACGAATCCGTATCCAGACCAGGAGCGCCTCTCATGCGTGACGCGGTGATCGTGGAAGCTGTCCGGACGCCGGTCGGCAAGCGTAACGGCGGCCTGTCGGGCGTGCACCCGACGGACCTGTCGGCCCATGTGCTGAGCCGCCTCGTCGAGCGCGCCGGGGTGGACCCGGCGCTGGTGGAGGACGTGGTGTGGGGCTGCGTCGGGCAGGTGGGCGAGCAGACGTTCGACATCGGCCGCAACGCCGCGCTCGGCGCCGGCTTTCCCGAGACCGTCGCCGGTGTGACCATCGACCGGCAGTGCGGATCCTCCCAGCAGTCGGTGCACTTCGCCGCCGCGGGGCTCATCGCCGGGCACTACGATGTGGTCATCGCCGGTGGTGTCGAGTCGATGTCCCGGGTGCCGATGGGATCGTCCCTGCAGGACAAGGTGCCGTTCGGCGAGCGCTACCTGGCCCGCTATGACGGCGTGTTCCCCAACCAGGGCGTCGGCGCCGAGATGATCGCGCAGAGGTGGGGGCTGTCGCGGACCCGCCTGGACGAGTTCGCGGTCGCCTCGCACGAGAAGGCGGCCGCGGCGCAGGATTCCGGGCAGTTCGACGCGCAGATCGCGCCGGTCACCCTGGCCGACGGCACGGTGGTGAGCCGGGACGAGGGCATCCGCCGCGGGGGCACGGTGGAGGGCCTGGCGGGGCTCAGGACGGTGTTCCGCTCGGTGGAGGACGGGGGAGTGATCACCGCGGCGAACTCCTCCCAGATCTCCGACGGTTCGTCCGCGCTGCTGCTGACGACCAGTGAGAAGGCCGCGGAGCTGGGGCTGACCCCGCTGGCCCGGGTGCACACGGCGACGGTCGCCGGGACCGACCCGGTGATCATGCTGACGGCGCCGATCCCGGCGACCCAGAAGGCGCTGGCGAGGTCCGGGCTGCGGCTCGACGAGATCGGCGTGTTCGAGGTCAACGAGGCATTCGCCTCGGTCCCGCTCGCCTGGCTGGCCGACATCGGCGCCGATCCGAAGGCGATGAACCCCAACGGGGGCGCGATCGCGCTCGGCCATCCGCTCGGCGGCTCCGGTACCCGGCTGATGACGACGATGATCTACCACATGCGCGACCACGGGATCCGCTACGGACTGCAGACCATGTGCGAGGGTGGCGGCCAGGCCAACGCCACGATCCTGGAGCTGCTCTGACATGGCGATCGCAAGCGTCAACCCGGCGACCGGGGCCGTCCTGAAGAGCTTCGACCCGCTGTCCGCCGAGGAGATCGAGCGCCGGCTCGCCCGCGCGGCGGCGACGTTCTCGACCTGGCGGCGCACCACGTTCGCCGAGCGGGCCGCGCTGATGCGCGCGGCGGCGGACCTGCTCGATGCCGAACGGCGCGACATCGCGGTGACGATGACCTCCGAGATGGGCAAGACCCTTGCCTCCGCGCAGGCCGAGGCGGCCAAGTGCGCCGCGGGGATGCGCTTCTACGCCGATCGGGCGGCGGGGTTCCTCGCCGACGAGCCGATCGCCGAGCCGTCCGACGTTGGCGCGAGCCGGGCGTTGGTCCGTTATCAGCCGATCGGCGCCGTACTCGCCGTGATGCCGTGGAACTTCCCGTTGTGGCAGGTGATGCGGTTCGCGGCGCCCGCGCTGATGGCGGGCAACGTCGGCCTGCTCAAGCATGCCTCGAACGTGCCGCAGTGCGCGCTCTACCTGGAGGATCTGTTTCTGCGGGCCGGGTTCCCGGCCGGTGCCTTCCAGACTCTGCTGATCAGCGCGGGCCAGGTGGAGTCGGTGCTGCGTGACCCGCGGGTCGCCGCCGCCACCGTCACCGGCAGCGAACCGGCCGGCCAGTCGGTCGCGTCGATCTGCGGCGACGAGATCAAGAAGACGGTGCTGGAGCTCGGCGGCAGTGACCCGTTCGTCGTCATGCCGTCCGCCGACCTGGAGCGGGCTGCCGCGGTGGCGGTGACGGCCCGATGCCAGAACAACGGCCAGTCCTGCATCGCCGCCAAGCGTTTCATCATCCACGAGGACGTGTACGACGAGTTCACCCGGCTGTTCACCGAGCGGCTGGCGGCGTTGACGGTCGGCGATCCGATGGTCGAGGGCACCGACATCGGGCCGATCGCCACCGAGCAGGGGCGCGTCGACCTGGAGGAACTGCTCGCCGACGCGGTCGCCAAGGGCGCCACCGTGCTCTGCGGCGGGACGTCTCCGGACGGCCCTGGCTGGTTCTTCCCGCCGACGGCCGTGGCGGACGTGACCCCCGCCATGCGGCTGCATCTCGAGGAGGCGTTCGGCCCGCTCGCCACGCTCTACCGGGTGCCCGACCTCGACGCCGCCCTGGCGGTCGCCAACGCCACCTCCTTCGGTCTCGGCTCGAACGCCTGGACCACCGACCCGGACGAGCAGGAGCGTTTCGCCGACGAGCTGGTCGCCGGCGCCGTCTTTCTCAACGGCATGACGGCCTCTCACCCGCAGTTGCCGTTCGGTGGCGTGCGCCGCTCGGGTTACGGCCGCGAGCTCAGCGCGATCGGCATCCGGGAGTTCTGTAACCAGAAGACCATCTGGGTGGGTTGAGCGGTCTGATCTGCCCGGAAACTGATCTGCCCGGAAAATCAGCGTACGGACAGATCCGCTGGCTAATGCGGCGGCGGGTGGACCTGGCGGCCGGGGTGATGAATCTTTCCATAACCTGAACGGCGGGCCGATCGGCCCGCCAGCCGGCCGGCTCCGGTCACCGCCGTCGGCGGGTCGGTTCGATAGTGGGAAAAAACCCCTTCACAGTGCCCTCGCTGACCAGCGTGACGGCGCGGTCCCGGTTGAAAAGGTCGTTGTGCCGGCTTTCCAGCGCCATGATCAGAGCCGTGCCCATCACGGCGCGGGCGGAGACGTCCGGCGACTCGAACTCGAATCCGTAGCGATCCTCCACCTCGCGCCAGGCCTCGGCGAGACGGTCCATCGCCACCGTGAAGTGCGAGCGGTAGAACCGGCGCGCGACCCGGGGGTCGCCGAAGAGCACGAGGCCCAGCAGGGGGAGGATCTCCTCCAGCGTCGAGATGAGCTGGCGGTACAGGCCCTTCAACGTCTGTAGCTGGCGCTCGGGAGTGAGCGGTTCATCGAGATCCACGACCTTGGTCGCGGCGACCAGGTCGTCCACCGCCTGCCGCAACGGTTCGACGATGGCCTCGTAGAACAGCTGGTCCTTGCTCTCGAAGTGGCGGTAGATCACTCCTTCGCTGATCCCGCCGTGTTCGGCGATCTGTTTGATTGTCGTGCCGGCCACATCGCCATTCTCAATGAACGCCTGCCGGGCGGCCGCCAGGATGGAGGTCTTACGCGCCTCGGCGGTGAGCCGGCGTTGCCGGGGCGGGGGCTCGGATGCGGAAGAACGAACCACGTGCTCTGTCATCGATCCTCCAGGCCACCATGGTCCGCAGCCTAAGTGAGTGTACGCTAGCCACCTTCTCCGGATCTTGACGTCAAGCTCGAAACGGCAGGGGCTTTCCGTTCTCAGGCGAGGACGATGGCGCGTTCGGGGCAGTTGTCGGCGGCTTCCTTGACCTTTTCTTCGTGTCCCGGCTCGACGTCCGGGACAGCCACGAACCCGTGCCCCTCGTCATCGAGCGAGAAGACCTCTGGGCAGATCTCCCAGCACCGGGCGTGCCCCTGACAGAGGTCCGGGTCGACTAAGGCCTTCACGTGCTTGCCCCTCTCTCGGTGGTGTCACGGTCGTCGTGTCTTGGTCGTCGTGTCCTGGTTGTGGACGGGAGCCGCCTGGCATCGCGCCGGTTCTCGGCCGCGGGGGAGCCGCGGGCGGCGAGCTCAGAACGTGGCGGACAGCGCCCAGGGCCCGTCCGGGAAGGGCCGGCCCAGCAGCTCCATGCTGTAGGCGATCCGCCCGGTGATGCTGCCGGGCTGGCCACCGCACAGCACGAGGGCTGCCTGCGCCATCGCGTCGTCGGGCTCCACCGGGGCGCTGTCGGGAGTATGCGGGGAGACCACGGCGACGCCCGGCGTCATGACCAGGCCCGCGGTACCAAGTGCGTTGACGCTCACTCCGGTGCCCTCAAGCTCGGCCGCGAGGCCAGTGCTGAGCCGGTCGATGGCGGACTTGCACATGCCATAGGGTACGCAGCCGTCACGCGACCACTCCGGGTAGGGCGGTCCCAGTGGATGCCGCGCCTGTTTCGAGGTGATGTTGAGGATCCAGCCGCGGCCGCGCTCGACCATCCCGGGCGTCACCAGCTGGCAGAGCCGGAACGGAGTGTGCACCATCATCTGGAACATCAACCCGTAGCGCCGGGGGGTGACCTCCAGCGCCGGTCCGTAGAAGTTGACGCCCGCGTTGTTGACCAGGGTGTCGATCGGCCCGACCTCGGCCTCCACCCGGGAGACGATGGTCTCGACCTCGTCCGGCACGGTGAGGTCGGCCTGCACTCCGACGGCCTGGCCGCCCTTGGCGTGGATCCGCTCCACCACCTCCGCGATCGAGCCGGGCAGCCGTGAGGTGCCGGCGGTCAGGGTCCGCGCGACGAGAGCGACCGTCGCGCCCTCGGCCGCGAACAGCTCGGCGATGTGCTGACCGATGCCGCGGCTCGCACCGGTGATGATCGCTGTGCGGCCATCCAGTGATCCCACGAGATCCTCACGATCTGCTTGGTCGACCTGCACGGTCGGCGCTCCGGTCGATCGGCGCGCCCCGGCTGGGTCGACGCCGGCACCACCGGCGAGGGCTCATTCTAACACCAGCGGAGTAATTACCTACTTTCAACGGGGGGCGAGCAGCCCGCGTGTGGCAGACCGCGACGGACGGGCCTGCGTACCGCGTCGCGCCACCGTCGGCGAGGTGCGGCCGCGGTCGGTCGGTCGGGCGCGGGTGGACCGTGCCGGGATCCAGGCATCTCTTGAGAAGTGAGCGATCACTGAGCTAGTCTCGCCGAGACCTGTCCGCATACGACCTACCCGCATACGACGTGCACGGAGCGAAACACCCGCAGAGAGGCCCGCAGATGAAGGTCGCCGTCGCCTATGAGCCTGGCAAGCCGCTCGTCCTGGAAGACCTCGAGGTTCCCCCGCTCGGGCCGCGGGATGTGCTCGTGCGCGTCGCCGCCAGCGGCATCTGCCACACGGACCTCAACGTCATCGAGGGGCACTCCCCGCTGCCGCTGCCGACCGTGCCGGGCCACGAGGCCTGCGGTGAGGCCGTGGAGGTCGGCGCCGAAGTACGCCGGGTCCGGGTCGGACAGCGGGTGCTCGCCTCGGTCTCACCGGCCTGCGGCGCCTGCTGGTGGTGCACCAACGGGATGTCCAACCACTGCGAGCGGGGCCCCGCCATCCTGGCCGCCGGCCGCTTCCAGCTCGGCGACGGCCGCCTGGCGACGGCGGTCTGCGGCTGCGGGTCGTTCGCCGAACTGATGGTCGTCGATGAGGCGACGGTGGTGGCGGTGGAGACCGACCTGCCCGACGAGGAGCTCGCCCTGCTTGGCTGCGGGGTGACCACCGGGGTCGGGGCGGCACTCAACACGGCCGGCGTCACCCCTGGCTCGAGCGTGGCGGTGATCGGCTGCGGTGGGGTCGGACAGTCCGTCATCCAGGGTGCGCGCATCGCCGGCGCGTCCACGATCATCGCTATCGACCTGTCGGCGGCCCGACGCGAGTCCGCCCGCGCGGCGGGCGCCACCCACGAGATCGACCCGGCGCAGGGCGACCCGCTCGAGCAGGTGCGCGCGCTGAGCGCCGGGCGCGGCGTGGACTACGGCTTCGAGGCCGTCGGGCAGCCGAAGCTGATGGCCCAGGCGTTCGCGATGACCCGGCCGGAGGGCACGGTCACGCTGGTCGGCATGCCCGCGGTGGGCGACACCATCACCCTGCCGGCGATCCCCGCGGTCTTCTCGGGCAAGCGCCTGGTGGGCTCGCCGGTCGGCGGTTCGCAGATCCTGCGCGACTTCCCGCGCTTCCTGCGCCTGGCGGAGGCCGGCCAGCTGGACCTGCGCTCGATGGTCTCGCGACGGATCACCCTCGACGAGGTCAACGACGGCATCGACCGGCTCCGGGCCGCCGACGGCACCCGGATCGTCATCGTCCCACCATCGGCCGCCGCCGAGTAGGACTTTGTCAGGTGGCTCCTGCTGCCTGACTGACCCGCCCGTCATCCGGGCCGTGACCGAACGCGCCCTCTCGGATGTGTGGGGTGATGGTCGGCGCTCTCGGTGACGGATCAGGGGACGTCCGCCGGGGTCCCGGGGACTGCGGCGGACGCGTGGTCCTTCTGGTGGGGCAAATCGGACACGAAACCGGTAGGTACGACCACGGTCACCGTTTCCCACGCAGAGAACCGACAAAAACGACAAACGGCGTCGTGCCGATGCGTGACGGCCGCGCTGGTGGAAGAACGCCGCCCGGATAGGGAACCGTCGGGGACGCGCGTCGTCGGTGGGGCGGGTCGTCGGTGGGGCGGGCCGTTAGTTAGAAGGGCGGGTCGTCGAGAAGGGCGGCGCCGGATCCGTCAGTCCCGCGCCGGGGTGAACGTGATGGGCAGGGTGCGAGGGGCGCGGGTGAGGGTGTTGTGGAAGTGGATGTCAGCGTCGTCGGCGAGGCGGACATCGTCGAGCCGGCGGACGAGTTCCTCCAGTGCGATCCGCATGTTCTGCCGCGCGACGTTGGATCCGATGCAGCGGTGCGGCCCGGCCCCGAAGGCGAGGTGCCGGTTCTTCGCCCGCTCGGGGTCGAAGTCGTCCGGTGCGTCGAACTCCTGCTCGTCGCGCCCGGCGGAGGCCCAGTAGAGCAGGACCTTGTCGCCCGCGCGGATCTGGTTGCCGCCGAGTTCGACGTCCCGGGTCGCGGTGCGGCCGATGGCGATGAACGGGCTGTCGAGCCGTAACAGTTCCTCGACCGCCTTCGGGATCAGGTCGGGGCGGGCCCGCAGCCGCGCCGGGATCTCGGGGGACCGGCAGAACCGGTGCATGATCAGGCCCAGGGCGCCGGCGGTGGTCTCCAGCCCGCCGAGGATGAGTAGCTGGACGATGCCGATGATCTCCTGCTCGGTGAGGGGACGACCCTCGAAGGTGGAGGTGAGCACGGCGTCGACGACGTCCCCGCGCGGCGGCTGGCCGCGGCGGCGGGCCACGAAGTCCGTGATCCACGCGGCGAGGCCGGCCCAGGCCGCCCCGGCCTCGGGATCATTGGGGATCGACGACGTCGAGGCCAGCCGGGCCACCTCGTCGAGATCCTCGACGGGCGCGGCGAGGGCGAGCTCGAAGAACGTCAGGCTCGGCAGCGGCCGGGCGAAGTCGTTCATGAACTCGCAGGACCCGCGTTCGAGGAAGGCGTCGATGAGACGGGTGACCTGCGCGCGCACGAGTGGCTGCCAGCCGGCGATCGCCTGCGGCGTGAAGTGCGTGTTGATCAGACGTTTGTAGACACGCTGCTCGGGCGGGTCGACCTCGACCGGGATGTTGCGGATGTGCGAGCGGGTCGGCGGGATGTTGAGCCCCTGCGTCGAGGTGAACGTCTCCCAGTCCTGGGCTACGCGCAGCACGTCGGAGTACCGGGAGACGACCCAGAACCCGCCGTGCTGCCCGCTGTGCGCCACCGGGCAGACCGAGCGCATCCGGGCCAGCGTCTCGTGCAGGACGGGGGCCAGCCGCGGGGAGAGATGGTCGAAGTCGCCGCTGATCCACGCGTCGGGCATCGGTGCCGCCGCCGGTACCGACGCTGACGCCGGATGCGGGCACGTACCCGCGGCAGCGATCGGGCCGGATGCCGGACCCGGGTCCGGCGAGGGGTCCGGAACGGGGGACGGGGCTGGGGACGGATGGGCGGGTGAGGGGGGCATCGCTCCAGGTCCTCTCCGGTCAGCGTGCGGTACCGGTCAGCGTGCGGTGCGGCCCAGGCCGACGGGTCCGTCAGGCGGTGTTGATCCAGATCGACTTGACGTTGAGGTAGCCGCTGAGGGACTCCTCGCCCATCTCCCGGCCCCAGCCGCTGGACTTGTAGCCGCCGAACGGCACGGCCGGGTCCATGAGCAGGAAGGAGTTCACCCATACGGTGCCGGCGCGCATCCGTGCCGCCAGCCGGTGCGCCCGGCCGACGTCGCGGGTCCACAGGCCGCCGGAGAGGCCGAACTCGCTGTCGTTGGCGCGCGCCGTCACCTCGTCGAACGAGTCGAAGGGCAGCACGGTGGCCACCGGGCCGAAGATCTCCTCCCGGGCGACGCGCATCTCGTCCCGCACATCGGCGAGCACGGTGGGCTCGACGAAATAGCCCTTGGCCAGCTCGCCGTCGGTGAGCCGGCGCCCGCCGGCGGTGGTCCGGGCGCCCTCCTCGCGGCCCAGGTCGCAGTACCCGGTGACCCGTTCGAGCTGCTCGGCGGAGACCACCGGGCCGATCGTGGTGGTCGGGTCCAGGCTGTTGCCGACCTTGAGGCCGCGCGCGAAGGCGGAAAGACGCTCGACGAACTCGTCGTAGATCGGCCGCTCCACGTAGATGCGGGTGCCGGCACAGCAGATCTGGCCGGAGTTGCTGAACACGGCCATCGCGGCGCCGGGAACGGCCTTGTCCAGGTCGGCGTCGGCGAACACGACGTCCGGCGACTTGCCGCCGAGTTCCAGGGTGACCCGCTTGAGGTTGCCGGCGGACGCCCGCACGATGTGCTTGCCGACCGCGGTCGACCCGGTGAAGGCGACCTTGTCGACGCCGTCGTGCTCGGTGAGCGCCGCGCCGACCGTCTCCCCGAAGCCGGTCACGATGTTCACGACGCCGGCTGGAACGCCGGCCTCCAGCAGCAGCTCGCCGATGCGGATGGCGGTGAGGCTCGCCTCCTCGGCCGGCTTGAGCACCATCGTGCAGCCGGTGGCGAGCACGGGGGCGATCTTCCAGATCGCGTTGCTGATCGGCCGGTTCCACGGGACGATCGCCGCGACCACACCGACCGGTTCCCGCACCGTGTAGGAGAAGATCTCCCCGGGGATCGAGTTCGGGATCGTCTCGCCGTGGATCTTCGTGGCCAGGCCCGCGTAGTAGCGCAGGACACTGGCCTCCCAGGTCGACCTGCGGGGGCTCCTGCGCGGCTTGCCGATCGGGTAGCCCATGTCGAGCGTCTCGAGCAGGCGCAGCTCGTCCTGGTGCTCGTCGAGCTGGTCGGCGACGGCCAGCAGCAGGTCCTGGCGGTGCCGCGGCAGCATCCGCGGCCACGGGCCGGACTCGAAGGCCGCGCGGGCCGCCGCCACCGCGCGGTCGGCGTCCACGGAGCTGCCCTCGGCCACCTGTGCGATCACCTCGCCGGTGGACGGGTTGATGCTGGGAAAGGTCCGCCCGTCCGCGGCCGGCACCCACTCGCCGCCGATCAGCATCCGCCGCGGCTGCGGGAACGGCAGCACCGGCAGGTCGAGGGTGGCCGCGGTCGTCGTCACCGGGTCTCCTTCGCCTGGTCGGCCAGAGGCAGGGCAGCGGGCCCGTCCAGGAGCGCGCCCGGAAGGCCGATGCTGCGGGGCTCCAGGAACTGGGCCAGCCCCTCGGGGCCGAGCTCCCGGCCAAGGCCCGACTCCCCGAACCCACCGAAGGGCACCAGCGGGAACGGGATGTTGGCGCCGTTCACCGAGACGCTGCCGGTGCGGATCTGCCGGGCGAGGGCGAGGGCGCGCGCCGGGTCGGCGCTCCACACCCCGCCGGACAGGCCGTACCGCGAGTCGTTCGCGATCCGCACGGCCTCGGCGTCGCTGTCGTAGGGGATGAAGCTCAGCACCGGCCCGAAGATCTCCTCGCGGGCGACGCGCATGCCGTTGTCGACATCGCCGAGGATCGTCGGCGGCACGTACCAGCCCCGGGGCAGATGCGCGGGCCGGGCGCCGCCGGCCACGATCCGCGCCCCGTCGACGACGGCGCCGTGGATGAAGTCCTCCACCCGGGCCCGTTGGCGCTCGGCGACCAGCGGGCCGACCACGGTCGTCGGGTCGTGCGGATCGCCGTACGGTACCGCCCGCGCCACGTCGCCGGCCGCCGCGAGCGCCTCGGCGTAGTGGGCGCGGGCCACCAGGATCCGGGTGTTCGCGCCGCAGACCTGGCCGGACAGGTGCATCCCGCCCCGGACGACGGCGGGGATGGCCACGGCGAGGTCGACGTCGTCGAGCAGGACCGAGGCGGACTTGCCGCCGAGCTCGAGGGAGACCCGCTTCACCTGGTCCCCACACAGGCTCATGATCTTCTTGCCGGCCGCGGTCGATCCGGTGAAGGCGACCTTGTCGGTGCCAGGATGGGTGACCAGGTGCTCGCCGACCTCGCGACCGCCGGGGACGAGGTTGATCACCCCGGCCGGAACGCCCGCCTCGGCCAGTGCCTCGGCGAGCAGGTAGTTGCTCAGCGGGGCCTCGGGCGGTGGTTTGAGTACGACGGTGCATCCGGCGGCCAGCGCCGGGGCGATCTTCCAGGCGGCGAGCGTCACCGGCGCGTTCCACGGGACGATCGCGGCGACGACGCCGACCGGCTCCTGGGTCACCAGGGCCCCGGCGGCACCGGAGCGGACCAGCCGCTCGAACGCGTACGTGCGGATCAGCTCGGCGTAGTAGTCGAAGACCGGGGCCACCAGGGCCGTCTGGGCGGGTCTGGCCTGGCTGCTGGCAACGCCCATCTCGTCGACGGTGACGCCGGCGATGTCCTGCTCGACCTTGCGCAGCGCGGCGGCCGCGCGGTGCAGGATGTCGGCCCGCTCGCCGACGCCCAGCCGCGGCCACGGGCCGTCGTCGAACGCGGTGCGGGCGGCGGCCACGGCCCGGTCGATGTCCGCGGTGGTGGCCACCGGGACCGCTCCGACCTGTTGCTCGGTCGAGGGTGAGATGACCGGTAACTCCACCGTGCCGGCCGGTTCGACCCACGCGCCGTCGATGTAGAACGTCCGCCGATACATCAGCTGGTCGCTCACGTCGCCTCCCTGGGACGCTCGCCGGTTTCCGTGACCCTAACAGTGAGAGCGAACGCTCGCTACTGGTCAGCCGGGCGCCCAGCGATGGCCCCCAGCGCAGTCTCATGGACGTATGCGAACGCTTACTTGCTAAGCCTGGGACCTGGCACTATGGTGGTTCTCGTCACATCCCGTCCCGTCTCGCGGGTTCCCAGTCGCTGTGAACGACGGTCCCTCCCGGCCGTCGCTCACAGCTCTGGGCGCGCTCCCGCGAGTGCCGTACCCCGCGGGAAGCGGAAGGAGGCCTGTGTCCGAGCTGTGGCAGTTCGCCCTGATCGGCCTGTCGGGCGGTGGAGCCTACGCGCTCGTCGCGCTCGGCATCGTCGCCGTCAACCGCGGGTCGGGAATCCTGAACTTCGCCCAGGGCGCCATCGGCATGGTGGGCAGCTACGTCTTCTGGGATCTGCACGACGGTGGTGACGGGCACGGCCTGCCGGTGGCGCCGGCCATGGTGTTCGGCGTCCTGGCGGGCGCGGCGCTCGGCGTGCTGTTCTACCTCGCGGTCGTGCGGCTGCTGCGCAACGCCTCCGACATGGCCAAGGTCGTCGCGACACTCGGGCTCATGCTGCTGCTGCAGAGCGCGGTGGTGAAGAAGTACGGCACCGAGACCACGCTGCTGCCGCCGTTGTTCGGCTCGGGGAAGATCGATCTGTTCGGCGGGTTCATCACCTACGACACCCTGGTCGTCCTGATCGTCACGGTGCTGCTGGCGGCCGGCCTGACGGCGCTGTTCACCCGGACCAGGCTGGGCCTGAACGCGACCGCGCTGCGGGAGAACCCCGTCGCCGCGGCCGCGATCGGGATCTCCCCGCATCCCACCGGCCTGCTCACCTGGGGGGTCGGCGGCGCGGTGGCGGCCTTCGCCGGCATCCTGCTCATCCCGGTCATCGGCCTGTCACCGGGGGCGCTGACGCTGCTGGTCATCCCGGCGATGGCCGCGGCCCTGATCGGCCGGTTCAACGGCATCTGGTCGACGGTGGCCGTGGGACTCGGCCTCGGCGTGCTCGAGTCGGTCCTGCGCACCTGGGATGTCAGCTCCGGCATCCGGGCCTCGCTGCCGTTCGCCCTGATCATCGTCGCGGTGGTGCTCGGTGGCGCGGTGCTGCCCGGCCGCGGTGAGGCGCAGGTGGCCCGGCTGCCGCGGGCCGGCAGCGGGCGCATCCCGCCGGTGCGCGCCGTGCTGTGGACCGCGCTCGGCCTCGTCGTCGCGCTCGCGCTGTCCCCGACCTGGTCATCGGCGGCCGCCAACAGCGCCCTGTTCGGGCTGTGGGCGCTGTCGATCGTCGTCGTCACCGGCTACGCCGGCCAGATCAGCGTCGCCTGCGGCGCGCTCGCCGGGTTCGGCTCGTTCGTGGCCGCCCGGCTCAGTAACAACTGGCACCTTCCCTTCCTTCTCTGCCTGCTGCTCGGCACCCTCGCCGCGGCCGCGCTGGGCCTGGTCATCGGAGCGCCCGCGGTACGGGTACGCGGGGTCAACCTGGCCATCGTCACGCTCGGCCTGTCGCTGGCGGTGGAGAACCTGGTGCTCGCCGAGCCGCACCTGACCGGCGGGGTGGACGGGCTGACGGTGCACAGCCCGACGCTGTTCGGCCTCAGCCTGGATCCCTCGACCCATCCCGACCGGTTCGCCGCGTTCTGCGTCGTCGTGTTCGCGCTGTGCGCACTCGCCGTGCTGAACCTGCGCCGGGGCGAGTCCGGCCGACGCTACCTGGCGGTGCGGGCCAACGAACGAGGCGCGGCAGCCGTCGGGGTCTCGGTGAGCGGGGCGAAGCTTGGCGCCTTCGCGGTCTCCGCGGGCCTGGCCGGGCTCGCCGGAGCGCTGGCCGCCTTCCGCTACCAGATCGCGGACTTCTCCAGCTACAGCGTCTTCCAGTCGATCACCGCGCTGGCCTTCACCGTCGTCGGCGGGGTCGGCTACGTCGCCGGCGCGATCTTCGCCGCGGTCGGCACCCAGGGCGGCGTGGTGGCGAACTTCATCAGCGAGGTCCTGCGATGGTCGCAGATCGACGCCTGGCTGCCGATCGCCACCGGCCTGTTCGTCCTCGACGTGATGGTCAGGTCGCCCAGCGGGGTCATTGCGCGGTCGACCGGTCCTGGTGCGCGCCTGGGCCGTCAGGTCGCCCGGCTGCGTGGCCGACGGCGCGACCGACCGGATGCCGACGGTCCGGGAACGACCCCCCGGCCCGCGGCGGAGGGCCCCGCCGCGATGCCCGCGCCTGGGGCGGCCGGGGCCGGCGCGCCCGCCCCCGGGGCGGCTTCGGGACTGCGCCGGGTGGCCGGCCTCGTCGCGGGGGAGAGCGTGTTGGTGGCCCGCGGCCTGCGGGTCGCCTACGGGAGCGCGGTCGCCGTCAACGACGTGTCCCTCGAGCTCACCGCCGGTCGGGTCGTCGGAGTGGTCGGCCCCAACGGTGCCGGAAAGACCAGCCTCATCGACGCGCTCACCGGCTTCACCCAGGTCGCCGCGGGCACGGTCGAGCTGCGGGGCCGGACGATCAGCGGGTACGGTCCGTCCGCGCGGGCCCGGTTGGGTCTCGGGCGGACCTTCCAGAACCTGGAGCTGTTCGACGATCTCAGCGTCCGGGAGAACGTTCTGACCGCGCTCGACGGCCGTGGCCGGCTGGCCTACGCCCGGGATCTGGTCGCTCCCCGCCGCGGCCGGCTGAACGAGGCCGCGCGGGCCGCGGTCGACCTGCTGGGTCTCGCCGACGACCTGGACACCGCGGTCGCCGACCTGCCGCAGGGCCTGCGCCGGATGGCGGCGATCACCCGCCTGGTCGCCCAGCAGCCGGTGGCCGTCCTGCTCGACGAGCCCGCGGCCGGGCTGAACGGGGCCGAGCGGCGGGCGGCGAGCGTGCTGTTCCGCCAGCTCGCCGATCAGTCGGGGGCGGCGGTGCTGTTGGTCGAACACAACATCGACGTCGTCGCCGCGACCTGTGACCACCTCATCGTGCTCGACTTCGGCACGGTGATCGCGGCTGGCCCGCCGGCAGAGGTGCTGCGTGACCCTCGGGTTCGCGCGGCTTACCTCGGCCGCCTCGAAACCGACGCCGACGCCGCCGCCGACCCTGCCGACGCCGCCGCCGACCCTGCCGACGCCGCCGCCGACCCTGCCGACCCTGCCGACCCCGCCGCCGACGATCCACTCCGGGAGCCGGCCCTGACCCACGATCCGTGACCGCCCTCGACCATCTCCCCTGGCGCACGGGCGTCCATCCCGCATAATATGTGAGCGTTCGCTTTTCTTGGCTCGCGATGGGCTCGTGGGCGCACCTCGCTGAAGCTGGACTGTTGGAGGTCGGCGTGTCGTTCAATTGGTTCGTCTCGGTCGACGACCACCTCATCGAGCCGGCCCGGCTGTGGCAGGAGCGGCTTCCCGAGCGCTGGCGGGACACCGGTCCCCGCATCGTGGTCGACGGCGCCTCGGAGTACTGGGTCTACGAGGACCGGCAGATCGTCACCACCGGCCTGAACGCGGTGGCCGGCAAGAAGCGCGAGGAGTTCTCGCCGGAGCCGATCACCTACGCCGACATGCGCCTGGGCTGCTACGACCCGGCGGCCCGGGTCGCGGACATGAACCAGGGGCGGGTGCTGTCGTCCATCCTGTTCCCGTCCTTCCCGCGTTACTGCGGGCAGGTCTTCCACGAGGCCAAGGACAAGGAACTGGGGCTGCTCTGCGTGCAGGCGTGGAACGACTTCATCCTGGAGGAGTTCAACGAGGCCTTCCCGGGCCGGTTCATCCCGATGATGATCATACCGCTCTGGGACCCGGTGGCGGCGGCGGCCGAGGTCGAGCGGACGGCGGCCCGCGGCGGGAAGTCGATCGCGTTCTCGGAGAACCCCACCAAGCTCGGCCTGCCCTCGATCCACACCGACTACTGGGACCCGCTGCTGCGGGCCTGCGACGAGACCGGCTACGTCGTGTCGATGCACGTGGGCTCGTCATCGAACCTGATCCGGACCTCGGCCGACATGCCGACGCTCGCGTTCATGGCCTACTCCGCGGCGGCCAACCAGGCCGGGACGCTGCTGGACTGGCTGTTCAGCGGCAAGTTCACCCAGTTCCCGAACCTGAAGATCGCCCTGTCCGAGGGATCGATCGGCTGGATTCCCTACTTCCTGGAGCGGGCCGAGCAGGTCGTCGACAAGCAGCGCTTCTGGGCGTCGCGCTTCGACATCGACATGAACGCCTCGCACGAGCGCGGTGAGGCGAAGGGCGCGGCGAACTTCGACCTGGACACCGACATCCGCCAGCTGTTCCGTGACCACGTCTTCGGCACCTTCATCGAGGACGCCGCCGGGGTCCGCCTGCTGGACATCATCGGTGAGGACAACGTGATGCTCGAGTGCGACTACCCGCACTCGGACTCGACCTGGCCGGACACGGTCCGCCTGGCCAGCAAGTGGCTCGGCCACCTGTCCGACGACGTCCAGCACAAGATCACCGTGGGGAACGCCGCCCGCGTCTACAACTTCACCCCGGCGGATCCGGTCACCATCGCCGGCTCCTGACCCTCGGAGTCCGGTTTCCCCGGGGCCTGGTCCCCGGGACCTGATGCCCGGATTCCGATCTCCAGGAGCCGATCCCGCGGCGCGTGGTGGTGCCGCGATCCCGCTCGGGCCTCGTGCGCGTCGCGCCGCTGTTCCGCCTTCGGGCGGACGGCAGCCGCGGCGATGTTGGTGCGGTGTCGGAACTGCGGCTTTCGGAGGAACGGGCATGAGTGGGAAGAGCCACCCTCGGGGTGTGCGCGGACTGGTGGCGGCCCTGTTAGGGGTGTCCCTGCTGGCCGCGGCCTGCGGCAGCGGGGGCGACGACGGGTCCGCGGCCGCGGGTGCGGACGGTCTGAAGGGCAAGCCCATCAAGCTGGGTGTGATGACCGGAATCCAGACGGACAAGGTCTCCCAGCCGTATGTGGCGCAGGCCGCGAAGATCGCGGCGGCGGCGGTGAACGCCGCGGGCGGGGTCCAGGGTCGGCCGTTGGAGATCCACGTCTGCGACGACCACAACACCCCGCAGGGTGCGTCCGTATGCGCGCAGAAGCTGCTCGTCGAGGACAAGGTCCTGATGATGGTCGGCGGGGACGGTACCCAGGAGGCGGCGCTCATCCCGACGCTGAACACCGCGAACACCATCTCGTTCGCCAGCATGGGAGCCAGTACCGCGTCCTTGCAGGCCGCGCGGGTCTACATCATCGAGCCGGTGCTGATCGGGTATCGGATTCTTCCGCAGATGCTTCCCGCCGGCACGAAGAGCGTCGCCTACGTCTCGGCCGACACCGCCATCGCCCAGTCGTCGGCGAAACAGTCGGCCGCCTACTACCCGAGGTCCACCACGATCACCTCGGTGAAGCTCGGTCTGACCGCGACCGACTTCCAGCCGACCTGCCTGCAGATCAAGCAGAGCAGGGCCGACACCGCCGTGGTCGCGATCAACCCGTCACAGGTCGCGCCGCTCATCCAGACCTGTAACCAGATCGGACTGACAAAACTGCGTTGGGCGCTGCCCAGCGTCGTGCTGACCCCGCAGACCATCGCGACCGTGACCCGACTGCACCAGCCGAACCTGGTGGTGCTGTCCTACGGCCAGTCGGCGCTGTCCGGGCTGATCGGCGACGCCGCGAAATACGGCAAGGGGGTCGGCGGCATCACCAACACCATCGCCGACTCGGCGGTCAACGCCTGGCTCGGGGTCAAGGTGCTGGCGAACCTGCTGCCCAAGGTCGGCGCGGTCGACAGCCTGTCCGCCGTGAAGATCAGGCAGTGGCTGGACAAGCAGACGGCGCTGGACACCCTCGGCGCGACCGCCCCGATCGACTTCACCTCGGCCGGCTCGCCCGGCATCCCCCGGGTGAAGAACCTCTCGGCCACCCAGGGCGAGATCCGCGACGGCAAGGTCGTGGCGACGGCCGACAAGCCGGTCATCCTCGGCAAGCCCGTGCGTGGCTGAGGCGGCGTCATCCGATCAGAGGCGCGATCAGACCCGGCCGGCAGTGACGGAGTGACGGAGTGACGGAGAGGAACCGGAGATGGCCACTGGCAACGCCCTCGCGGCGTCCACGGAGTCGGCACCCACGACGACGGCGTCCACGGCGGCGCTGGACGTGCGCGGGCTGACCGCCGGTTACGGCTCACTCGCGGTCATCCACGATGTCTCCTTCTCGGTCGGCCGGGGCGAGATCGTCGGCCTGCTCGGGCGCAACGGGGCGGGCAAGACGACCACGCTCATGGCCATCGCGGGCTTTCTCGGCGGATATGGCGGCGAGGTGCTCGTCGACGGCCGGGCGCTGACCGGGCCAGCCCACCGACGCAGCCGCGGGCCGGTGGGCATCGTGCTGGAGGGCCGCAGCGTCTTCCCGTCCCTGACCGTCCGGCAGAACCTGGGCCTGGCCCAGGCGGACGTGGACGAGGCCCTCGGCCTGTTCCCCGAGCTCACGCCGAAGCTCCCGCTGCGGGCGGGCCTGCTCTCCGGCGGGGAGCAGCAGATGCTGGCGCTGGCCCGCACCGTGGGACGTCATCCGTCGGTGCTGCTCATCGACGAGCTGTCGTTCGGGCTGGCGCCGGCGGTGAGTGAGCGCATCCTCGAACGGCTGCGGGCGGTGGCCGAGGCGACGGCGGTGGCGGTGCTGCTCGTCGAGCAGCACCTGCACTTCGCGGCGAGTGTCGTCGACCGCGCACTGATCATGAACGAGGGGGTGGTCCGGGCCGAGCTGCCCGGGCCCGAGCTCGCCTCCCGTGAGCAGGAGGTCGAGCGGATCTACCTCGGTGGCCCCGACGCCGTGGTCGCACCCACCTAGCGTCACGTTCCGTGAACAACTTTTCCGGAGTCGAGTGAGATGAAGATCCAAGTAGGTCGTTGTGGGGGTATTCGTGTCCGATATGCCCCCCACGGCGACCTGGGTAGCCGGATCTTGCTCTCTCGCTCGCCGCGGAGCGTAGCGATCCTGGGGGCGGCTGTCTGTTCGCCGCGGATCGGGGGCGGGAGCGGCGGACGGGAGCGGGAGCGGGGGCGGGGGCGGGAAGTCTGGTATGGGGCGATATCGGTAGAGGCTGGTCGGGCAAGGGATCGGAGATCTGATGGATCTGCTGCTGCGTAACGCCACCGTGATCGATGGGACCGGCGCGCCCGCCCGTCCGGGCGAGGTCGCGGTGGCCGACGGGCGCATCGTGGCCGTCGCCGGGCCGGGCGCGCTCGCCCCGGACCCCACCACCGAGGTGGTGGACCTGGCCGGCCTGGTGCTGGCCCCGGGCTTCATCGACATCCACACCCACTACGACGCTCAGATCCTCTGGGACGGCGACCTCACCCCGTCCAGCTGGCACGGGGTGACCAGCGTCGTCATGGGCAACTGCGGCTTCGGGGTCGCCCCGACCCGGCCCGAGCACCGCGATCTCATCGTGCGGCTGCTGGAGAACGTCGAAGGCATGGCCCGCGACGCCCTCGACGCCGGGATCGACTGGTGCTTCGAGACGTTCCCGCAGTACCTCGCGGCGATCGACGCCCGGCCCAAGCGGCTCAACGTCGGCGCGTTCATCGGCCACTCCCCGCTGCGGATGTTCGTCGTCGGCAACGAGGAACGCCCGGCGAGCGCCGACGAACTGGAGCGGATGCGCGCCCTGCTGCGGGAGGCGCTCGACGCCGGGGCGGTCGGGTTCTCGACCTCCCGCCAGCCCGCCCACCAGGGTGCCTTCGGCCGCCCGGTGCCCAGCCGGTTCGCGGAGCTGTCCGAGGTCGACCAGCTCGCCGGGGTGCTGGGTGAGGCCGGTCGGGGCATCCTGCAGGTCTCGATCGGGCCGGGGCTGTTCGTCGAGGCGTTCTCCGACCTCGCCGTGCGCCACAACGTGCCGGTGACCTGGACGGCGCTGGTCACCCGGGCGGAGAAGCCCGGCTCGGCGCTGCGCACGGTGGGCCGGGGCGCCGCGCTGCCGGGCGAGGTCTACCCGCAGATCGCCTGCCGCCCCATCGTCATGCAGATCACGATGGATGACCCGGTGCCGCTGGCCCAGGTGGACGAGTGGAAGGAGGTCCTCGCCCTGCCGCGCGAGCAGCGGCCCGCCCTCTACCGGGATGCCGGCTGGCGGGACCGGGCCCGTCCGACGACGTTGGAGGCCTGGTCGCACCGGTGGGGCAAGGTCGACGTCGAGGAGACCGGCACCCACGCCGACGCCGTGGGGGTCCCGCTCGACCGGCTCGCCCGCGAGCGGGGGACCACCCCGTTCGACCTGATGCTCGACCTCGCGCTCACCGACACCACCGCCACCCGGTTCCGGGTCGTGCTGGAGAACGACGGCGACGCCGAGATCGCCGAGCTGCTCGCCGACCGGCGCACGCTGCTCGGCCTCTCGGACGCCGGCGCCCACGCGACCCAGCTCTGCGACGCCTGCTACAGCACCCACCTGCTCGGCCACTGGGTACGGGAACGCAAGGCGATCACGCTGGAGGACGCGGTCTGGCGGCTGACCGGACATCCGCACCAGGCGTTCCGTATCGCCGGGCGCGGCCTGGTGCGGGAGGGCTTCCAGGCCGACCTGGTCGCCTTCGACCCCGCCACCGTCGGGACGACGCCGGTCGAGCGGGTCACCGACCAGCCCGGCGACTCCGACCGGCTCGTGGTGCGCAGCACCGGTGTCCAGCACGTCTGGGTCAACGGCGTGGCCACCCGCCGCGACGGCGAGGAGCTCCCCGGCGTCGCCCCCGGCCAGCTCCTGCGCACCTGAGCGCACCTGAGCGCCGCTGGCGGGAGCGGCGCGGGTCTCTCGCTGTCCGCTTCTGGGGGTCGCGCGTCCGTTTCGTGCCCCCAGAAGCGTCCGGTCGGCACCATCTCGCGATCAGTGGCATCGGCGGCGGGCGCTGGGTGGCATCGGCGCGTGCGGTTCCGCGCGTGCGGTTCCGCGCGTGCGGTTCCGCGGAACACCTTGATCGCCGGGAACGCCCTGATCGCGGGGTCGGCCATGATCCGACGGGCCGGCTCGAAGGGGTAGTAAGTGTATACTCACTCATGGATGGGGTTGGGATAGGTCTTCTGCGGGAGTGGCCTGGGGGGCGCTGTTGCCTGAGCCACGTCGTCTTGACGATGTCCGGACCCCGGCGTACTAAGTAAATACTTATTTATAAGTCGGAGGTGGCAGGCCGTGAACTACGCGCTGATCGACGCCGATGGGCACTACTACGAGCCCGACGACTGCTTCTCCCGCCACATCGAGTCCCGCCACCGGGACGCGACGGTGCGGGTCGAGCGCGGCGCGGACGGTCTGGGCCGGGTGTTCGTCGGGGATCGGCGCACCTACATGAGCGTCATGCCCGGCGACTACGCCTCCGCCCCCGGCGCGCTGCAGGGCCTGTTCGTCGGCGAGGTGGCCGACGGCTTCACCCACCGGGAGGTCATCAACGCCCGGGACTACCCGGCGTTCACCGACCGGCGCGCCCGGCTCGCCCTGCTGGACGAGCAGGGCGTCGAGGCGTCCATCATGCTGCCGACCCTCGGGGTGTCGGTCGAGCAGGACATGGTCGACGACGTCGAGCTCACCTACGCCAGCCTGCGGGCGTTCAACCGCTGGCTGGAGGAGGACTGGGGCTACGCCGCCGACAACCGGATCTTCGCCGTGCCGCTGCTCTCGCTGCTCGACCTGGACCACGCGCTGGCCGAGCTGCACCGGGTGATCGAGGCGGGCGCGCGGATCGTGCACCTGCGCCCCGGACCGGTGGGCGGCCGCTCGCCGGCCCACCCCGACCTGGACCCCTTCTGGGCGACCGCGGCCGAGGCCGGGATCCCGGTGGCGTTCCACGTCTCCAACAGCGGCTACAACCTGGCCTACGGGAGCCTGTGGTCGGAGGATCCGGCCAACCCGTCGCACCGGCAGTCGCCGCTGCAGTGGGCGCTGTGCAACACCGAGCGGCCGATCGTGGACACGCTGACCGCGCTCACCCTGCACAACCTGTTCGGCCGGCATCCCGACATCAGGATCGTCACGATCGAGAACGGCAGCGGCTGGGTCAAGCCCCTGCTCAAGAACGTCGACAAGGCCGCCGCCCTCGGCCGGCGGGGTCCGATGATCGGTGGCAGGCTGCCCGCCAAGCCCAGTGAGATGCTGGCCGAGCACCTGTGGGTGTGCCCGTTCCCCGAGGACGACGTCCAGGAGCTGATCGGTATCCTCGGCGCGGGCAAGGTGCTGTTCGGCTCGGACTACCCGCATCCCGAGGGGCTGCGCGAGCCGGCCGACTTCATCCGGCTGCTCGACGGCTGCGACGCCACGACCACCCGCAGGGTCCTGCGGGGTAACACCGCCAAGCTGCTCGGCATCGCCGACCGCGAGGGCGCCGCCGCCTCGGGCTGAGGCGGTCGTGGCGCCGCGCATCAGTCACCGGGCCGAAGGAGGCACGTGGACGCGACCGTGGGTATACCGCCCGCCGTCACCGCGGAGACCGAGGCGTTCTGGACCGCGGCAGGGCAGGGACGACTGCTGGTGGAGCGTTGTTCCGCCTGTGCGGCCCGGTCCTTCCCGCCGTACGGGATCTGCCGGGTCTGCCGCAGCCGGGACGTCGCTCCCGTGGAGATCACCGGCGAGGGTCGGATCTACAGCCTGACGGTCAACCACCAGCGCTGGATGCCAGGGCTCGAGGTGCCCTATGCGCTCGTCCTGGTCGAGTTCCCCGACCATCCCGGCGTTCGGGTCTTCGGCCGGCTGCGCGGCTGCCCGCCGCAGGAGGCCGTGATCGGCATGACGGTCGACATCGGCTTCGAGCCTGGACCCGGCGGCCAGGCCATTCCCAGCTTCGTGGCCCGCGTTCCCGCGGGCACGGTGGACCCGCGGCCGAGGCGCGCGCCGGTGTCGCAGCCGGCGGGGGCGCGGCGACAGGAGCGCGGCTGATGGGAACCGAGCTGCTCGAGCGGCGCGCGGTGATCTCCGGGGTGGGCCAGTCGGAGATCGGCCGCCAGATCGACCGTTCCGGGTTCCAGCTCACCCTGGACGCGGTGCTGGCGGCGATCGCCGACGCGGGCCTGACCGTGGACGACATCGACGGGCTGGCGATGTTCCCCGGCGGCGGCAAGGCCAACCTCCCCGGGTACGCCAACGGCAACCTGTATGAGATCCAGGACGCGCTGCGGATGACCACCCGCTGGCGCCAGGGCATCGTCGAGGGGATGTGCCTGCCGTTCTACGGCCCGGCGATGGCGGTGGCGACCGGCGAAGCCCGGCACGTGGTCATCTGGCGCACGGTCAAGGAGGGCAGTGCGGCCCGCAACGCGGGTGGGCGGCCGGCCTACGGCTCGACGAACCCGGTCGCCGAAGGCCCGCTGGCCTGGCTGCTGCCAGTCGGCGCACTCTCGCCAGTGCTCCAGATCGCCCCATACGCCGCCCGCTACCAGCACGAGTATGGCGTCACCCGCGAGCAGCTCGGCTGGATCCCGGTGACCCAGCGGGCGCATGCGGCGCTCAACCCGGACGCGGTCTACCGCACGCCGCTGTCACTCGACGACTACCTCGCCGCCCGGATGATCTCGACGCCGATCTGCCTCTACGACTGTGACGTCCCCGCCGACGGCGCCACCGCGATCGTGATCTCGGCGGCCGACACCGCCGCCGGCCTGCGGGCGCCGGTGTCCATCGAGGCGATGGCCGGGGTGGTCGACGGTCGGCCGTCCTGGGAGCAGTGGGAGGACATGGGCCGGGTCGGTTACGCCACCGCGGCGGCGATGTGGAATCGCACGCAGCTTCGGCCGGCCGACGTCGACGTGGCGCAGCTCTACGACGGGTTCACCATCGAGGTCGTCTGGTGGCTGGAGGCGATGGGTTTCTGCGAGCCGGGGGAGGCCGGCGCGTTCGTCGAGGGCGGCCAGCGCATCGCGCTCGACGGTGAGCTGCCGCTGAACACCTGGGGCGGCCAGCTCTCGGGCGGCCGGCTGCACGCCGCGTTCGGGCATGTCGCCGAGGCCGTCCGCCAGCTTCGCGGCGAGGCCGGTGCCCGGCAGGTGGCCGGCGCCCAGGTCGCCGCGGTCACCAGCGTGGGCGGCTACGAGGCCGGCGCGGCCCTGCTGACCGCCTGGTCCGGATGACCGCCTGGTCCAGCCGGCCCAGGTGTCCACGGATCCCTGGATCGACGGATCCGGCGGATCCGGGGATCGACGACGCGATGACGAGGGAGTGCCACGATGGCCAGGACTGCGGGGCGGGTCGAGGGAAAGAGCGCGATCGTCACGGGAGCGGGTTCCACTCCCGGGCCGGGCGTCGGCACCGGGAAGGCCGTCGCCGTGGCGCTGGCCCGGGAGGGCGCCAGCGTCCTGCTGGTCGACCTGTGGGCCGAGCGGGCGGAAGAGACCCGGGCGCTGATCGAGGCCGAGGGCGGCAAGGCCGAGGTGTTCGCCGCCGACTGCACGAAGGCGGCTGACTGCGAGCGGATGGTGGCCGCGGCGCTCGAGGCGTTCGGGACCGTCGACATCCTGGTCAACAACATCGGCCGGGCGCAGGTCGGCACCGTGGTCGACCTCTCCGAGGAGGACTGGGACTTCGCGCTCAGCGTCAACCTGCGCACGGTCTTCCTGGCCTGCAAGTACGCCGTGCCGGTGATGGCGGCGCAGGGGTCAGGCTCGATCGTCAACATCTCGTCGATCTCGGCGCTGCGCGGCGACGGCACGATCGCCTACTCGGCGGCCAAGGGCGGCATGCTCGCGATGACCGTCGAGATGGCCTACGCCCACGGCCGGCAGGGCATCCGGGTCAACGCCGTGGCGCCCGGCCACATCGTCACGCCGATGGTCAAGTCGATTCCGGGGCAGGACACCGACTACGTCAACACGCTGCGCAACGAGGCCGGTCTGCTCGGCACCCCGGGCGACGGGTGGGACGTGGCGAGCGCCGTCGCCTTCCTCGCCAGTGACGAGGCCCGCTGGATCACCGGGGTCACCCTGCCCGTCGACTCCGGCGTCCTGTCCGTCACCCCGCTGTCCATGGCCCGGCACCTGCGCGCGATCCCGCAGTGACCGCTTGACACGGTCGGAGCCGTGATCCTACGATCACAAAAAAATGAACACTCACTTACAGCTGTCCGTACGCGCAGCTGTCCGGTGGCGGAGAGACGGGTGCCATGCATGACATCGTGATCCGTGGCGGCGACGTGGTGGATGGCACCGGCGCCGCACCGCGCCGGGCGGACGTGGCGATCGACGGCGACCGCGTCACCACCGTCGGTACCGTGGCCGAACGAGGCCGCCGCGAGCTCGACGCCGCCGGCCGGGTGGTCACCCCGGGGTTCGTGGACATCCACACCCACCTCGACGCCCAGCTTTTCTGGGACTCCACGGCAAGCCCCTCGAGCCGGCACGGCGTGACGACGGTCGTGCTCGGCAACTGCGGGGTCACCTTCGCCCCGGTCCGCGCCGACGCCCACCGCTACCTCGCGGAGATGATGGAGTCCGTCGAGGACCTCCCCGCGGACACGATCATGGACGGGCTCGGGTGGAGCTGGGAGTCCTACGGCGAGTACCTGCGCGCCCTGGGCGGGCTCTCCCTCGGGGTGAACGTCGGCGGCATGATCGGCCACTGTGCGCTGCGGTACTACGTCATGGGTGAGCGGAGTCTCGAGGAGACGCCCGCCAGTGACGAGGACATCGCGACCATGGCGGCGGTGGTGGGGGAGGCGGTCGCGGCCGGCGCGCTCGGCTTCTCCACCTCCCGCAGCTTCCTGCACACCGTCCCGGACGGCCGCCCGGTGCCCGGCACGTTCGCCGGCACGCCGGAGCTCGCCGCGATCGCGGACGCGCTGGCCCGCCAGGGCCGGGGAACGATCGAGGTCGTGCCGCGCATCGGGGAGCGCGACGGCCCCACCCGGGCGAACTCGGTGGCTGAGCTCGCCTGGATGGAACAGGTCAGCCGGGACTCGGGCCGGCCGCTGACCTTCGCCATCATGCAGAGTGACCGTCGCCCGGACCTGTGGTCCTGGGTGATGGACGAGGTGGCCGCCGCCCGGGCCCGCGGCGCCGACCTGCGCCCGCAGACCGCGGCCCGCGGCAGCGGCATCCTCTACGGACTGGCCGGGCGCACCCCGTACGACACCCTGCCGTCGTGGGCCGAGCTGATGGCGAGGCCCTGGCCGCGGCGGCTGGCCGCGCTCGGCGACGACGGGCTGCGCGCCCGGCTCGTCGCCGAGGCCGCGGCACCGACGAACCTCTCCGGCCCGCTCGCGCCGAAGGACCCGGCCAAGCTCTACCTGCTGCCGCCGGGCCCGGCGGGCTACGACGTGCGGCCGGAGAACAGCCTGGCCGCCGAGGCCGCCCGGCGCGGAGTCAGCCCCGCCGAGGCCTTCCTCGCCTACACCGCCGACACCGCCGGTCTCGGGCTGCTCTACTACCCGGTGCTCAACCAGAACCTCGACGCGGTCGCCGCGATGCTCGCCAACCCGGACGTCGTCGTCGGCGTCGGGGACGCCGGTGCCCATGTCGCGCTCACGATGGACGCCGGCCAGCCCACCTACCTGCTGCGGCACTGGGTGCGCGACACCGGCCGGATCGACCTGGCCACGGCGGTGCGCAAGCTGACCTCCGAGGGTGCCGAGCTGTTCGGCCTGGCCGACCGCGGCCGGCTCGCCCCCGGCGCGTTCGCCGACGTCAACGTCCTCGACCTCGAGCGCCTCGACCTGCAGACACCGAGGATGGTGGCGGACTTCCCGCTGGGGGCGCCCCGGTACGACCAGCCGGCCAGTGGCTACGACTACACCCTCGTCAACGGCCGGGTGCTGGTCGACCACGACACCATCACCGAGGACCGCGCGGGCCGGGTCGTGACCGCCCTCTAGACGACCGCACGGGCCGCACACCGGCTTGCCCCTCCGGTCCCTCGGCCTGTGCTCCCTGCTCCCGGGCCCCAGCCCTGTTCCTGCCCCGGCTCAGGCCCGGCCCGCCTCGAGTCGATCATGGAGGTGTCCTGATGAGCGCTGACCCCCGCGCGCCGCTACGCCTGTTCGACCTCACGGGCCGGGTGGCGGTGGTGACCGGGGCGTCCTCCGGGCTCGGCGTCGCCGTCGCCCGGACGCTGGCCGCGGCGGGCGCGTCCGTCGCCGTCGTGGCGCGTCGGCGGATGCGGATCGAGGCGTTGGCCGACGAGATCGGCGGCCAGGCGGTCGAGGCCGACCTGCTGGACGAGGCCCAGCTCGACGGGGTCATCCCGGCGGTCGCCGACAAGCTCGGCGGTCCGGAGATCCTGGTCAACGTCGCGGGGAACATCTTCAGCCGCGACCGGGCCGAGGACGAGCCGCCGCAGGCCGTGCGCCAGACGCTCGGCCTGAACCTGGTGGCGCCGCTGCGCCTGAGCCAGCTGGCGTTCCCCCACATGCGGGCGGCCGGTCGGGGCGCCGTCGTGCACATCTCGTCGATCAGCGGCCGGGTCGGCATCCCGGGGATCCCGCAGGCGTCGTACGCGGCCAGCAAGGCGGGGCTGTCCGGCCTGACCAGCGAGCTCGCCGTCCAGTGGGCCCGGCACTCGATCAGGGTGAACACGGTCGCGCCCGGCTTCTTCCGCAGCGAGATCACCGACGGCCTGTTCGACGACGAGAAGGGCGGCGCCTGGCTGCGGCGCAACACCCCGCTGCCCACGGAGGGGACCGCCGACGACGTCGTCGGCGCGGTGCTCTGGCTGGTCAGCGATGCCGGCCGGTTCGTGACCGGGCAGACGGTCGTCGTCGACGGCGGCTGGACCGCCCGCTGATGGTCCCCGTCCGGCGAGCGAGCCCCACGATGGCCACGCCATGAACCGGGACGGCTGTGCTGACGGGAACGGCTCTGCGAACGGGAACGGCTCTGCGAACTGGGACGGCTCTGCGAACGGGAACGGCTCTGTGGACTGGGACGGCTCTGTGGACTGGGACGGGTATGGACTTTGACATGGGCGCGGACGTGGCGCGGCTGCGTAGGACGCTGCGCGATCTGGTCGAGGAGCACGTCCCGCCGGACTATCTCGGCGCGTTCACCCACGACCCGGCCGACCTCGACGTCGCCCAGCGGTTCTGCCGGGTGCTCGCCGACTCGGGCCTGCTCTGCCTGGCCTGGCCGCCCGAGTTCGGTGGTCGCGGGGCCAGCCTGTGGGAGCAGACGGCCGTGCGCGAGGAGATGTGGGCCCACCACGAGCCGCGCGGCGCCCAGTACATGGGGGTCAACTGGGTCGGGCCGACGATCATGCGGCACGGCACGGAGGAGCAGAAGGCGCGGCACCTGCCGCCGATCGCGGCCGGCGAGGTGATCTGGTGCCAGGGGTTCAGCGAGCCCGACGCCGGCTCCGACCTCGCCTCGCTGCGCACCGCGGCCGTCCGCGACGACGCCGGCTGGCTGGTCAACGGCCAGAAGATCTGGACCTCGTACGCGACCATGGCCCAGTGGTGCTTCCTGCTCGCCCGCACCTCCAAGGGCGAGCGTAAGCAGCAGGGGCTCACGGTCTTCCTGGTGCCGATGTCGGACCCCGCGATCGAGGTGCGCCCGATCCCCACGATGATCGGCCCGCACCATCTCAACGAGGTGTTCTTCACCGACCTGCGGGTGACCGAGGCCGACGTGCTGGGCACGGTGGACGAGGGCTGGGCGCTGGTCCAGGAGGTGCTGGCCTTCGAACGGGTCGGCATCGCCCGCTACGCCCGCTGCGAGCGCCTGCTACAGGCGGCGCCCGGCGCGGTCGGGGACGCCTGGGCGGAGCTGCCCGGCGAGCTGCGCGGCCGGTGGGCCCGCATGCTGGTGCACGCGCGGCGCGCCCGGCTGCTCGCCTACCGGGTGATCGCCACGCAGGGCGCCGGCCGGGTACGCCCGGTCGACTCGGCCGCCTACCGGATCGCGGTGACCCGGCTCGACCAGGAGAGCGCCGAAGTGCTGACCGACATCGTCGCGCTCGCCCCGCCGACCGGCGTGGCCGGCGCCCGTTTCCAGCGCGAGGTAGAGGAGCACGCCCGCTATTCCGTGTCGGCGACGGTGGCCTCGGGGAGCATCGAGATGCAACGGATCCTGCTGGCCCGTGCCCTGCTGGCGAACCCGGTGACGGCGTCATGAACATCGATCTGAGTGACGAGGCCCTCGAGTACGGCCGAACGGCCCAGGCGGCCCTGGAGGCCGCCGGCGGAGACAAGCTCCTGGAGGACGCGGAGCTGGAACCCGCCCGGCGGGCGTCCCTGGTCTCCCCGGTGCTGGCCGAGCTCGGCGCCTGGGAACTCGACCCCCGGGGCAGCGCCGACGAGCTCGAGGCCGCCGCGGCGCTGTGCCGGTCGGCCGGCTGGTGGGCGGCGCCGTACCCGGTGGCCGAGCGGCTGTGCCGACCCGCCGACCTGCCGGTGGACGGCCAGGTCGTGGTGACCGGGACCGCCCCCGCCGCACCGCTCGCGGGCCTGGCCGGGCCGTGGTCCGCCGTCACCCTGGACGGGCGGCGCTTCCGGGTGACCCCGCGCGGCCCGGCCCGGCCGCCGCGTACCTCGGCCTTCGTCACCGGGCTCGACCTCACCCCGGTCGACGCCGATGCCGACGGAGCCGCCGAGCGGCTCGCCGACGTCACGCTCGGCCTGGTGCTGGGCTGCTGGACACTGCTGGGCATGCTGGACCGGGCGATGGCGCTCACCCGCGCGCACGTGCTCGAACGCCAGCAGTTCGGGCAGCCCCTGGCCCGCTTCCAGGGGGTGCAGTTCCAGCTCACCGACGCCGAGGTGGAGCGGGCCGGCGTCGCGGAGCTCGCCGGGTACGCGCTGTGGAGCGTCCAGGCGCGGCGGCCCGAGGCGTTCGACGACGCGTTGGCGCTGCGCCTGGGCGCCGTCGAGGCGGCCGAGACGGTCTTCCGGATCTGCCACCAGCTGCACGGTGCGATGGGTTTCTGCGACGAGACGACCCTGTCCTGGGTCTCGCGGTACAGCCTGCCGCTGCGCCGGCTGCCGCTGGGCCGCGCGGGAACCGAGGATGTCCTGACCCGTCGGCTGGGCCGCCGCGGCCTCGACGGCCTGTTCGCGGGAGAGAGCTTTGAGTGACCATGCGGTGGGCTACGACCTGCCCGACGTGCTGACGGTGACCGCCGACGGCCCGGTGCGGACGGTGACCATCAACCGGCCGGACGGCCTGAACGCGGTCAACCAGCCGCTGCACTGGGCGCTGGCCAACGTCTGGCGGCAGCTCTCGGCCGACCGCGAGGCCCGGGTCGTGATCATCACCGGGGCGGGGCGGGCGTTCAGCGCCGGGGGCGACCTCGACTGGATCACGTCCTTCCTGGACGATCCCGCCGCCCGTTACGAGAGCATCCGGGAGGGCGCCCAGATCATCGAGGAGATGCTGCGCTTCCCGCTGCCGGTGATCGCCGCCGTCAACGGCGCCGCGGTCGGGCTCGGGGCCAGCATCGCGATCCTCTCCGACATCGTGCTCATCTCCGAGCGGGCGTACCTCGCCGACCCGCACATCTCGGTCGGCCTGGTCGCCGGGGACGGCGGCGCCGCGTTCTGGCCGCTGCTGACCCCGATCATGCGCTCCCGGGAGTACCTGTTCACCGGCGACCGGATCCCGGCGGCCACCGCCGTCGAGCTGGGCCTGGCCAGCCGCACGACGCCACCCGAGGACCTGCTGCCCGAGGCGACGACGCTGGCCCATCGGCTGGCCGCGCAGCCGCCGGAGGCGCTGGCGGGCACCAAGCGGATCGTCAACATGTTCCTCGCCCAGGCCCTGGGCGGCCCGGTGCAGGCCGGGTTCGCCGCCGAGGAACGAACCATGCAGAGCCCCGAGCACCGCGAGCGCCTGCTCGCCCTGCGGTCCCCGGGTAACGGGCGCGGGCCCGACCAGTCTCGCTCGCCGGACCGTTCGCCGAGCGCGCCGGAGCCGGGGCATCCCTCGACGGCCGGTCCGGCGCTATGACCACCGGCCGTGATGGCGCCACGCTGGCCGAGTTCCGCGCGACGGTGCGTGACTGGTGCCGCCGCGAGGTACCCACCGACTGGCGTGGGGCGCAGACCGGGGTCGGCGACGACGAGTATGTGGCGTTCCAGCAGGAGTGGTTCCAACGCCTGCGCGGCGCCGGGTACGCGGTGCCGCACTGGCCGGCCGCGTGGGGCGGTGGCCTGTCGTCCGCCGAGCAGGTGATCCTCTACCAGGAGCTGGCCGCCGCCGACGCGCCCCGCCTCGTGCTCGCCTTCGTCTCGATCCACCACGCCGCGGCGACCCTGCTCGCCGCCGGCACCGACGAGCAGCGCCGCCGGCACCTGCCGGCGATCCTCGACGGCGAGATCTGGGTCCAGGGCTTCTCCGAACCGGAGGCGGGTTCGGACCTCGCGAGCCTGCGCACCACGGCGCGGCGCGACGGCGACGCGTTCGTCGTCAACGGGCAGAAGCTGTGGGCCAGCGGCGCCGTGCACGCCGACTGGTGCCTGCTGCTGGCTCGCACCGATCCGGCGGCGCCCAAGCGGCGGGGGATCTCCTATTTCCTGATGGACATGCGCTCGCCGGGCGTCGAGGTCCGCCCGATCCGCAATGCGGTCGGCGAGTCGCACTTCTGCGAGATTTTCCTCAACGACGTCCGCGTCCCGCGTAGTGCCCTGGTCGGCGCGGAGAACGCCGGCTGGCAGGTCGCGCAGGCCACCCTGGCCACCGAGCGGGGGATGACGATGGTGGAGCTGGCCGAACGCCTCGGCAACGCGGGGTTCCGTCGGCTGGTGGAGGTCTGCCGCACGCCGTCGGCGTCGGGGCGGCGCCCGATCGACGATGCCCGGGTGCGCGACCGCCTCGCCGGGTTCGACACCGAGATCACCGGGCTGCGGGCGCTGTGCGCGGGGCTGGTGGCCCGGCACGACACGGGTACCGTCGGGCCCGCCGACGCCTCGGTGGTGAAGCTCTACTACAGCGAGCTGCTGCAGCGGCTGACCGACTTCGGCGTCGAGATCGCGGGCCTTGCCGCCCATACCGAGCTGACCAAACCGATCTCGAGCGGGTGGGAGGCGGGTGCCTGGGTTCTGGACTTCATCGGCTCCTGGGAGTGGACGATTCCCGGCGGGACGAGCGAGATCCAGCGCACGATCATCGCCGAGCGCGGGCTCGGCCTGCCCCGAGAGCCGGTGAAGGCATGATCGACTTCACCGAGGGAGCCGACCTCGCCGAGCTGCATGACGAGCTGCGCGCCGTCGCCCGGGACCTGCTCGGGACGGCGGCGGGTGGCGCGCCGGCGGTGAAGGAGGCGACGCCGGTCGACTGGGAGCAGCTGGCCGCGGTGGGCTGGCTGGGCCTGGAGGTACCCGAGGAGCTGGGCGGGGCCGGGGCGAGCCTCGCCGAGGCCGCCGTCGTCCTGACCGAGCTCGGCCGGGCCGCGGCGCGTAGCTCGTACCTGGGCACGGCGGTCCTCGGGGTCGGGGCGCTGCTCGCGCTCGAGCCGAGCGCCGGGCGCGACGAGCTGTTGCGCGCCGCGGCCACGGGCGCGCCGCGGTTCGCGGTGGGCCTGGCCACCGGCGACGACGAGGACATCCCGTTCCACCTGCGGGCCGACGGGCGCGGCGGGTTCACCCTGCGCGGCGAGGCCCGGTTCGTACCCGACCTGGCCGAGGCCGAGCGGCTACTGCTGCTGGCGCGGGACCCGGACGGGCAGCCCGTCGTCGTCCTGACCGAACCCGGGCGTCCCGGGCTGGACGTCGTCGACGTGCCGGTGCTCGACGCCACGCGCAGCCTGGGCGACGTGTCGGCGGCCGGGGCCGGGGCCGTGGTGAGCGCGGACCAGGTCGCGCGGTTCCGTGGCGATCCATGGGCCGCGGCCCGCGGGCTGCGCGACCGGGGCGTGCTCGCCACCGCCTGCGACAGCCTTGGCGCGGCTGAGGCCATGCTGGACGCGACGGTCGCCTACGCCCGGGTGCGCGAGCAGTTCGGCCGGCCGATCGGCTCGTTCCAGGCGGTGCAGCACGCCTGCGCCGACCTGTTCGTCGCGGTCTCGGTGGGCCGGGAGCTGGTCGCGGCCGCGGCTCGGGCCTGTGCGGCGGGTGATCAGGACGCGGGACGGGCCGTCGCGATGGCCAAGTCCTACGTGGGCGGCGCCGCGGTCGAGATCGCCGGGAAGGCGATGCAGCTCCATGGCGGCATCGGCTACACCTGGGAGGCGGGGATTCACGTCTATCTCAAGCGCTGCGTGCTGGGCCGGGCCCTGTTCGGCACGCCGGCCGCGCACCGGGCCCGCCTGGCGGAGCGGTTCGCCGGGCCGCGGCGCGGGTGACGGGACTCGCGCGGTCCCTGGCATCAGGCCAAGCCGGCCGTTAATATGTGAGTGTTCGCTCTCATCAGCGTTCGATCGGGCGGTGCCGTTCTCGGCGGGTGCGGGCGAACGGCGGGAGGTAGACGACCATGGACAGGGAAGCGCTGGAGCGCGGGCTCGCGCGCCGGTTGCTCGACCACATCGAGCACCGCACGACGGACATGGCGGACGAGGTCCTCGAACTTTCGACCGACATCTACTCCGCCGCGCACCACGACGAGGAGGTGCGGGCACTCTTTCTGGACCAGCCGCTGGTACTGGGTCTGTCCGGTGCCCTGCCGGGGCCCGGGACGTTTCGCACCGTCGACCTGTTGGGCACCCCGGTGCTGCTCACCCGGGATGACGAGGGCCGGGTGCGGGCGATGGTCAACGCCTGCCGCCACCGTGGCGTCCGGCTCGTGGACGGCGCGGGCGAGGCGCTGCGGTTCACCTGCCCCTTCCACGCCTGGAGCTACAACCTCGGCGGCACGCTGCTGCGCTGCCCGACCCCCGAGGGCTTCGCGGGCATGCGCAAACAGGACAAGGGCCTCATCCAGCTCGAGGTCGCCGAGGGCTACGGTCTGATCATCGGCCGGTTGCGCCCGGGCGAGCCGATCGACATCGACGAGTACCTCGGCCCGGATCTGGCCGGCGAGCTGGCCCTGCTCGACTTCGCCGACTGGGAGCCGCACGGCGAGCCGCACGTCCACCGGGTGGCCGCCAACTGGAAGGTCACGCTGGACACCTTCCGGGAGAACTACCACTTCGACTACCTGCACAAGAAAACGCTGTCGACCTACGCCTACGGCGGGGTCCTCACCTTCGACGCGTTCGGTCGGCACCTGCGCAACGCCTCGGCGCTGAAGACGATCGTCGAGCTGAGGGACCGTCCGGAGGCGCAGTGGGACGACGCCGCGGCGCACTTCAGCTACCAGTACGCCCTGTTCCCCAACACCAGTCTCACCTTCGACGCCCGGCACATCGAGCTCTGGCAGATCCTGCCGGTCGACGCCGCGAGCTCCGAGGTCGTCCACACCGTGTACCTGCGCCCCGGCCTGTCCGACGCGGAGCGTGCCAAGGCGGTCGACATGGCCCCGTGGATCTGCGAGACGGTCGTCGACGGGGAGGACTTCTGGGTCGCGGGCCGCACCGAGCCGGGGATGCGTACCGGCATGGTCGAGACCGTGCTGTTCGGCCGCAACGAACCGGCCCCGCAGCACCTGCACCACGGCTTCACCGAGGTGCTCGAACAGTTCCGCGCCCGCCAGGCCGCCCGGTGAGCCCCGCCGACTCCGCCGCCGGCACCGCCGAACCCGTCACCACCAGCGCTGCCGACGCCGCCTGGGTGGTGCGGGAGATGGCCCGCCGTTTCGGCGCCGGGGACTTCGCCGGGGCCCAGGCGCTGATGGCCCCGGCGATCCGGATCGAGCAGCCGGCCTCCCTGCCCCACGGTGGCTGGCACGACGGCCGTGACGGGATGGCCGCGATGGGCGTCGCGTTCGCCCGCCACTGGGACCGCACGATCACCAACCCCCGGGTCTACGGCCACGCCACCCTGGCCACCCAGATCACCACCCAGACCTGGACGGCGAAGGCCACCGGCCGCTCGGCCACGATCGACGTCGTCGAACTGTTCACCGTCGTCGGCGGGGAGATCGTCGAGATCCGGGTCTTCCAACAGGACACTCACCTGCTACTGGCGACCCTGCCCGACCAGAGGCCATGACCACGGCCGTCCACGGTCGCGCGCAGGACTGACAGCACGGGCAGATCTGTTCCGCCGGCGGGTTCTCTCGGGAGGAGCGCGAAACAGATGTCCCCGCGCACACTGATCCGCAACGCGCGCGTGCTCACGTGCGATGGTGATCCGCACGAACGGCCCGCTGACGGCGACGTTCTCCTGGACGGGGACCGGATCGCACACGTCAGCCGGGGCCGCCTCGACCTGACCGAGCTGTCGGCGTCCTCGACCCGGGTCGTCGACGTGCACGGGGCCACCGTGCTGCCGGGGCTCGGTGACGCGCACACGCACATCAGCTGGCCGTTGGACTTCGTCTTCGACCACAACGGCGTCGCCGCCGCGCCGCCGCACCGGCACGCGCTCGACGTCGCCGCCGTCGTGCGGACCTTCGTCGAGAGCGGCTACACCCTGGCTATCGGGGCCGGGGTGCTGCAGCCGCAGGACGACGTGCTGGCCCGCGACGCGATCGACGCGGGCCTGATCCCCGGCCCGCGGATCGTGCCCAGCGGCCTGCTGATCACCTCCCCGGGAAACCTCGGTGACGGCGCGCCGACCGCGCTGACGGCCGCCAACGCCAAGGAACTGCGCGAGATCGTCGCCCGGCAGTGCGACGCCGGGGTGCGGGCCTGCAAGCTGTTCATCTCCGGTGACGGCATCGTGCCCGACTTCCCGTCCGAGGACGTCTACATGGACGACGAGATGCTCACCGCCGCCGTCGAGGAGGCCGACCGGCACGGCGCCTTCATCACGGTGCACGCCCGCGGGTCCGTCGCCGTGGCGATGGCGGCCCGCACCGGCGTGCGGATCATCCACCACGCCTGCTTCCTGGACGACACCGCGCTGCGCGAGCTCGAGGCCCGCCGCGACGACCTCTGGGTCTGCCCGGGCCTGCACTACCTGTACGCGATGGTCTCCGGGCACGCGGATCCCTGGGGGATGACGCCGGAGAAGATCGACGCCTCCGGCTACCGCGGGGAACTGGCCGCCTCCATCGACGGCCTGCGCCAACTGCACGCCGCCGGGATCCGCATCGTCGCCGGCGGCGACTTCGGCCACCAGTGGACCCACCACGGCACCTACGCCGCCGAGCTGCAGCGCTACGTCGAACTCGTCGGCCTCACACCGACCGAGGCGATCCTGTCCGCGACCCGGCACATGGGCCCGCTCATCGGGGCGGACATCGGCCAGGTCAGACCGGGCTACCTCGCCGACCTGCTGGTCGTCGACGGCGACCCGACCGAGGACATCACCGTGCTGCAGTCGCCCGAGCGCCGCCGTGCGGTGCTGCGTAACGGATCGTTCGCCTACGTCAACCCCGAGGTGTACCCATGAGCCTTGCCGGGACGGCCCAGAGCGCGGGCCCGACCACGAAGGCCGAGCCGGCCGGGACGCTGCTGTCCGGGGTGGAGGCGCTGGCGCGGCTGCTCGTCGTGCGCGAGCAGGTCGACGCGCGCGCCGGCCTGCGCACGGCGACGATGGTCTCGGGCTACCCGGGCTCGCCGCTGGGCACGCTGGACCTGACCCTGGACCGGTTCGGCGAGCTGCTCGCCACCCACCGGATCACCCATCGGCCGGGGCTCAACGAGGAGCTCGCCGCCGCCACCGTCTGGGGCAGCCAGATGGGCACGCCGGAGACGCTGCGCGGGGTCGACGGCGTCGTAGGTGCCTGGTATGGCAAGACGCCGGGCCTGGACCGCTGCGGCGATGTGCTCAAGCACGCGGGGGCGATGGGCACCGGCCCGAACGGCGGGGCGGTGCTGTTCTGCGGGGACGACCCGTCGGCCAAGTCCTCGACGCTGGCCTGCGACAGCCAGTACACCTTCGCCGACGCCTGCATCCCGGTGCTGGCCCCCGGTGACCAGCAGGACATCCTCGACCTCGGCGTGCACGCCTTCGCCCTGTCCCGGTACTCGGGCTCCTGGGTGGGGCTGAAGGTGGTCACCGCGGTCGCCGACGGCATCGGCACCGTCGACGCGGGCGCGGACCGCCACCGTCCCGTCGCGCCCGCCGCCCAGGTCGCCGGCAAACCGTGGCGGCATGTGCCGTTGGCGAAGGTCGGCCCGCACGCCGTGCCCGGCCAGGAGGAGCAGGTCGCCCATCTGCGGCTGCTCGCCGCCCAGGCCTACGCCCGGCACAACGGGCTCGACCGGGTCGTCGGTGCCGCCCCCGGCGCGCGGCTCGGGGTGGTATGCGCCGGCAAGACCTATTTCGACGTGGTCCAGGCGTTCGCCGACCACGGCGTCTCCGTGGGTGGCCTCGCGGAGCTGGGCGTGCGGGTGCTTCGGCTCGGGATGACCTTCCCGGTGGTCGAACAGACGGCGATCGAGTTCGCCCGCTCCGTCGACGAGATCGTGGTGATCGAGGAGAAGCGGCCGTTCGTCGAGACCCAGCTGCGGGCAGCCCTGCACGAGGCCGAGGTCCGTACCCGGGTCATCGGCAAGCGCGACCGCGACGGCCAGCCGTTGTCCCCGATGTCCGGGGAACTGGACGCGGCCGCCGTGGCGAGCATTCTCACCCGGATGCTGCCGGAGCTGGCCGAGCGGGCGGCGCCGGCCCGGCGCAGCCTGCCGCTGCTGGCCCTGCCCGTGCTGAACCTGCCGGCGCGCCCGCCGGGGTTCTGCAGCGGCTGCCCGCACAACCGCTCGACGGTGGCGCCGGACGGCGCGCTGGTCGGCGGCGGCGTCGGCTGCCACGGGATCATGTACTTCGAGGCCCGCAACTCCGACCTCAAGAGCATGCCGCCCACGCCGATGGGCGCCGAGGGCGTGCCCTGGCTCGGCCTCGCCCCCTACGTCGACGAGCCGCATCTGATCCAGAACCTCGGGGACGGGACGTTCAGCCACTCCGGGGCGCTCGCGATCCGGGCCGCCGTCGCGGCCGACGCCACCATCACCTTCAAGATCCTCTACAACGCGGCGGTCGCGATGACCGGCGGCCAGGACGTCGTCGGCCTGATGGACGTCCCCGCGCTCTCCCGGGCGCTGGAGGCCGAGGGCGTGCGGCGGATCGTGGTCTGCGCCGAGGACCCGAAGCACTACGGCCGGCGCGCGCGTTTCGCCCCCGGCGTGCGGGTGCTCGGACGCGACGCGCTGCCGGCCGTGCAGGAGGAGCTGCGCGAGGTCACCGGCGTCACCGTGATCATCTACGATCAGCGGTGCGCCGCCGAGTCGCGCCGGCTGCGTAAGCGCGGCCTGCTGCCGGAACCGCCGCGGCGGGTGGTCATCAACGAGGCGGTCTGCGAGGGCTGCGGCGACTGCGGCGCCAAGAGCAACTGCCTGTCGGTGCTGCCGACGGTGACCGAGTTCGGCGACAAGCGCCGCATCGATGACCTGTCCTGCAACCGGGACTACACCTGCCTGGACGGCGACTGCCCCTCCTTCGTCACGATCACGCCCCGCACCCCGCGCCGCTGGGAACGTCGGCGTGACGCGGCGCTGACCCGGGCCGCGGGCTGGGCGGGTGTCGGCGCCGTGGCCGCCGCCGTCGCCGGGGTCGCGGC
>NZ_JALKFZ020000170.1 GCF_023243075.1 Frankia sp. AiPa1 | reverse complement strand
CGGGAGGCATCCGGCGGTGTAGCGGCCAGGTAAGCGCGCCGTCACCGGGCGGTGTAGCGGCCCTCGCGGACCCGGGCCCCCCCCCCCCCGCCCGGGGGGCGCCAGGCCGCTGGTGCTGCCCCGCGGAGGGTACCCCGCTTCGGTTCCGGGGCGGCGTGGTCTTGTTACGGTCACGACCAGGATCCCCGCACTCGAGATCGGAGCGCCGCATGAGGTTGCTCGACGGGCGGTCGATGGCCGCCGAGATCGGCAGGTACGTCATCGACGAGGCCGACCGACTGATGGGCGCGGGCAAGACGCCGACGCTGGCGGTGGTCCTGCCGACAGCCGATCCCGCCGCCAGTTCCTACACCCACGTCCTCGAACGCACGGCGGGCAAGGTCGGGGTGCGCTGCGAGCCGCAGGTCCCGATCGGCGGGCCCTCCGCGCTGCTCGATGCCATCGACGCCCTGGCCGTGGACCCGCTCGTCGACGGCATCATCGTGCAGACGCCGCTGCCGGCCGGGATCAGCTCGCGGGAGGTCGGCGAGCACATTCCGGTCGAGAAGGACGTGGACGGGATGAACCCGGCGAGCCTCGGGCGGCTCGCGCTCGGCCTGCCCGGGTTCGCTCCGGCGACGGCCGCCGCCGTGGTGGAGATCCTCACCCGGGCCCGCATCCCGATGGCCGGGGCGCGGGCGTGCGTGATCGGCCGCGGGCCCGTCGTCGGCAAACCGGTGTCGCTCCTGCTGCTCGCCGAGGACGCGACCGTCACCATCTGCCATTCCCAGACGAAGGATCTCATCACCATCGCCCACGAGGCCGACATCATCGTGTCCGCCACCGGCCGGCCGCGGCTGGTGGGCGCCGGTTTCGTCCGTCCGGGCGCGACGGTCATCGACGTCGGAACCTCCGTCACCGACCGTGGTGAGATTGGCGACGTGGACGGCCCGGCGATCGCGGCGGTCGCCGGGGCGCTGACGCCGGTGCCCGGGGGTGTCGGCCCCGTCACCACGATGCTGCTTCTGCGCAACACGATCCACGCCGCCCACGACCACTAGCGCGCTGATCTGCACTTACCCAGAGCGACCACCCTTATGTCCGATTTGTCGGGTCTCCGTGGGGCGCAAGGGTTGCCGTGGTCGGAGTTGCCGGTTTTGTGTCCGATTTGCCCTACCAGAACGACCGCCAGCGACCCGCGACGATGATCGGGGTCGATGGTGAGTGACGCTCAGTGGGCGGCACTCAGGGGGTCGCTCAAGGGGTCGCCCAGGGGGTCGGCGAGCCGGACCCGGTTACGGCCGCCTGCCTTGGCCTGGTAGAGCGCGGTGTCTGCGCGGGAGAGCAACGTCGCCAGGTCGCCGGGTGGCCCCTGCTCGGTCGCGACGCCCACGGAAACGGTCACCGATAGTGGCGGGCGGCCGTCCAGCCGGCAGGAGGTGCCGGCGACCTGGCGGCGGATCCGCTCGGCGACGTCGAGTGGGCGTTCTGGCTCGTCCTGCGCGAGCAGGACGACGAACTCCTCGCCGCCGAAGCGCCCGACGAGGTCCCGCGGCCGGGTTGCGGCCCGCAGCGCGTCCGCGACGGCGAGCAGGATGAGGTCGCCGACGAGATGGCCGAAGCGGTCGTTGACCTGCTTGAAGTGGTCGATGTCGACGAGCAGCACAGACAGCGGCCGTCCGGTGCGTCGGGCCCGGTCGAGCTCACGTTGGGCGACCTGACGCCAGTAGGCGGGATTCGCCAGGCTGGTCTTCGCGTCGCAGCGGGCGGCGTGCAGCAGTTCGGTGTGCAGCAGGCTGCGTTGCAGCAGCAGCATCGGCGGGGTCACGGCCAGCATGAGGTACGGGCTGACCGTCCAGAGCACGGCGACGATGATCGCCGAGCAGGTCTCCGCCGCCCAGGTCGGCAGGGCCTCCGCCCGCTCCGCCGCGGGACCGGGGAAGGCGCCGGGGCGAGGGCCGGTCTCCCCCAGCCAGGCGCCCAGGCCGTCCTCGCGGCCTCGCCGGTACATCCCGAGACCGGCGAGGCCCACGAGCACCGGGTGGACGGCGACTGCCGCCAGAAACGCCATGGTGGCCACGCTCGAGCCGATCAGGCTGTCCACCGTGAACGGCCCGTCGCTCGGGCTGAGCAGCAGATGCACGCTGGAGGCGCAGAACCCGGCGATGCCCAGCGCCGCCGCGTGGAAGACCCGCAGGTGCGGCGGGCGGGCCGGCTCGCAACGCCCGGCCAGCCAGCACAGTGGCAGGCCGATCACGGTCGGGAACAACGGCGGCAGCAGCACCGCGACGGCCAGGGCCCAGCTGGCCAGCAGGTCGTGGCGCGGCGTATGGGCGACGGCGAGATCCACCCCCAGCCGGGCGGACAGGACGACCGCGACCGACCCGAGCCCGAGGAAGACCGCGAACGTCTCCACGTCCGCCCACCGTGGACGCGGACCGGCCGCGGCCACGCCGACCAGGATCAGCCAGCACACGGTGACCGCGACAATGCGGTGCATGACGGCCAGCGGGGCCCGCCACAGCATCCAGCCGCTCCCGACGAGCAGGCCCGCCCGCCAGCCGGCGGGCACGGGCAGGTCGGCGGCGACGCGGGGCTCGCGCCTCATCCGTGCCCGTCGCCGCAGGCCACAGCCCTGCCGCAGGCCACAGCCCTGCCGCGGAACACGGCCCGGCGGCGGAACACGGCCCGCGGGCCGCAGCAGACGAATGCGGAACGGCATTGGCGGACAGCCTTCCTCGTTCTGGTCCGCGACCGCGGTGCTCGGCCGGAACCTCCCGGCGAATCCAACCTCGTCGTTGCTACTCACAGTAAATCGCTGAGAACGAAGAGTACGAAGTCTGGTACACGATTCGCAACTGCCGCTAACGGCGGGCTTAGCGTGCCACCTCACCGTCCGGGTGGCATTTAGCCCGGCCACATCCCGGCCGCGCGTTCCAAAAAAGCCATCTGACCTGCGACGACGAATGCGACGCGGAAAATCCACCGACGCCGGGCGAAGCCGCGGCCGGGCCCGTTCGACGGTCAGGAGAGACCACACACGACACGCGGGGCAGACCGCCCGACCCCCGGATGTGATCACTTGGAGACCAGTCCTGGACCAGCCACGGACCAGGGCCTCCGGCCGCGTCGATCCGGCCGGCCCAGCGGCATCCTCCGCCGGCCAGGGCTCAGGTGGTACGCGCGACCGCCTCGACCATGGCCGCGGTCAGGGTCTCCAGGTCGTCCGGCGTCATGATGAACGGCGGCATCGTGTAGACCAGCCGGCCGAACGGCCGTACCCAGACCCCCAGATCTACCAGCAGCGGCTGGATCACCGTCATATCCACCGGTTCCCGCGTCTCGATGACGCCGATGGCACCGAGCACCCGCACGTCGGCGACGCCCGCGAGTGCCGCGGCGGGGGCCAGCCCGGTGCGCAGGCCCGAGGCGATCCGGGCGACCCGTTCCTGCCAGGGCGAGGCCAGCAGGAGCTCGACGCTGGCGTTCGCGATCGCACAGGCCAGCGGGTTGCCCATGAACGTCGGGCCGTGCATGAACGCCCCGGCCGGGGACGCGGCCACGCCACCGGCGACCTCCTCGGTGCACAGTGTGGCGGCCAGGGACAGGTAGCCGCCGGTCAACGCCTTGCCGACGCACATGATGTCGGGGCTGATCCCCGCATGGTCACAGCCGAACAGTGCACCGGATCGTCCGAATCCGACGGCGATCTCGTCGGCGATGAGCAGCACCTCGTACCGGTCGCACAGCGCGCGCACCCGGGCGAGCCAGTCGGGCGCGTAGAAACGCATCGCCCCGGCGCCCTGCACCACGGGCTCGAGGATGACGGCTGCGACCTCGTCCGCGTGCTCGGCCAGCAGGCGCTCGAACCGCGCGATGTGCTCGTCCTCGCACGGCTCGTCGAAAGCGCAGCCCGGCGCCGGGGCGAACAGGTGCTGGGGCAGCAACTGGCTGAACAGATGGTGCATCCCCGCGTCCGGGTCGCAGACCGACATGGCGCCGGAGGTGTCGCCGTGGTAGCCGCGGCGGATCGTCAGCAGCCGCGTGCGCCGCGGGCGTCCACGTCCCGTCCAGTACTGCAGGGCCATCTTGATGGCCACCTCGACGGCGACCGACCCCGAGTCGCACAGGAACACCCGCCGCAGCGGATCCGGGGTGATCGCCACCAGGGTCTCGGCGAGCCGGACCGCCGGCTCGTGGGTCAGCCCCCCGAACATCACGTGCGACATGGACGCGAGCTGCGTGCGAGCGGCCTCGTCGAGCACGGGATGGCGGTAGCCATGGATCGCCGCCCACCAGGACGACATCCCGTCGATCAGCTCACGTCCGTCGGCCAGTCGCAGCCGCACCCCGCTGGCCGCCTCGACGGCGAACAGCGGCGCCGCGGCCGGCGGGGCGTACGGATGCCAGAGCACCCGCCGGTCCCGGGCCAGCAGGTCCGCGACGGCCAGCGAGCCAGGCCCGGTACCGGACAACTGTGGGTTCACCCGTCCACTGTGGCGCATCCTTCGTCTGGACGGCGATGCGACCGCGGCGGCGCCCAGGCCGCGGGGTTCCGCTCCGGCGGGCCCGGACTTTCCGTCGACCAGCCAGCGTCGCGCGCAGGTCGGCGGGGTGCCCGGGCGTCGCCACGGTCGGCGGGCGCGGCAGGATGTCACTGTGGTCATCCCGATTCACGACATCAACCCGCTGAGCCGACGACCCGTGATCACCTGGCTGCTGATCGCCGCCAATGTCGTGATCTTCGTTTTCCTCGAGCCCGTCGTCAGTTCGGTGGCCGGGATCAACACCTCGACGCCACAGAACGCCTGCGAGCAGCAGCGGTTCTTTCAGGAATGGGGCGCGATCCCGACGGAGCTCGTGCACAACTCGCCGCTGCCCCAGGTGAACTCGGGGCACATCGGCGTGGACACCGCCGGGCAGGCCGGCTGCTTCGCCGAACGCCCGCCGAGTTTTCACAAGATACCGGTGCTGTCGGTACTGACCGCGATGTTCCTGCACGGAAGCTGGCTGCACCTGATCGGCAACATGCTGTTCCTTGGGGTCTTCGGCAACAACCTCGAGGATCGGATGGGAAGGCTTGTCTACCTGCTGTTCTATCTGGTCTGCGGCTACGCGGCGACCTACGGGTACGCGCTGTTCGAAAGCAGCTCGACCGGCACCATGATCGGCGCGTCCGGAGCCGTCGCCGGGGTGCTGGGCGCCTATCTGGTGCTTTTCCCACGGGCCCGCGTCATCGGCCTCGTCTCCATTCTGTTCTTCCTGCCGTTCTGGCTGCCCGCCTGGATTGTGCTCGGATTCTGGTTCGCGCTGCAGTACGTGTACTTCACCGGTTTCGGCGTGGCCGACGGCGGTGGAGTCGCCTATGGCGCGCATGTGGTCGGATTCATCGTCGGGGCGCTGCTGGTCGCGCCGTTCATCCGAGCGCTACGGGCCGCTGGTCCCGGGATCCCGCCAGCCGTCCCGCAACACCGGTGGATCCGCGGGACCGGCCAGGCGTCGAACGCCCGACACCGGCGCGGTTACTGAAAATCGTGGTCTCCGAACGCGTCGCACACCACCGCACGTAGACAGTCCTCGACGGCGCCGGTCGCTCACGCACAGTGCGGGTGATCCGCGCATATTTCGCTGGTACCTGACGGGACGGCCAGGCAGGCTGGGGCGGGCCGGTCACCATCTGCCCGTTGGGCCCGACCAGTCCGCGGGAGGCGCCGTGCGCTCGGAGGACACCGCCGTCGCCCCGGGCCCGGAACACGGCCCGGAAGGCACCGAAAGCGTTCCGGACGGCACCGAAAGCGTTCCGGGCACACCGGGCGCCGGCTTCGGCTACCGGCGCCTCCTGCTGACTCCGGGCGCGGCCCGGTTCATCCTCCCGGCCTTCGTCGGCCGGCTGCCCCTGGCGATGCACGCCATGGGCACGGTGCTGTTCATCCAGGCGAGAACCGGGTCGTATGCCGTCGGCGGCGGGGTCGCCGCCTGCGGTGCGATCAGCGAGGCGGTGTGCGCTCCCGCCGTGGGCCGCGCGCTGGACCAGCACGGTCAGGCCCGCGTGCTGCTGCTCGGCGTCTGCGGCCACCTGCTGGGGGTGGCGGGACTGCTGAGCGCGGTGTGGTCGGGCGCGCCCCGACCGACCTGGTTCGCCGCCGCCGTCGTCGCCGGAGCCAGTCTTCCGCCGGTCGGCAGCTGCGCCCGCGCGCGCTGGAGTCGGCTGCTTGCCGGCTCCGCGCTGCTGCCGACGGCGTTCGCGCTGGAGGCGGCCCTCGACGAACTGGTGTTCATCCTCGGACCGACCTTCGCGACGGCGCTGGTCGCCGTGGTCGCGCCGTACAGCGCCCTGCTGGTCTCCGCGTCGCTGCTGGTCGTCGGCGCGCTGGGGCTCGCCCTGCAGCGCGGCACCGACCCCGGCCCACATCCGCCCAGCGCCGCGCCGCGGCAACGGATCCTGCGGCTACCGGCCGTCCGCGTACTGATGGCCATCGTGTTCGCGATCGGCGTCGGGTTCGGCGGATTCGACGTCTCGATGGTCGCATTTGCCCGTGAGCGGAATCTGGCCGCGTTCGGTGGGCTGTTACTCGGCCTGTTCGCGTCCGGCTCCGCGGCCTCCGGGCTGATCAGCGGAGCCCGCGCCGGGCGCCGGGCGCCACGGGAACGGCTGCTGCGCGCGGCGATGCTGCTCCCTGTCGGTTTCGCGCTGCCCCTGGCCGGCGTGACGATCGCGGCGATGGTTCCCCTGGCGATACTCGCCGGTGCCACCGCCGCCCCCACCATGATCAGTGCGAACGCGACGATGGAGCGGCTGGTCGATGCCCGCTCACGCACCGAGGGCTTCGCCTGGCTGATCATGGCGATTGCCAGCGGCGTCGCCGTCGGGTCGCCACTGGCCGGGGAACTGATCGACTCCGGGGGCGCCCGCCGCGGCCTCGTCGTGCCCGCCGCCGCGGGCCTGGCCGCCGGCCTCGCGGCCCTGCTCGGACGCCACCGCCTCCAGCCGCCCTCGCCAGGTCTTCGGCCGCAGCCGCCTCCCCCACCGGCTGCGCAGTAGCCGCCAGCACCACGGCGGGGCCGGCGGCGGGTTCCCTGCGGAGCCAGCGCCGCCGATCCCAGCGTCGCAGACCGGTGGTTACGGCGAGTCCCGGCCGATCAGGAACCAGCGTCGCCGGTCGGCGCCACGTCGCCCGCCGGCTCCTCGCTGGAGCTGTCCGCGGCCGGTGCCGCCGCGGTGACCTCGGCCGGCCGACGACGGCCGAGCAGTCCGCGCCGGGGACGCGGACGCAGCTCGCCGTCGCCACGGCGCTTGCGATTCGCCCTGCGGCCTTCGCCGCCCGCCGCCTCAATCTCCTCCGCCGCGGCCGGCGCAGCCTTCTTCTCCTCGGCCTGCAGAGGCTCGACCCCCTCCGCTTCGGCCTGCTCCGCTTCGGCCTGCGCCTGGTGCGCGATCCCCTCCGCCGCGGATGGCTCGCGCGCGCCGTCCGCACTGGCGGCCTCGCCACCGACCGGCTCGGCGTCGACGGCTTCGGCGCTGACCGGCTCGGCGTCTTCGGCGGAGTTCCGCGCGTCGCCATCCGTGGCTGGGACGAGATCGCCCGCGGCATCGGCCGCGCCGTCCGTAGCCGGGGTGATCTCACCCGCTGCCGGGGCGACGTCGCCCGTGGCCGACGCGCTGGCCGCCGGCCCGTCCACCGATGTCGTCCGCGAGGCAGTGCCCTCGGCGGCGCCGTGCGCGGGAAGGCCCTCGGTCCCGACCTCCTCGACGACATCCGTGCCGGGATCCGCGACGACATCCGCACCCTCAGTCGTCACCGCGGCCTCGGCCGTACCCTCACCGTCAGCCTCCTCGACCGCGGCCAGTCCCTCGACCGGAGCCGGCGACTCGACCGGAGCCTCGACCACCGGCGGGGTCACGGCGGGCGATTCCGACCCGGCGGACGCCTCGACAGCGGCGGACGTGATCTCCGGGTCGGGCGATGCGACGGCGACGGGGGACGCCGACTCCGGCTCCGGCTCCGGCTCACTCTCGCCGGCGCCCCGCGAGACGCCGTTGGACTCCTTCGCAAGGGTGGCCGTGTCCGGCTGGGACGCCACGTCATCCGGCTGGGACGCCACGTCGAGCGCGATCGTGCGCCAGCCCTCCCGCACGTCGGTGACGACGAGGCCGGCGGAGACCAGGCTCTCGCGGAAGTGCACCAGCAGGTCGTAGGACATCGCCAGGTCCGGGCCGGGCACATCGCTCGCGGCGACCGCGGCCGAGACCCGGTAGGTGGTCACCGCACCGGCCGCCACGGAACCGCTCAGCGTCCACGACCGGTCCGCCGGCCCCGCCGCGGCCGCGGTCCGCGCGGCCAGCAACGTGGCGATCCTCGCCTCTGTCGGCACGGGGGCGGGGGTTTCCGCCTCGGTCGTCCTCGGCGTCGGGCTGTCGCTTCTACCCCATCGCACGGGCGCACGTCCTCTCGTCACATGATCACTTCGCCACCCAACAACGCCGGCCGGTCCGACCCGTCCGCTCCGAGGTTCCCCGGTCGGGAACCCGGCGCCGCGAGACCTCGGCGGCGCACGCACCGGCACCGCATACGCTGCGGCACTTCGGTGCTGTGGCCGGGACGCGCGCCCGTGACCGGGCAACCCTGCGCGAGCCGGGCACCCGGACGACCCGACCGGCGGCGGGGGGCGACAACCTGCATTGTTGCGGACGGACCTGGCGCGTTCCGCATCGGGGTGTGTTTGGACACAGTGACGACATATGCACGCAAAGCGGGCGGATCGGCGGACATGATGGGCGTGCACCCGAGGCACGGGCGGGCAACGCGGCGAGCGTGACGGCCCGCCACAGTCAGCAGATCATCACCATCTCGGGTACCACACACAGCGCTGTCAGATGAGGATCCAGTCACGTCGCAGGTCGGCACCATCCCCAACCGGCCCCTCGCCGGCCTTTGCGGGTAATATTCTGCTTGCCGAACGTGACGTGCAGCGATGTCCTTCTTACGACGGCGAGGTCGGGCGGAGTCAACAGTGTCAGACGAACTGGCGGACGGGGCCGTCGGTAGCGGCGCGGCGACCCCAGGGCCGTCCGGCGTAGCCAGCGGGGCCATCCGGGTCTTCCTACTTGACGACCATGAGGTGGTCCGTCGCGGTCTGCGGGATCTCCTCACCGAGGAGGACGACGTCGAGGTGGTCGGCGAGGCCGGTCAGGTCGATCAGGCCGCCGAGCAGATCCTCGCCCTGCGGCCGAACGTGGCGGTGCTCGACGCGCGGCTGGAGGACGGCAGCGGCATCGAGGTCTGTCGGCAGGTGCGCTCGGCCGACCCTGGCATCGCCTGCCTGATCCTGACCTCCTTCGACGACGAGGAGGCGCTGTTCACCGCCATCATGGCGGGGGCCGCCGGCTACGTCCTCAAACAGATCCGCGGCAACGCGCTGGTCGACGCGGTACGCCAGGTCGCCGCCGGCAAGTCGCTGCTCGACCCGGCGGTCACCCCGCGGGTGCTGGTGCGCCTGCGCGAGGGGCCCGCCGAGGACGAGCGCCTCGCCGGCCTCACCGACCAGGAACGGCGCATTCTGCGGCTGATCGCCGAGGGCCTGACGAACCGGCAGATCGCCAGCCGGATGTACCTGGCCGAGAAGACGGTGAAGAACTACGTCTCCAGCATGCTGGCCAAGCTCGGGCTGGAGAGCCGCACTCAGGCCGCCGTCTTCGCCACCCGCCTGAACAACTAGCGGCTCGGCGAGCCGCCGGCCGGCTGATGCCCGGCCGGCGGCCCCGTGAACGAGCCGGTCAGGGCAGGCCGGGTCGTCAGGGCCGGCGCAGACCATCGGGCGGGGTGAAGACCCGCAGCGCCTCCGGCGGAGTGATCAGCGGCACCTGCCAGCTGACGGTCGTGCCGATGCCGTTCTCGCCAGGGCCGAATGCCATCCGCCCGCCAAGGTCAACCGCGCGGCGGCGCAGATTCGTCAGTCCGCTGCTGCGGGAGGCACCGCCCGGGCCACATCCGTCGTCGCGGACCTCGACCAGAACGTCGACGCTGGTGACCCGCAGCAGGACATCGATCCGGGTGGCCCGGGCATGCCGGGCGATGTTCGACAACGCCTCGCGCAGCGCGGCGAGCATGTGCGGGCGGATAGCCGGTGGGACCCGTCGGTCGATCGGGCCATCCACCCGGATGCGCGGGATGATGTCGAGCGCCCGCTCGGTCTGGGCGAGGATCCCGCGGATCTCCGCGGCGAGGTCCTCACCGTCCGCCCCCGCCGAGGTCAACGAGAAGATCGTCTGTCGGATGTCGGCGATCGTCTGGTCAAGCTCGTCCGCGGCCAGATGCAGCCGACCGGCGACCTGCCCGCCGCTCATCCGGGCCATGCCCTGCATCTGCAGGCCGGTGGCGAACAGACGCTGGATCACCACGTCGTGCAGGTCCCGGGCGATCCGATCACGTTCCTCGAACACGGCGAGCCGCTCGCGATCCCGGTGGATGCGGCCGAATTCCAGGGACAGGGCCGCCTGGCCAGCGAACGCCGCGGCCATCTCCAGGTCCAGCCCGTTGAAGCCGGCGGATGACCCCTCGGTGCCCAGCAACAGCACGCCCAGCGCCCGCCCCGCCGCCATCAGCGGCACCACCATCCCGACCTCGGCCGGCGGATCGGCGAACTCCGGGCCGAACAGGGTGCCGCCGGGCGTATCCGGCCCGGCGAGCGCGGCCCGTCCCGTGCGCATCGCGTCGAGGAGCCGGTCGTTGCCGCGCAGCACCCTCCGGCGCAGCCGTTCCGCGCCCGTCCCGTCGACGACCTCGACGACGAGGTTGCCCTCCTCACTGTCCGGCACCAGCACCGCGGCCAGCCGGGCGGCGGTCACCTGCCGGGCGCGGCGCGCCACCAGCGCCAGCGCCTCCAACGGATCGGCGACCGAGAGCAGCGCCGTGGTGATCTCGGCGCTGGCGTGCAGCCAGGCCTGACGGCGTCGCGCCGCCTCGTACAGCCGCGCGTTCTCGATGGCGAACCCGACCGCCGCGGCCAGCGCGCAGGCCAGGCTCTCGTCCTCGCGGGTGAACTCGCCGCCCCCCCGCTTGGCCCCGAGGAACAGCGTGCCGAACGCCGACCCACGCACCATGATCGGCACATTGAGGAACGTGTCGAACCGGGGATGGCCCGGCGGGAAACCGACCGCCGCCGGATGACGTGCGACGTCCGCGACGCGCAGCGGCCGCGGATCCCGCAGGCTCTCGCCGATCAGGCCGCGCCCGAGCGGGAGCCGGCCGATCCGCTCCGGCACGGCGTCGCCGAACCCGACATGGAACAGATCGGTGATCTCCCCGGCCTCACCGATCACCCCCAGCGCGCCGTAGGCGGCGTCGACGAGGCTCGCCGCGGCCTCGGCGATGCGGCGCAACGTAACCGGCAGGCTGAGTTCCTGGGCGACCCCGACCACGGCGTCCAGCAGGCCCTGCATCCGCGACTGCACGGCCGTGACCTCGTCGACCTGGGCGGACAACCGCTCGCGCAACTCCGCAATATGGTCGGGCCTGGCCACGGACGGCATCTCGCTCATCCGCGGCGCCCGCCGCTCGAGGGCCGGCGCCGTCCCTCACGGGCCTGCGGCCAGGTCCGGCCCACACGGTTGTTCCGCCCGGGCCGAGAGCGCTCGCCGCGGCCCGGCGACACGCCGCGGCACGGGTGGGTCATCCTGGCCGTTCCCTCCCCGCTACCCGCCACTGCCCGCCGCCGCCTGCCACCCACCACTCCGCCTGATGGGCGGGAGGGCAGTCCACCGGAGGCGGGTTGACTCCCTCTCGGAGGATATCCACCAGGATCATCCGGCGGGAACACCATCGCGCGCATCAGCCCCGCCGCGGCCGTGCAGCCCCGCGGCCGATGGCCGGTGGCCGGTGGTGCATGGTGCCCCTGCCGTCACCGTCAGCCCCGATCGTCACGCCCAGCGAGCCCTCTCCCCCACCGCCGCGCGTGACGACGGATCGGGCCCCGGAAAACCTCCGACATCCCGCTCCTCAGCAGCGCCACCACCCCCGAAAGCCATCACGGACAGAGCGGTGTGCCAGGTGGCCGCCACGCCGGTCGCGCCGCGCCACGCCCCCCGGACGGTCCGTCGGGACGTTCCGTTCGCGGCCGGGCCGTCGTACAGTGTGGGCATGGCAGCGATGCGTCTCCTTCTGCACCGCGATCGCGTGACGGACCTCGGTCGTTCGGTCAGCGCGGCCTGTACCAGGCGGGGCTGAGTCGCGGTTCGTGGCCTGCCGGCCGCCAGACGTCGCACGGCGTCTGGTCGGCCCGGGACGCGGCCCGCACGACATCTGACCCGCGCGGCGGACGACCCGCTCCACGACCGAGGCGCCTGACGGCGCGATCGCATCCGACGGACATGTCCATGCGGATCGCCACCGTCACCAGTGTGCTCCTGGTGCCAGGAGGCGCCAGGAGGCGCCACGCCGCGCCAGTGCCGCGCCGGTCGCGCCGCCGAGCAGGAACCACACCGGCTCCCCTCCCGACCTCCGGATTCCCCCGGCCCTGACCCACGCCCGCCCAGGACCGCCCGGCGTCCAACCACGCCCCAGGTCAGGCGCGGCTGCTGGACGACGGGCTCGCCGTCTCGGCCAGACGCTCCCCGGTCTGCGCTGAACCTGTCCACGCCGAGCGCGCGGTGCCCGATCGCTCGGCCGGACGGGACGTGTGGGGCCATCCGCGAGAGTGTCGACGCCGTCGATGACCATCGCCGCGGGCCGGCTGCCGGCCCGTACCTCCTGGAGATCCTGTGCCTCTGTTGCATCCGGCGCTGCTCGCTGAACCGGCGCTGCTCACCGATCTGGCGTCGCTCACCGAGCCGGCGCTGCCCACCGGGCCGGCGCCTGTGCCGCCCGTGCCGCAGCAGTGCCTCAGCGACGAGCCGGGCCAGGTCGATCTGAGGACGCTGCGCACGCTCACCGCGGCGCTGGCGGCCCACCCGCAGGTGTGGCGACCGGTGATCCGCCATCGAGCGGACCGTCGTTGGTACACCCGGCTGCTGCTGTCCGCGACCGTGGAGGTCTGGCTGATCGGCTGGTGCCCGGGGCAGCAGACCGAGATCCACGACCACGGCGGAGCGCTGGGTGCGCTGACGGTGGTCGAGGGCCAGGTGGAGGAGGACCGTTTTGACCGTGCCTGGTCACTGACCGGGGTGCGGGCGCACCGTCCCGGGGCAAGTGTCGGCTTCGGCATCCGCCATGTGCACCGCGTCGCGAACCGGAGCACCCACCTGGCCACCACGATCCACGCCTACTCCCCGCCCGAGTTGCCCCTGCGTTACAGCCCCACCGATTCTGGCGCGGCCGGCACGACGCCCGTCGCCACGGCGCCCGACCAGGTGGCGCCCACGTACACGCCGGCCGGCGTCACGCTGCCGGCGACCCGGCCCGGCGGCGCGCTGGTGACCCGATAGCCCCACGATCATCACTGCGGGCGGGATGGACGGGGTACATCCGATGCGCCAGGGAAATGGCCCGCCGACGCGGCCGGGCTGAGCGGAGCAACGGAGAGGGACCGTGCGGTGGGGATCGGCGAGGTAGGCAAGGGGAACGGTCCGGGTCAGCCCCATGGTGTCGGTGGATCGGACGCGCCCGGTACCGAAGCCGGCACGCATCGGCCGACCGGGATCGGGGAAGGTGGCGAGCCGCCCGGCTCGGGCGGCGGCGCTCGGATCGACGCGATGCTCGCGGCGGCCCGCGCGCGGCTTCGCCGGCTCGAACCCACTGACGCCGCGCGGGAACTGGCCGACGACGACCGCAGCGTACTCGTCGACATCCGACCGGCCGCACAGCGCGCCGAGGAGGGCGAGATTCCCGGTGCGCTGATCGTCGAGCGCAATGTGCTGGAGTGGCGGTTCGACCCGACCAGCGACGCCCGGCTGCCGATCGCGACCGGAGATGATCTCCGGGTGATCGTGATCTGTTCGGAGGGCTACACGTCCAGTCTGGCGGCGGACGCGCTTCGTCAGCTGGGCCTGACCCGGGCCACTGACGTGATCGGTGGTTACCATGCGTGGTCGGCCGCCGGCCTGCCCGTGCGCCGCGGCCGGCCGTCCTGACCACGGCGACCGCCCATCCCTCTGGCACCCGACCGCGGCGCCGGCCCAGCCCAGCCCAGCCCTCGAAATCGTTCGCCACACCCGGCCCACCGCCTCGGCGCTACCCCGAACGGGGCTTCACGCACTTGCGCCAACAAAGGCATTGAATGTGGCTCTAAACACATTTTCGATCGCATCGGGGCCCGAAAGGGCCGACGGGGCTGAGTTTCGCCGTCCCGACATCTGCCCGCAACCGGACCGTAGGCCCGCCGGAACCCTGATCGTAGGCCCCCACGCGGGGAGTCCCCCTCCCCCTGTCCGGCACCTGACATCGATCTTGATCCGGGCTGTTTCCGCTGCCCAACAGCGGGTCTGAACGCCGGCTCAGCAAAAAATCTGACGGTTGCACAGCCACATCGACGTAACACCTCACGAGCGCCGCGGGCCGGGCCGACCGCCTCGCGAGGCTCCGCGCCGCCGCTCTCGAACGCTCTCGAACGACCGTCGACCGCTCCGGACGTTCGCGTTCCGGAACCCTTGCTATCCGGTCGAGAGACGTCTACGTTCCTCGGTTAACGAGGCGAGACGGGATCGTTTCCACGCCAAGCAGCCCCCGGTTCACCGGGAAACAGGCAGCCGCGTCGGAATCCACCCCACAGCTCCGCGGTGTATCTCGCCTCACCGAGGTTGACCTGCCGGTCTGGAGTGTCGCGCGACGCCGGACGTGGTGGTCCGCAAAGCATGTGTCCGCCTTTGCAACGTCAGCAGGAGTCGGTATGCCCAGTCAGCTCAGTGTGCTAACTACACGCACCGCCACCGCTCACAGCATTCGCTCGTCCGCGTGCCTCGTCCGCTGCGGTGGTGCACGATGAGCGCCGGCGTACCGGTCCTGCCCGGACGTGACCTGCCGCCGCAGCCCTTCGGGGCGGGCTGGCCCGCCTACTGGCGCCAGGACGCCGCCTGCAGTGACGGCGACCCCGACGCCTTCTTCCCGCCCGACGGCCGCAACACGAAGGCCCGGGCCGCTGCCGAGTCCCGCGCTCGCAAGATCTGCTCCGACTGCCCGGTGCAGCGCCCCTGCCTCGCCACCGCGATCTTCAGGCAGGAGGAGCACGGCGTCTGGGGCGGCCTGACCTCGGACGAGCGGGCCTCCGTCGTTCCTCGCGGCCGGCTCAGCGCGGACGACGCGCTGGCGTTCGCCGACCGCCTGCTCCTGTCGACCTCCGTCGCGAGCTGATCGCACCCGCGGACACCTGGACGTCCTGGACACCGCCCTCCCGCCTGCGCGGTGTCGCGACCCGCACGACCATGCACCGGACGGCCCGTCGTAGGGGCAGCACAGTCACCCCTGCGGCGGGCCGTTCGCCGTCAGGAACCAGGCACCCTCACGATCAGACACCCGGGCCCGGGCCCGGACACGGACCGGGCACGCCGCCGTCGCAGAGCCTCGATGGCCACCCCGAGTGCCCACACGCGGCGCTCAGAGCCATTGACGGGTGCGGCCCGCTTTGGGCAGGCTAGCCACGTCAGTGGCTGCCACCGCCCGGCGGCACACGCCACGACGGGTACGGCCCGGGCGGACTGGTGGTCGCCGGCCCTTGCGGGTCGGTACGGGCACACGCCGGTCGGATCCGGCTCGGCATAATCGGCGCAGGCGGGAAACGGCGGTGACACGGCGGTGTACGGGGCACACGCGGCCTGCGGCTGGGCACGGTAATGGGCGCGCACAAGCTCCTGCTGCTGCGGCACGCGAAGTCGGACTGGGCTGACGGCGAAACCCCCGACATCGAGCGGCCCCTGTCCGCTTCCGGTCGGCGGGCGTGCGCCCTCGTCGCGCGCCATCTCGCGCAGGGCGGGCTGGCGCCGGACCTCATCCTGTGCTCGGCGGCACTGCGCACCCGGCAGACCGTCGAGGGCATCGCCGACGCGCTTCCCGCGGGTGTGCCCGTCCTCGTCGAGGACCGCCTCTACCTGGCCGAGGCGCAGGCCCTGCTCGACCGGCTGCGCGACGTGGACGACGGGGTCCCGACCGTGCTTCTCGTCGGGCACAACCCCGGCATCCACACCCTCGCGGTGGCATTGCTCCTGCCCGAGGATCGCCCGCGGATCCCGACCTACCCGACCGCCGCGCTCGCCGTGCAGGACCTGGCCGTGACCCGCTGGACCGACCTGGGCCAGGGCACGACCCGGCTGACCTCGTTCGTTACTCCCCGCGCGCTGCGCGCCCCCGGCGACGCCCCGACCCCCCGGGCCGAGTGACGCCACGCGGGCCCCGACGCGCCGAGCGCCGAAGCCCAGGCGCACACCGACGACGAGCGTCGTCCTAGTAGGCCTGCTCCATGATGCGCGAGGCCAAGGCGATGGCGGCGCCGGCGACCAGCAGCACGGCGGTCACGATCCACAGCGGGGTGGACGCGAGCGGAAGCGCCACCGCCCCGACCACGAAACCCACGATGATCAGAAACACCGCGAGCCACGAACCCGTGTTCGCCTTGTGGTGACCGGTCTCGCTCACGTTCGACTCCCGTCCCTTCCGCCGCTGCCCGCCGACCGTCCGCCGACCGGCGGTACGTCCCGGCGCGCCTCGTTCCCGATGCGAGACTACCCGCGAACCAGGTCCCCGGGCCCGGGATGCTCGCCACCCCACGCGGTCCGTCCGGCCCCTCCAGGGGGGCCATCCAGGCCGGACGCGCGGCCAGTTGCCCCGCCGTCATGGCCATGCGGTCGCGGTCCACACGTTTCGGTCGGCGGATTCTGGCCCGCGGGTGGTGGTTTAGAGAAAGCCGGCGATGCTGCGCAGGTCGGCGAGCTGGTCGTCGAGCCAACGGTGCACGTCGTGGGTGCGGACCTGGTCGGCGGCGGCGGCGAGGCGACGGTGGCGTTCCTCCATCGGCATGGTCAGTGCCGTGTACAGGGCGTCGGCCATCTGCTGGACGTCGAAGGGCTGCAACGTCACGCAGTGTTCTCCGAGTTCCTCGTGTGCCCCGGCCATCTCGGACAGGGCCAGCACGCCGCCCCGGCGGTTGACGACGGCGACCTCCTTGGCAACCAGGTTCATCCCGTCGGCGATCGCGTTGACGATCAGCACGTCGCAGATGGAGTAGGCGGCCACGGCCAGCGGGAAGTCCTCGACCATGCGCAGGTCGATCGGCTGGCGGCCCTCCTTGGTGTGCCGGGCGTTGATCTCGGCGACGACACCGCCGATAAGCGCGATGTAGTCGGCGTACTCGGGCACGTCGGTGCGGCTGGGCTGCAGCAGCGCGAGGAAGCTGACCCGGCCGACCAGCTCGGGATGCTGGTCGAGCAGCGTGCCGAAGGCGAGGAAGCCGCGAACCACGTTCTTGCTCGGGTCGGTGCGGTCGACGCGAAGGATCAGCTGCCGATCCTCGTCGAGGAACAGGTAGCGCAGCATGGCGACGTGTGCGGCGACCTCCTCGGAGGCCTGGGTGGCATCCAGCGCCGCCGGGTCCACCGAGATCGGGTAGTAGCGAGCCCGGATCACCCGATCGCCGACCGTGACGGTCAGCTGCTCGAGGTCGGCGGGCAGGCCCAGCAGCTCCGCCGCGCACAGCACGAAGTTGCGCGCGTAGCGGCGGGTGTGGAAGCCGACGACGTCACTGCCGAGCAGGCCGCGCATCAGCCGCTCCCGGATGTTCTCGGGCAGGATGCGCCACTCGTCCGGACCGGGCCAGGGGATGTGGATGAAATGGGTGAGCACCACATCGGGGCACTGCTCGCGGACCCAGTCGGCGACCAGGTAGAAGTGGTAGTCGTGCAGCAGGACGAGCGCCTTGCCGCCGCGAGACCGCACCTCGCTGACGACGGCGTCGGCATAGGCGCGGTTGACCGCCGCGTAGCCGTTCTCGAACGCCTCGTGCTCGGCGCGAGTGAGCACCGGGGACAGCGACCGGCCGTACAGGCCATGCTGGATGAACCACAGGATCGGGTTGGACCAGACACTGTAGAAGTCGGCGTAGGCCGCCGGGTCGGTGACGACCAGACGCACCCGGATCGCCGGGCCGTCGGGCTCGCCGTCGACGAGATGGGGCTGGGGATGGGTCTGGACGAGGATGGAGCTGTCAGGGTTCTCCGCCGCGACGGCGGCGTCCTCCTCGCTGGCGGCGCCGCACACCCACACCGCGTCGTCGAGGTGTTCGGCGAGCCCGGACAGGGCGGAGACGAGTCCGCCGGCGCCCCGGCCGACAGTGCGACCGGCGGCGTCCCGGTCGAAACTGACGGGACCGCGGTTGGACAGGAGCACGAGTGGCAGGTCGAGGGGGTTGAAGTCCGACACGGCGGATGCAGCCTCCTGGTCACGGGCGGTACTCGGGTGTCCCGGAGCCCGGGCCGGCGCCTTCGCCCGGGCGCACAGGGACAATCCGGACTGTAGTGAGCCCCGGATCCGGATGCACCGCGTCGCGGGACCCCCGGACCGTTGTTACCCAGACCTTCACCTGGTAACTGTCACTCGATCGACCCAGATCGCACCGTGACGATCATCACGCCGAAAACATCCGAAATCCACCAACCGTGATCAATGAAAACACCGACGGTAAGCAGATCACCATCTAAAGCCCGTCCCGGTAGTCCCGCACCTCCTGAACAGCGGAGCCCAGGGACGCCAGCGACATCTGCAGTGTGTCACGTGTCTCCACGAGCGCACTGGTCAGTTGTTCGACGGCACGGTGCTCGCTGCCGTCGGTCGCCGCGATCACCATCGCCTGCGCCTCCTCAAGCATGCCCAGCGCACCCTCGAGCTGGCCCGCGACCTCCTCGGTCCGCCGGAACGCCTCGTCGAGCTGCGCCTTGACGTCGGCGATCGTGCCTGACACCCGTCCTCATCCCTTCCTGGAAACACCGGCCCGCGGGCCGGCCGTCGGCTGCTGCTCGGCCGGCGCGCCCAAGCCCAGCCCGAACCGGGCCGCGGCGGCGAGGGCGACGAGCGACCCGGCCACGGCCACGGCGCCGGTGGGCGCCAGCTGGAACGTCGCGAGTATCGCCACCGCGGCGCAGCCCGCGCCGAGCACGCCCGCGCGCGCCAGCACCTTCGCCCCGACCTCCACCCCGGCGGCGGCGGCCACCAGGCCGGTCGCGACGAGAGCGGCACCGACGAGGCAGGGCAGGCCGGGGGCGTGGGCGAACACCCGCAGCAGTCCGATGACGCAGAGGCTGAGCAGGCTTGCCAGCGCGGTCATCAGCCCCGCCGACGCGGACGCGGCACCCTTGGTGACGGCCCGCAGCTCCGCGGCCTTGCTCATGGCGTCCAGGCAGAGCTCGTAGGCCTCCCGCGGCGCCGTGCGCGGGTCGACCGGGCCGTCCTGCCCGGCGACCATCCCGCCGGCGACCCCCCGGCGGCGACGCGTCCGATCGCCTCGCGGCCCATCCGGCCCCCCGCCGGCCTCCGGCTGTGCCCGCCCCGCGCGGGCCAGTGGCCGGCCAGCCCGGCGGCGCCCGACGGCTGCACCGGAGCGCCCTGGCCGGCCCGCGCCGCCGCGTGCCGCCCCGCCCGCGGGCCCAGACGCGCCCCCCTTCGTGAGAGCGACCCGTCCTGATGACCCCGACGACCCGGGCCCGGCAGCGCTCTCGGTGGGGCGCAGCTGGTCGAGGTCGGTCAGCCCGTACTGGGCCAGCGGCTCGGCGACCTGCGCCCACACGCCCTCCACCCGCGAGCGGATGTCCGCGGCCGCCGCCCGGCTGCGCCGGGCCTGCGCCCGGCTGCCCTGGCGCCGGTGATGCGCATCGCGGCCCGCGCGCGCGCGGGCGACGTCGGAGGCGCCGAGCAGGTCGCGGTAGCGCAACGCGGCCCGCAGCGGATCCTCCGCATCGGGCTCGGCCGGCGTCTGAGGCCGGACGTCGAGGCCAGGCACCTGCCCGGAAACAGGACTGGGACCGGGCGCGGCCGGGTCGGAGGGGAGTTCGGGCGGGGAACCCGCCGATGGCCAGGAACCCGCGATCGACCACATCCGCGCCGGGTCCCGCGCCTCGGTACCAGCCACCATCCCGCTCGCCTTCTCCCCCGAGCCGAAGTCCTGCCCCGGCCCGCCGCCGAGTGCCGGCGCGATGTCCACCCGCGGGCGCCAGCCACCGAACGGCGCCGCCGACGGGGGCACGGAACCGTCCGGCGACGCTGCCGCACCCGTCGGGTCATCCTGACCGATCATCGCCTGCCTACCCTCGGACCAACGGGGTGAACGGCACCACTGTGCGCGGTTCGGACTGGGTGTGCCGGTCAAACAGGACGGCCCGGTTGGGCATCGTCCCGCCGGCGACCGGACGGTGGCCGGCGAGGGCGAACAGTTCGCTGCCCGGCACGCCGACCGCGGCCCACGCCGCGATGTCGTCCCGGTTGACCGGCCCGAGATCCTCCGACATCCGCGACACCCCCCGCCACCAGCCGATCAGATGGACGCGTTGGGCAGGCCCGCGGCGGGTCAACGTACGCAGGTCCTCCAGGCCCGTACGCCGGGTCGCCTCGTCCCGGGCCTCGAGACCGGCCCGGCCGGCGTCCATCGCGAAGACCACCACGAGCCGCAGGGCCGGCGTGGAGGTCACGGTGCCGGCGAGCGCCGCGTCCTCGCGTGCCCGGGTCTCCCCGGCCGCGGCGGCGAGCACCCCGCGCAGCCCGGTGACGTCGGTGACCCGCGCCGGATGCCCGGCGCGGCGGATCCGCTCGGCGAGGACCTCCGCGGCTCCCCGCGCGGTCGGCTCGGCCGCGACGATCTCCACGATCAGACCACCGGGTCCGACCTGGGCGGCCACACTCGCGGCGGCCGCCTGCACGATGCCCATGGCCTCCCGGCGCAGCGGCCCGAGCACGGCCAGATGCCGGCCGGGCGACGCGGCGAAGCGCACGCCGACCGCCGCGGGCGCCAGGTCCACCGGCACGCCGACCAGGGCCAGCGGATCCCCTCCCGTCGTCGGACCGCCAACGGCGCCCGCACTGCGTCCCGCCGCCATCCTCGGCGCGGAGCCGGGGCCGGTCCCGACGGCGAACCCGGCCCGGCCAGCTCCATCACCGTCGAGGGGCCCGGCCACGCGGTCCAGGCCAGCGAAGGTGCCGATGTCCGTGCCTTTGGCGGGGACGAGACCTTCGGCGCCGACACCGGCAACGTCAACGCCGGCAACGTCAACGCCGGCGACATCGAGGCCGGCGACGTCAAGGCTCGCGGCGGCGGCACTGTCGGCGGCGGCTCCGATGCCGATGCGGTCGACAGCGAGCGGCGCGGGGTGGCCGTCGAGTGCCCGGTACACGGCGTTGTCGTCCAGCAGCGCGGGCGCGTGCCCGACGAACACCCGCGGCGGGCGTGCCCCGGGCAGGCTGCGGGCGGTGGCGGCCGACAGCCGGTCCCGCAGGACCGCGATCGCCGCGGCGTCGGGGAAGGCGACCCGCACGTGCTCGTTGCCCGCCGGGTGCCCGTTGCGCCGGTTCACGATCGCCTCGCCGACACCGGCCAGCGCCCCCGCGGCCTCGTTGGCCGTGGACAGCAGCACCCGCGACTCCGAGATCGACGTCCGCAGTGCCACCCGCAGCGCGAACTGCCCGAAGATCGAGCCGCGCTTGCCGGCCGTGGAGTCGAGCGCGTCGATGCCGGACAGCGTCTGGCTGGCCAGCAGCAGATGGATGCCGTAGGCGCGACCCTGGCGGGCGAGGACCTCCAGGTGCGCGACCGCCTCGCGGGCGATCTCGTCCAACGGTGTGAGCATCACCTGGAACTCGTCGACGACGATGATGATCCGCGGCCAGGCCGACGAACGGTCACCGGCGCGCAGGCCGCGCAGATCCCTGGCACCGACCGCGCGCATCGCCACCGAACGGCGGCGCATCTGCTCCCGCACCGCGCGCAGCACGGCGACGCCGAACTCGCGGTCGCTCTCGATGCCGACGGTGTCGGCGTGCGGGAGGAAGAACGGGTCGACGGGGCCCGTGGCGAACTGGGCGAACTCCAGCCCTTCCTTGAAGTCGAGCAGGTGGAACCGGACCTGTTCGGGCGAGTAGCGGGCGGCAATGCCGTAGACGACGTCGAGCAGCAGCGTTGACTTTCCCGCCCCGGCCTGGCCACCGACGAGAGCGTGCACGGTGTCGTCGTCGAAGGTCAGCGCCACCGGCCCGTCGACGCCCCGCGCGACGGCGACGCTGACTCCGGCGGAGCTGTCGGACTCCCACAGCACGGTCGGGAGCAGCTCGGTGATGCCGGGCGGGCGGGCGGCATGCTGGCGGGCCGCGTCAGCGATCTGGTTGCTCACATGGGTGACGAGTGCGGTCGGCGGCGGCTCGTCGAGCTCCACGGGGAGCTGGCCGGTCAGCGAGGTGCGCCACTGCCCGGGCCGCGCCTCCCGCCAGTGCCCACGGTGGGTGAGCAGGTCGACGGAGGTGAACACCACCGCGTTCGGCAGCGGTGGGGCCACCGGATCGGTCTCCTCGTCGAAGCCGAGGTCGGCGACGTCCGGGTCGGGCGGCGCGGCGTGGTCGTCGTCGAGGTCGAAACCACCCTCGCCCGGTTGGGGCGTGGGCATCGGGACGATGGAGATCACGCTGACGCCGCAGGCCGGCCCCTGCGCGGCGATCGCCGCCAGCGAGCGGCCGCCCTCCTCGTAGAGCTGCGGCTCGCCCAGCAGCACGAGCACCTGCCAGGGCTCGGGCCGACCATGGCCGGCGTCCTCCCGGTCACGCAGAGAATCGAACTGGCCGCCGAGCCGCTCGACGGTGATCCGTCCCACCTCGTCGGAGAGCCGGGACAGCCGCTCCTCGAGCCGGGCGCGCGTGGTGATCGTCGCCTCGACGACTCCGGCGGCCCGCAGCGGCGCGAGGCCGGCGAGGCCGGCACCGAGCTCGTGCGGATCGTAGACGATCACCCTGACCCGACCGGCCGGCACCTCGGCCAGGATCCGGGCCAGCAGACCTCGGACGAGATCCACCGCGGCGCCGCGGCGCGCCCGGGAGATCTCGATCCGCAGGTTGCGGGCGTCGAGAAGGGGCACGGCCAGCGGCAGGCTCGTCGCCGTCGCCCCGGCACCGACCACGACCCGACCGACCCGCCACAGCCCCGGCCGGTAGCGCGCCGGGCCCGCGCCCAGTGGGGCCCGCTGCCAGTCAGGCGCGGACCAGGACAGTCCGGCGAAGCCACGGGCCTGCGACCGTATGATTCCGCGAGCCTGGGCGATCTCGGCGTCGATGTCCAGCGGATCGACCGGCCCGCCCGCCGCGTCCGCCGCGCCGGGACCGCCGCCGCGTTCGAGCTCGTCCGCCTGCGCCTCCAGGCGGTCGGCGAGCGCCAGCGCGGCACCGAGCGAGGACTGGATCCCGGCCACGAGCGTGCGCGCCCGCCGGGTACCCGACATGTCCCCAACCTCCCCTCACCCCACCGACGACAGGCTGACCTGCCATCAGATGATTCGTCACCCAGTAGTGAACAGATAGCCACGAACGGTCACGACCATGGCCGATCATGCCCGCAGGCGCCCCCGGGACACCCACACCAACGGACGAACCACGACCAACGGACACCCTGACCACGGACGCCGCTCCCACCGACGCCCACGACGATGACACCGACGACCATGACACGTTCAAGAGTGCAAACATCCCAGAACGCGTCCGGACCAGCCGAACCGCCATGCTCGGCCTGGTCGATCAGCACCACCCGGCCCGACCAGAACCACCTCGCCGGACGGGCCCACCGCGCCGTGCGAGACCCACCCTGCCGGACTGAACCCACCCTGCCGGACCAGACCCACCCTGCCGGATCGTGACGACGATGTGCCTGCCACGGTGCCCGATCGGGTCGGCGCCGGAATGTGGCCACCGGACGGCGGCGGTCACCGCCCCGGCCACGCTAACGACCGCCCGGCTCCGAAGTGCCGGATCCAGCACGGATCACATGACCAGGACCATCCATGGACGACGCCTGGACCACACGGATCCCCACGCTCACGCCCACACCGGCCGACGGCGTAGGGCGGGAGGGCCGTGTGGGCGACCCGACACGACATTGAGGCATCGCCCACCCGGCGCCGGACGCGGGACGATGCCATGGTCACGGCCAGCCCCCCGCATCGACCGATCCGTCGACGAACCACGACGCAACATCACACCTTTGGGGGAGTGTCCCGTCCCGCCCTGAAAGGTGCGATGGTCAGGACGACGCGAGGGAGGAGAGCCTGGTGACGGACGCGGCGGACGAGGCGGGCGGGTCGGACGCAACGGGCCGTCTGGAGACGGATGGCGTCGGGGCAGGGGCGCCACCCGCGCAGCGATGGCCACTCGCGGTCATCGATGTGGACGGGGTGGTGGCGGACGTGCGTCACCGCCTGCGGTTCCTGCGGGCAAGCCCGGGTGACTGGGAGGCGTTCTTCGCCGCGGCCCCGGCCGACCCGCCGCTCACCGAGGGTGTGGAGCTGGTATGTCAGCTGGCGCGTGATCACGAGGTGGTGTGGCTGACCGGCCGGCCGGAGCGTTCCCGGGCGGACACCGCGCGCTGGCTGCGTGACCAGGGTCTGCCGCTGGGCGAGCTGCGGATGCGGCCGGACGACGACCGGCGCCCGGCCCGGGTGTTCAAGCGGGCGGAGCTGCGCAGACTGGGCGCCAGGCGCCAGGTCGCGGTCGTGGTGGACGACGACCCGGCGGTGGTGGATCTGCTGCGCGCCGACGGCTGGCCGGTGCTGCGCGCCGAGTGGCTCGCCTACGAGTCGACGCTCGGCAACGCCCAGGAATCGCAGGGCCGTACCTGACCTGCCCGCCGTGACCCGATCGACCAGCACCGAGACGGTCGCGCACACCGGGTCAGGTCGGGTCAGGTCGAGGCGGTCCGGCGGTACACCCGCACCGCGAGCGGCACGAACACCACCAGCAGACCCGCGCACCAGGCCAGGGACTGCACCAGCGACGAGGCGATCGGGCCGCCGAGCAGGCAGGCGCGGACGGTGTCGATGGTCACCGACACGGGCTGGTGGCGAGCGAAAGCCTGCAGCCAGCCCGGCATCGTGGCCACGGGGGCGAACGCCGAGCTCGCGAAGACCAGCGGAAAGACCCAGATGAACCCGCTGGACTGGGCGGCCTCGGCGGTGCGGACCGACAGGCCGATCACCGCGGAGATCCAGGAGAAGGCGTAGGCGAACAGCAGCATCACGCCGAACCCGAGCAGCGCCGCGGGAACGGTCGTGTCCCCGAAGCGGAAGCCCACGGCCATGCCCACCAGCAGCATGATCACCACGATGAGGGCGTTGCGCAGCAGGTCGGACAAAGTGCGGCCGGTCAGCAGCGCCGAGCGGGACATCGGCAGGGAGCGGAACCGGTCGATCAGCCCGCGCTGGCGATCCTCGGCCAGGCCGATACCGGTGATCATGGCACCGAAGACCACGGTCTGCATGAACACGCCGGGCATCAGGAAGTTCACGTACTTGACCCCGGGAACGTTGATCGCCCCGCCGAAGACATAGGTGAACAGCAGCACGAACATCACTGGCTGGATCATCGCGAAGACGAGAAGCTCCGGCACCCGCCACGTGAGAAGCAGGTTGCGCCGCGCCATCACCCAGGCGTCGACGACCTCGCCGACGAGCCGCCCACGCCGCACCGGCACGAGCGCCACCGGGCCATCGGGCCACGGCGAGCCGCCCGGAGCCGACGAGCTGTCCGACTTCGTCCGCCCGCCCGGCACCACCGTCGTTTCCACCGTGCTCACGCCTTCACCACCGACACGTCGTCCCGGCTCGCACCGGAGAGGTCCGCCTGGCTCGCGGCGCCGGCCGTGCCCTGTTCCGCGGGTCCATCACCGCCGGACCCGGCCCCACCGGAATCGTCGCCGCCGGACCCGTCGCTGTCGGACCCGTCGCTGTCGGACCCGGAGCTCGCCCGGTGACCGGTCATGCTGAGGAAGACATCGTCGAGCGAGGGTCGGTGCAGCGCCACGTCCTCGAGGGTGACCCCGGCCGCGTCCAGCGCGCGCACCACTTCCGAGAGCACGCTTGCACCCGCTACCGGCACGCTCACCCGACGGGCCGCGGCCTCCACACTGACCGGGCCGGTACCGAACCGGGCAAGCACGTCACGGGCCGCGTCGACCTCGCCTGGCTCGCCCTCGGCGAGAACGAGGTCGAGCCGGCTGCCGCCGGTACGCGCCTTCAGTTCGTCCACGGTGCCCTCGGCGATCACTCGGCCGCCGTCGATCACGGAGATGCGATGGGCGAGACGGTCGGCCTCCTCCAGGTACTGGGTGGTGAGCAGCACCGTGGTGCCCTCGCCGACCAACTCCTCCACGACCCGCCACATGGCGGCCCGGCTGCGCGGGTCGAGCCCCGTGGTCGGCTCGTCCAGGAAGAGCACCGGCGGATTGATGATGAGGCTCGCGGCCAGATCGAGCCGGCGGCGCATACCGCCCGAGTAGGTGCGGGCCTGACGGCCCGCGGCGTCGGCGAGGTCGAAGCGCTCGAGCAGCTCGTGGGCCCGGGCCCGGGCGACCCGGGTACGCAGCCGGTAGAGTCGGCCGAACATCTCCAGGTTCTCCAGGCCCGTGAGCCGGTCGTCGATCGCCGCGTACTGCCCGGTCAGGCCGATGCGGGCACGCAGCTCGTCCGCCTGACGGACCACATCGAACCCGAGAACCCGCGCCCGGCCGCCATCGGGAGGCAGCAGGGTGGTGAGGATGCGCACCGCCGTGGTCTTGCCAGCGCCATTGGGGCCCAGGACGCCGTGCACGGTGCCCGGAGCGACCCGCAGATCCAGCCCGGCCAGCGCCCGCTTGCCCCGGAAGCTCTTCTGGAGGTCCTCCGCGAGTAGCGCGGGTTCGTCTGCCATGCCCAGGACGGTACGGCACACCTCCGACAGAATCCGAGGCACCTGACCGGGAGTCGTTGCCCCGCGGGCGGAACTCGCCGACCGGGCCGGCGCTGCGCCTCAGGCGTTGCCGCGCGTCAGGCGGTACTCCGACGGGTGCGACGGGTGGCGAGCTCGTCACCCGGATGGGTGGCGGGTGGCTGCCCGGGACGCTCACAGGGCAGTTCGGCGAGTTGGCCACGCATGTCCCGCAGAGCCCGACCCACCGCGATCGCGAACACACCCTGCCCGCCGCGCACGAGATCGATCACCTGGTCGTCCGAGGTGCACTCGTAGACGGTCGATCCGTCGCTGATCAGGGTGAGCTGGGCCAGGTCGTCCACCCCGCGGGTGCGCAGGTGCTCGACGGCGACCCGGATGTTCTGCAACGACACACCTGCCTCGAGCAGCTTGCGCACCACCCGCAGGACGAGGACGTCCCGGAAGGAGTAAAGCCGCTGACTGCCCGATCCCGACGCGTCGCGCACGCTGGGGATGACCAGCCCGGTGCGAGCCCAGTAGTCGAGCTGGCGGTAGGTGATCCCCGCCGCCGCGCAGGCCGTGGGCCCGCGGTACCCGACATCGTCCCCCGGTGGTTCGGGAATCTCGCCCGGGAACAGCTGGCCCTGTTCGATCATCGCAGTACGCACTTCGCCGCCATCGCCATCCTCAGGATCGATCCGAGCCCGTCCCTGGCAGCCCGCACCCAGGGGCCGCCGTCCGGACGCCCGGTCCGGTCGAGTCACCTTCCCTCTCCGCCGCGTGCCCGCTCCCCTGGACACCGCCCAAGCATGCGACAAGCCCTGGCGACACGCCCACGTCATGGACGTCCGCGCCGCGGTAGCCCCACGTGGCGTCGTCGCGAGCCAGAGCCGACCGCCAGCAGCGATCCGTCAGCGGCAGACCGCCGACCACCACCACCGACGACCACCACCGACGACGCAGCGGCACCATCGGCGCACACCGGCACCAGCAACCCGGGGCAGAACGCACCGCTCTCCCTCCGGCAAGGTCAGAGCCGGAGCATGCCAGGGCATCGGCACCTGCGCCACACGCACGGGCGACGCTGGCTGACGGAGTTCGGTTCCCCTGACCGTAGGAGGGACGCGCGATTCCTTCAATGATCTAAGCCGGCGTGTCCGTAGTCCAGCGGACACGGCGGGGCAGACCGGACAAACATGAACCGATCATGCCTGTCGCACGTGCCGGACCAACGCCGGCCCCGCAGCTGCGCGCGGCCTTTCGGTCCTCAAGGCCCATCTGCCCGGCCGTTCGGCCCACCGGTCCCCTCGGGCGGGCAGAGCAGGCGGCCGGACCGCGGGGGCCGGGAGCCGTGGGGTCAGGAGCCGGGGGTGTTGAAGTCCTCGGGGGAGATCGTGTCCAGGAACTCGCGGAACTTCTCCAGTTCGCTCTCCTGCTCCTGTTCCTGCTCCTCGGGAACCGTGATCCCGGCCTCGGCCAGGACCGCCTCGACGCCGTAGACCGGTGCTCCCATCCGCATCGCGAGCGCGATCGCGTCCGATGGACGGGCCGAGACCTCGACCCCGTTGCCGAACACGAGTGTCGCGAAGAAGACACCATCCTGCAGGTCCGTGATGGTCACCCGGGTGAGGTCCGTCTCCAGGGCTCGCAGGACGTCCCGCATCAGGTCGTGCGTCATGGGCCGTGCCGTCGTGATGCCCTCCTGGGCGAACGCGATCGCGGTCGCCTCGACCGCGCCGATCCAGATGGGCAGATACCGCTCACCGCCCACCTCCTTGAGCAGGACGATCGGCTGCTTCGACGGAAGCTCGACTCGCACGCCGACGATGTCCAGCCGATGCACCGATCTACCTCCTCGCGCAGGTGGGGCAGGGCAGGATGCTATGACCGGAGCCAGAAAACCCCACAGGGGAGACAGTATCCCCGCTTGCGCCTCGCGTCAGCGCGCCGAGGGGTTCCACCGCCCGCCAGGGCAGATCCACCCGGCCCGCCCAGGCCGCGCCGAAGCAGCCCGCCGACCGCTCAGCCGGGCCGGCCGGCGGCAAGCCGGGAACGCAGCAGCGCCGCGTGCAGCCGCACCAGCAAGGCAGCGAGCTCGTCGGCGGTCTGGGCGGCGCGTCCCGCGCTGTCCGCACCGCGCTGCCCACGCAGTGGGGCGGCGGCGGCCTCGATGAGACCAGCCTCACGGTCGGCCACGGTCCGAGCGGCCCGCAGATGCCGCGCCTGCACACCGTGCCCGGCCAGCAGGGCCACGGTGCGGGCGACGAGGACCGCGTCGGAGTCGTAGTAGCTGCCACCGGCGATCGGCGCCACCAGGCCGTGGCGCTCAAGATCCGTCAGGGTCTCCTCATCGAGCCCCACGCTCGCCAGCAGCTCGCGGCGCGACATCCGCACCCGTTCGGCACCGAGGATCGCATCCAGTCCGGTGACGGCCGGATGCGGCGGCAGCGCGCGGGGCCCGGGACGGTGCACCGGAGTCTCCCCACTGTCCAGCGAGGCCAGCTCCTCCTTGATCACCCGAAGCGGAAGGAAGCGCTCCCGCTGCGCGTGTAACACATAGCGCAGGCGCGTGACGTCATCCGCCGAGTACTTACGGTAGTTAGCGGATGTACGGGCCGGCTCGACCAGCCCCTCCGCCTCCAGGTACCGGATCTTCGACAGCGTGATGTCCGCGAAGTCCGCCCGCAGCCGCTCGAGGACCTGGCCGATGGTGAGCACCTTCGCGGCCGGGCCACCCGCGCCGCCCCGGCCCCGGCGCGGCACCTCCTGGTGCGACCGCTGCGGAGGGGACATCTCCGGATGCGCCATCTCGGGATGCGAGGTGGCCGCCGCCGCGGCGAATCCGCTCACCGCTGCACCTTCCCGATCACCGCGCCACCGACCCCCCGTAGCTCGTACCGGTCAGGAACACCAGCCTGAACTTGCCGATCTGCACCTCGTCACCGCTGGTGAGGTCGGCGGAGTCGATGCGTTCCCGATTGAGGTAGGTGCCGTTGAGGCTGCCGACGTCACGCACGGAGAAGCCCTTCGTGTACGGCGAGCGGTGGAACTCCGCATGCCGACGGGAAACCGTCACGTCGTCGAGGAAGATGTCGCTCTCCGGGTGCCGCCCGACACTGGTCATGTCCGCGTCCAGCAGGAACCGGCTGCCGGCGTTCGGGCCACGTTTGACGACCAGCAGCGCCGATCCCGGCGGCAACGCGTCGACCGCGGCGACCGCGTCGCGCTCGGTGGACTCGTCGACATGGTCGCCCTCGATACCGGACAGGGCGGCGGCGAGATTGAGCGTTGATGTCTGTTCGGCGGGCCGCTCCGGCGCCACGGGCTCCCCCGGGCGCACGAGGGGGGACCCGCACCGCGCGCAGTACAGCGCGTCGGACGGGTTCTGCTGTCCGCACCTCGTGCAGAACACAGTCGCGTCCGCTTCCTGCCGCCGATCCCCGCGCGAACGGGTTCGCCAGCCGCCTCGGCCGCCGCCAACCGCGGCGACGGGAACGTCTCTACCAGCAATGCGATGACGGTAGCCAGATGTACTCAGCCCACCCCCACCACCGGGATGATCACATGCCGACGGCTGGGCCGTCCACGACCGCGCCCCGGCGCACTCCGAGGCTAGTGCATCGGGGGCACGGTCGCGAAAAGGGTGCGACCCGTGTTGTTCGGCGTGGCGTGACACACCTCTCGCCACCCCGACTCAAGCTGCTACTGTGAGTCGCCTTTCACGTGCTCCACGTACTCACTTGCGTCGAGGAGGCCCTCGAAGCCAGTCCCCTCCGCAAGCGTGAACCGGACGAGCCAGCCGTCACCATAGGGATCGGAGTTGATCAGCTCGGGCGAGGTGACCAGCGCGTCGTTGCGGGCCGTCACCTTGCCGGCGGCCGGCGCGTAGATCTCGGAGACGCTCTTGGTCGACTCGACCTCACCGAAGGACTCTCCGGCCTGGAGCGAGACTCCCACCTCCGGCAACGACACGAACACGATGTCGCCCAGCGCCTCCTGCGCGTACGACGTGATGCCGATCGTGGCTGTGCCATCGGCAAGCCGGACCCACTCGTGCTCGCGCGTGTACTTCAGGTCATCCGGGTACACCGGAAGATCGCCTCCCCTAGATCGACGTCCCCCCGCGGCCATACCCCGGCCGCGCGGATCCAGCCCTCACCCTCACCGGCCACGGCCGGTGCAGGCCACATGGCTGCCTCCGGCCGTCCGCCCGGCCGCGAGGTCAGCCGGCCGGCCGAGCGTAGCGGGGACTCGGCGCGGCCCGCAGCGTCCGGATCTCAAGGTGCCCGAAGGCCCGCACGCCCGCCTGCGCACCGTCCCGCGCCGCTACCGTATCGAGGACACCCCCGGGGATCCGCAGCGCCCGGTCCAGGGTGTGCGCATCGCCCACGACGCGCACGACGTAGGGCGCGGTGACCGACCGTCCGTCCACGACCAGACCGTGCCCCGGGCTGTCGGCGATGTAGGTCGACACCCCCGTGCGCACCCCGGCGATCTCGATCGCCTCGGCACCGGCGTCCCGCAACTCCTGCAGCGCGTCGACGAGTACCGACGCGTCGACCGATCGATGTGGGTCATGCACGGTGAGCTCCAGACCCGGTCCCGCCACCGGCACCGTTCCCGCGAGCACCGCCAGCTCGTCCGCTGTGCCCTCCCCCTCCCCCTCCCCCTCCCCCGCACCCGTGGCTCCCGGCGCCTCGCCTGATCCCGTCCCGCTGCCCGCCGCGGCCGTCCCGGAGCCGGTCGTGGAGGTCCCGGGTCCAGGGCCGGGCGTCGCCTGGGCCCCGCCGGACGCACCGGTGCCGCTCGGGCGGCCCACGGCGCCCGGCACAGCTGCCGTTTCCGCTCCCGTGTTCAGGCGCAGCCGTTGTTCCTCGGCCGACAGCGAGCGGTCGGCGGCGCCGATCGCGCTCAAGGTCGCGGCCAGCTGGTCCGGGCTCGCCCGGCCCAGGGAGAACGACGGCGACGCCGACCGGACCGCGACCACCCCGCCGAAGCCGAACGCAGCCAGCAGCAGCAGGGCCGCCGCCCGCATCGCACCCGGTGACCGCGTCCCGTCCGTGCCGCCGCCCTTGCCACGCTCACTCCCGGCGCCGTCCCCGCCGTGGCCGTCAGCCTCGGCGCGGCCGTCAACCTCGGCGTCGCTGTCATCAACGGCGTCGCTGTCGTCGCCAGGGGCACTGTCGTCAGCAGGGGCGTTGTCGTCACCGGGGTCGGCTGGCTCGGCTTCGGCACCGCAGGTGCCTTCGGCATTCCCGGCCCCCTCGGAGCCTCCCGCCTTCCCCGCGCCTGCGGCGCTCTCGGCATTCCGGGCGCCTTCGGATTCGTTCTGCGCCGCCGTCCCGGCCAGCAGCGCTCCCGCCCGCTCCGACGCGGCCTCTCTGGAGGCCACCGCCGGCGGTGGCGACGCCGGTGTCTCCCGTCCGCGCCGTCTGGCGATCACGAGCTGCCGGGTCGCCTCCTCGTCTCTGGGGTCGACGTCCCTGGGGTCGAGTGCGTCGGGCCCGACGTCGGGGGCTGGGCCGGGGTCTGCCCTGGAGGCGGCCTGGGCGTCGGAGCCGGCCCGGACGGCAGGACCGATGCGGGGGGCGCAGCGGGCTTCGGGATGGGCGTCCGGATCGGGGGCCGCCATGTCAGCGGCCGATCAGGACACGGCGCAGCGCCGTCGCGGTCATGAAGATCCGGATCCCGAGCACCACCACGACCGCGGTGGACAGGGCATCGGCGAAGCCCACGAGTTCACCGAGCAGCACCAGCAGCACCGCGATGGCGACATCGCCCACGAAGGAGACGACGAAGTCCCGCTCATCGAACGTCCGCTCGGCGAGTGCCCGCGCGGCGCCGAGAACGGCATCCACCGCGGCGACCACCGCGACCGGCAGATATGGATCAAGCCATCCCGGTGTGGTGGGCCCCAGGAGAAGTCCGGCCACCACCCCCATGGCCAGGGCCGCCAGAGCGATCAACATCCGGTTCCGCATCGTCCGCATCCTCGCACTCCGCATCATCCGCTCCGACGGGCGTTGCGCAGGACCGGAAGCTGCGCCGCAGGCAGGGTGAGGACCGTGGCCGGGGCCACCGTCAGCGAGCTCGTGGGCGGGGACGCCCGGTGGCGCAGCCGGTCGACGACGGCCGAGCGCTCCACCCGCGAGGCAAGCCCCGCCGGCTCGCCCACAGCCTCGATCACGTACGGCGCCAGCACCGGCACGAGGCCTACCAGGATGACGTCCGCCGCCGCCCGGATCGCACTGAGCGCCGTGAGCCGCACCCCGTTCACCGCGACGGCCTCCGCGCCCGCAAGCCAGAGCACATTGACCAGATCCGCCAAATCATGATCACCAACACCAACACCGCCATCGCCGCCGGCGCCGTCCGCCGTCGAGGACGGCCCGGCCGTCGAGCGCGCCTGCGCGTCCGGGCCGGCTCCCCCTTCCGTCGCGCCCGCACCGCCGGGCACGCCCACGGCGGTGCGGTCGGTCACGGTGATGCGCAGGCCTGGGCCCCGCACCGCCGCGAACCCTCCGGCCGGGCCGAGCATGGCGATGTCGCCGGCCGCCCGCGTCTGCCGTTCGACTGCCCGGCGACGTTCGGCGCGGCTCGCCGCCACCTGCCGACGCAGCTCACCGACCCGCCGCCCGGTGAGCGCCAGCTCGGCGGAACGTGCGTCCACCTGGGTGCGCAGCACGCCCGCGAGCCGGCCTCGGGCGGCGGCCTCCGTCGCGGCCTGCCGAACCCCCAGCGTCACCACCCCCGCGAGCAGGATCAGTGCCACGGCCAGCGCCACCGGACGACTCCGCGCGGTCCCGAGCCCGGAGCTCACCGAACGCCCATCAGTGCCACGTCCCCCTGCCGCGGAATCCTTCATGGCGCGCCCCCGCAGCCATCCGGTCCGATCCCGCACATGGGGCATTTTGACGGACGGCGTCCTGGATTGGACCGAGCGTGGGGCCGCGCGCCGCGGCTATGCCCGGTCGAACCAGCGAAGGCCGCGCGGATCCAGGCTCTGACGAGGTCGAAAGCGGGGAGCTCGGGTCCGATGTGCCGTAGGGAATCCGGCTGGCTCACGGGGTGGTGACTGTCCCAGGAGTCGCCGGTGATGCCGTAGCGGCCCAGACGCACGCATGGCGCCGGCGTGGGTCACTCCCGCGCCCCGGCGCGGCAGACCACACTCACCATGGGCGACGATCTTGAGGAAAGGCAGCGGCGCCGCCGACGATGAGGTGTGTCGTTCTGGCTACGCCGAGACGCCGAGGGTTAGGTGCGGATCCGGGGCCCAAATCCTTCACTGGCCTTCGGCTCGATCCTGCGGGGCGCATTCGGCGGGGGGACGGGGGGTGGGGGACGGGGGGTGGAGGGTAGGGTTAGCGGGATTCGACTACGTCGGCCCAGTGGCGCAGCAGGGTGTGGGCCTCGGTGAGGTCGGTGCCCTCGGCCCACAGATGGGTGACGGCTTCGCTGGGGTCGGGCAGGACGAGGATCCAGGCACCGTCGGCGGCGACGATGCGCACACCGTCGGTGGTGTCGAGGGAGTAGCCGGCGTCGACGTCGACGGACTCGACGATGCGGCGCATCACCGTGCCCTTGGCCGCCCAGGGGGTCGGGACCGAACGCCGCAGGATGGCGATCGAGGGGATCCGGGCGTCGATGGCGGACAGCGTGAGGCGGGTGCGGGAGACCAGGGCGAGCAGCTTGACGAAGGCGGCGAGGCCGTCGATGGCCGGGCCGAACTCGGGGACGACGAAACCGCCCCGACCGTCGGCGGCGAAGACGACGCCGTCCTCCCGGGCGACCTGCGACAGGGCCGGCGCGGACAGCGAGGTACGGCGCACACTCAACCCGTGGAAGGTCGTCACCTGGTCCGCCACCCGGGTGGTGGTGACGGGCAGGGCGACGGCGGCGCCGCGGTTCTCGGCGGCGACCAGGTCGAGGAAGACCAGCAGCGCCCGGTCGTCGTCGATGAGGTCACCGCGTTCGTCGACGATGGCCAGGCGCTCGCCCGTGTGGTCGAAGCGCACCCCGAAGGCCGCCCCGGAGCTTGCGACCAGGGTGCCGAGCCGGTCGGTGGCCCGCAGGTCGTCGGCGGCGCTGTAAGCGGGGATGGCCTCGTCCACCCGGCCGTTGACGGTGAGCACGTCCACGCCGAGCCGGCCGAGCAGGGTCGGCAGGACCAGGGACGCGGCACCCCCGGACGGATCGATGACGATCTTCAGGGCGGCCTCGCTGACGCCACTGATGTCGACCCGGTCGAGCAGGTCCTGGATGTAGAGGTCGACGGTGCGGGCGGGGAAGCGCAGATCACCGATCTCGCTGGGGAAGGCGCGGCGGAACTCCTGACGGGAGAAGACCCGCTCCAGCTTGCGCTGGGCGGCGGGTGAGAGGTCGTCCCCATCGGCGTCGAGGAAGAGCAGGTCGATGCGCTCGGGGTCGCCGGCGGTGGTACGCACCATGATGCCGCCGGCCGCGTTGGAGGAGCGGACGTCGAAGCGGGTCACCGGCATGGGCGCGACCTCGAGGTCGCGGATGTTGATCGCTCCGGCGGTGAGGGCACTGATCACGGCACGTTTGAGGGCGCGAGCGGCCCGGGAGCCGTCACGCGCGGTGGTGACGGTGGCACCCTTCTTCAGGGTGGTGGCGTAGGCGGCGGCGAGGCGGACCACCAGCTCTGGGGTGATCTCGGCGTTGATCAGGCCGGACACGCCGCGCGGGCCGAACAGCGTGCGGTGCCCGCGGGACTCCCAGATCACCGAGGTGTTGACGACCGCGCCCGCCTCGATCGTCTTGAACGGGTAGACCTTCACGTCGTGCGAGATGAAGGCCTCCTCCCGCACGACGCACTCGTCGCCGATGACCGCGCCCTCCTCGATGCGCGCCGCGCGCAGCACGTCGGTGCTGCGGCCGATGACGCAGCCGCGCAGGTGGGCCTGCGGGCCGATGAGCGCGTTGTCCTGCACGATCGCCCGGTGCAGGAACGCCCCGGACTTGACCAGGACGTTGCTGCCGAGCACCGAGAACTCCCGCAGCTCGGCGCCCGCCTCGACCTTGCTGTAGTCGCCGACGACGAGCGGGCCCTTCAGGACGGCGTCGGGATGCACCTCCGCGTCCTCGCCGATCCACACCCCGGGAGAGACCTCGAACCCGCCGATCTCGACCTCGACCTGGCGGTTGAGCACGTCGGCCTGGGCGCGCTGGAAGCTCGCGATGGTGCCGACGTCCTCCCAGTAGCCGGCGGCCACATAGCCGAACACGGGCGCGCCGGCCTCGACCAGGCGCGGGAACACGTCACCGGACCAGTCGACAGGCTCGCCGCTCGGCACGTGCGCGAGCACCTCGGGCTCCATCACGTAGATGCCGGTGTTGACGGTGTCCGAGAACACCTGGCCCCAGGTCGGCTTCTCCAGGAACCGCTGGATGCGCCCGTCCTCGCCGGTGATGACGATGCCGAACTCCAACGGGTCGGGCACCGACTTGAGGGCCACCGTGACCAGGGCACCCACCCTGCGGTGGTAGGCGACGAGGTCGGTGAGATCGATGTCGGTCAGCGCGTCCCCGCTGATCACCAGGAACGTCTCGTCGCGCAGCGCGTCCTGCGCGTTCTTCACGCTGCCGGCGGTGCCCAGCGGAGTCGTCTCGGTGGCGTACGACAGGTGCATACCGAGCTCGTCCCCGGCACCGAAGTAGGTCCGGATCATAGAGGCGAGGTACTGCACCGTCACGATCGTCTCGTCGAAGCCGTGCCGCTTGAGCAGCCGAAGCACGTGCTCCATGATCGGGCGGTTGACCACGGGCAGCAGCGGCTTGGGCAGGTTGGCGGTCAGCGGGCGCAGCCGGGTGCCCTCGCCGCCCGCCATGACGACGGCTCTCACCGGTCACCTCCCGCTCCTGCTGCCCCCGCCGCTCCCCGACGCTGGCGGATCAGCCGTGCCGCCTGAACGACATAGAGGACACCGGACCACCAGTACAGGGCGATACCCCAGATCGCGAACGCCCACCCGACCGGACGCGCCGCGGTCGCCAGCCACGAGTCGCCGGCGGACAGCAACAGCAGCGGGAAGGCGTAGAGCAGGTTGAACGTCGCAGCCTTGCCCAGGTAGTGCACCGGCAGCGCCACCCCGGCGCCGACGCGACGCAGCAGCGGTGGCAGGGCGAGCAGCGCCACGTCCCGGGCGAGCAGCAGAACGGCGAACCACACCGGGACGATGCCGCGCACAGTCAGCGCGATGATCGTCGAGAATATGTAGAGGCGATCGGCCAGCGGGTCGAGCAGCACCCCGAGCCGGCTGGTCTGGTGGAGCACACGGGCGAGCTTGCCGTCGAGATAGTCACTCACGCCGGCGAACGCGAGCACGCCGAGCGCCGCGCCGTCCGCCTCGGGTCCCAGGACCAGCCAGAGGAACACCGGCACGCCGAGCAGGCGCAGCGCCGACAGCGCGTTCGGGATCGTCCAGATCCGGTCCGCCGGATCCGGATCCGGATCCGGGCTCGGGCTCGGTGTCGGCGCGGCCGACGGGGCGAGCGGGAACGACGGGACGCCCGACGGGTCGTCACCAGGCGGCGGGGTCGGAGGCTGCGATGTGGTGGGCATGCTCATGCGGCGTCCTGGGCGTCCTGCATCCGACGTCCTCCTCCACCGGGCACCTCGATCGGCCCGGCGGGCCGGACGGCGCTGTCCATCGCACCTGCCGACCGGACAGTGCTGACGCTAGCGGATGCCCCGCTCAGAGGATGCGGCCGACCTTGTAGGTGGAACTGTAGATCGGACGCAGCGACACCACACCACCGGTCTGCGGCGCAGCCCACATATAGCCGTTGCCGGCGTAGATCCCCACATGATAGATATTGCCCGGCGTGCCGTAGAAGATCAGGTCGCCGGGCTGTTTCCCGGACTGCGGCACCCTGGTCGAGACGTTGTACTGGCCCTGCGCCGTGCGCGGCAGGGAGCGGCCGAGCTGCTTGAACACGTACTGGACGAGCCCGGAGCAGTCGAACGAGTAGGGGCCCTCCGCGCCCCACACGTACGGCTTGCCCTTGTTCAGTGAGGCCAGGTAGACGGCCTTCTCCCCGATGGAGCTACCCGGGATCACCTTCGGGATGGCCTGGTCGATGACCGAGCCGTCCACCCCGCGGACGCCACCGGACCCCGGGCCGGACCGGGTGGGACTGGAGATCGTCACGGTGGCCGCGCCGGCGAGGGAGGGCCGAAGGGCGTTCGACCCGTCGAAGACCGCGGTGATCGTGGTGGTGGACAGCAGCCGCGCGGTGATCTGGGCGTTGCCGCTCGCGTCGGTATGCAGCCGGGTGGACGTCTGCCACTGCGGCCCGTTGACGACGACGATGCGGATGTCCTGGCTGGCCAGCGGCGCGCCGGTGCCGGCCTCGGTGGCGCGCACGCTCAGCACCACCGGCGTGTTCGGGGCGACGTCGCTCTTGTCCGCGGTGATGGACACGTTGGTGAAGACCGGGGCGTGGTCCGCGATCGCGGTGGCCAGCGGGGCGAGCGTGTGCGCGGCGGTCAGGTCGCCGCCCGGGCTCTGGGCCCCTCCGTGGCTGGAGACCATCGACGCCTCGTGCGCCACCGAGTTCGCGTCCAGGGAGGCGCTGCCGTCGGCCCCACCGGGAACCGTCGCGGCGAAGGCGGCCGTGGAGGCGGCGATCGTGCCGGTCGTGAAGGCGGCGATGGTCGCGGCGCGACGGGGCGGGGCGGTGGTACGGCGGCGGGCCACGCCGGAACCGGAGCCGGAGGAACCACGGGGCACCGGCGGGCGCTGGCGGCCGCGGACGAACTGTTCCCAGTCGTCCGGCAGCCAGGCCATACCACGACGTGGCAAAACGCGTCCTTCCCGTGCGCCGACGAGGTGAGACGCCGGGACGGGCCGGGGTGCCCGATCACCGGCGGGCCCGGGCAGCACCGGGGCACCCCACCGTCGACGGTGGCTCACCCCCCGCAACCGCGGGTCCCCATGCCTGCCCCGACATACTCGGAGGGGCCGCCGAACCGGGGGCAGGACTAGGCGCATCGGTCCGACGGGAATCGCTGTTCGCGTGCACATGCCCGACACTTCGCATGCGGGACATCGCCGGCGAGGCCCGGAACAGAAGTGCTGTCGATGACCATAGTGGACATCCCGGTATTACCGACAACCACCCCTGACCCAACGCTCGGACACACAGGTCCGACACAGTTGCTTTTCGGTGAGATACACCAAACCGGTGACTATGCGTATAGATTTCATGATCTCTTCGGCGGGGGTGTCCACCCGACACGTCACTGCGTATCCTGATATTCACCCACCGTCCGCCCCATGCTCGACAGCATGACCGTCCGCAGATGTCCCGGTGTGCCACCCCGGCGCCGACCTGTTCCGGGACCCCCACCCATCTCCGGCCAGGAAATCGCGTCAGCCTGAGCGAACATCGCATCAGGTTTCCACGACCGACCCTCCCGCGAGAACCATCGGATCCCGCCAGGAACGTCCACCGCGGCCTCCGACATCCCTCACTTTGTGCGGCCCCGCGTCCCCGCGCGGGCACATTCTCTCGAGCCGCCTTACCGCCTGGTACGGACATTGCCGACCCCTCACCCATCCGGCCCGCGTACCGCCGCCAAGGGCCCGCCGGGCCCGCTCGAACCGGGACCAACCGTTCCGCCGGCCGCACCCGAGGCGCCCGCCGGATCGCCGCGACCACGAGGCCAATCTCACCCTCGCCAGGTGGATGTCCGACCCCCGAGCGTGCTACCCCCGGGGGTGTCCACAGACAGCGCTGAGGTGACGGAGGCGGCTGAAGCGGCTGAAGCGGCTGAAGCGGCTGAAGCGGCTGAAGCGGCTGCCCAGTGTGCGTGCGGTGGTCCGAAGGCGGTCAGGACACACGACGCACTGACGCCGGCACCGACGCCGGCCACAGGCGCCGGCCACAGGCGCCACCGGTGCTACCCGCCGCGGGTGAGCACGATGGGCGGCCGCCCGCGCGTTGGCGCAGGCCGCAGGCACACCGTGGCGCCGCCGGCCCCATCGGCGTGATGCAGGGCGTACCTCCGGTGTCGTGGCGTCACGCAGGATGAGCGGATGGAGTCCGATCCCCTGATGACCGTGACCGAGGTGGCCAACCGCCTACGTCTGACCCCGTCGTCATGGCGCGAGCGGGTCGCGGAGGGCACCGCCCCTCCCCCAGACGAACCGGACGCCGACCGCCCCGCCCACCGGAAGCGCCCCCGCTGGCGCCGCTCGACCGTGGACGCCTGGGGCGAGCAGCAACGCGCACAGCGCCGCACCCGCAGCAACGCGCACGACGACGCCTGACGTCGCGACCCCGTGGCCGGGTCATGGCGCCTGGGCGGAGTCGAACCAAGATCCACTCACCTGGCGCTCCCCCGGGGGAGCGAACGATCATCCTGCTGTCGCCGCGTCGAACCGGGCCTGCAGGTCCTTGACGATCCGCAGCTCAACCTCGGACAGCACATGGGAGTACCGGCCGCTGATCCCGTCACGGCGTGCCCGAGCCGAGCCTCAATCGCCGAGTCCGGGATCCCGCCGGCCTCCAGGGCCGCCTTGTGGGAGTGCCGGACGCCGTGCACCTTCATCCCGGTCACCAACGGCGCCCACTGGGCCTGACCAGGCGTCCCTTGCCGTCGGGGGTATCCGGGTCGGCCGTCACACGCCGGCCGCCAGCCGGTACCCCACAGGCACCAGACGAGGTCCTCGAAGGGGCCGCACCGTTGCGCGATACCGGCGATCCCCGCAGCGTCGGTGTAGATCGCTTCGGTGTGGGTCGGGTCCGGCAAGTGGATCTTGTGGCAGGGGTTGTGTGTGAGGATCGGCGGCCGATGGTCCTCGGCGGCAGCGCACAGCAGGTGCAGATCCTTGTAGATCAGTTCGACGGTGCCGGGGGCCGCCCAGCCGGACAGCTCCTCATCAACCCAGTCCTGGATGTCGAGGCGGTCGAGTGCCGCGAGGGTCAGGTCACCCCAGCGGGGTTCGAGGTGCAGGCGCCACCTCCGGTCCGTCTCTTCGACGGAGCGGACGGCTTTGCGTGTCGACCGGCAGTAGGTGGGCCACCATCGGGCCCGCCAGGCGGTCAGCGTCAGCGTCTCGGCTTCCGGGCGGACCGGCTTCGCGTCCGGGTCGATGCCGTCGTCGAGGAGACGCTCGATCTTGTCGGCCCAACGGCGGGCCGCAGCCTTGCTGTAGAAGGTTTCGCGCCATCGGGTCTGGTCGGTGGGTGCCCGGTGGCCGATGCGGTCGACCGTTGCCCGGATCGGAACCTTCCCGTCCTTGCCGTCAGGCAGGCGCAAGGTTCGGGCGTATCCGTCGCGGCCGGGCGGTAGCTCGGCTTCATGCCACACCCTCTCCATGCCTCGGAGAGTACTGCTCCACCTACGAAGGGTCACTAGACTGTGACGTAGGGAGCCGACACGGGCTAAGGGCTTCGATCGGGCAGTCGACACCAGGCGCATGGAGTAGGCAAACAATCGCGCTATGCCACAAAGCGCGACGGAGAACACCGACGGCTTCGCCGCGATGGCGGGCATCATCGACGAACGTCGCCGGGCCGCGGAGACCCTCGCCGCGGAGGACGAGACCCTCGACCCGGAACGGTTCGGGCGCTGCGAGGGCTACGCCGAAGCCCTCGACTGGGTCCTCAGCCTCATGCACGACGGCCTCATGCACGACAGCCTGCCAGTCAGCGCCCCCGAGCCTCCAACCAGCTGTCCATCATCTGCTGCAGGACGGCCGCCAGCTTGCCTCGGTCCTCCGGGCTCATCTGTGGCGCGGTCGCCTGGACCCGGCCGGAGATCAGAAACCACTCTTCTAGGGTGACGGTGCCTGGCGGGGCGTCGAGCTGGATGACGACCTGCGTCGGGCCACCCTCCAACGGGATCGGGTCGACTCCGGTCCTGGCGAGCTTCTCCGCGGACCCTCGGACCCACTGGACCGCATCATCGAGATCGACCAGCTCCGGCGACGTCGGAAGCTCGTCCAGGCCGTCGTCGAGCTTCGCCCACATGCCCGGTTCGACCTGCTTGGCCGGATCCCAGCCGCGGTCCGCGCACCGAATCTCCACCGCACGTCGGAGTCGGGCGACCAGTTCCTCCAGACCGACGGGCCGTTCGTCGCGCAACGCCACCGCCTCCGCGGACCCCTCGACCCACCGCATCCGCTCGTCGGTCTTCGACAGGGTGGACAGCAACACGGGCTTTTCGTCCCGCAGGTCGTAGTAGGACGCGGCACTGAACCGCCGGCCGATCGCCCAGCCCTTCGCCGCCTGGCGAGCCTTCACAGCAGCGAACAGCCGACCCGACTGCTGCGGGGTCAAGGTCGCACGTCCCGCGCCGTCGCGGGCGGGAGCCTGCTCGTTCTCTGCTTCCACATCCATGGGTGCAGCTTGACAGGTCATTGCGGCGTGTCACGGGACGAAACCCGCTGCATGCGCGCCCACCATCGATTCATATCGTCATGTAGCGATGATCAGCCAGGGGATGCTACAGAGCGATATGCCGCAGACCATCCGCACGAGTTCGCGCAATGCGTCTGCCACGACCTTGACCCGCTGGTCCCGCTCCCCGCCGGGGCGACCGGATGATCACGACCCCCCGCACCCGGACTGCCAACCTGCGCGGGAAAGCCCTCGCCTACCTCCGCGACGGGCGGCTCGCTATCGACGAACGCGAACCCGTTCGGGCCGGCTCCACATCCGGCAGGATCCGCGCGACGATCATCCCCGCTCCCGGCGACCGGTCGGGCCTCTCCGTCGAGGTCGAGGTTCGCTGCACAGCGGGGGTGTGGACCTGCACCGACCATCCGGGGGCCAACTCATGCTCCCACCGGCTGGCGGCCCAGTTGGTCACCGGCCACGGCCATCTCGGCGGGAGGTGGCAGGCGGGACCCCCGGCACCGACGTCGCCGTCCCCGGACGAAGCGCCACTGGTCCCACGCCACGCTCCGCCGTCGGGACCGCCGTCGACGAAGCGCAGCTCCGGCAGGCGGAGCAGGAGACAGCCGCCTCCCACGGAGTGCAGCGAATCAGCGACCGCGGGCATGCGCTCCTTCGGGATGCGACCGCCGCACGACGGTCCGAGCTGCGCGGCACGCAGGCGGGTGCGGCATGAGACCCAGCTCGGAACCCACGCGCGGCCAGGCAGTCGCGACCGAGAACGCGATGCTCGAACTCGCCGATGCGCCCGTACGAGCCGTGCTCGCCCGCGCGACCTGTCGGGCCGAGGTGTTCCCGCGGTGAACGCCGTAGCGGCATCGGCGTGGCCGACGGGGTGGCGGACGGTGGAAGCCTCGGTTCTTGCCCGAGAGGGTCTCCCCGTCGGCACGCGGATGTGGCGGTTGTACGGCCCGCCGGCCGGGATGGGACACGAGTCGGAGCTGGTGGAACGGGGCCTGCTCGTAGCCCAACCCGACGGCCAACCTCAAACCCGGCATGTCGGGCTGGGATGACGCCGTCTCGGACGGACTCCTCGCGCTCTGGCAGGCGATCCGATCACACGACCCCGCCAAAGGGCCTCTCTCGACTCACGTCGAGCTGCGGATCCGCTGGGCGCTCGTCGACGGGCTACGCCGGCGCGGTGGTCTCCGCGGCGCGGGCCGGCACCCCGACGACGTTCCCCTTGACGACGCGGACACCGTCGGCGCCATGGCGGCCCCCGCCGACGAAGACCAGATCGCCGTCTGGGAGCTGGTCCGCCAAGCCGAAGCGATCGATCCCCGGCTCGCGCGCATCGTCCTGCTCCGCGCCGCCGAATACTCCTACACGGAGATCGGCTACGAGATCCATCTGTCCAGGACCCGCGTCGCCCAGTTTCTCAACCTCCTCCGTGCCCAGGCCACCTCCTGATGAAGATCTTCGGCTGGGCCGCCGACGAACAGGGCTGCGGCTACTACCGGATCAGTCAGCCGATGGCGGCACTCCGGGCCCTCGGCCATGAGACACACACGTCGACGGTTCTCACCGCGGAGTGGGCCGACGCGGACGTGATCGTCGGCCAGCGGGTGTGCAACCCCGGCCCGTCGACAACCTGGCAGCGTCTCGCCGCCGACGGCCGCCGGCTGGTCTTCGAGGTTGACGATGATCTGACCCGCATCGAACCCGGATACAACCCGGCCGGCCACCGGACGTTCGGACAGCCCGAGGCTCGGCGGCGGATCCGCGCGAACATGGCCGCCGCTGCGATGGCGACCGTGACCACCGAACCCCTCGCACGGGCGATCCGTGAGCATGCCGCCGACGTCCGGGTGATCCCGAACATGATCCCCGCCGCGCTCCTCGACCATGCCCGGCCCCGCCGGGAACGGCTGACGGTCGGCTGGGCCGGCGGCGGCGTCGGCGTACACGAGCTGGGGATCCGCGAGATCGCCGCGCCGCTGCGGCAGTTCCTGGCCCGCACCCCCGAGGCGGACGTGCACCTGATGGGGTCCGACTACCGGCCGGAGCTGCGTGTTCCGACCGCCCGGCTCCGGTACACCCCGTGGATCGAGAGCGTCCCCGGCTACCACCGGTCGGTCGACTTCGACGTCGGTCTGGCGCCACTCCGGCCGCACCTGTTCAACCAGAGCAAATCGGATATCCGGATCTTGGAGCTCGCGGCCCTCGGGATCCCCGTCATCGCCTCTGGTTACGGGCCGTACGCCGAAGCGGTCCAGCACGGTGTCACCGGATACCTCTGCCGGCAGCCCCACGAATGGGTCCGAGCCCTCACCACCCTCGCCCACGACCAGGACCTGCGCGCCGAGATGGGCGCCGCGGCAAGGACCTGGGCCGCCAGCCGAACCATCGAAGACAACATCCACATCTGGGAGGAAGTGCTCCATGCCACACAGCAGCCCGGAGGGTAAGCCGTGGATCAGCGCCTGGATCGCCGAGTTGAAGCCCGCGCGAATCCTCGACATCGGCGCCGGCGCCGGCGTCTACGGCCAGATGGCACGGGCGACACTTCCCGCCGTCCATCTTGCCGCCATGGAGATCTGGCGGCCCTACATTGCTGGGTACGGCCTGCAGGACCTATACGACCAGGTGATTGTCGCCGACGCCCGCGTGACGCTGCTACCCCCCGCGGACGTCGTCATCCTCGGCGACATCCTCGAACACATGACCCGTACGGAAGCAGCCGCCCTGTGGAACAAGGCGCGGCGGGCCGCCCGGATGGCGGTGTTCACGTCGTTGCCGATCGTCCCCTACCCCCAGGCCCCCGAGATCGGCGGGAACCCGCACGAGCGTCACGTCGTCCCCGACTGGACCCATCAGCAGGCCCTGGCCGCCTTCCCGGGGATCATCGCCAGCGAGACCGGGACCGAGATCGGCGTGTACATGGCTGGCGGAGCCGCCGAGTGACCGGGGCGGTCACCGTGGTGATCCCGACGATTCCCCCTCGGGCCGCGATGCTGTGCCGGGCGGTGGGGAGCGTCGGACGACAGACCCGCCCGGCCGCCGCCCTGTCGATCGCCATCGACGTCGACCACGCGGGCGCATGGGCGACCCGGCAGCGTGCGTTGGAAGCGGTCCGAACCCCCTGGACGGCGTTCCTCGACGACGACGATCAGTTCCTGCCTCACCACCTGGACCGGCTGTTGGCCTGCGCCGAGGAGACCGGCGGCGACTACATCTTCCCGTGGTTCACCCCCATCGGCCCGGACGGGAGGCCGTTCACGGACCGCCCTAACGGGGGTGATCCGTTCCCCGGCTACTTCGGTCGCCCCTGGGATGATGCGCGCCCGAGGCAGACAACGATCACGACGATGGTCCGGACCGAACTCGCCCAGGCGGTGGGTTTCCAGCGGCCTGTCGAGGGCGAGCTGATCGGCGGGTTTCGGCTGGGAGAGGACTACCGCTTCACCCTCGGTTGTGTGAACGCCGGGGCCAGATTCGTGCACCTACCCGAGCGGACGTGGCTCTGGCGGTGGCACCCCGGACAAACCAGCGGCAAGCCTGACCGGTGGTAGGGGCCTGAGACTGGGATGCTCGCGTATTCGCATGGTGCGAGTGCTTGGTCGGTGTCGCGTCGTGGTCAGGCGGGCGGGTCGCCGTGTGCCGGGGTGGCGGCTTCGATGGTGCTCGGGGTAGGGCGGGCCGGCATGCTGGCGCAGGTCAGCGGTCTGCTGGGACTACCCGAGTGCACCAAGACTGGGCAGCGGGGTGCCCGTCCTGCGCCTGGCCCTCGACGAGCTCACCGTCGACGTCCTGACCGATGTCACCGACCTCGAGGCGATCCGCGCTGGCATCCGCCGGGCGGTGCGCGAGCTGGCCGTCGCCGAGCACCGGACCGTCGCCGGCGGCATCGTGGCGATCAACTGGCGGGCCGCTCGGCCCGTGCGGGTCCACCTCGACCGATGACGTCCACGGAGATGGTCAGCGGGACGGATCCGGGGACCGCCCTGGGAGCATGCGCAGCACCGCAAACGCCATCTGTGCCGTCAGAGATCGATGCTGGCCTGTCCGCCCGGCTGGCGCGGCTTAGGAACCAACCGCCGCTATCGATCGTCGAAGGTTCTGTCAGTTCTAGTGATGTCGCTCGTCCAACGTTGCCAGGTAGATCAGGCGCCCACCTCGATCGTCGGGGGCGCATCACCGAAACGCGGAAACGTCGGAGATTGACAGAGGTCGAATCTGCCGGTGGTGCTTGTCTTTCCAACGAGAAACCATCACCGCAGCTACCGTTTCGGATATAGGAAGCAGCCTGCCCGGGTCCAGCCAGGCCCTTGATGCGGCGGAGACCGCTCCTCCCGCCGCTTCCGTGGAAGGCCCACGGGAAGGAGAGAGCGCCGTGACGATCTCTGCCGTCTGCTCGGCCGCGCTGTCGACTACGGCATACACCGTTCCCACGCTGACGGCTACCGCCGCATCCAGCATTGCGCGTGCCTCGGTGGCGGCTGCATCAGCAAAATCGGCGGCTTTCTCTACGACGGCTTCCACTGCTTCAGCTGCCAGATGGCCAGTAATCGCTCCCGTCGCCCCGCCGACAATCGCTCCAACCGGTCCGCCCGTCGCATCAACTGCGCCACCGAGCAGGCCGCCGACCTGGACCAATGCGGCGTTTACTCCACCGGAGACGCCGGCCTTCAGTAAACCCATTTTGAGACCGCGTCCATCTCTAACCACGGCAAGCCTTCCTTGCCAGCCCTGTGGTCCGCAGCTTGCCGATCGTGTCCTCTCGCGCACACGCGAGCGCATTATCTAGTTCAGGAAGTCGGCGGTGCTTGAACTGCGTTGATGCGTCGCTGAGGATCATTTCGGCGTCTTTTCTCCCGGAACGGACCACTGACTTGATGGAACTATGTCCGACGTACAGAAATCCGACCAGCGCGATGATCCATGCTGCCGCGGCTGCGGCCGTGGCTTCCGCAGCTACCGCTCCGGCCGCACCCGCGCTTTCCGCTGCCACTGCAGCTGCTCCGACGCCAGCCCTGGCCGCAGCGATCTGCACCGCCTTCTGCTTGACCCAAGCAAGGGCGCCGAGGGCCTTGAGGTCGTCGACAATCTGGTCTCGAAATTCACCGAGGAAAAGCTGCCACAGGAGAGAATCTGCCAGTTCGACGACATCGTCGGCCGAGTCCTTGATTTCCACGCTGACCGGCTCGGTACCCGCCAGCTCGGCCTCACGGTTAAGAAATTCTTCGACAAGCGCAATCTCTGCTGTCAACCAGGATCGGAGTCGCTCGTCGATATCCCGTAGGGACGCCGCCATCTCGACAAGGACCCTATTTGTAAACCTCTCAGCCTCCGTGTCGGTGGCGTTCAGGATCACCTTGGCGGTATCCAGGTTGATTCCGAAGTCGCGCAGGTTCGAGGTTGCAATCCGCCGGGTGAAATCGACAACGAAGCACTCGATCTCTTTCCGCGCCATCGTGTCCAACCGCCGCGAAAGGGTCGTAAACATGGCCGTCGCGGCGTCCTCGACGCTCGGGCGGAGCTCGTTCACGGAGAGTCTCCTGCCTTCCGGGCAAGCACTGTCCGTAGTGGATCATCTTCATGATGCATGATCCCCTCTGGAGGGTCAAGCGGGATGTGCGATTTCAGCTCCGGCCATGTTCCAGTTCTGTGCGCCGCGCTAGTCTCAGCACGTGAGCGCTCTGGGTACGGTGATCAAGGGAGCACGTGAGGCTGCCGGCCTGTCACGAGCGGAGCTCGCCCACCAGGCAGGCATCAACCCGCTCTATATGGACAAGCTCGAGCAGGGCGCCCGTCATCCGTCCCCGTCGAAGCTCGCTGCTCTCGCCCGTGTCGTGCAGGTCAGCGCGGGCGAGCTGATGACCCGCGCGGCGCTGCTCGAGGCCAGTACGGCCCCAACCAACGACGAACTTCTCCGACGCCTGCTGCGTGCGGCCTCCACGGGAGCAGGTGTCCAGGCCGCTCTCCGACTCGTCAGCGTCGCGACCCCGATGGCCTCCATTCTGGCCGTCAAGATCCCTCGGCGCTCGTTCCCGCCGGCGCTACAGCCAGCTGCGGCGCTGGCTTCGGGCAGTGTCATAGCGATCGCCGCGGGAAGCCTGGTCGAGGAATACATCCAGCACCGGCGACGGCGCACTGCCACACAGACATCTGAGCCCCAGGAAGACGACGGTGCGCCCGAGGTAGTCAATCCCCGCGAGGAACTGCTCGAGCACATCGCGGCGCTCTCCGACGACGAGATCGAGGCGATCCTCCTGCTCGCCCGCGACGCGGCCACCGACGACAGCCGCTGACCGCCGCCGGGCGGCGGCGCGCCCGCTGACCACGCACAGCCGCAAGGAGGCGGCCGCGCAGTTCACCCAGGCCCGACTGTTCCTGGCCTGGCTCGACGAGCGCGGCCAGACACCGGACGCCCTCGCCCAGGCCGACGTCGACGACTGGCACGCCACCCACCTCGACCACGCGGAACGCTCCCTGCGGACCTTCCTGACCTGGGCGACGGGCAGCGGCCAGCTGCCCCGCCCTGCCCTGTCTCCAGATCGCCCGCGCCGAGCCGCCCACCCAGCGCGCCCGCCTCGACCTGCTGAAAGCTGTCCTGACCAGCGAGACCGGGTCGCCCGCGACCCGCGCGGCGGCCTGCCTGATGCTGCTCTCCGCCCAGCCCGCCAGCCGCATCGTGCGCCTCACCGTCGATGACATCACCCGCGACGGCGACCAGGTCCTCCTGCGACTCGGAGACCCGCCCGTCCCAGTGCCCGAGCCGTTCGCCGCTCTCCTCCTGGCCGCGGCGGACCAGCGGGACAACATGACCACCACCACGAACCCACACAGCCCATGGCTGTTCCCCGGCCGCCGGGCCGGCCAGCCGCTGCACCCCGGCAGCCTGCTCGACCAGATCCGAGCGCTCGGGATCCCGAACCAGGCCGCCCGCACCGCCACGCTTCGCCAGCTCGTCCTGCAGGCGCCGGCCCCGGTCGCCGCCCAGGCCCTCGGCTAGCACCCGGTCACCACCCAGCGGCGCCGCGCCGAGGCCGGCGGCACCTGGACCCACTACGCCCCCGGCGACCACGGCAGGAAGGGGCCCTCGGCGCCGACCGTCACGTGGCGATCGCCCTCACCGCGAGCCCACGATCACCGATCCCGATCTTGCAAATACAGGTCAAGCGAACACGCAACTCTGCCCAGTTTCGGATCTCAACCTGTTCGGTATCCGACTTAGGGCAGTCGGGGGCGTCCGCGGATGCGACAGTGATCGCATACCCACTTCTCACCGTAGCGGTGAGGAGACATGCCGTGCCCTTTGAGGAGAAGCATGTCCGCTGACGGTGATCTTGATCTGTCTCGTCTGCCATGGGAAGCGATCATCCGTATCCGTACCCGGGCGGAGCTGAACCGGTCGGTGCTGCGCTGGGCGGTCGCCTTCGCCGCGACCCTGCGCGGCGAGAAGGCGGTGGCACAGCTCGCCCCCGTGCTGACCCGCACCCACGCGCGGATCGAACTGGCCGCCCTCGACGACGACGGCAGCGGCGACCTCGGGATGGACACCGGTCCAATCCAGAAGTACGCCGAGCTGCTCGCAGACCTGCTCCGCCCCCTCGGCCCGGGGCATCCAGTGCCCTGGAACCAGATGAACCCAGTGCCCTGGAACGTCAGCGGAACATTCGGTCCCCGGCCTGAACCGTGGGCGGTGCAGCTGCTCGCCAGCCCGCAACCCGAGCCGTGGAAGACCAACGGCACCCTGGACGTGGCCGCGCTGGCCGCGGTCGCCCGCCTGACCGCCCTGGTCCCCGAAGCCCGCGACGTCACCGACACCACCCGCGACATCCTGACCTCCCTCGCCTCCTGACAGGGGGACCCACCGAGGTTCCTGATGTCGACTCCGCGTACGGACACGTCGATCTCGGCTGACCTGGTCGCCGTCGTGGACCATGTCGTCGACGCCAACCTCACTGGCCCCAGCTTGGGATGGACGAACCTGAGTTGTAACTGGTCAGGTGCCGGCTTGATCTTTGGTTAGCTGGTTGCGGGCATCCAGGGGCGGCCCTCGGCGAGTTGGACG
>NZ_JALKFZ020000169.1 GCF_023243075.1 Frankia sp. AiPa1 | reverse complement strand
CGCCGGCCGCGGCGCGGGGGGCCGGACCCGGCCGCCTCCGCTCGCGCCGCGCCCACGCCCACCGCCCGACGGTCGGGACGTGGCCGTTCCCGTCTGCGCACGCGTCCGCGCGCCACTAGTCCCTGTGGCCACCGTCGAAACGGTACACAGAGCGGAGGCCGAGTCGCTGCAACCCCGACGAACCGGGCGTGCCGCGACACGTGCGGCGGCACGTGCCGATCAGACCTCCAGCACCACGGGAAGGATCATGGGGCGGCGCCGGTAGTGCTCGTTCACCCAGCGGCCAACGGTGCGCCGCACGAGCTGCTGCAGCGCCGCCGAGTCGTTCATCCCGGTGCGCATGGCGTCGGCGAGTACGTCGGAGATCTGCTTCGCGACCGCGTCGAAGGTGGTGGGCGAGTCACTGAAGCCGCGGGCGGACAGGTCCGGCCCGACGACGACCTTGCCCGCCGCGGCATCCACCACCACCGTGATCGTGATGAACCCCTCCTCGCCAAGGATGCGGCGATCCTTCAGGCTCGGCTCCCCGACATCGCCGACCGCGGCGCCATCCACGTAGACGTAGCCGCACGGGACCACCCCGGTGATCCTGGCCCGGCCGTCGAGCAGGTCGATGACCATGCCGTCCTCGGCAAGCACGACATGGTCGGCGGGAACGCCGGTGGCCTCGGCGAGCTTTGCGTGCGCACGCAGATGCCGCCATTCCCCGTGTACCGGCATGACGTTGGACGGGCGGGTGGCGTTCAGGACGTACAGCAGCTCGCCGGCCGGCGCGTGGCCGGAGGTGTGCACCTTCGCGACACCCTTGTGGACGACCTTGGCGCCATGCCGGGTCAGGCCGTTGATGACCCGGAAGACCGCGTTCTCGTTGCCGGGGATGAGGCTGGAGGCGAGCACGACCGTGTCGCCGGCCTCGATCCGGATCTGGTGGTCGCGGTTGGCCATCCTCGAGAGCGCCGACAGCGGCTCACCCTGCGAGCCGGTCGAGATCAGGCAGATGTTGCGGTCCGGCAGCGAGTCGACGTCGCGGGCGTCCACGACGAGGCCCGGCGGGATCCGCAGCAGGCCCAGGTCCCGGGCGACACCCATGTTGCGCACCATCGAACGCCCGACGAAGCACACGGAGCGCCCGTGCGCCTCGGCGGCGTCAAGCACCTGCTGGACCCGGTGCACATGGCTCGCGAAGCAGGCGACGATGATCCGCTTCGTGGCGTCCCGGAAGACCCCGTCGAGCACGGGCGCGATCTCCCGCTCGGAGGTGACGAACCCGGGCACCTCGGCGTTCGTCGAGTCGGACAGCAGCAGGTCCACGCCCTCCCGGCCGAGGCGGGCGAATCCGCCAAGGTCGGTCAGGCGGCCGTCCAGGGGCAGCTGGTCCATCTTGAAGTCGCCGGTGTGCAGCACGAGGCCCGCCTCGGTGCGGATGGCGACGGCGACCGCGTCCGGGATCGAGTGGTTGACCGCGAAGAACTCGCATTCGAACGGCCCGTAGACGCGGCGTTCCTCTTCTCGGATCTCCTGCGTGACCGCCTTGATCCGGTGCTCGCTGAGCTTGGCGGCGAGCAGCGCCAAGGTGAGCCGGGTACCGATGATGGGGATGTCTCGGCGCTCCCGCAGCAGGTAGGGAACGGCGCCGATGTGATCCTCGTGGGCGTGGGTGAGGATCAGCGCGTCGATGTCGTCGAGCCGGTCCCGGATCGCGGTGAAGTCCGGGAGGATCAGGTCGACTCCGGGCTGGAAGTCCTCGGGGAACAGCACGCCGCAGTCCACGATCAAAAGGCGGCCGGAGTGCTCGAAGACGGTCATGTTCCGGCCGATCTCGCCGACACCCCCGAGCGGGATGATGCGCAGGCCGTCGGCCCGCAGCGGCGGCGGGGGACCGTAGTCAGGGTGCGGGTGGCTCATGCGGACTCTCCCGCGGCGAGGACGGCGAACCGGTGGCCGCTTAGTTGGTCGGAGGCAAGGGTGATGTCCAGGCCGGGCACGGCGGCGAGGTCGGCGCACAGCCGGGCGACCTCGCCCGGGGTCGCATCGACCAGCGGCAGACGGACCGGGCCGGCCGGCAGGCCTGCCGCCGTCAGCGCCGCCTTCGCGAGGATCACCCCCTGGTTACGGAAGATGCCTTCGAAGGCCGGCAGCAGCGCCTTGTGCAGCGCCCGGGCGTGCGCGGCGTCACCGGCAGCGAAGGATTCGATCATGGTACGAATGGCGCGGGTTGCCACGTGCGACACGACGCTGACCACCCCGCAGCCCCCGATGGCCAGCAGGGGCAGGGTGAGCGCGTCGGTGCCGCAGTAGTAGGCCAGGTCGCTGTGCGCGCACACTCGGGACGAGGCGGACAGGTCGTCCTTGGCGTCCTTCACGGCGACGATGCGCGGATGCTCGGCCAGCCGCAGCAGCGTGTCGGACTCGACCGGCACGCCCGTGCGGCCCGGGATGTCATAGATCATGATGGGCAGATCGGTCGCGTCGGCGACGAGGGTGAAGTGCCGGGCCAGGCCCGCTTGGGGTGGCTTGCTGTAGTAGGGCGCCACGACGAGCAGGCCGTCTGCCCCAGCCGCCGCGGCGGCGCGGGCAAGCTCGACGGTGTGTGCGGTGTCGTTGGTGCCGACCCCGGCAAGGACCCTGGCACGCCCTTCTACGGCGTCCGCGACGACCCGGATCATGCGGGTCTTCTCGACGTCGCTGGTGGTCGGCGACTCGCCGGTGGTGCCGTTGACGACAAGCGCTTCGTTGCCCACCTCCACCAGATGTACCGCGAGCGCCGCGGCACCCGCCTCGTCCAGGGCACCATCCGCCCGGAACGGCGTGATCATCGCCGTGATCATGCGCCCGAACGGCGCCGGCGGCAACACTGACATACCGGTCACGCTAGAGCGCACCTCCGACAATCGTCTCTCCTGGCCGGCTCACACCGCACGGCCCACCGAACCGCATCCACCCGATTCCACCAGTCCGCGCGACGCCCGGCCGGCCCATCGTCCGTCGTGCCGGCCGCGCCGGCCATACCGGCGGGGGCACCCGCGGCGCATGGCCGCCCGCACATGGACCCACACCGGCACAACGAACCGGTTGGACGGCCCGCGGACCGACGGCGACGAGGACGTAACGACAACGGCCGACACGGCGCACCTCACTGCGCGCGAACGGACCCCCCGGTCACCCGACCGGACAAGCGCGACGCCGAGCCGGCTCCCCGCCCACCGTCACCCAGCATGTTGCGATCCAGACGCAGCCACAGTTCCCGGCGCCCGAGACGTACCAGCGACCGCAGCCCGCCAGCCCGCGGTGCGCCAAGCGCAACCCCCGGGCCGTAGTTCTTCGGCATCCGCCACCGTCCCGTCCGCCGCGCCAGAGCTTTCAGAGTACCGCCACGAAGCCGGTCGAGGACGGTGTCAACGGGTTATCCGGTTGGCGCGTGCCAGCCACCGGCCCGTGCCCCCGCCAGCATGGCCAGGGCGACCAGCAGCACGAGCAGGCCCGATTTGGCCGGGCCGAGCACCCAGGCCGCCAAACTGGAGCGCTCCCGCGTGAGCAGCAGCGTCGCCGCGAACGACGACGGCAGGGTGATTACGGCTACCGCGTCGGGAGAGAGCGTAACCGGCAGCGTCAGGAGAATCACCGTGAGTAGCATCAGTATACCGATCGCGGCGGTGACCCGTCCGACGTCGGCCGACACGCTCAGTCCCACCACCAGGCGGCATCGGGGCAGGCGACGCGCGTCCGTGGTGTAGAAGGCGAACACCTCCCGATTACGCTGCAGATCCTCGATGTAGGTGCGGGGCACCGGATCGCCGAACTGGTCGACCATGACGGGCGTGTCCAGCTCGATGGAGGTGTCGTCGGTGCCGATACTGACGTGGTAGCTGCCGGTGCCGCCCGAGTCGATGTCGATCAGTACGGCGGGATGCAACGGCGCGCGCCAGCGGGCCAGCCGTCTCACCGGGCCGGCACCGCTGGTGGGGGCGCTGTGGCCAGGAACGGTCCGCCCACGCGCCAGGATGGTCTTCAGCTCCTCGCTGGATTTGATCAGGAACGGTCGGTACGGATCGATGGTGACGGCCGCCAGCGCCTCCCAGCGCCGGCCGTATTCGGCGACGGTGGTCAGCACCGGTTCGGCGGGGGGGCCGGCGAGCACCAGGGCGTCGATCCAGACGGCGAAGGCATCGAGGTAGGCCTCGATCGCGTCCAGGTCCAGGCCGTCGGGGACGTCGGGGTCGCGCCAGAGCTCACCGACCGCGAGCAGCAGGGTGTCGGCGCTGCTCAGCGCGTCGAACGGCTCAGCGAGCGCGGTAGCCAGCACGCGTTCGGTGTCGGCGACGCGCTCGCCCCACCGCCGCAGCCGCGGCATCGGCACGGCGAGATCGGATCCACGGTCAAGGTAGATCGCGAGTGCCTCCAGGCGCAGCGGCCGGCCGGCGGGGGCGAGCAGGCTCGGATAGTTCCCGGACAGCCGACCAGGACGGAATCGGGAGATCGCGTCGACGACGCGGCGAGCCGGCATCCCCAGTGGCACCCCGGCGGCCTCGGCGAGCCGTGCGACCAGGTTGCCCTGCACGGCCACGGACGTCCCGTAGGGCATCAGGTGGGCATCGGATCCGCCCGGGCCAAGAAGGTCGAAGGCGACCAGGGCGCGCTTGGACAGCGTCGAGACCGGAACCAGAACCCCAACCTCAGCCGGCAGCCGGCCGGAGGTGTCCACCCGGGCGCCGTCGACGGTCGGGACGATCTCGGTGAGCACCGCGTCCAGCGGGCCCCAGTTGACCGAGCGAGAAAGCCGGCAGCGGTTGGCGGACAGCACAGTGAACTGATCGACCACCCGACGGCGCAGTCCCTGATAGCGCGCCGGCGGTGCGAGCAAGCTCATCGTGACCTCGTCGACGTCGGTGAGGTCGAGCACCGGCGCGTGCTCGGCATCGTCGCGCCGACGCCACCGCCAGGGCCAGCCACCGGCTGGCCAGCCCGCTGGGCCACCACCGCCCCCCGCTGCACCGCCCGGCAGTCCGGCCACGCATCAGGACATTACCGGACACACGGAGACCCCTCCACGGGACGCGGAGTCCGTTTTGCCCCTACAGGGCAACTGCCACGCCGCCGTTGGTGATGTTTTCCGTCCCGAGATCGCCGATCTCAGGGCTCGCCGGTCACCGAGAGCACCGGTCGCCACGCTGGGCCGTCATGACGGAAACCGGACGTCACGACATCATGGTCGACTACCGCGACCGGGCGACTGTGCCACCGTCGCCCGCCTCGCCCAGCAGGGCTCGGACCTCGCGGGCGATCTCGAGGTCCTCCCGGGCGGTGAGAACAAGCGTGCGCACCGCCGCCCCCTCGGCGCTGATCTCGCGGTCCGCCGCGGCGCCGGGCAGCGCACCGAATCGCGCACCTCGCGCCGGGCCGACCGCACCCACCCTGGCGGCCTTGCGATCGGGGTCGTTGCGATCGGGGTCGATGGCCACGCCGAGATACCCGAGGCTCGCCGCGGTCCGGGCCCGCACGGTGGCGGAGTTCTCGCCGACTCCGCCGGTGAACACCAGGGCGTCCAGGCCGCCGAGCGCCGCGGTCATCGCGGCGATCTGCCCGCGCAGCCGGTGCAGATAGACATCGAGGGCGAGCACGCAGTCCGGATCGCCGCCCACGGCGCCAGCCTCGACGGCACGCATGTCGCCGGTTCCGGCCAGGCCTCGCAGGCCCGCATCGTGGACGAGCAGATCGGACAGCTCGGCCGCGCCAAGCCCGGCCTCGGTCTGCAACCAGAGCAGCGCCCCGGGGTCGACGCTGCCCGAGCGGCTGGCCATCACCAGGCCATCGAGCGGGGTGAAACCCATCGTGGTGTCGATGGACACCGCGTCCAGAACCGCGGCGAGCGAGGCGCCCGCGCCCAGATGGCAGGTGACGATCCGCCGAGCGCCGGTGATCTGCGCGGCCCGGCGCGCGGCGTGGGCGTGGGACAGGCCGTGGAAGCCGTATCGGCGGATGCCGTGATGCTCACGCAGGCGAGGCGGCAGCGCGTAGGTGGACGCGGCTGCCGGCAGGGAGTGGTGGAACGCGGTGTCGAAACAGGCGATCTGGACGGCACCCGGCAGGGCTGACCGGGCAACGCCGAGGGCGGCGAGTGCCACCGGCTGGTGCAGCGGCGCGAGCGCCGTGAGCTCCCGCAGCAGGTCGGCCACCTCGTCGTCCACTCGAACCGGTCCGGCGAACCGGGTGCCACCGTGGACGACCCGGTGCCCCACGACCAGCGACGCCTCGCCGACGCCGGCCGCCGTGGCGCGGGCGGCTAGCTCGCGCAGGGCCGCGTCCAGGGCCCGCGGGTCGGCCCGGCCGGACGGCGCGTCCAGGTCGCGACCATCGAGCAGAACGTCGTCCGGACCAACCAGACGGAGCTTGAGGCTGGAGGACCCGGCGTTCACCACCAGAACCGCCACGCCACGGACAACGGGCGCACCAGCCGAGGCCTGCCTGCCGGGCGAGGCCTGCCCACCACCGCGGGACGACTCGCCGCTGACGGCTCAGCCCTCGCCGACGAGCGGGCTGGAGGCGACCTGGGTGCCGTCGTCGAGAGTGGAGATCCGGAAGTCGGCAAAGACGTTCGGGGCGATGGCCTGCAGCTCCCGAAGAATCGTGACCGCGAGGCCGCGGATCTCCACGTCGGCGTGCTCGCTGGCCCGCATCGCGATGAAATGCCGCCAGGCCCGGTAGTTGCCGGTCACGACGATCCGGGTCTCGGTCGCGTTCGGCAGGACCGAGCGGGCGGCCTGCCGGGCCTGCTTTCGCCGCGACGTCGGCGCCGACACGTCGGCGAAGTGCTTCTCCAGCCCTTCCAGCAGCTCGTTGTAGGCGGCCAGCGACGCGGCGGTGGCCTGGTGGAACAGCGTGTGCAGCGCGGGGTCGGCGGCGACCACCTCGGGTTCCACGACCGCCGCGTCCCGCTCGGGGACGTAGCGCTGGGACAGCTGACTGTAGGAGAAGTGCCGGTGGCGGACCAGCTCGTGGGTGAGGCTGCGTGACACGCCGGTGACGTAGAGGGTGGCGGTGCCGTGCTCGAGGACCGAGAGATGCCCGACATCAAGGATGTGGCGCAGGTATCCGGCATTCGTGGCGGTCGCCGGGTTCGGCTTGTTCCAGCTCTGATAGCAGGCCCGGCCGGCGAACTCGGCGAGCGCCTGGCCGCCGTCCGCGTCGGTGCTCCATGGCACGTCCGGCGGCGGGAGGAACTCCGTCCTCGCGATCACCTGCACCCGCACGCGGGCCGACGTGGGTGCGGCGGGCTGCTCCGGAGCCTGCCCGGGCACCGGTTCGACTGCCGGCTGCGACACTGCCACCTCCATCCGTCCCGCGACCCGCGATCGGGCGCGGACTGCCACCACGGTAGACGGACCACGCCAGACCGAACACGGCAGCCGCCGAAGCCGCCGACGATCGGACACCATACGGCGCACCTCGCGAGGCCCCCGCGCACGGACCCCGTACCCAGCGGATCGCCATGGGTCGCGAACCGCCGTAACCGGCCGAGCGCCCGACAATTCCGGCGGCAGTCCGGCGGCAGTCCGGCGGCAGTCCGGCAAGAGGCCAAGCCGACCAGCAATCCGCCGACCAGCTGCGCAATCGCCCAACCCGGCCGGTGTCGGCATCCACTTACCCGTCCGGTCACGCGATCGACGCGCGACGGTTGGGCGCCCGGCAGCACGTGGTACACCGGAGATGGACGCCTCGCCGCACCCCAAACGGCAAGGGGTTCGCGCCGCCCGCACCCGCGGTACGGCCCGGTCTGGCCGGGGGTCTCCGCCCCCGTCAATCCCCGGCCGCCGGGCCCGCCCATGGCGGGCGACCCTCCCGCGATGGCGCGGCGGCCCGCCCGCCGCGCGCATCCGGGCCCGCTCGTGGATGTCGCTGGAGACCGCCATCAGACGTTTGCCTCGATCGCGGTCAGGTCCGTGGCGGCGGCGTCCAGGCGGCGGGATCGGCGGCGGTCTGGGCGCCGGTGGCCATGTCCTTCACCTCATGCGCGCGGCCATCGTCAAAGGGCGGGAACCAGACGAAGCCGATGCCCTTACGAGCGGCATACTTCACCTGTTTAGCCAGCTTGTCGGCCTGGTGGTAGGTCTCCACCCGCAGGCCTCGCCCGCGCAGCTCGGTCGAGGTCGCCAGGGCCACCGCGCGACGGTCCGTGGACGGGACGACGACGAGCACGTCGGCGGGGCTCGCCGCGCCGACGGGTAGCAGCCCCTCGGCGAGCAGCTTGGCGAAGATGCGGGTGAGGCCGATCGAGATGCCGACGCCGGGCAGACTGCGACGGATGAACGAGCCGGCGAGGTTCTCGTACCGGCCACCGGAGCAGATACTGCCGAAGTCGGGCCAGTCGACGAACTTCGCCTCGTAGACCGTGCCGGTGTAGTAGTCGAGCCCGCGAGCGATCGACAGGTCGGCGACGACGCTGCCGGCGGGCAGGTCGGCGAGGTCGTCGAGCACGGCGGCGAGCTCGTCGAGACCCTCGTCCAGCAGATCCGACTTCACCCCGAGCCGGCGGACCTCGTCGACGACCCCGGCACCGGACGCCCGGATCGCGGCCAGGTCCAGGCAGGCCCGCACCTGATCGGCGTCCAGTCCTGCCTGGGCGGCCAGCAGCTCCCCGACCCCGGCCGCGCCGATCTTGTCCATCCGGTCGGCGACGCGGATCACGGCGAGCGGGTCGGCAACCTCCAAGCCCTCGTAAAAGCCCTGCAGCACCTTGCGGTTGTTGATGTTGAGGGTCCACGGTGGGACGCCCAGCGTCGTGAGCACCTCGTACACGATTCGGGGTAGTTCGGCATCGAAGTGCAGGGGCACCTTGTCGATGTTGATGACATCGATGTCACACTGGGTGAACTCGCGGAACCGGCCGTCCTGCGGCCGCTCGCCCCGCCAGACCCGCTGCATCTGGTAACGCTTGAACGGGAAGACGAGCTCGTTGAAGTGCGCTGCGACGTAGCGGGCAAACGGCACCGTCAGGTCGAAGTGCAGCCCGAGCCTGGCGCTGTCGTCGTCCGCGTCCGCCTGCAGCCGGCGCAGCGTGTAGACCTCCTGCGAGGTCTCGCCCTTGGCCGCGAGCACGTCGAGGGCCTCGACCGACGGCGTCTCCACCGAGCAGAACCCGTATCGCTCGAAGGTCTGGCGGATCGTGTCCAGCCAGCGCTGCTCGACAACACGTACCTCGGGCAGCCACTCCGGAAAGCCACTGATCGGCAGTGGGCGGACGATCGGCGCGTCACTCATCGCCGCAACGTTCTCCTCGCTTGTCGTCCTGGTCGCCTGCCACCCTCGCCAGCCCTGCCATCCTCGCCAGCCCAGCCACCCTCGCCAGCCCAGCGGCCGTCGGACAGGCAGCCCGCTGGCCGCGGGGCGGATCGGTGTCCCACACCGGCACGGCGGCAGACCATTCACGTACCCTACCCGTGAATATCCACATCCATGGGAATCCTGGATCCAGGTTTCTGGACCGGCCAACCGGCGGCCCGGGCCCAGCGGATCAGGCCGGACCAGGTGGGTTCAGGATCTCCGGGCCACCCGCTGCTCGACCTCGCCAGCCAGCGAGGCCCCGGCGGCCGCCGGGGCGGTCACCCGGGCCGGCGTCGGCACCGGCCACTGCGCCGGGACGCCGGTGGGGATCACCCCGGTCGGTCGTCCGGGGGCGAGGTAGACCCAGCCGGACTGGCGCCAGCGGTCGCTGTCCAGGGCGTGCCGGGCATCGATGACCACCCGGCGACGCATGAGGGGGCCGAGCCGGGCGGGATCGAGCTCGGCGAACTGGCGCCATTCGGTGAGCAGCACGACCGCGTCCGCCCCGGCGACGACGCTGTCGTCGACCTGCTCGCTGTAGGTCACCGTGGGCAGGGCGCGCCGGGCGTTGTGCGTCGCGACCGGGTCCACCACGGTCACCTCCGCACCGGTGCGGGCCAGCAGGTCGGCAACGGCCAGCGCCGGCGAGTCGCGGACGTCGTCGGAGTTCGGCTTGAACGCGGCGCCGAGCACCAGCAGCCGGCGGTGGGCGAGCGTGCCATCGAGCGCGGCCGCGACCAGGTCGACGACCCGGTCGCGGCGGCGGTTGTTGATCTCATCGATCTCGCGCAGGAAGCGCAGTGCCACGCCCACACCGAGCTCGTCCGCGCGGGCCTGGAAGGCGCGGATGTCCTTGGGCAGGCATCCGCCGCCGAACCCAACGCCGGGGCGCAGGAAGTTTCCGCCGATGCGCACGTCGTGGGACAGCGCCTCGGCCAAGGTGAGTACGTCGGCATCGACCGCCTCGCACACCTCGGCCATGGCGTTGATGAACGAGATCTTGGTCGCCAGGAACGAGTTCGCCGCGGTCTTGACGAGCTCGGCGGTGGCATAGTCGGTCACGATCACCGGGACGCCCTGGGCGATCACCGGGGCGAACGCGGCCCGCAGCGCGCCTTCGGCGGCGGGCGAGGCCACGCCGAAGACCAGCCGGTCCGGACGCAGCGTGTCGGCGACGGCGAAGCCCTCCCGCAGGAACTCCGGGTTCCATGCCAGCTGAACACCACCGAGCTCAGCGGCCGCGCTGGCGGCACCGTTCGCCGGGCCATGCGTGCCGCCGGACGCCGTGCCGTTCGCGTGATTGGCCGGGGCGAGGCGGGCGAGGGTGCGAGCGATACCGGCAGCGGTGCCGGCGGGCACGGTCGACTTGCCGACCACCAGACAGGGGTGGGCGAGCAGGGGGGCCAGCCGCTCGATCGCGGCGCTCAGATGGCTGAGGTCGGCGCCATAGCCGTCGGCCCGTTGCGGGGTGCCGACGCAGACGAAGTGCACGTCGCCGAACTCGGCGATCTCCTCGAAGGAGGTGGTGAACCGCAGCCGGCCGGTGGCCAGGTTCGACCGCAGCAGTTCGGCGAGGTCGGGCTCGAAGAACGGGATCTCGCCCGCGGACAACCGCTCGATCTTCGACTGGTCGACGTCCACCGCCAGCACCTCGAAACCCAGCTCGGCCATGCAGACCGCGTGGGTGGCGCCGAGATATCCGGTTCCGATGACCGTCAGGCGCGGCCGGGGCTCGGAGCCCGGCGCCTCCGCGTGGCTGTCCGGCGTGCTCATCAGGCTCCCTCGTCGTTATGTTCGGCGGGGCTGCCGCCCCTGACCGGGTCGTCGTACCCTGATGGGTTGATGCGCTGGAACTCCCAGGCGTCCCGGCACATCTGCGCGACGTCGCGCTGCGCGGTCCAACCGAGGCTCTGGTGGGCGAAGGACGCGTCGGCCACGAGGGCGGCGACGTCCCCGGCCCGGCGCGGCAGGACGCGGTGCGGCAGCTCGCGTCCACAGGCCGCGGCGAAGGCCGCGATCAGCTCGAGCACCGATGTGCCCTGGCCGGTGCCCAGGTTGATGACCCGGTGCCCGGCCGCATCGCCGAGGTGGTCGAGCGCGAGGCGATGCCCCGCGGCCAGGTCGACGACGTGGATGTAGTCGCGGATACCGGTCCCGTCGGGCGTCGGGTAGTCGTCTCCGAAGACCGACAGTTCGGGCCGCCGGCCCACCGCCACCTGGGCGATGTAGGGCATGAGGTTGTTCGGAACGCCCCGCGGGTCCTCGCCGAGCAGGCCCGAGGGATGCGCGCCGACCGGGTTGAAGTAACGCAGCGAGGTGATGTGCCAGCGCGGGTCGCGGACGCAGACATCGGCGAGAATCTGCTCGCACATCCACTTGGTGCGCGAGTACGGGTTCGTCGGACGGGCCGGTGTGTCCTCGGTGATCGGAACCCGGTCGACCGTGCCGTAGATGGCGCAGGACGAGGAGAAGACCAGCTCACGCACGCCGCGCTCGTCCATCACGCTGACGAGCTCGAGGGTCGCGCCCACATTCGCGCGGTAGTACTCCAGCGGCATCTCGACCGATTCCCCCACCGCCTTACGAGCGGCGAAGTGCACCACGGCGTCGATCGGCCAACGGCGGAACACCTCGTCCAGGGCGGCTCGGTCCCGCACGTCGAGCTGGACGAACTCAAACTCGCGATCCGCAATCTTGCGGATGCGCTCGAGCACCCGCGGCGAGGAGTTGAGAAAGTTGTCGACACCGATCACCCGGTGACCGGCGTCCAGCAGCTCCACACAGGTGTGGGAGCCGATGAATCCCGTGGCCCCGGTCACCAGGACGGTGCTGGCGGTCCGCGTCGACGTCATCGTCGCGCCCCTTTCCTCGACACCGCCGGCATCCTCACCGCCGGCACCCTGTCGGCCGGCGCACGGCCAAGCGGAACCGGGACAACATAGCTCCCAGGTCTCGGGTCGACCCACCGGGGAATCGCAGCGGTGTGAGCCACCTGCCTGGTGTTCACCCGGAGGTCAGCCGACGGCCTGGCGACGCTCGGAGAGCTGCCCGGCGAACCAGGCGATGGTGCGGGTCAGGCCCTCGTGCAGGTCCGTCTTCGGCTCCCAGCCGAGCAGGGTGCGGGCCAGGGTGATGTCCGGCTGGCGCACCGAGGGATCATCGGTCGGGCGCGGGACGAAGGTGATCGGCGCGGACGAGCCGCACAGTTCACGCACGAGCATCGCGGTCTCGAGGATCGACAGCTCGTGCGGATTGCCGATGTTCACCGGACCGGGCAGGTCGGAGTGCAGCAGACGGAGGATCCCGTCGATCAGGTCGTCGACGTAGCAGATCGACCGGGTCTGTGATCCGTCACCGGCGACGGTGATCGGTTCCCCGCGCAGTGCCTGGGAAACGAACGCCGGGATCGCCCGGCCGTCGTCCACCCGCATGCGCGGGCCATAGGTGTTGAAGATCCGCACGATCGCCGTATCCACGCCGTGCTTTCGGTGGTAGGCCATCGTGACCGCCTCGGCGAAGCGCTTCGCCTCGTCGTAGACGCTGCGCGGGCCGACCGGGTTCACGTTTCCCCAGTACGTTTCGGGCTGGGGATTGACCTGCGGGTCGCCGTACGACTCCGACGTCGACGCGAGCAGGAATCTCGCGTTCTTCTCCCGGGCCAGGCCGAGAGCATGGAAGGTACCGAGCGAACCGACCTTGAGCGTCTCGATCGGCAACTCGTAGTAATCCACCGGAGATGCTGGCGACGCAAAGTGCAGGACCACATCTACCGCACCGGAAACATGGATGAAATCGGTAACATCCCGGTTGACAAGCCGGAAACCCGGATTGGCGAGCAGATGATCAACGTTCCCCGGCCGGCCCGTGACGAAGTTGTCGAAGCAGACAACCTCGTAGCCGTCGCCGAGCAGTCGCTCGCAGAGGTGACTGCCAAGGAAGCCGGCTCCGCCGGTGACTATCGCACGCACGTGAGGTGCTCCCGGAGCTGAATCAGGCAGGACGCAGACAGATGCTCTTCGACGGCCGGGCCGACGAACCGTGACGCCGACCGCTCACCCACCAACCAGGCGTGACCACGGCGGCCTGGCGTCGCTGCGCCTGCGCCTGTCACGACACGGACCGGAAAGCCGGATGCCAGATCATCCGCAATCGACCGGAAGGAGCAGACGCCGTGGCCGCTCGATGGGTGCCGTCAGACCGGCCGGTCCCGACCAGGGGAATCCTTCCCGACCTTTGCCGCACGACCACCCCCATGGTTCGACCAGATCGGCCCGACCGACCTCTTTGGGCATGGTACACAGGCCGTGAGCAGCTTCAGCGGACCCCTCCCCATACGTCAGAGCGATGCCGGGAAATCCCATGCGCACCGCCCGGGGCCGCCTGCCGCCGGCGATCGGCCACGGATCAATGATGAACGGAGCGAACAGAGACGCTGGCGCAGGCAATCCGCCCGACCGGCGACGGCGGCAACCCGGACCAATCCGGAAACTCCAGTGACACCTGCAATCGACGTGATCATTCTCACCTCGAATTCTCCGGTCGGCCTTCGACGGCATCTGTTCAGGGTGTCAGCCGTTCCCGGCACCCCCGTTCCCCGCGGCAACGGGGTTCCCTATGTCAGCTCCCCCGCCCGGACGCGGCGGGCGATGCCGGGAGCCGCAGCCGGGCGCCCGCGGTGGTCGCGACCACCAGGCGTCCCGCCAGCCGGGTGGCGCAGAACACGGCGACATGCAGCGGTCGCTCGGCCGGCAGGGCGACACCGCCGTCGATGTCGTAGCGGGCGTTGGTCACCTTCCGCAGGAACGCGTCGGCGTCGGCCGCCGAGCGGGGCGCCTCACCTGTCCGGGCTACCACCATCACCTCGGTGCATCCCGCCGGCCAGGCCCAGCGCAGCCGGTCGGCCTCGAATCTCAGCCCGACCGGCGCGGGCAGGGCATCGGCCACGTTCCCGGGTGATGTCGCGGGGTCGGCTGCCCCGGTGACCGGCGAAGCCGCAGGGCCTGGTGCGACCGCGGTGGCTGGTGTGCCAGGAGGCGACCCCGCCGCCACGCCGTGTTCAGAGGCGAGCGTCCGGACGACGGCCCGCGCGCGTGGCAGGTCGAGACCGTCCGCGCGGGCCTCGGCGACGAGTTCGGCCGCCACGGCCGGCAGCAGGGTGTCCTCGACGAGCACGGCGGCGGCGACCCGCGGGCGCAGGCGGGCGGTGGTCTCGGCGGCCAGCGCGTCCAGGTAGGCCTGTGGGTCGCCGTCGACCAGCAGAGCGCCGACCGCGGTCAGCAGGTCGTCGACCAGGGCACGGCGGCGATCCGGACGCCGGGCCCGGTTTCGGGCCACCGCCGCGTCCCGCCTGGCGCGGATCTGCTCCTTCGGGGTGTCGGGGGGCACGCCGAGCAGATCGAACAGGCTGCGCGGGGGTGCGGCCGCGGCAATGCGGCCAAGCTCGTCGAGGCCGGAGCGAATCTGGCGCAGGACCGCAGGTGGGATCGGCGCGCTTCGCGCGGCTTTCGCACCTGGTCGCGCCGTGGCGACCGGCAGGACGCGGTGGCGGCGGATCCGGGCGTCGAACGCGGCCGCCTCGATGCCCTCGGTCGCGGCCCACGCCCGCAGACCCTCGATCCGATCGCCGGGCAGGCCGCCGAAGCGGGCCACCAGCCGGTGCGCCGCCGCGTCGAGGGCGGCGAAGCGCTCGTCGTCGCGTTGGGCGCGGGCGGCGGCCACCCGATCACGTAACGCACGCCGACCAGCATGGTCGGCGAGTGCCGCGGCGAGTTCGGTGTGCCGGTCGAGCAGCCCGATGATCACGCCCCGGTAACGGGGATGGTCCCGGCTGCGCTGCCAGAACGCCCAGACCTCGGCGATGCGGAGCCGGACCTGGCCGTCGTCGAGCGCGTCGACGACGGCCAGGGGAATGTCGTAGATCTCGAACGGATCGCTGTGTTCGGCACCGCCACGGCGATGCACCTCGGCGAGCACTCGGCGGCGGTAGTCGTCCGGATCGAACCCGGGCAGGCCAGCGGCGGGCATGGCGCGGTCAGACCCAGGGACCCGGCGCGCCGAACGCGTCCGGATCATCCGGTGGGTTCGGCGCGTCCGGATGATCGGACCCGTGAGGCTGGTCAGGCGCGGCGGCCCGTTCCCGGCGGGCCCGGGCCACCTGCTGGCGCTCACGGGCGACGTCGGCCTGGCTCAGCGCCGCTGACGTCTCGACCCGGACGGTGAGCGGCCGCTCGGCCAAGCCCTCGTGCGCCGCGGTGACCTCGAGGATGCCGTCGAATCCCATCCGGAAGAGGATGTGGATCTGCGAGCCGGCCGGATACCCGGGCGGGATGCCGGTGATCTCCGCCTCGGCGATCAGCTTGTTGTCCTCGAGCCGGCGGGACTCGACACCACCGGCCTGCTCGACCACGGAGACGGTGACCGCCTCCTGGTCGTCGCGCACCGTCCCGAACGAACGGCGGACGGCAATCGGCAGTCGGTCGTTGCGATGCACCAGGAACACCGCGTTCCGCTCGCCGAACCGGTCCAGCGCGAGCACTCCGAACCCGCGGGAGACCACGCCCGCGACCTGCACCTCAACCGTGCGCCGCACCCGGGAGGCCGGCTGACCGAGCGCGTCGGCGAGGCGGCGGCAGGCCGCGTCCAGATCGGCGGGAGCGGCGGCGTCGACTCCGGCGCCGTCGACGAGCTGGCCCCGGGTGACCAGATCGGCGAGCACCAGCCGCTCGAGCGCCTTCTTCTCGCCGTAGATCGCCGCACCGCGGGCCACCGCGAGGTCCGGGTCGGTGAGCTCCACCGGTACGCCGAACTCGGCAGCCAGGCGTCGGGCGACCGCCGGCATCCGGGAGGCCCCGCCGACCAGCAGGATCCGGTCGATGTGAGACACCCCACGGGCGAACGCGGCGTCGCGGGCGGACCGGGTCAGCGCGAGGGTGCGCTCGAGCAGCCCGGCGGTGAGCTCCTCGAGCGCTGCCCGGGTCAGGAGCACCTCGGTACGCCGGCCGGCGTGCTCGACGACGACGCTCGTCTCCTCGGCGTCGGTCAGCTCCCGGCGGGCCCGCTCGGCGGCGAGTAGCAGCGCCTGCGCGGCCTGCCCGGAGTCCAGCGGATCCGCGGCGCCCGGATGCTCGGCGAGGAAGCGGTCACCGAGCAGCACCACGAGCTTCTCGTCCCAGTCGGCCCCGCCGAGCTGATGGTCCCCGTCGACGGCGACGACCGACACCCGGCGGCCGGCGAGCTCCACGACCGTCACGTCGAACGTGCCGCCGCCCAGGTCGTAGACGAGCGCCACCTCCTCGGACGCTGTGCCCGGTCCGCCCAGGGTGCGCCGAGCACCGATCTCGAAGCGGGCAAAACCGTAGGACAGCGCGGCCGCCGTCGGCTCGTTGATGACGTCGATGACGTTCAGCCCGGCGTACTCGCCGGCGAGCACCGTCGCGCGGCGTTCCTCATCGCCGAAGTAGGCGGGCACGGTGATCACGACGTCGCGGACCGGTTCGCCGGTCGCCAGTGCCGCGTCCGAGACCAGCGCCTTGAGGATCAGCCCGCTGACCGCCGGCGCCGACCAGGCCGCACCCTGGGTGACGAACCGCCAGTCGCCGTCGCCCATCCGCCGCTTCACCAGGGAGCAGACGTCGTCGGGCCGGGCGCGGGCGAGCTCGCGGGCCGGCTGCCCGGTGACGTAGTCGTCCGCGCCGAGGAACAGCACCACGCTCGGCAGCGTCTGCGCCTGCCCGGCCAGCGGCACGATCCGCGGCTCCCCGGAGTCGGCGACCCGGGCCAGGCAGCTGAACGTGGTGCCGAGATCGATGCCGTAGACGCTGTGCGTGCTTGCCGCCGAGCGGCGGTCCAGGTGTCCGACCACACCCGGAACCTATCTTTTGTCGGCCATCCGTCGATCGTGATGGCGTGGTGCCGACACCCGGGCCGAGGAGGAGGCGACCCAGGCCGCGCAGGCAGCCGGACAGTACGCCGCCAGCGGCCGGCTCAGCCGAGGTCGAGCAGGTGTTCCAGGCCGACGGTCAGGCCCGGCCGGTCGACGATCTGGCGCACGGCCAGCAGCACGCCGGGCATGAACGACGTCCGATCGTAGGAGTCGTGGCGCAGGGTGAGGGTCTCGCCGACACCGCCGAGCAGCACCTCCTGGTGGGCGACGAGGCCGGCCAGGCGCACGGCATGCACCGGCACCCCATCCACCCGGGCGCCACGAGCGCCCTCCAGCGCCGTGGCCGTGGCATCCGGGCCGCCCGGCTCGCGGCCGGCGGCGCGCCGGGCCTGCGCGACCAGCTCCGCGGTGCGCCGGGCCGTCCCGCTCGGAGCGTCGACCTTGTTCGGGTGATGCAGCTCCACGATCTCCACCGAGTCGAAGAACCGGGCCGCCCGGGCCGCGAAGGTCATCATGAGCACGGCCGCGACGCCGAAGTTCGGCGCGAGGAAAACACCGACCTTGGGCGCCGAGGCCAGCCAGCCACGCACGGTGGCCAGCCGGGCCTCGTCGAAGCCGGTCGTGCCGACGACGACGTGCCGACCGGCCTCGACACACCAGCGGATGTTGTCGAGCACCGCGTCCGGCGTGGTGAAGTCGACGACCACGTCGGCGGCGCGCAGCGGGCCCCGGTCGTCCCCGGCGCCGACGGCCGCGACCAGGTCCAGGTCCGGCGCGCCCTCGACGGCCGCGCACACCGTGCTCCCCATTCGGCCCCGAGCGCCGAGCACTCCGACCGCCAGCCGCTCGCTCATCCCCGCCCCATCCCGTCTGTCCGCCGAAACCCCACCGGAACCCACCGAAGCCGTCGTGCCCTCGACGTCCTAACGGGCGACGGTGGCGCTGAAATCGTGGTCGTCGAACGGCCCGATGACGCCCAGGGCCCAGGGCTGCGCCACGAGGGTCGCCGCGATCTCGCGCACGTCGTCGAGGCTGACCGCGTCCACCCGCGCGATGATCTCGTCCACGGACAGCAACTCCCCGTGCACGAGCTCGCTCTTGCCGAGCCGGCTCATCCGCGAACCGGTGTCCTCCAGGCCCAGCAGCAACGAGCCGTGGCTCTGCCCCCGGGCGCGGTCAAGCTCCTCGGCACTGATCCCGCGCTCGGCGATCGCGCGTACCTGCTCCCGGGCGATCGTCAGCACCTCGTCGGCGCGCCGCGGGGCGCAGCCGGCGTAGACACCGAACAGCCCGGCGTCGGCGAAGTGCGAGGTGAACGAGTACACCGAGTAGGCGAGCCCACGCTTCTCCCGGACCTCCTGGAACAGCCGGGAGCTCATCCCACCGCCCAGCGCCGTCGTGAGCACCCCGAGGGCGAACCGGCGCGGGTCGTGCCGGGACAGGCCCACCGTGCCGAGCACCAGGTTCGCCTGCTCGGTCGGCCGTTCGGAGACCACGATCCCCGGCGCCGGCGGATAGGCGTACTGCCCGCCACGCACCGACTGCGGTACGCCGGGCAGGCCAAGCCGCCCGCCGAAGGCCTCCGCGACGAGCGTGAGGGCGCGTTCGTGCTCCAGGTTCCCGGCCACCGAGACGACCATCGCCGACGGGAGGTACCGGGAGCGGTAGTAGTCCGCGATCGTCTCCCGGCCGAGCCCCTCGATTGACTCGATCGTGCCGAGCACGGGCCGACCGAGCGCCGAGGAGCCGAGCATGGCCTCGGCGAACACGTCGTGGACGACATCGCCCGGGTCGTCCTCGTGCATGGCGATCTCCTCGAGGATCACGCCACGTTCGGCCTCGACGTCGTCGGCGGTGACCAGAGAGCCCGTGACCATGTCGGCGACGACATCGACGGCCATCGCCAGATCGGAGTCGAGCACCCGCGCGTAGTAGCAGGTGTACTCCTTGCCGGTGAAGGCGTTCAGGTCACCGCCGACCGCCTCCACGGACGCGCTGATGGTCAGCGCGTCCCGCTTCGCCGTTCCCTTGAACAGCAGATGCTCAAGGTAGTGCGAGCAGCCCGCGGTCACCGGCGTCTCGTCGCGTGAGCCGACGCCCACCCAGACGCCGATCGCGGCCGAGCGCACGCCCGGGACCTGCTCGGTGATCACCCGCAGGCCGCTGGGCAGCACCGTGCGCCGCACGGTGCCGTCCAGCAGCGACTCGCTGCCCGTCCCACTGGTGAGCAGGCGGGATGGGGCCAGGTCGGGGGTCGGCATGTCACTCACGGCGCGGCCGTCAGGAACTCGTCGCCGCGTCCGCGGCCTCGGCCTCGGCGCTCGGGCTGAGCGAGATCTTGCCCCGGTTGTCAATCTCGGTGATCTCCACCTGGAGCTTCTGCCCCACGGTGAGCACGTCCTCGACCTTCTCCACGCGCTTGCCGCCGGAGAGCGTCTTGAGCTTGGAGACGTGCAGCAGGCCGTCCCGGCCAGGCGTGAGCGAGACGAACGCACCGAAGTTCGTGATCTTGACGATCGTGCCGAGGTAGCGCTCACCCACCTCGGGCATCTGCGGGTTCGCGATCGCATTGATCGCCGAGCGGGCGGACTCCGCCGACGGGCCGTCCACGGCGCCGATGTAGATCGTGCCGTCGTCCTCGACCGTGATCTCGGCGCCGCTGTCCGCCTGAATCTGGTTGATCATCTTGCCCTTGGGCCCGATCACCTCGCCGATCTTGTCGACCGGGATCTTCACCGAGATGACCCGCGGGGCGTGCGCGGACATCTCGTCCGGGCTGCCGATCGCCTCCGCCATGACCTCGAGGATCGTCAGCCGGGCACCACGGGCCTGCTGCAGCGCGGCGGCCAGCACCGAGGCGGGGATGCCGTCGAGCTTGGTGTCGAGCTGCAGCGCGGTGACGAAGTCGCGGGTGCCGGCGACCTTGAAGTCCATGTCGCCGTAGGCATCCTCGGCACCGAGGATGTCGGTCAGCGTGACGTAGGCGCCATCGGCGTGGATGAGCCCCATCGCGATGCCGGCAACCGGAGCCTTGAGCGGAACCCCGGCGTTGAGCAGCGAGAGCGTGCTCGCGCAGACCGAGCCCATCGAGGTGGAACCGTTGGAGCTCAGCGCCTCGGAGACCTGGCGGATCGCGTAGGGGAACTCCTCGCGGCTGGGCAGCACCGGCAACAACGCCCGCTCGGCTAGCGCGCCGTGGCCGATCTCGCGACGCTTCGGCGAGCCGACCCGGCCGGTCTCCCCGGTGGAGTACGGCGGGAAGTTGTAGTTGTGCATGTACCGCTTGGTGCGGTCGGGGTTGAGCGTGTCGACGGTCTGCTCCATGCGCAGCATCGCCAGCGTCGTCACGCCGAGGATCTGCGTCTCGCCCCGCTCGAACAGCGCCGAGCCGTGCACCCGCGGGATGTAGTCGACCTCGGCGGACAGCGCCCGGATCTCGGCCGTCGACCGCCCGTCGATGCGCACACCCTCGGTGACGATCCGGGAACGCACCAGCTTCTTCGTCAGCGCCCGATACGCCGGGCCGATCTCCTTCTCCCGCCCCTCGAACTGGGCGGCGACCTTCTCCAGAGCCAGCCCCCGGACCCGGTCGAGTTCGGTCTCCCGCTCGGCCTTGCCGGCGATCCGCAGCGCCGCGGACAGCTCATCGCCGACCGCGGCGGACAGCGCCTCGAGCACGTCGTCGTGATGGTCGATGAAGACCGGGAACTCGCGCGCGGCCTTGCCCGCCGCCGCGGCCAGCTCACTCTGCGCCCGACACAGCTCGCGGATGGCGGGCTTGGCGGCCTCCAGACCCGCGGCGACGACCTCCTCGGTGGGCGCGGGCGCGCCACCGGCGATCAGCTCCACCGTGCCCGGCGTCGCCTCCGCCTCCACCATCATGATCGCCACATCCGAGCCGTCCTCGACGACCCGGCCGGCGACGACCATGTCGAAGGTCGCCCGGGCGAGCTCCCCGTGGGTCGGGAAGGCGATCCACTCACCGTCGACGTAGCCGACCCGGGTGGCGCCGATCGGCCCGGTGAACGGCAGGCCCGACAGCGTGGTCGACGCGCTGGCGGCATTGATCGCGACCACGTCGTAGAGCGTGTCGGGGTCCAGGGCGAGCACGGTCGCGACAACCTGGATCTCGTTACGCAGCCCCTTGGCGAACGAGGGTCGCAGCGGCCGGTCGATGAGCCTGCAGGTGAGGATCGCGTCCTCACTGGGCCGTCCCTCGCGGCGGAAGAACGAGCCGGGGATCCGCCCGGCGGCGTACATCCGCTCCTCGACGTCCACCGTCAGCGGGAAGAAGTCGAGCTGCTCCTTCGGCTGCTTACTGACCGTCGTCGCGGACAGCACCATCGTGTCGCCCAGGTAGGCGACGGCGGAACCGGCGGCCTGCCTGGCCAGCCGTCCGGTCTCGAAACGCACCGTGCGGGTTCCGGCCGGGGTCGCGATGACCGCCTCAGCCGCATGTGTCGAGTCATCCACTCGAACTACTCCATCCTCGTCGTCGGCCGGGTCCACGCAGCCGATCATGTGTTCCGGCCGAGTCCGCGTCCCGAGGATGCCGGTGCTCAGTCGAAGCCCCCGGGAGCGCGAGCGAAGCACGCTCCCGGCAACCACGACCGAGGACCGGCGGATCTCGCCGCCGCGGGCTCGGTCAGGTCCTTACGTCTCGCCGACGGTCCCCCGCCGGCGGATGACACATCGGGTACCTCTGGTACCTACCCCCCGATGCGTCCCCCCGATGCGTCAGAGGGAGCGGCCCCGCGGGGCCGCTCCCTCTGGGCGCTACCTACCGACGTAGCCCGAGTCGCTCGATCAGGGCTCGGTATCGGCCGATGTCCGTCTTTGCCAGGTAATTCAGCAGCCGGCGCCGACGTCCGACCAGCAGGAGCAGGCCGCGGCGGCTGTGATGGTCGTGCTTGTGCACCTTGAGGTGCTCGGTCAGGTCGCTGATTCGCCTGGTCAGCATCGCGACCTGGACCTCCGGCGAGCCGGTGTCCCGCTCGACGGTGGCATAGTCGGACATGATCTTCTGTTTGACGTCGCTCGCGAGCGGCACGATCCACCCTCTCCTTCAGCTTCGGGACGGCGCGCGCCCGGGGTCTGCCTCACCCGGACCGAGTGCCGGTCCGCGGCCTGATCGCCGCTGAATCCGGACACGCCGCACCCGCCTGGTCCCGAAGCCTATCAACCGACGGGGAACCGCCCGGCCACCGGCCATCCCCACGCCACCTGCGGGTCGTCCCCGCACGCGCAGCTCACGGCGCCATAGCTCACATCCGGTACGGCTTTCTCCCCGCCGCGCCCACCGTCAGCCCCGGCACCGGCCCTGCCGCGCCGCGGCCCTGGCCCTGGCCCTACACGGCAAGGGTCACCGCCCGAGTCCTCTCGACGTCGGCCGCCATCTGGATGACCAGCTCGTCCACGGACTCGAAGCGCAGCGTCGGGCGAAGGCGATGGGTGAACTCGTAGGCCATGTACGCGCCGTACAGATCGCCGTCGAAGTCGAGCAGGAACGCCTCCACCCGCCGCTCCCGGCCCGCGAAGGTCGGATTCGTGCCGATGGAGATCGCCGCCGGCTGACGGCGGCCCGCCCAGCAGGCGAATCCGGCGTACACCCCGTCGGCGGGCACCGCGGCCCAGGGGGTGACCTCGACGTTCGCCGTCGGGTAGCCGATCGTGCGGCCGCGAGCGTCACCGTGGACAACGACGCCCTCGACCCGGTGCGGGCGGCCGAGCGCCGCCTCGGCCGCCTCGACGTCACCGTCCGCGACCCTGCGACGGATCTCCGTCGACGACAGCACCTGGGCCCCCGCCCGGACGAGGCGCACCCCGTCGACCTCGAACCCCGCTGCCGCCCCATCGGCGGCGAGCGTGGCGAGCGACCCGGCGGCCCGGTGGCCGTAGGTGAAGTTCTCCCCGACCACGACGACGCTCGCCCGCAACTGCCGCAGCAGGATCTCGCGCACGAAGTCCGTCGCTGACACCTGGCTGAACTCGGTCGTGAACGGCTGGACACACAGCGCGTCGACACCGATCGCCGCGAGCAGCTCCGTCTTGTACCGCAGGGTCGTCAGCAGGGCGGGATGACTCCCGGGACGCAGCACCTCGCCGGGGTGCGGGTCGAAGGTCAGCGCGAGCGCCCGCTGGCCGCGCTCGTGGCCGCGGGCCACCGCCTGGCCGATGATCCGCCGATGGCCAAGGTGTACCCCGTCGAAGAAACCGATCGTGACCACCCCGCCGCTCCAGTCGGCAGGGGTGTTCTCGGCGCCTCGCCACGTATGCACGCAGGGAAGCCTAGGACATTGCCTCGATCCACGGTCCGGGCACACCCACCACGAGTGGGTGGGTGTCGGGCCCGCGCCGCGGCCCACAGGTCAGGCCGGAGCGAACACGACGAGCGAGCGAACGACGTCACCGGCCTCCTCGACCAGCGCCAACACGGTCCCATCCGGGCCGAACACGCCGTAGGTGCCGGGCTGTCCCAGCGGCGTCAGGCGCCGGCCGTGCGTGACGTCGACGGCCTGCTGACCAGCAACGTCACGGCGAGCGAAGCTTGCCGTGACCGCCTGCCCGAGCGGTGTGAGCACCGCCGCGCCACGCTCGGCGAAGGTGTCGAGGCTCACCGCCTCGGCCAGTGAGAAGGGGCCTACCCGCGAGCGCCGCAGCGCCACCAGGTGCGCCCCGCAGCCCAGCGCCACGCCAAGATCACGGGCCAGCGCCCGGATGTAGGTGCCACTGGAACAGGCAACCCTGACATCGAGATCACACCCAGACGCGTCGGGCGCACCGTCCGGGTCGCGCCGGGCCAGCAGGTCGAACCGCCCGATCGTGACCCGCCGGGCCGCGAGCTCCACCTGCTCGCCGGCCCGCACCCGGGCATAGGCCCGTACGCCGCCGACCTTGACGGCGCTCACGCTGGAGGGGACCTGCTCGATCACGCCAGTGAGCGCGGCCACCGCGGCCGCCAGCGCCTGCGGCGCCACGTTGACGGGCCGGTCCTCGATCGGCTCGCCCTCGGCGTCGTCTGTTGTCGTCGTGCGACCAAGGCGGATGGTCGCGTCATACACCTTGTCGGTCAGCGCGAGGTGGCCGAGCAGCCGGGTGCCCCGCCCGGCACCGAGCAGCAGCACACCGGTCGCCATCGGGTCGAGAGTGCCGGCGTGGCCGATCCGGCGCTGCCCCAGGATGCGCCGGGCCCGCGCCACCACGTCATGCGAGGTACACCCCGCCGGCTTGTCGACGACGACCAGACCGTCCACCTGCGGGCGGTCGGCCCGCCGGCTCGCAGCCGGCCGACCAGCCGGTGACGGTCCGTGCTCAGGTGCGGCTGGACTCACCGGATACCCCGCGCCGCGGCGGGCACCGGCAGCGGGCCGGACGGCCCTGGCGAACCAGCCGCACCGGCGGTCCGTCGAGGTGCCCGCAGCAAGGCCACGCGCACCTGGTCCATCAGCGACGCGAGTCCGGACGCAGACCGAAATCCCGCGGCCACGCGATGCCCACCGCCGCCGAGTCCCACACACACCGCACCGACGTCCAGGTCGCCGCGGGAGCGCAGCGAGACGCTCCAGCCGGCGTCGTCCTGCCGGCAGATCAGGGCGACCTCCGCCTCCGACACCGAGCGCAGGATGTCGATGAACCCCTGCGTCTCGTCCGTGGCGAGCCTCACAGCACGCAGATCCCGCTGTTCGCACCAGCTCCAGATCAGGTCGTGCTCGGGCTCAAGGCGGGCCCGCTCCAGCACCTCGCCCAGCAGCTGCACGTAGCCGAAGGGATGATCATCCCACAGGGCCCGGCTGATCTGGTCGTGGTGGATGCCGGTCTCCAGCAGCCGGGCGGCCAGGCGGTGCTCCGCGGCGGTCGTCGCGGCGAACCGGAACGATCCGGTGTCCGTCACCAGCCCGGCGTAGAGGGCGGCGGCCATGTCGACGTCGAGCGGCACGCCGAGATCGTCGATGACCTCGACGACCAGCACACTGGTCGCCGGGGCCGCGCTGTCGACAAGATTGACCTCGCCGAACCGGGTGTTGGAGGGATGGTGGTCGATCACCGCGGTCCGAGTGCCGGGCATGCGGACACAGCGGGCCAGCCGGCCGAGCCTGGGCTGGCTGTCGGCGTCGAGCGCCACCACCAGGCCGGGAGCCGTGGTGATCGCCCCCGAGTCGACCAGCAGGTCCTGCCCGGCAAGAAAACGCAGGGTACGGGGCACGGCGAACGGCTCGGCGTCGAAGGACACCCGCGCCCGCGCGCCGAGCCGGCGCAACGCGAGCCCGAGCGCCAGCGCCGAACCAAGGCTGTCCGCGTCCGGGTTGACGTGCGCCACCAGGAGGATCTCGCTGCCGGTGTCGACGGCGTCACGCAGCGCGCGCACGAGCGCCGCCCGATCCGCCGCGAGGCCGTCCACATCGATCATCGCCAGTCTCCTCGCCGTGTCCGCCGGCCCGCCCGCAGATCTACCCTCAGTGGCCCGTCACATCGAGATTGTCGTCCTCGCCCAGCGACAGGTCCTCGTCCGTCGGTGCGTTCTCGTCGAACGGCCCGTCCTCGTCGTCGATCACCCGCGGGCGCCGATAAGGATCATCCTCCCCGGCCGGCCTCGCGTCGCGGCGGGCCTCCGCAAGGCGGGCGTCGCGTTCCCGGGCCACGCTGATCAGATCCTCGAGATGCCGGGCGTCGTCGGGCAGCCGGTCGTGCACGAAGGTCAGGGTGGGAGTGTTCTTCACCCCGGTGGCCCGGCCGACCTGGCTGCGCAGCAACCCGCGGGCCGAGTCCAGCGCCTCGGCGGAGGCCAACCGGTCCGCCTCGTCCCCGTAGACGGTGTAGAAGACCGTCGCGTCGACCAGGTCCGGCGTCACCCGCACCTCGGTGACCGTGACCATGCCCAGCCGGGGATCCTTGACCCCGCGTTCCAGCATGGACGCGACCACCTCACGGATGCGCACCGCCAGTCGGCGTGCCCGGGCCGGATCCGCCACCGTGCACCTCCTCGCCTCGTGTTCCTACCCGGATCGCAGCCTGCTGGACGACCTGGCCGGCGCCAAAGTGGCGGCCGGCCCGTCCGCGGTATGGATCCCTTTCTGGCACTCTTGCGCAGCCCTCGGCTCCCCGACCCGCTCCCCGGGGTGCCGGTCGGCCAGGGATCCCGTCCTGGCGGCGGCGTTTACCTCGACCGGCCAGACGACGGTCAGTCCGGTAGGGCCACGGCCTGACGGGAGTCGCCACCGGCGTCGTCCTTGGGAAACGGGCCTGCCGGGGAATACGCGTCATCCTCGGTGAAGGTGCGCTCGCGAGCGGAGAGCACCTCGACCTCCGGGCGCCCCGCGACGAGTCGCTCACATGCGCGCAGCACCTCCACGCAATGGGCCCGGTCGGCGGCCACGACGGCCATCCCGACCTCGGCCCGACGATGCAGGTCCAGCTGGCCGGTCTCGGCGACGCTGACCGCGAACCGGCGGCGCAACTCAGCGATGATCGGCCGAACCACCGACCGCTTCTCCTTCAGGGAATGCACATCACCGAGAAGAAGATCCAGGCTCAGGGTTGCGATCCACATGACTCGTCCCGCGACGCTACGCCACTGCCCGCCGGGGCCGGCCGGTTGGACCGGCCCCGGCGGCGGGTGACGCCTCAGACGCGGGGGACCTCCCGCTGTTCAAACGCCTCGATGATGTCGTCCACCTTGATGTCGTTGAACGACCCGAGACCGATACCGCACTCGTAGCCCTCGCGGACCTCGGTGGCATCGTCCTTGAACCGCTTGAGCGACTCCACCGTGAGGTTGTCCGCCACCACGACGCCGTCCCGGATGAGCCGGGCCTTGACGTTGCGCCGGATGATGCCCGAGCGGACCAGCGAGCCGGCCACGTTGCCGATGCGCGGCACGCGGAAGACCTCCCGCACCTCGGCGGTGCCGAGCTGGGCCTCCTCGTAGACCGGCTTGAGCATGCCCTTGAGGGCGTTCTCGATGTCCTCGATGGCCTGGTAGATCACCGAGTAGTACCGGACCTCGACGCCTTCGCGGTCGGCCAGCTCCGTCGCCTTGCCCTGCGGGCGGACGTTGAAGCCGATGATCACCGCGTCGGAGGCCGAGGCCAGCATGACGTTCGTCTCGGTGATCGCGCCCACCCCGCGGTCGATGATCCGCAAACCGACCTCATCGCCGACATCGATCTTGAGCAGGGCATCCTCGAGAGCTTCCACGGAACCGGAGACGTCGCCCTTGAGGATGAGGTTGAGCTGGGTCTTCTCGCCCTCCTTCATCCGCTCGAGGATGTTCTCCAGGGTCGGGCGGCCACGGCTGAGCGCGAGCTCGGCGTTGCGCTCGCGCGCCTGGCGGCGCTCGGCGATCTGGCGGGCCACCCGGTCCTCGGGCACAACGAGGAAGTTGTCCCCGGCGTCGGGGACACTCGTGAACCCGAGCACCTGGACCGGACGGGCCGGGCCTGCCTCGGTCACCTGGTCGCCATGCTCGTCGAGCATGGCGCGCACCCGGCCGAACGCCTCACCGGCGACCACCGAGTCACCGACCCGCAGGGTTCCGCGCTGGACCAGCACGGTCGCCACCGGGCCACGCCCGCGGTCGAGCCGGCCTTCGATGGCGACACCCTGAGCTTCGGTGCCGGTGGGCGCCCGCAGATCCAGCGAGGCATCGGCGGTCAGGATGATCGCCTCAAGCAGCCCGTCGATGTTGACCCGGTTACGCGCGGAGACGTCGACGAACATCGTCTCGCCCCCGTACTCCTCGGCGACCAGGCCGTACTCGGTGAGCTGGCCGCGCACCTTGGCCGGGTCCGCACCCTCCTTGTCGATCTTGTTGACCGCAACGACCACCGGCACGTTCGCCGCCTGGGCGTGGTTCAGCGCCTCGATGGTCTGCGGCTTCACACCGTCATCAGCCGCAACGACCAGGACCACGATGTCGGTGACCTGGGCACCACGGGCACGCATGGCGGTGAAGGTCTCGTGGCCCGGCGTGTCGATGAAGGTGATCGGCCGCTCGTCGCCGTCCACCGTCGCCCGCACCTGGTAGGCACCGATGTGCTGGGTGATGCCGCCGGCCTCGCCGGCGACCACGTCGGTGAACCGGATCGCGTCGAGCAGCTTCGTCTTGCCGTGGTCGACGTGACCCATGACGGTCACCACCGGCGGACGGATGGAGAGCTCGACGTCGTCGGCGTAGTCGCCACCGAAGGACAGGTCGAAGCTCTCCAGCAGCTCCTTGTCCTCATCCTCGGGGCTGACGATCTGCACCTCGTAGCCGAGGGTGACGCCAAGCAGCTGCAGCGTCTCGTCGGTGCAGGACTGGGTCGCGGTCACCATCTCGCCGAGCTGGGTGAACACGACCTGGACGAGCGCACCGGGATTCGCGTCGATCTTGTCGGCGAAGTCCGCGAGTGAGGCGCCACGAGGCAGTCGAATGGCCTGCCCGTTGCCACGGGGGACCATCGCGCCCATCCGCGGCGCCTCGAGGCCGCTCTCCCACTCCTGCCGCTTCGCGCGCTTGGACTTGCGCTGACGCCCAGGACGCCCACGGCCACCGGGGCCGAACGCGCCGGCCGTGGTGCCACCACGGCCGCGGCCACCCGCTGCCGGCCGACCGCCACCGCCGCCACCGCCGGGGCGACCCGGAGCACCGGCGCCGGCACCGCCGCCACCCGGACGGCCAGGCGCACCGCCACGCCCGGCGAAGCCGCCGCCGCCCCCCGGACGAGGACCGCCGCCACCGCCACCGGGACGGCCAGGCGCACCACCGCCGCCACCGGGACGGCCAGGCGCACCGCCGGCCGGACGAGGCTGGAACATGTTCGCGTTCGGGCGCGGACCGCCGCTGCCACCCGGACGCGGCGGCATGCCACCACCACCGGGGCGCGGACCGGGACGCTGGGGCGTCGAGCCGGACGATGGCCGGGGCCCACCGGGGGCACCCGAGCCACCCGGGCGCGGACCGCCCGGACGCGGACCAGGACGCGGACCACCCGGACGCGGCGACGATGACGGGGCTGGCCCGGACTGGCCGGCCGACTGGCGAGGCCCGGCCGACGGCGTCGTGTACGGATTGTTACCGGGCGAGCTCGGCCGGGGGCCAGGCCGCGGGCCAGGCCGGGGCGAGCCGGCAGCCGGGGCACCGCCGGGAGCGCCACCCGGAGCGGATGGCGCGGCGCCACCGGGACGCTGCCGGGCACCGGGAGGAGCCGGCACGCTGGGACGAGGCCCCGGGCGCGGCCCGGACGGCCCAGCCGGCGCGGGGGCCACGCTCGGAGACGGGGCGGCGCTGGCCGCCGCGGGACGCGGCGGTGCGACGGGCGGCGAGCTGCTCGGCGTGCTCACGGCCGGTGCCACTGGGGTAGCTGGGGTAGCTGGGGTAGCTGGGGTCGGTCCGGGACGGCCGGGAGCCTGACCCGGACCGGGCCGGTTCGGCACCGGCCGAGGGCCGGGACGCGGCGCGGGCCCGGGGCGGGGCGGGGCCGGGCGGGCGCCGTTACCGGCGGGCCGACCACCGGGACGGCCGCCTGCGGCGGGACCGCCCTCAGTCGGGAACGCTTCCTTGAGCTTGCGCACGACGGGGGCCTCGACTGTGGACGAGGCGGACTTCACGAACTCGCCGAGATCCTTCAGCTTTGCGAGGACGGTCTTGCTGTCGACACCAAGCTCTTTGGCGAGCTCGTGTACGCGGGCCTTTCCTGCCACGGTGCTCCTTCTTTCGGCCCGCGGTCCGTGCCCGCGTGACCTCGTTACCTGCCGGTCGTGATCATGGCTGGGTGCTCATTGAGCGATCATCGCTGTCTCGACCTGCTTCCCTGTCGACGTCATGTGGCGCCGCCCGCGTTCCCGACCGGGCTCCGGCCTCCGCCGGTGTCCGGCCTGTCCAGCCGGGGTACCCGCTGCCGCGGTGCCCCCCTCTTTCTTTACCTGATTTTTCCTTCACCTGGAGCCTCGATGACCGCTCCGGGCGAACAATCGGACTGACCGGACCGATCGCCGCGGAGCCCTGCTGCTCCAGGTACCTCCTGACCTGACCCAACCCGAGCGGACCTGGCACCCGCAGGGCCCGCGGAAACGCCCTGCGGCGATCCGCGAGCTCGAGACACGCCAGGCAGGGATGCACGTGCGCACCCCGGCCGCGCAGACGGCGACGAGCATCCGGCAGGAGCTCGCCGCCGTCCACGACGATACGCAGGAGGTCGGAACTCGGCGCACGGCTTCGACATCCGATACAGGTACGGACAGGCTCCGCACGACACGCCACCATTAGTCTATCCCGCCCGCCCCCGGGTGTGGCCGCCCGCCGCGGAAGACCGGCGTGGCTGCCCCGCCGAACCCGTGCGCGGCGGGAGCCCCGTACGCGGCGGCGGACCTGATCGGGGCGGCGGACCAGAGCGCGGCCCAGCCCCGGACGGCGGCGTCCCGGAACCATCACCCGGCCCGGAACCATCCCCGACCACGGCCGCCCCGCGTTCGTCGGCGGGGCCTTCCGCATCGGAGTGGATGTCGATGCGCCAGCCGGTCAACCGCGCCGCCAGCCGGGCATTCTGCCCCTCGCGGCCGATGGCCAGCGACAGCTGGTAGTCGGGAACGACCACCCGAGCCGAGCGGCTGGCCAGATCCGTGACGTCCACCCGGGCCACCCGGGCCGGAGACAGGGCGCTGCCGACGAACGTCGCCGGATCCGCCGACCAGTCCACGATGTCAATCTTTTCGCCCCGCAGTTCGGCCATGACCGCCCGCACCCGGGCGCCCATCGGACCGATACAGGCCCCCTTCGGGTTGACACCCGCCGTCTTCGACCGCACAGCGATCTTGCTGCGGTGGCCGGCCTCCCTAGCGATCGCGGCGAGCTCGACCGTGCCGTCGGCGACCTCCGGCACCTCCAGCCGGAACAGCCCCTTGACCAGTTCGGGATGGGTGCGCGACAGCGTGACCGTCGGCCCGTGCGGACCGCGGGCGACGTGCACCACATAGCACTTGATCCGGTCACCGTGTTCGAGGCGCTCGCCGGGAACCTGCTCGGCCGGTGGCAGCACTCCCTCGACCGTGCCGAGGTCCACGAGCACCACGCGGGAGCCGGCCCGCTGCTCATGGTGCTGCACCACACCAGAAACGATCTCGTGCTCCCGGTCGGCGTACTGCCCGTAGGTCACCTCCTGCTGGGCCTCGCGCAGCCGCTGCATGATGACCTGCTTGGCAGTCATCGTGGCGATCCGGCCGAAGTCAGCCGGAGTGTCGTCATACTCGCGGCTTGTCCCGTCGGGACCGTCCTCCCGGGCGAGCACTGCGACCTCGCCCGTCGTGCGGTCGATGACGACCCGGGCGTCCGGCGCCGAGCCCGCGGTGTGGTGGTAGGCCGTGAGCAGGGCGGTCTCCATCGCCTGCACGAGGGTGTCGAAGGCGATGTCCTTCTCCCGCTCGATCCCGCGCAGCGCGGCCACGTCGAGCTTCACCGGGTCATCTCCTCACCGGCCGCGCCCTGGGCGTCGACCTGACGGCCCTCGTTGTTGGTCACCTGGCCTGGGGAGGCCGGAAGATCTAGATCGTCCCGCATCGCGGCACCGGGCGTGGGGACGGGCGCCGCGGACGGCGCATCGTTAAGATCATCATACTCCGTGGCGGTGAACTCCACTTCGACGGTGGCCCGCGCCACCCGCTCGAAGAGCACCCGGTCGGTCCGGTGCCGCGCCGGACGGCCTCGCCGAGCCGGGCCGACCGGCACCGAGAGATCCGCCCCGGCCTCGTCGGCGGACAGCACGCGCCCCGACACCTCGCCCCCGTCAAGATCACGGATGGTCACCAGCCGACCGACGGCGCGCCGCCAGTGCCGCGGCGCCGTCAGCGGGCGGTCCACCCCAGGCGAGGTGACTTCCAGCACGTACGGTCCACCGATGAGGGCATCTCCCGCCGCCTCGGCGGCGTCCAGGAGCTCCGACACGGTCCGGCTCGCGTCAGCCACCGCGTCCAGGTCGATCCCACCGTCGCGGTCCACGACGACCCGCACCAGGCTGCGTGCGCCCGCCTTGGTCACCGCGACATCCTCGAGATCAAATCCCGCACCGCTCAGTGCGACCGCCAACCGGTCGCGCAGCTGCGGCCGGATCGCACCCGAGCGCCGTCCCCGCTCGGCCGCGCCCCGGTCTCGACCGGATCCGGTCTCCCCCGTGCCTGACACCTGCCTTGTCCCTTCCCACGTCCGTACGTCCGATCATCCCGCCGGACCGGCCAGCGGGCCGCCCGCGCGCCCCGCACTCCTGCGGATGCCACCACGCCGCGCGGTGCGTGCCGACGTCAGCCACCCGCACAGCAGTCCGCCATCCACACAGCACGACCACCCACACAGCACGACCACCCACACAGCACGACCACCCACACAGCACGACCATGCACACGGCGCGGCGGCACAGGGCCGACACAGAGCCACATCGGGGGCGAGCGCGAACGGACGAGATCCATAGCCTACGTCCACCAGCGCACGGGTCCGGCGCCGCCTGCCTCGGTACCGGGACGTCCCCCGGTTCATGGGCCGCCCGGGTCCGCGGACGGGCTCGCCCCAACCGGGCTACCGGGCTACCAGGGCGGGACAGGACCCGGGCAGGACCGCCGCGGTGTGCAAAGCTTGCGCACCGTGGACTCCGCACAGCGCATATCGGCCTCTCGACGGCGGGTCCTGATGGGATTGGGCGGGTTGGGCGGCCTCTCGCTCGTCGGTGTCGCCGAGGTCGGCTGTGCTCGGACCGGTTCGAGCACAGCCGGAGCCGCCGGCCAACAACTGACTACCCAGGATCTGTCCGCGGCACGGTCTGCCGTGGCCCGGGCGACGGCGCTGGCCGCCGCCTACCGCGCGGCGGCAGGGCGTCATCCCGCGGAAAGCAGCCTGTTCGACACTTTGCGCACCCATCATGAGGTGGCGGTGGCCACGGTAGGCGCCCAGGTTCCAGCCACGGTTCCCACCAGCACAGCGACTCCTGGCGCCGGCAGCACCGCCGAGCCCCCCGCGGCGACCGGGGCTGGATCCACGGCCCCGGTCGCGGGCGTCACGCTCCCGCCAGGAAACGGCGACTCGCCAGCGGCTCGCGCCGCGACCATGGCGGCACTTCATGGCGCCGAGACCCGCGCCGCCGCTGCCGCCCGCACAGACGCCCTGCGGGTCAGTGGGCTGCTCGCACCCCTGTTCGCGAGCCTTTTCGCCGCCGGCAACGCGCAGGCGGACCTGCTTGCCACCGCGGCGGGCGGACCGGCGGGCAGCGGTGTCGTCCGATGACCGGGCACAGCCGAGCCCTGCGCCTCCTCGCATCCGGTCCCACCGACGGATCCAGCGGTCATGACGCACGGGCCGCGATCACGGTACGGGCGCTGAACACCATGCTCGCGGCAAGCCACGCAGCGATCTTCGCCACCGCGGCGGCGGGCGGAGCACTGGCTCCGCTGGGTCAGCCCGCGGCCGGGCAACGCCAGCAGGCCCGGGACAGCTGGCTGGCGCACCTGCGGCTGCGCGATGAGTTGACGGCCATGATCCAGGCACGCGGTGGCACGCCGGCACCAGCACTGGCGGCCTACCGGCTCCCGACCAGGCCCGTTGACGTGCCCACCGCCCTGCGCCTGCTCGCCCAGATCGAGGATGTGTGCGCCGCGGTGGCCCACGACGCCACTGCCAGCCTCGGTGCCGACACTCGGGCCGTCGCCGTGGACGGGTTGGCCGGCATGGCGCTGCGAGCCCAGCGGGCCCGGCTGGCTACCGGTGCGCCCCCGGCCACCGCCAGCCGCGCGCTGCCCGGCGCGTCCTGACCGCACAGCGGCCCCGGCCGCCGCGCCGGCTCACCGCGGCGCCCAGGCTCCAGGTTCGCTACTCAGCGTCGTGACGATCTCGGGAAGGCGGCCACCCGCGACGTCCGCCAGAGTGACGTTCTCCAGGACCCGCCGCAGATTCACCCGCACGGCGATCCACACGTCCTGCAGGTTCTTGGCCGCGCCCTCGTAGTTGGCATCCTCGGGACGCCGCCCACGGATACTGGCCAGCGGACCGTCGGTCACCCGGATGACCGCGGCGATCGTGATGTCGCCGGGGGGACGGCCGAGCTGGTAGCCGCCATCGGCGCCACGGCGGCTTTGGACGAATCCCGCACGCCGCAGATCGGTGAGGATGTTCTCGAGGAAGCGCAGCGGCAGATCCTGTGCCTGGGCCAGCGACTCGCCCTTGACAAGCTGGCCGTCACTCGCGGCCAGCGTCAGGAGCGCACGCAGTGCGTAGTCGGCGCGAGCGGAGATCTGCATCCACCCATTGTGCCGCCGGTACCCACCGATGTGCCGGCCAGGCCAGGCTCGGGTTCGACTCGGCGCCGTCAGCGCGCGAGCCCGCGGTCAGGATGCGTGGCCACCTCCGCCCCCAACGTCTCCGTCTCCACCCGGACCGCCGACATGACCTGCGTGGTGACCGCCTGAGACATCACCAGTGCCCGCGGACGGATCACCCGACATAGCCCCGGCCGCCTCCGGCAGTGGCGCCGATCCCCGGCCCCGGGCGGCCCGCACCGCCGAGTTGCCCTCGGCGACCAGTCCGCGGCGAACCCGCAACTGCCGGTCGGCGGCGTTGAACGCGGCGTCCACCACCACTCCGATGAGGAAAATTGTGATCATTGACGCCATCACGCCGACCGTGTCGAGCAGTTCCCGGGAGTTCTGCAGATCGGCGCCGATCGAGGGGTGCCCAGGCACGATCACCAGCAGCTCGCCGGCCATCAGGCTGCGCCAGGCGAACGCCCAGCCCTGCTTGAGCCCCGCGAGCACCGACGGCAGCGCCGCCGGCGCCACGACATACCGGTAGAGCGAGAAACCGCGCGCCCCCATACTGCGCCCGACTCGCACCAGCAGCGGCGGCACGTAGTCGACCCCGTAGATCACTCCGTTGGCGATCGACGGCGCGGCCCCGAGGATCACGACGAACATGATCGCCGCCTCGCTCAGCTTGAACAGCAGGATGGCCAGCGGGAACCAGACGATCGACGGCATCGTCTGCAGCGAGGTGATGAACGAACCGACCGCCGTGCGCAGCACGGTGGACCGGGACACCGCCACCCCCACCACGCCGCCGATCACCACGGCGAGCGCGTACCCCTTGAGGGCCCGCACGACAGTCCGCAGGAGCGCGTCCCAGAAGTGACCACCGGTCACGCGATGGCCGAACTCACGCAGCGCCGACATCGGGCCTGGCAGTACATAGGTGGGCTTCCAGCCGGACCAGACGACGATCTGCCAGAGCAACAGGAACAGTACGAGTGCGCCGATCTTTGGCCAGGCCGCCGACCAGGTGCGGGCCGCCAGTGGCCGATGCTCAGCGGTCGGGATGTCCAACGCGTCGAGACCGGCGAGCGCGTCGGGACCGGGGCCGGCCGGACCGTCGCTGTCCCGCCGGGCGTCGACGCCGCCCTTGGCCAGGTCAATCCGGCCGAGGCCGCTTTCAGGGATGTCGGTCTCAGTGGCCATGGCGGCCCACCTCCTCACGCAGGCGAGCGGTCACCCGGGTGGCGAGGTCTGCCACTCGGGGCGAGTCGATCCGCCGTGGGCGGTCGATATCGACGTCGAAGACCTCGGCCACCCGGCCCGGCCGGGAGGACAGCAGCACGATGCGATCGCCGAGCCGGACGGCCTCTCGCACGTCGTGGGTCACGAAGATGACCGTCACGCCGGTCTGCCGCCAGATCCGTTCGAGTTCGTCGTGCAGCAGGTCCCGGGTCATGGCGTCGAGCGCACCGAACGGCTCGTCCATGCACAGGATGTCGGCCTCCTGCGCGAACGCGCGGGCGAGGCTCACCCGCTGACGCATCCCGCCAGAGAGCTCGTGGGGACGACGCTGGGCCATGCCCGCGAGGCGGACCATCGTCAGCAGCTCGTCGACCCTGGCCCGGCGCTCGGTCCGCCCGATGCCGCGCAGGCGCAGCGGCACCTCGACGTTGCCGCCCGCGGTCAGCCACGGCAGCAAAGCCGAATCCTGGAACATCATCCCGACCCGCCGGCCGGTGGTGTCCACCGTGCCGGCGCTCGGCGAGTCCAGCCCGGCGATCAGGCTCAGCAGGGTCGACTTGCCGCAGCCCGACGCCCCGAGCAGACAGACGAACTCGCCGGGCCGGGCCTGAAGCGAGATATTGTCCAGCGCCTGCACCTGGGCGGCGCCACCACCGAAAAACCGGCTGACGCCGTCGATGCGAAGGGCAGCGTCAGGCAGGACTGCGGTCATATGTCATTCCCCCCGTGGGTCTGACGACGGGCTCCGGTCGGCCGGAGCCCGTCCTTGCGGGTGGTCAGGAATCGGAAACCGTGGGCTTGCCCTGCTTGGTCAGGATGTCGTTGAGCGCGGTGAGATCGAAGATCCCCTCCAATTTCGCGCTCTTGAGCAGACCAAGATCCACCGCGTGCTGAGCCGAGAGGAGCAGCGACTTGGCGATCGGATCCGGGGTGAAGGTCAGCGACTTCCAGGCGGAGTTCAGCACGCGGTCCGTCAGTGGCTTGCCGGCCAGCTTGCCCAGCTCGGTGTTGACGACCTTCGCCGCCCCGGCCGAGTCCGCGTTGATCCCGTTGATCGAATCCACGTTCGCCTGAAGGAACCGGCGGACGATCTCCGGGTTCTTCTTGAGGTAGTCGGTCCGCACAACCACCAGCGTGGTGACGAACTGCCCCTTGGTCTCGCCCCACTGGTCCGCCTCGTTGACCAGCACCTTGCCGCCCGCGTCAACCAGCCGCGATGCAGTCGGCTCGGGCACCCACGCACCGTCGATCGCCTTGTTCTTGAAGGCGTCGACCGTCAGGGAGTTGTCCTGGGGCTTGATCGAGACATCACCGCCGCCCTGGGTGTCGGCCTTCAGGCCGTTCTTCTTCAGGTAGTAGCGCAGCGCCACGTCCTGGGTGTTGCCAAGACTGGGGGTCGCGATCGTCTTGCCCTTGAGCTGGGCGACCGAGGTGATATCGGAGCGCACCACCAGCGACGCGCCGCCCGAGGCCGCACCGGAGATGATCCGGATTGCGTCACCGTTGGACTTGATGAAGCTGTTGACGGCCGGGTTCGGCCCGATGTAACCGATGTCGATCGCCCCGGAGAGGATCGCCTCGGCCTCCTGCGTTCCGGAGTTGAACGTCGCGGTCTTCAGCGTGACCCCGGAGCCGAGATCCTTGGCGAAGATCCCCTTCGCGACCCCGTAAAGCGCGGGCGCGTGGGTGAGGTTCGGAAAGTAACCCAGGTGAAGCGTTCCGCTTACCTGGCCAGGCGTCGAGCTGACCGAGGAGCCATCGCTGCCCGAGCTCGAGCAGCCGACCAACGCCAGCGCAACGGCGCTCGCGGTGAACAGCGGCGCCAGGGCACGCCACAGTCGGCTCGGTCTCATGTAAACCCCCAGTTCGCGCAGGCTGACGCCCGCGCCATGCAAGTCGATCGAAGTCATCGGGATGGTAAGCATGCCAGATGGCCGGGATGCGGGCTATGTGCGGCCATCGCCCCGACATAGTTCAGCAACAATTAACCCTGCATGAGCCCCAGACACGCCGCAAAAGAGCGCAAAAAGGGCAGCGAGCTGCCGACATCACCCGGGGCTGCGGGCGACTGGAGACGCGCAACGCCACGGGACAGGCGGATCTGAGCTCGGCGAGGGGCCGGAGAATCAGCCGCCGCCAGACGCGCCCGCTGGGATGAGGCCGGGTTGCGTCAGAACAGGGCCGGCTCAGAACAAGATCGAGGCGAACGTGCCGATCCGCTGGAAGCCGACCCGCTCGTAGACGCACCGGGCGGCATGATTGAAGTCGTTGACATACAGACTGACCCGCGGCGCGAGGGTGGCGCGGGCCAGCGCCACGACGCTGGCGGTGCCGGCCGCGCCGAGGCCACGACCGCGCAGAGCCGGGTCGACCCAGACGCCCTGGATCTGGCAGACGTCGCCCGCGACCGCGCCGATCTCCGCCTTGAACAGGACCCGCCCGTCGGCGATATGGGCGAACGAGCGGCGTTGGCCGATGAACTCGGCGACCCGGGCCCGGTAGAGGGCGCCGCCGTCGGCGAGCACCGGCGAGACGCCGATCTCCTCGGTGAACATGGCGATACAGGCCGGCATCAGGATGTCCAGCTCATCCGGCCGCACGGGACGGACCTGCCGGTCGGGAGCGACCAGCGGTGGGCCGTCGATGACGAGCAGAGGTTGTTCGGCGCGGACCTCACGGGCCCGACCCCAGGTGGGTTCCAGGTGGCGCCACATCGCCATGACCGACGAGGAGAGACCGACGATGGACGAACATCGCCGGCCCTGGCGACGGGCCCGCTCGGCGAAGAGTCTCGCCGACGCGGGGCCCGCCGCGACGGGCCAGAGGTTGGCCCCGGAGTAACAGAGCGCGGCCAGATGCCCGTCGACCATGTGACCCCACATCTCGGCGCCGAGCCGCCATGGGTCAAGCCCGGCGGCCTCGATGCGGGAGGCCACGAACACGTCGGCGACGGGATCGCGAGCCAGCAACTCGCGCACCGCGGAAAGGTCCCGATCGTCGAGCAGACGCGTCGGCGCGGAGCGCAGCGGCAGGCCCATCCGGCAGACCTGCTAGCTGACGGTGACAGTGGGCTCGCCGGAAGCGGTGCCCGCATCCGTCATCTGTTCGGCCAACCGCATGGCCTCCTCGATGAGGGTCTCCACGATCTGCGCCTCCGGGACCGTCTTGATCACTTCGCCTCTGACGAAGATCTGGCCCTTGCCGTTTCCAGAGGCGACGCCCAGGTCAGCCTCGCGCGCCTCACCCGGCCCGTTCACGACACATCCCATGACGGCGACGCGCAACGGAACCTCCATGCCTTCCAGGCCGGCACTGACCTGGTTCGCGAGAGTGTAGACATCGACCTGAGCCCGCCCGCAGGACGGGCAGGAAACGATTTCCAGCTTACGCTCACGCAGTCCCAGGGACTCCAGGATGGCGGAGCCGACCTTCACCTCCTCGACCGGCGGCGCCGAGAGGGACACCCGGATGGTGTCGCCGATTCCCTCCGAGAGCAGCGCGCCGAAGGCCACCGAGGACTTGACCGTCCCCTGGAATGCCGGGCCCGCCTCGGTGACGCCGAGGTGCAGCGGGTACTCGCAGGCCTGGGCCAACAGACGGTAGGCCTGGATCATCACGACGGGGTCGTGGTGCTTGACCGAGATCTTGATGTCTCGGAAGTCGTGCTCCTCGAACAGCGAGCACTCCCACAGCGCCGACTCGGTCAGCGCTTCGGGGGTGGCCTTGCCGTACTTGGCCAACAGGCGCTTGTCCAGGGAACCGGCGTTCACGCCGATGCGGATCGGGACACCGGCGCCCTTGGCCGCGCGGGCGATCTCGCCGACCTTGTCATCGAACGCCTTGATGTTGCCGGGGTTGACCCGGACCGCGGCACAGCCGGCGTCGATGGCGGCGAAGACGTACTTCGGCTGGAAGTGGATATCGGCGATGATCGGGATCGGTGACTTGCGGGCGATCTCCGGCAGCGCGTCGGCGTCGTCCTGGCTCGGCACGGCCACCCGGACGATCTGGCAGCCCGACGCGGTGAGCTGGGCGATCTGCTGCAGAGTCGCGTTGACGTCCGAGGTCAACGTGGTGCACATCGACTGGACGGAGACCGGAGCGTCACCCCCGACCGGGACGTTGCCCACGTGGATCTGCCGGCTCTTGCGCCGCGAACCGAGCGGTCGGGCCGGAGCGGATGGCATGCCCAGAGTAACGGTCACGTTGTCCTCACTGGCGAATCGGAAAAAATGATCGACGTGCGACTGATTCGGCCTGTCGACTGCGGGACGCAGGCAGTGGGGCGCAGGGCAGTGGGACGCAGAGGCCGCAGCGGGCCCCGCGCGGAGTCACTGGTGCGACATCACTGGTTCAGGCGGATGGGATTAACGATGTCGGCGGACAGGAGGAGCAGGCTGAACCCGAGCAGGACGAAGACCGTGGCATACGTGGCCGGTAACAGCTTGGCGAAATCCACCTTCTTGACCGGTCCACGGTATCCCCGCAGCCGGCGCAGACCATGTCGGGCCTGCTCGAAGCCCAGGACGGCGATGTGGCCACCGTCCAGTGGAAGCAGCGGCAGCAGGTTGAAGATCCCCACCGCCAGGTTGATGGCGGCGACCAGGATGAGGAACTGACCGACCCGGTCGACCCTCGAGCTGTCCGGGGCCGAGACGACGTCCCCGCCGATGCGGGCCGCGCCCACGACGCTGATGAAGCCCTCGGGATCCCGGTTGTTGCTGAAGATCTTACCCAGGTCGCCGATACGATGAGTCAGCGTGTCGTACATCCCGGTGAAACCGGAGCCGATCACCGAGAAGGTGCGCGGAACCGCCTCGGCCGGGTTGTAGTGCACCGCGTCGAGCCCCGGCCGCACGCCGAGCGCGCCGACCGGGTCGTTGCCGGAGCCACCGGTCACCCGGTTGCGCCGAACCTCGACGAGGTTCGGGGTCAGGGTGAGGTCCTTCCCGTCCCGGCGCACGACGAGCGTCGCCGGGCCCGGGCCGTGCGCGCGCACCCGGCGGGTGAAGTCCGCCCAGGTCCGCACGGCGGTGTTGTCGAAGCTGATCACACGGTCACCTGGACGCAGCCCGGCCGCCGCGGCGGGACCGGGCCCGGTGCAGCTGGCGGTGGCGGCCACGCAGCTCGTCGACCCGATCTTCGACTCGCTGATCTTCGTGGTCCCGATCGTGACCAGAACCCCATAGATCAACACGAGCGCGATGACGAAGTGGACGAACGAGCCAGCGGACATGACGACCAGACGCGCCCTGGCGTGGGCGTTGTAGAACGCCCGCGGCTCGTCAGCCGGCTCGATCTCCTCGAGCGGCGTCATCCCCTCGATCTTCACGAAGCCGCCGGCCGGGATGAGCTTGACGCCGTACTCGGTCTCGCCGCGCTGGCGTGACCAGATCGTCGGCCCGAAACCCACGAAGAACTTCGAGGCCTTCATGCCGTAGTGCCGCGCGGTCACGAAGTGCCCGCCCTCGTGCGCCACCACCGACACGAGCAGCGCGGCGGCAAACGCGACGATGCCGAAGATCTCCATCAGGCCGGCCTCCGCCGGAAACGACAGCTCACACCGTTTCCCGTTCGCTCTCGCGCCGGATCAGCCGCTGCGCCGCCTCGCGCGCGGACCGCTCGGTGGCGAAGACCTCCTCGAGCGAGGGGTGGTCGATCACCTCGTGCTCGGCGATGACCTCGGCCACCAGATCGACGATCCGGACGAAGGGCAGGCGCCCGGCGAGGAAGGCGGCGACCGCCTCCTCGTTGGCCGCATTGAACACCGCGGGTGCCGTCCCACGCCGGCGACCGGCCGTGCGGGCGAGGTCCACCGCGGGGAAGGCCGTCCCGTCCAGCGGCTCGAAGGTCAGTGCCTGCGCCCGGGTCCAGTCCATCGGCGGCTGCGCCTCGGCGACCCGGTCCGGCCAGCCCAGGGCAAGTGCGATGGGCAGGCGCATGTCGGGCGGGGAGACCTGGGCGATCGTGGAGCCGTCGGTGAACTCGACCATCGAGTGCACCAGGGACTGGGGATGCACGACGACCTCGATGTCGTCGTAGGGGACACCGAAGAACAGGTGGGCCTCGATGAGCTCCAGGCCCTTGTTCATCAGGGTCGCCGAATTGATCGTCACCACCGGCCCCATGTCCCAGGTGGGATGCGCCAGGGCCTGCTGCGGGGTGACCGCGGCGAGTTCGTCGCGCCGACGGCCACGGAAGGGCCCGCCACTGGCCGTGAGGACCAGCTTGCGCACCTCCTCCCGACGCCCGCCACGCAGGCACTGGGCCAGCGCGGAGTGCTCGGAGTCGACGGGGACCAGCCGGTCCGGGTCTCCGCCGAGCGCGTCCAGCACCAGCGGGCCGCCAGCGACCAGCGACTCCTTGTTCGCCAGCGCCACGGTGTGCCCCGCGGCCAGGGCCGCGAGCGTCGGCGCCAAGCCCACCGACCCGGTAATGCCGTTGAGCACGGTGTCGCAGGGCCAGGCGGCGATCTCGCTCGCCGCATCCGGGCCGGCGAGGATCTTCGGCACCGCGAACTCGCCCTTGCGGTAGCCCCGCCGGCTCGCCTCGGCGAAGAAGGCGAGCTGCAGATCCTGGGCGGCGGACGCGGCGGCCACCCCCACCGCCTGCACGCCGAGATCGAGCGCCTGGGCGGCAAGCAGATCCACCCGGGATCCGCCGCCCATGAGCGCCACGACCCGGAAGCGCTCCGGATTGCGGCGTATGACGTCTATGGCCTGGGTTCCGATCGAGCCGGTGGACCCGAGCAGAACAACTTCACGCAGGTTCGAAGCCTCCACCACACCTACATTCTCGCAGGCCGCTCGCCAGCCCGGTGCCCGCCTGTTCGGTTCATGACAGGTACCACCCGATGATGCGCAATGGGTCCGAGGGGTAACCGTGATCATGACGTCCTGCCTCACCCAGCCCGGGCCGCCCGGACCGGTCGGCCGGGTCAGCCGGCCCACGCGGGCCGGGCCGCCCGGACCTTGCCGGCTCATCCGCTGGCGGCCGGCCCGTTCTGGGCCGTCGCCGAGGGTGTGGCCGGCGTCGGGGAGTCCGTGGGCGAGGGTGTGTTCTGGTCCCGGTCTCCCGTCGGCGAGGCCGACCCGCTCGCGCCCGGCGCGGACTGGGTGGGCGCCGGGGATGGCCCGGACGGGCCGCCCGTCGCGGTGGCTCCGGGGGCCTGCGGGGCCACCGATGGGCCCGGCACCCCGGTGCCCCCGGTGCCCCCGGTGCCCCCGCCTACGTCGTCCGTACTCGGCGTATAGCCGAAGAAGGTGAGCACGACGACGGTGCCGCTGAGCGCCTGCGAGGTCGGGCCGCGGTCGGCACGAGCCTGCGCGCCAGGCCAGGTATGCCCGCCGCCCCGCATGACGATCAGGCCCACATCCCGGTTGTCCGGGCAGCCGGCCCACACTGTCCGGCTCCAGTCGGCGGTGTCCTGCGCGGTGGACCGCGCCCCCGAACACCCGAGCGCCGAGGCGTAGCGGGCGAGCTGGTCGGATGCCGCCTGGGCGACGATCCCCGTGTACGGGGCCGCGCGGGGGGCGCCGCCACCGGCCAGCGGAGCGATCGGATCGACCGCACCGTGTATCTCCAGCAGGCTCGTCGTCGGCCGCGCGCACGACGTCGACAACACGCTCGACGCCACCGTCACCGCAGCCGCGAACCGGTCGGGCAGCGCGCACAGCGCGGTGAGCACCATGTTCGCGCCATCACCGTATCCAGCGGCGAAGATCCGGCCGGCATCCAGGCACATCCGGCCGGTGAGCTCGTTGAGCAGCAGGCCGGTGAACAGGACGTCGTCCGGACCCACTGCCACGGAGCGGGAGAAGTTCCAGCGGGCCCGCTCCCCCACCGGCACGGCGACCACGAAGCCGGCCTTCGTCCCCTGATCCGCCAGATGGGTGTAGGCCTCGAGGTCGAATGGGCTCTGATCGAGATCGTGATAGTTGACGATCAGTGGCAGTGGCCTGGCCGCGGAGCCCGCAGCGCGAGCGGGCACCGCGAGCACATAGGTACGTTGCACGCCGGCCACCTGCAGGGTTCGGGTGCTGGTCCCCGACGGCAGGGTCTTCCCCGTCACGCAGCCGCTGGCCGGTGCCGGCGGAACGGTGGGAGTCGGCGTGGGAGAAGCCACCGCGGCAGCCCGTTGGCCATCGGTGCCACTGGTCCTGCTCTGCGCGGCAGTGGACTTCGCCGGACCAGGGCCACGCGACATCGCATACCACAACAGCAACAGCAGCACGCCCAGCGCAGCGACGATCGGCAGCCACACGGTGTTCGAGGTGCGGGTGCGGTGCCGCAGCGAACCGCGATGCCGACTCGGCGGACTACCGGAGACCACGGCTGCCGTCGGCTACCCCATCCGCCACGATCACTCCGTCACCGGAAAGCCGCATGATCTCGAGCGGCCCGCGTACCTCCGGCGAGGGCAACATCTCGGGCGACAGCAGCACCTCGGGCGACAGCAGCACCTCGGGCGGCTGTGCGGCCAGCTGGCCGCAGGCCGCAGCGATCTCGCGACCGCGGGTGTCTCGCACCGTCGTCGCGATGCCGCGTTCCCGCAACCGGCGTACGAACGCGCGCTGCCCTGGCGCGGCGCTGGCCTGCCAGGACGATCCGGCCGTCGGGTTGAGCGGAATCAGGTTGACGTGCGCGAGCCGGCCGGCGAGCAGGGAGGCCAGGGCATCTGCCCGGGCCACGTCGTCGTTGACGCCATCGATCAGCGCGTACTCGATGCTCACCCGTCGCCCGGTGTGCTCGGCATACTCCCAGGCGGCCGCCAGCACCTCGGCCACCGGCCAGCGATTGTTGACCGGAACCAGTTCGTCCCGCAGCTCGTCGTCCGGCGCGTGCAGGGAGAGGGCGAGCGTGACCGGCAGTCCTTCCCGGGCCAGCCGCCGCATTGCCGGGACCAGGCCGACCGTGCTGACCGTGAGGCCACGGGCGGAGATACCGAGCCCCTCGGGTGGCGCGGCGACCAGCCGGCGCAGTGCCGCGACGAGGGCACCGTAGTTGGCCAGCGGCTCACCCATCCCCATGAAGACGACGTTCGACAGGCGGCGGTCACCCACGCCGAGCTCCCCACGCCGCAACACCCGCGCCGCGTGCACCACCTGTTCCACGATCTCCGCCGTCGACAGGTTGCGGGTCAGCCCGCCCTGGCCGGTGGCGCAGAACGGGCAGCCCATCCCGCAGCCCGCCTGGCTGGAGACGCACACCGTGGCACGATCGGGGTACCGCATGATCACTGATTCGATCATCGCGCCGTCACCCGTCCGCCAGGCGATCTTGCGGGTCTGCCCGTCATCGCAGGCCAAAGACCTGGCCGGGGTGAGCAGCGGCGGAAGCAGCGCGGCAAGCAGCGGCCCGCGGTCCCGCTCGGGCAGATCGGTCATGGCGTCCGCGGTGGCGGCGTCCAACAGCCGAGTGAAGTAGTGCCGCGAGAGCTGGTCGGCGCGAAAGGCCGGTAGGCCCAGCGAGGCTGCGACCTCGCGTCGCTCGTCCCTGGAGAGATCCGCAAGGTGACGGGCAGGTCGCGTCACCCGCCGCGCGGGCGAGGAACGGACCGGCTGGCCCGCACCGGCGGACGCCGGCCGGCCGGAGGGCACGGATTCGGCGGTCGTGGAAGTCATCGCGCTCCCAGTGTGCCAGGCCGCTGGCACCGAGACGAATGTGACGATCAGTGCACGAAGGCACTCAGCAGCAGCCAGGCGACCGGTGCGGTGCACAGCAACGAGTCGAGCCGATCCATGATCCCGCCATGGCCGGGTAGCAGATTACCCATGTCCTTGATGCCGATGTCCCGTTTGAGCAGCGACTCGCCCAGATCACCGATTGTCGCCGCGCACGCGGTCGCGAGGCCCAGCAGCACTCCCTGCCAGGCATGCGCGCCGAGCGGCCAGGCCACCACAACGCCGGCCACGACAACGCAGCCAAGCACCGAACCGGCGAAGCCCTCCCAGGACTTTCCAGGCGACACGCTGGGCGCCATCTTGTGCCGTCCGCCAGAGAGCACCCCGGCCGCGTAACCCCCGACGTCACTGGCCACCACCGTCCCGATGAACGCCAGCACCCGCCAGCTCCCATCGGACGCCTCGGTCAGCAGCGCCGCGAACCCGGCCGGAAAACCGACGTACGCGGCGACGAACGCGATGCCAGCCAGATCACGGACGAGTCCGTCGCCCGGTCCGGCGAGCCGCACGACGATCCCGGCGGCCACCGTCGCCGCAACCGCGAACAGCAGGCCGTCCGTTCCGCCGACATAGGCCACCGGCGGGATCGCGAGCGCCCCGGCGGCCAGCGGCACGATCGGCACCCGCAGGCCGGTGAGCCGCAGCGCGCGAATCACCTCGACCGTCCCGATCGCGACCGCAGCACTGATCACGGCGGTGAACGTCGCGCGGACGGTGAACAACGCGACCAGGTTGATCGCGCCCAGCAACGCCCCGACGCCGATCGCCGCCGGCAGGTCACGTCCCGCCCGCGAGCGTGTGGGCGCAGGCGCCTCGGGGGCCGGCCGGTCCTTGCCCGGAAGCCCGGGGCTCGCGAACTGCCCGCCGTCAACCACGGTCGGGCCGTTGACTGCCGTCATGAAGGCACACATCTCGACAGAGGGGAACGGATCGGGCCTGATCTCCCGCGGATCCCGGCCGGCTCCACCGACAGCCTGTGCCCGGGACCGGCCAGGGTACCGAGCATCTCGGCGCCGTCGGGGCTGCGGACCTGCCGCGCGAGCAACGCACGGCGGCGGCCGGGATGCGGCGAATCACACCGACAGCAGGTCCGATTCCTTGAGGCGAAGCAGCTCGTCGACCTGCCCGACATAGCGATGCGTCGCCTCGCCGAGGTCCTTCTCCCCCCGCCGCCCCTCATCCTCACCCGCGTCACCATCGCGCACGATGCGGTCGATGGCGTCCTTGGCGTGCCGACGCACGTTGCGGATGCTGACCCGGGCCTCCTCCGCCTTGCTCCGGGCGACCTTGACGAGGTCCCGGCGACGCTGCTCGGACAGCTCCGGGAAGACGATCCGGATGATCGTGCCGTCATTGCTCGGGTTGACGCCCAGGTCGGAGTCGCGCACGGCCTTCTCAATCGAGCCCAGCGACGATTTGTCATACGGCGTAATGATCACCATGCGCGGTTCGGGGATATGGAACGACGCAAGTTGTTGGACGGGGGTCAGTGCCCCGTAGTAATCCACCACGATCTTGGAGAAGACGGCGGGAGTGATGCGGCCGGTACGAATGTTCGCGAAATCCTCCTTGGCGACCGAGACGGCCTTCTCCATCTTCTCCTCGGCATCGAGAAGTGTGTCGTCGATCACCGTAGTTCCTTCCGTCCACTCTCACTCGCCGACAACGTGTACGACCCGGGCGAGCGCACGCCACCCGGCCGGAACTCAACCGCCCACCGATCCTCGACGACGCGGGCTGCCCGGGCACGTCCAAGCCTCGTTCGACGCGATGGCCCGCATGGACGATGCCCGTTCCCACCCAACCGCCCCATGACCATCTGATCCAGGCCGAAGCCTGCTCCACCGCGGCGCCTGCTTCATGCGCGAGCCTGGACCACTACAGGGCAGCACTCACCAGAATGCTCGCACAGCCGTCGCGAGCAGTGTCCCGTACCGGGCCACCGCCGGTTGGCCCGGGGTGGCACGCCACGCCGGGCGGATCGATCTCACGGGCCCGTCTGAGAAGCACGAAACCGGCGGGTGGTCAGTTCGACCCCCCGCCGGTTTGTCCGGGCGTCGCTGGCCGCGGATGTCCCGCCTGCCTGACGCCAACGGCGCGCTGCGCTCAGGCCTGCCGGATGTTGAACCGGGCGAACCGGGCGACCTCGATCTTCTCGCCCAGCGACGCACCCGCCTGGTCCAGCATGCCCCGGATCGTGATCTTACTGTCCTTCACCCAGGGCTGGTCGAGCAGCACGCTGGCCTTCACGTAGCCGTTGATCCGGCCCTCGACGATCTTCGCGATCGCCGGCTCGGGCTTGCCCTCCTCGCGCGCGGCCGCCGCGTAGATCCTCCGCTCCGCCTCCAGCACCTCGTTCGGGATCTGGTCGGCGGTGACATACAGCGGGTCCGCCGCAGCGACGTGCTGTGCAAGATCACGGGCGAGCTGCTTGAAGCCCTCGGTCTTGGCCACGAAGTCCGTTTCGCAGCGCAGCTCGACCAGCACGCCAAGCGTCGGCGGAAGCTGCGGGTCGGTGCGGTGCAGATAGGACTCGACCAGCCCGTTGGCGGCGCTGCGCGCCGCGCGCTTGGCGACCTGTGCCTTGCCCTTCTCCCGCAGCCAGGCCTTCGCCTTCTCGAAGTCGCCGCCGTTGTCGACCAGCGCCTTCTTGACGTCGCTCATCCCGGCCCCGGTCAGTTCGCGGAGCTTGCGGATGTCAGCAACTGGGATGTCTGCCATGGTGCTCTTCTCGTCGGTGAGGATCGAATGCTGTGGTTGTCCTGGCCCAGGCACTGTCTGCCAGCCGTGCGCCGGGTGCGGCGAGCGGCTGGCGCCGGCCCGCGGCGCGGGGGCATCCCGCTGTCTGCGCCCGTCCTGCCTGGCGCCATGTGACGGCCGGGCAGGCACACCGCGGGAGACGGATCGACGGTCTCACGAGCGGCGTGCCCGTGCCGCGGCAGGCCTGTTCACCTCCGGGGGCCACCAGGCCCCGGCGAGATCAGACCGCCGAACCGACCGGCGCGTCGGACGGGGCCTCGACGGCCGGAGCCGGCTCGCTGCCCGCGGCTGCCTCACTGACCGTAGCTGCCTCACTGGCCGTAGCTACCTCGCCGCCCGCAGCTGCCTCGCCGCCCGCGACGCCCTCGCCGCGCAGGACCGCCTGCTCCCATTCGGCCAGCGGCTCGTCGCCGGTGGACTGCTCGGGCTTGGCCTCCGCCGAGCCCGAGGCGCCGGCCCGGGCCATCAGACCGTCGGCAACCGCGTCCGCGACCACCCGGGTCAGCAGCGCCGCGCTACGGATGGCGTCGTCGTTACCCGGGATCGGGTAGTCCACCTCGTCGGGATCGCAGTTGGTGTCGAGGATGGCGACCACCGGGATACCCAGCTTGCGCGCCTCACCGACGGCGATGTGCTCCTTCTTCGTGTCAACAACCCACACGGCGCTCGGCACCCGGCTCATGTCGCGGATTCCGCCCAGGGTCCGCTCCAGCTTCACCTTCTCCCGGGTCAGCACGAGCTGTTCCTTCTTCGTGCGAACCTCGGTACCGCCGGTGACCTCGATCTCCTCGAGCTCCTTGAGCCGCTGGAGCCGCTTGTAGACAGTCGAGAAGTTGGTCAGCATGCCGCCGAGCCAGCGCTCCTTGACGTACGGCATCCCGACCCGCGCCGCCTGCTCCTCGATCGCCTCCTGCGCCTGCTTCTTCGTGCCGATGAACAGGACCGTGCCACCGTGGGCGACGGTCTCCTTGACGAAGTCGTAGGCGCGGTCGATGTACGAGAGGGTCTGCTGCAGGTCGATGATGTAGATGCCGTTGCGCTCGGTGAAGATGTAGCGCTTCATCTTCGGGTTCCAGCGCTTGGTCTGGTGTCCGAAGTGCACGCCGCTTTCCAGCAGCTGCTTCATGGTGACGACGGCCATCGCGCGTCGCTCCTCTCCGCCCGGCCGCAGCCGGACGCCTCGGTTGTGACGGCGCCGCCCTGCGGCCGGCGCCCCTGACGCCCTGAGTCATGGCCGCCGCATGCGACGGACCGAGGCGACCCTTCCGGTGACCCACGCGGGCGGACCGGATTGGGCGTGCGAGCTGGGCCCATGTGTCGAGCCCTGTGGTCATGATACCCGCCCGGACGGCAGGGGCCGTGGGACGCACGGCTGCCGGGCCATCCACAGCCTCACTGCCGCACGGCGTGCCGCGGCGTACACATGCCTCGCCACGGGCCGGTGTCCACGTGAGGACTCCCAGCACCGGTCAACGACCCGCCGACCATCGATGCAAAGCAAGTTATCCACAACAGACAACATCGCACTACCCAACCAGGGCGAAAAGTCTCACCGTGGAACCCGGCCGCTCCGCCGCTCTCGCGGGCCGGCCCGCGGCGGCCGGGACCACCCCGGACCGCTCCCGGCCGCCGCACCTCCCCCGACCCCGGAGGTACCCGTCGCATGCCCAAAATGCCCGTTCTCGACCCATGGTGGCTCGTCGTCCCAGCCATCGCGATCCTGATCGCCCTTGGCTGGCCGACACGCGTCCCGGTCAACCCGCGGGCGCAGCAGTCCACTGCTGTGCTGGCCGGCCGTCCCACACCCGTCGGGAAACCCTCCGGCCCGGCTGCGGGGCGTCTCGTGTCCGGCCCGCGTGACACGGGTACCGGCAACCCCATGCCCGGCGATCCCATCGCCAGAGCCCTCGTTCACCCAGCCAGTCAGGCGACGGCCACACTCGGCGACACCGACGGGCCCGGAGCCGGGGCGCTCCCGCGGGCAGCCGCGTCGGTGCTGTCCGCCCCGCCCAGGTCGGCAGCCGTATTTCCCGGCTCCGGGCCGACGCCCGCTGTCGGTCCACCGACCACGGGTGGCCAGAGCCCATCCCCCTGGCGCACCCCCACTGCGCCCGCCGCCCGCCTTCCCGGACCGTCTCCCGCCAGGTCCGGGAGTACCTGGCGACCGGCCCTGCCCCCGCCGGTCGCCATCCGGCCGGGGGGGGGGGGGGGGGGGGGGGGGGGGGGGGGGGGGGGGGGGGGGGGGGGGGGGGGGGGGGGGGGGGGGG
>NZ_JALKFZ020000168.1 GCF_023243075.1 Frankia sp. AiPa1 | reverse complement strand
CCCCCCCCCCCCCCCCCCCCCCCCCCCCCCCCCCCCCCCCCCCCCCCCCCCCCCCCCCCCCCCCCCCCCCCCCGGACCAGGCCCTCCGTCCGCGGACGGCCACGCCCCGCCCGCGGCGGCACTCGCGGACGCAGGACGCGGTGGCCTCCGTCGCAGCCCAGGCCACCTCAGCGAGCATCATCACGGAAAGTAATGTGACATACATCATGCCCGTCCGGTGCGGATGGCTCCGTCGACCGGGCCGGACCTCACGTCAGACGTCAGGACGCCGGGAGCACGACATCCTTGGCCGTCGCCGTGAGCGACAGGCCGGTCGCGCTCGTCGAGGCGTCGACGATGTTCAGGTGGAAGGGCAGCCCGGAGATCGGGATCGGGATCGATCCCAGCGCGGACTGCAGCCCGGGCACCGGGATGCTGAAGTTCAGGCCGCTGCCCTGGATCGACAGCTCCGACGGGATCAGCGTGAGCCGGTTGTTCGCAACCCCGAAGGTGACGACGCCGCCGACCTGCTGGGACCCGAATCCCAGGATGTCCACGGTGCTGGTGACCTTGACCTTCTTGCCGCCGTCGACCGGAGTCACCTGCATCGCGGGCTTCTGCGTGGCCAGATAGGCGTTCAGATCGGTGTAGGTGATGCCGACCGTGGCCCGCACGTTGTCGACCGGTACCGTGCCGACGTTGTCGGTCAGAGCGTCCCCAAGCGGCACATGCACGCCCTTGAGGTGCGCCTTCACCGAGGAGATCTTCGGGCCCGGGGTCGGAATGCCGTCGAGCCCCACCCCGATGTCGGTGAACTTGCCGAACAGCACCTGGGTGAGGAACGGGAACCCGCCGATGCTCACACTGGTGACCTTCGGCACCGGGTCGCCCGGCTTGATGTTCTCGGCGACGGCCGCCTTGATCTGCGAGCGCATCTGCCCCTTGGCGATGACCACACCGACCCGGTCGCCCACGACGAACAGAACGATCAGTGCCACGAGAACGATGGGCACGATGCGCCGCCGACGCCGATGCGGCCGCGGCCCGGCCGGCGGCACACCCTGCCCTGCCGCGGCGCCCGGTCCCGCCGGACCGCCCGGTCCCGCCGGACCGGCCGCGGCGTACTCGCCTGGACGGCTCGGTGGGTAGTCGCCAGCATGGCCCGGGGGGTACTCGCCGGCACGGGACGCGGCAAGAGCGTCACCGCGGGAGGCCGCGTCAGTGGTCGGCCTGGTGAGCGGCGCCGCGGGAATGCCCGCGGTCCACGGCCGGTCCGAGTTTGGCCAGTCGGAGTTCGGCCGATCGGAGTTCGACCAGTCGGTGCCCGGACGATCAGGATCAGGGATGAGAGTCCTCCCGCCGTCCCGACTGATGACCAGCGTGCCGTCGGCGGAGTCGCCGGGCTCGGACCAGTCCGGCCGTGGCCCGCCGCCACGGCGGGGCACCTGCGCCGTGCGGTCGGTCGGCGCGGTCCCACCCGCCACGGGCCCCGCCTGCGGCGACCCGGCGATGGGCGGCCCAGCGGGACCCCCTGCCAGCGGGCTCGCGGCGCGCCCGGCAACAGGTCCCACGGGCGAGGCCGCGGCAGGTGGTGGCATCCGGGGGTCGGCGCCTGCGACCGGGCGCCCCGGCTGGAAGGACTCCGCGGGCGGCGGGGGGCCGCTCGGCCGGAAGGACTCCGCGGGCGGCGGTGGCCCGATCGGGGCCCCCCGGCGCGTCGAGGCGCCGCCGCCGGCTCCAGGCCGCCCGGCGGCGTCTGGGCCGGCAGCGCGCGGATCTCCGAGCCGGGTGGCTTCCTCGTCGGCCGATGCCGCGCGGGTGCCATCCCCCGCGGGCGCACCGCCGTCGCGCCTGTCGCCGTCGCGTGCGTCGTTCACCGAACCATCTCCTGCCGTACCCCGTCGGCGCCCGCCGTCACTGCCTGTCCACCGTCACTGCCTGTCCACCGTCATTGTCCGCTGGACGCCGTTTGCCGGGCGATCATCTTGACCGCTGGCAGACGCCGTTTGCTGTCGGAACGTCGTACTGCCGGATCGTCGCATGTTTCGCACATCTCGCGGCCGTTCGGGTGCGATCATTCGTAGCCGGACATGTCGGATCGACGACCCGGGGCACCGGTGCCGTTCGGCCGGCCCCGAACGACAGCTCACACCTCCAGCGGGAGCTGTGCCACCGAGGCGCCCCTTCTGACGGGTGCGAGGCGAAAGATGTCGCCGCGCGGCGCCGCGTAGGCCTGCCAGTAGTGCTCGGCCACGTCCTGCGGACGTAGCGGCCCGCCGGGCGCGACCCGGCCGTCGAGCAGGACCGTACGCAGCCGCACTCCCCGCACCGCCAGCACCGGGCGCAGCGCCTCGGCGAGCGCCGTGAGCCCCGACTTGCCGACCGCGAGCGCGAACCGGCCAGCCACCGGTGCGGTCCGAGGGCTCGTGGAGGTGAGCAGAATGGTCGCGCCGGGTCGGTCCTCGAGCGATCCGATGCCGGCCTGGATCGTCGCGAGCGCCCCGGTGACGTTGACCGCGAAGGTCTCGTTGAGCGTGGCCGGTGGCACCGTGAGTGCGGCACCCCGGATGCTGATCTTGGCGTTGTACACGAGGGCCGTCAACCCGCCGATACCCGCGACGACACGTTCGATCGCGGCGGCCAGCCCTGCGGAGTCGGTCACATCCGCCACCGCCCCAGCAAGGGTGAGACCGTGCCCGGATACCTCACCCCCGGCTGCGCTGTCCCCGGCCGCACCGTTTGTGGCGGTGCCGTCAGTGGTGCCGTCTGTGGCGGTGCCGGCCGCGGCCGGGCTCTCCGCGGCCAGCTCGTCCCGGATGCGGGCCAGGGTGTCAGCGGACCGGGTCACCACGCCCAGGGCGAACCCCTCCCGGCCGAAGCGGCGCAACAGCTCGACCCCGAAGCTCGCCCCGGGGCCGACGACGAGGAGACCACGGCTGGCCAGCCCGTCGCCGTCGGTGAGATCACCGCCCCCGCCGACGCCGGTCCCGACGTCCGCTCCGAGGTGCGCTCCAGCGCTGCTCATGCCTCTTATCCTGGCCGAGTCCACCGTCGGACATGTCGGGGATGGTCGGATCGGCGCGTCGGGCCCGACCACTGGGCCCAGCACACCGGGCCCGACCACATGGCCGATCCGCCGGTCAGCGCGGGCCGTGCCGCTTCTCCCGCTCCGCCTCGGCCTCGGCGGCGACCCGTAGCGGACCGCTGCGCACATAGGCCCAGGCGAGTGGCGGCAGGACGATGAAGGCCGGGATGGCGAGGAGGACCAGTACGACCAGCACGGCACCGAAGGTCTGCATGCACGAGGATGTACCCGGGCACGTCCGCCCACACGTCCGAGCGCACCGTGAGCTGGCGGCGCCCAGCCGGCTGGGCCGGCACGGGTCAGCCGATCAGGACGCCGGGGTTGAGGATGCCGACGGGGTCGAGGGTGCGTTTCACCGCACGCAGCACGTCCAGGCCGAGGCTGCCGATCTCGTCACCGAGCCAGGGTCGATGCTCGGTGCCGACGGCGTGATGGTGGGTGATCGTGCCCCCCGCGGCGACGATCGCCTCGCCGGCCGCCGCCTTCGCCGCCTGCCAGCTCCTGATCGGATCGTCACCCTGGCCACAGACGACCGTGAAGTACAGGGACGCGCCCGTCGCGTACAGATGGGACACGTGGCACATCACCACCGGTGCGAGGCCCGCCTCGCCGAGCGTGTCGACCAGCGCCGCGCGCACCCCGCCATACAGGGCCGGCAACGTCGACCAGAATCCGGCCGTCTCCAGCGTCTCGGCGAACACACCGAGGTCGAGCAGGGCGTCCCGCAGGTAGGGAGCGCGGAAGCGACCGGCCTCCCAGGCTGCGCCGACGTCCGGTCCCAGCGGACGTGACCCGCCGGCCCGCAGCACCACCGCCACCTGCCTCGCATGCTCCGCCACCGCCGCGCCAGAGCCCTCGAACCCGGTGATCAACCGGCACCCACCGGCGACGCCGCCCTCCGTGCCGGCGACGGTGTCGGTCGGCAGCTCGCCGGCGGTCTCCGTCTCGTCGGAGAGCCGGCAGATGGTGGGACGCAGATCGCGCGCCGACAGGTCGCGCACCAGCTGCAAACCAGTGCCGAAATCGGGCACGGACCAGCCCTCATAGATCCGTCGGGCCGGTAGGGGACGCACCCGCACCGTCACCCGAGTGATCACTCCGAAGGTGCCCTCGGAACCGAGCACCAGCTCGCGCAGATCGGGGCCGGCCGCCGAGGCGGGCGCCCGGCCAAGGTCCCAGCCGCCGGCGGGCGTGGCCACCCTCAGCGCCACCACCAGGTCGTCGAACCGGCCATAACCGCCCGATGCCTGTCCGCTGGAGCGGGTCGCGGCGAACCCGCCGACCGTGGCGTACTCCCACGACTGCGGAATATGGCCGAGAGTGAGGCCGTGCGGGGCGAGCAGCTCCTCGACCTGCGGTCCGCGCAGCCCGGCGTCGAGCTCCGCGGTGCCGGATTCGCGGTCGATCCGGCCCAGCCGGTCCAGCCGGCGCAGGTCCAACGCGATCACGGGACGCCCGTCCAGGCCGGAGGGAACCAGGCCGCCAACCACGGACGTCCCGCCGCCGAACGGCACGACGACAACCCGTTCCCGGGTGGCGACCCGCAGCACGGCCAACACCTCGTCGTGGTCGACGGGCAGCACAACCGCGTCGGGGGCGGCGCTCGCATCCCCGGAACGCAGCAACAGCAGGTCGGTGGTGGACCGCCCCCGGCAATGGCGGATGCGCTCCTCGGCACCGGTACGCACGTGCGCCTCGCCGACGACGGCCTCCAGCGCGCGCCGGGCCGCCGCCGGCAGCCGCATCGGGGGCAGGCGCACCTCGCCGGGCCCAACCGGCCGCGTCGCTCGCACCGGAATACCGAGCTGGCCCAGCAGCGCGGAAAAGCTCGCAGGCAGAGGCTGGTGGGCCAACGCCGACCCCCAGCCCCACCAAACCGGCTCGGCGGAGGTGGAGGCGGCCCCGCGGCCCACCTCGGGGCGGATCTCGGCGCTGGTCATCGTTACCTCGGTTCGGCTGGTCACCCGACTCGATAGGCTGCGACTGTGACAGTGTGACAGTGTGACAGATGATGTCACACTGTCACAGGACTGCACCTCACGATGCCACACCCCCCGCCCGGACACACCCCCGGCACGACGGCCCCAGCACACGACCCAGCCCGCACATGGCACAGCCCGCACACGGCACACGGCAACGACACGGGGCACGAGGCATGAGGCACGAGGCGCAGCCCTCTGGCACGTCCACGCGCCCTGACCCGACACAACCGTCTGCCCCGACACCCCTGCCCCGACAGTCCGGCACGCGACTCACCCCGAGGCCAGGCCTGGCCAGGGCGCAGGACGGTCAGGACTGTCGCTCGGCCAGGACGCCCGAAAGAAGGACTGCGGTGACCATCAGCATCAATTCCCCGCCGGCCGCCGACCAGAACACCGCACCTGTGGTGACCGGCCGGCCGAGCCGGCCGCCGTCTGAGCTGGCCGAGCTGGGCGAGTCCGATGACCGGCTGCCAATCACGGTCGGTGATCGGCAGCCGGTCGCTGCGAGGGGACAAGATCCTAACAGGTCGCCGTGGGGGTGTTCGTGTCCGATTTGCCCCCCACAACGACCTACCTAGGTGGATCTTGCCGGTCGGGTGGTCGCCGAGGGTATTGATCACGGGATGCCGGTTCTCCAGGTAATCGAATGGTGATGGAAGGCGAGCGGGAGTGTTGCGACAGAGTGCTGGCCGGCAGAGTCTCGGCGGAGGGAACACCGACGAGTCGAGTGTCGGCGGACAGAACGTCGCCGCGCGGTACGTGGCAGCGCCGGACATGGCAGCGCCGGACATGGCAGCGCCGGACGTTGCCGCCGTCCCCGACTCGGCGGTGCCGGACACGACGTCGCGGGACGCGGCAGTCCCGGACGTTTCAGGGCCGGACGTTTCAGGGCCGGACTCGACGTCTCGGGACGCGGCAGTGCTCGAGGCGGCGAAGGCGTCGCTGCTGGCGGTCGGCGTGCGGCGAACCACGCTGTCCGAGATCGCCCGGCGTGCTGGGGCGAGCCGGATGACGCTCTACCGCCGCTGGCCCGACCTGAGCAGCCTGGTCGGCGACGTGATGACCCGCGAGTGGGGCTCGATCGTCACCACGGCGGCCAGATCGGCCGAGCGCGACCCACACGGCGGCGACCTCGACCACATCGTCGACACCATCGTCGCGACCGTCGACGCGTTCCGGGCAAACCCGGTCTATCGGCGGATCCTCGAGACCGATCCGGAGCTGCTGCTCCCCTACCTGACCGAGCGGCGCGGCACCACCCAGCAGATGATCGTCGAGCTGTTGGCCGGGCAGTTGGGCGCCGCCGCCCGGGCCGGCACCGTGCGCGCCGCCGAGCCTGAGGCCTTGGCCGTGATGGTGCTGCTGGTCGTGCAGTCCTATGTGCTGTCCGCGGACGCGCTGGGCGGCCGGGTGCCGACCGCGACCCGCGACAGTGAGCTACGCCGCCTGCTCCAGGCCTACCTCGCCCCGCCCACCGGCCCTCCCGCCCCGCGCGATGGCCACAGGGGAGGCGGCTACGGCGACGGCGGCCGAAACAGCGGTGGCGGTGGCGGCACGTCATCGCGGAGCATGTCGTGACGAACGGCGACATCCCGGGCAGCGCCGGCAGCACAGGTACTGTCGGCGGGCGGGACGGGACGTCTCTGTACGGCCGCCGGCGTGACCGTGAGCTCGCGGAACTGGCCGACGGTCGGCAGGTCGACCTGCTCGTCATCGGCGGTGGGGTGACGGGCGTGGGCGTCGCACTGGACGCGGCCGCGCGCGGGCTGAGCGTCGCGCTCGCGGAGGCGCAGGATCTCGCTTTCGGCACCAGCCGGTGGAGCTCGAAACTCGTCCACGGCGGCCTGCGTTATCTCAGCCACGGTGATGTTCCGGTGGCGTGGGAAAGCGCCGTGGAACGCGACATCCTGATGCGGCACACCGCGCCGCATCTCGTCCGGGCGCTGCCGATCGTCACCCCGCTGACCCGGGACGTCTCGGGCCCGGCGGCGGCCATGGTGCGCACCGGCCTCGGCGTCGGCGATGTGCTGCGCCGCGCGGCGGGCACCCCGCGTGACGTGCTTCCCGGGCCCCGCCGGCTGACCGCGGTGGAGACGCTCGGGCTTGCCCCGGCGCTGCGTCGCGCCGGGCTGCGTGGCGGGCTGGTGTACTGGGACGGCCAGCTGGTCGATGATGCCCGGCTCGTCGTCGCCCTCGCCCGGACGGCGGCCGGTCGTGGCGCGCGGGTCCTCACCCGGCTACGCGTGCTGCGGGTCGAACCCGCCACGACCAGGTTCGCCACAATCGGGTTCGCGGCGAGCGGATCCGCGACGACTGCCAGGCCCACCAGGACAGCCCGGTCCGCAATGACAGCCGGGCCGGCGACGACCGCCCGGTCCGCAATGACAGCCGGGCCGGCGACGACCGCCCGGTCCGCAACGACAGCCGGGTTCGTGGTGACGGCGCTGGATGTACGCAGCGGCGCGGAGGTCACGCTGCGGGCGCGTGCCGTCGTCAACGCCACGGGCGTGTGGGCGCCGACGCTGGCCCCGCAGATCCGGCTGCGGCCCAGCCGCGGCACCCATCTGGTGGTGCGGGCAGACGCGCTCGCCGGCGGGCGGGCCGCGCTGTCCGTGCCGATCCCGGACGAGTTCGGCCGGTTCGCGCTGGTACTCCCGCAGGATGATGGCCGGGTCTACGTGGGGTTGACCGACGTGCCGGTCGACACGGTCACGGATGTTCCCGAGCCCGACGACCAGGAGGTCAGCGAGCTGCTCGGCGTCGTATCGAGGGTGCTGGCGGCCCCGTTGGACCGGGCCGACCTGCTCGGGGTGTTCGCCGGCCTACGCCCCTTGCTCGACGGCCACCCGGCCGCCCGGCATCCGTCCAGGTGGCACCCGTCCGCCGGGCCCGCGGGCGGACGGACGGCGGATCTGTCGCGGCGGCATCTCGTGCACACCGGCGCCGACGGGATGGTCACGGTGGTCGGTGGGAAGCTCACCACCTACCGTCGGATGGCCGCCGACGCGGTCGATGCGGCGATCGCGGCCGCCGGGCTCGCCGCCGGGCCGTGCCGGACGACGCGGCTCGCGCTGGTCGGCGCGGCACCCCGGGACCAGCTCGCCGAGATCGCCGCCCCCCGTCGGCTCGTGGAACGCTTCGGGACGGAGGCGCCGCGCGTGCTCGCGCTCGCCGCGGGTGCGCCCGAGCTGCTCGAACCGGTGGCGGAAGGGACGCCGGTCACGGGGGCGGAGTGGCTGTTCGCGGTACGTCATGAAGGGGCGCTCGAGCCAGCGGACCTCCTGGACCGCCGATCTCGGATCGGGCTGGTTCCGGCCGAACGCCGCGCGGCGCTCGGCGCCGCCGTCCGTCTGTTCGACCACGCCGCGTCTCGCTGACCCCGTCAGGCCGTCCGTGGCTCCCCGGCAGACCTGTCTTCGGCCCGCACCACGCCCCGCAGCCCGCCCATGGAGGACGGGATGGCCGGCGCGTCAGCGTCCTGGGCGGGGTCGGGCACCGGGGCCTGCGCGGCGGACCAGTGCAGCTCGACGCAGACGACGCCGTCGGCCATCGACCCGCTGGAGCGCACCAGTCCGGCACCCGCGGCACCGAACGCGCCTGCCCGGCCGAAGTCACCCAGCGTCGCCGGGCGCCCGGCGCCGCGGCCAGGTGCCGTCACGGCCCGCGCCGGATACGTCAGGTAGACGTCCGCCCGGTTCGCGTGGAGATAACCGGTGAGCAGCACCGTCCCCCGCCCGACGGAGGCGAGCACCGCCGAGACCCGGGCGAGGAACTCGCCGCTGACCGCCGGCGGGATCACGCTGAACAGCCCGTCCGTCTGCACCGTGACGGCGACCCCGCGGGCTTCGGCCTGCTCGATCGGCCCGGCGAGATCCCGCAGTTCGTCGGTTCCCTCGCCGATCAGCTCCCGGCGCAGCGCCCGCGCCCGCGCGGTGCAGCGGGCGCGGACCTCGGGCGCCGTGGGGTCCAGGCGGCCCGCGGCGATGTCCCGCAGCAGTGGCAGGAACCGGGCGTCGAGCTGGGCCAGGCGCAGCTCGCGGTCACGCCGCAGCGTGCGGTCCAGCATCCGGCGGTCGGCGACGCCCGCCGCCAGCTCCTCGGCCCGGGCCCGCTCCTGGGCGCTGGCCCGCAGCACCGGGCCGAACATGGTGACCAGGACCTGCAGCATGACCAGCGCGTAGACCGCACCGCCGAGACGGGCCAGCGCCAGCTGGTCGTCCCGGCCGCCGAGGGACAGCACGATCACGGTCATCGCCACGGCCGCGACGGACGCGGCGGCGTACCGCTCGCAGCGGCGCCGGGTCAGCATCGCGAAGGCCACCCACAACGGGTTCACCATGGTCGTCGCCCAGCACACGACCACCTCGCCACCCGGTTCGCGGGTGTTGAGCGCACCGGCGACCGCCGAGGCCACGGCGAACAACACCGCGCCGAAGGCCTGCGCGGGCCGCAGAGACCGGCGGGCGGAGATCCGGGCGGTGACAACGATCGCGACGAACGTCACCAACCAGATCCCCAGCGACGCCGGAAAGGAGCGGGCCTGGTCGCGGTGCAGGATCACCGGGACGAACGCGGCGAGCCAGCCCACCACCACCGCGACCGCGAAGCCGCGCCGGGCCGTGACACCCAGCTCCTCCTCGATCCGGTCCACTGCCGCCGCCGCCGCCGGCGCGTCGGCGCGGGTGGGTGCCGGTGCCTCCCAGGACAGCACGATCTCGGTGCCCCAGCCGGGGCGCGAGACGATGCTCGCCTCACCGCCGACGGCCCGCATCCGGGCGGACACGGAGTTACGCAGGCCAAGCCGGGCACCGTCCGCCGCGACGTCGTCAGGACGGAAGCCCCGGCCACGGTCGATGACGCTGACCCGCAGCCGGCCGGGGCCGATGTTCGTCACGACCCGGGCGTCGTCGGTGCCCGCGTGTCGGCGGACGTTTCGCAGTGCCTCCCCCGTGGCGGCCGCGATGGCCGCCGCCACCTCGTCGGGCACGCTCGCCTGTGCCGCATCAGCCGCCTGCGCCGCTTCCTTCGCCGCCGTCGCGACCACCGCGACGGCGGCTACGCCCCTGGCAGGTGCAACCCCCTCCAGGACGACGTGCAGGCCGGTGGCACGCGCCTGGTGGACCGTTCGGATGATGCGGTCGGCCACGCCGGGACCGCTCGGGTCGCCGGACCCGTCCGTACGGTCGGGGCCGCGCCGTCCGCGCAGGTGATCCTCCACCTCGCGGACGCTGCGGGCGCACTGGTCGCGCAGCGGTTCGGCGGGCAGGTCCTCGCTCATGCCGATGCCGGTCAGGGTGTTGAGAATCGTGTCGTGCAGCAGCCGTTCGTTCTCCAGGGCGTCCCGCTCGCGTCCCTCGGCGAGCAGCACACGCCGGCGCCGGGCCGAGGCCTGCTGGTGGCGCGTGTCGGCGCCGCCGGCCACCCGCCACAGCCGGGAGGTCGCGTAGCGCAGCAGCACGGAGATGACCAGAAGGATCATCGTCGCCGCGAAGATCTGCGGCCGCTGGTGCACGCCGGTGGCCAGGTGGACGCCGCACAGCAGGACGACAGCGGCCACGAAGGCCCGCCGAGGCAGGGTGAAGGCCGAGGTCACCGCCGCGGTGAGCGCACCGATGAAGACCAGCGACGACGGGTCGCCGCGCACCGGATCCGGCACGATCCAGGCCGCGAGAGCCGCGGCGCCGACCGCCACGGCAACGTCCATGCCCGCGAGCACCGGGCTGATCCGGACAACGTCGTCGACATCAGGGCGAGCCTCACCGGCCTCACCGACACCGTCAGTGGGAGCATCGTCGACGTCCTCGGGCCAACGGCAGGTTCCGGCCCGGCGGGCGGCGACCAGGCTGCGGTGCAGCAGGAACAGGCACAGCACGCCCCAGGCGAACATCACGGCCGCGCCGACGGCGGCCGCGGGGTTCCAGCGGTACCAGCCTGACCAGACGGCGATGGACGACGCCAGAAACGCCAGGTGCACAATCCGTAGCTGGATGGCGCACCGAACCATCACCATTGACAGTGCCTGCACGGAGCGTCCGTTCATGTCGCATAAGTGTGGACGATCTGGCTACCCGCCCGGATGCCCGGGGCGCGCGGTGGCCACCGCGGCGGCCGTTCAGGCCGAACGAGGATGCGAGAACACCCGAAACATCCATTGATCTAGGTGTGTGACTGCCGTCCGGGCGACGCCCTGCGTGCTCACAGGAGAGTTACGGCATGGGACTCACCGTCACCCGCGCGATGTCCGCGAGATGGTCCTGGCTGTCGCCGTAGGCCGCGGCGAGCCGTTTGGCGCGCTTGAAGTAGAAGTGCGCGTCATGCTCCCAGGTATAACCGATGCCGCCGTGGTACTGGATCATCGTGGCGGTGACCTCCCGGGCCACGTCGCTGGACTTGCTCTTGGCCACGGCGACGGCGAGCACGGGATCCGGTCGCTCGACGTCAGGATCCTCGGCCCCGCCAGGGCCCCCCACCTCGCTGCCCCCGGCTTCGCCGCCCGAGGGTTCACTGCCAGCGGTCCTGGTGGCCGCGGTCTCGGTGTCCGCGGTCTTGGTGTCCGCGGTCTTGGTGTCCGCGGTCTCGGTGTCGAGGGCATGGGCGGCGAACAACACCGCGTGCTCGGCCATCGTCACCGCGACGTGCAGGTCGGCGAGGTGATGCGCGAGCGCCTGGAAGGAGCCGACCGGCCGGCCGAACTGGACGCGGGAGGAGTCATAGGAGATCGTGCGCCGCAGGGACTCGCGGGCGATTCCGACGAGATCGGCGGCGGCGAGCACCGCGCCGCGGCGCAGCAGGTCCGCGTAGGCGCCCGCGTCCGAACCGGGCAGCCGCCGGGCCGCCGCACCGTCGAAGGTCACGGCGGCGAGCCGGGTCGTCGCGTCGAACCCGGGCTGTGGCTCGATGCGCACGCCTGCCGTCGAGGGTTCCACCAGGTACAACCCCACCGCGTCGCCGGAGCCGTCGAAGGCGGACTCGAGGGCGGCGACGACGAGCAGCGCGGCGACGCCGGCGTACTCGACGCCGCTGGCGACACCGTGCAGCCGGCCGTCGGCGTCGGCCCGCACGCGGACGCCCGAGCGTCCGTAACCACCGCCCGGCCCGCGCAGGGCGACGGTGGCGACGAGTTCGCCCGCACCCAGCGCGGCGAGCACCTCGGCGGCCTGGTCCCGCGTGCCGCCGCGACGCACCGCCTCGCCGGCGAGCACGGTCGGTGCCCACGGGCCGGGTACCACGCCGACGCCGAACGCTCGCGCGATGACCTGCGCGTCGACCAGACCGAGGCCGAGGCCGTCGTACTCGGTGGGCACGCACACCGCAAGCCAGCCCTGATCCCCGATCGTCGACCAGAGCTCACGGGGATGGCCGTCGCCGCCCGCGTCCTCGAACACCGCCCGCACGGCCGCCAGGTCGAAACGGTCGGCCAGGACGTCCCGCACGGTCTCGGCAAGAGCGCGCTGTTCGTCGGTCAGGTCGAAGAACACGGGGCGGGCTCCTCGGGACGGGCCTCGGGCGAGGCGAGCGGAGCGGAGCGGGATGCACGGCGGGGAACCGCAGTGGCGGGCAAGGAGCCGCGGCTAGGACCCGCGGGGCAGGCCCAGCACGCGTTCGGCGACGATCGAGCGCTGGATCTGCGACGAGCCTCCCCAGATGGTCACCGAACGGGTCCAGAAACTTTCCCGCCGCAAGGCGGTGAGGTCCAGCCCCTCGACTGGCCGGTTCAGGCCGACGTCCGCGCCCAGCACCTCATCGAACGTCTCGAACAGGCCCTGGTAGGCCTGCGACCACTGCAGCTTGGTCACCGAGGACGCGAAACCGAGGTCACGGCCCTGCTCCACCTCGGTCAGTACATGCAGGGCGTGGTAGCGCAGACACTCGAGGTCCACCAGGCGGCGGGCGAGCGACTGGCGGACCACCGGGTCGCGGTCCCGGCCCAGGGCACGGGCCACCCCGACGATCTCGTCGTAGGCGCGACGGAAGTCGGTGTACTGGCCCATCGCCGACGCCCCGCGTTCAAAGGACAGCAGCAGCATCGCCGTGGCCCAGCCATTGCCAAGCCCGCCAACACAGTCCCCGGCGGGCACCCGGACATCGGTGAAGAAGACCTCGCCGAACTCGCTGATCCCGCTCATCTGGCGGATCGGGCGCACCTCGACCCCAGGCGAACGCAGATCGATGAGCAGCAGCGACAGGCCCCGGTGCCGACTGGAGCCGGGCTCGGTGCGCACCAGGGCGAACATCCGATCCGCCCGGCGGGCCGACGTCGTCCACACCTTCTGGCCATTGACGACGAACAGGTCGCCCTCGCGCACCCCATGGGTGCGCACGGAACCGAGATCGGAACCGGATTCCGGCTCGGAGAATCCCTGGCACCAGATCACGTCGTTGCGCAGCATCGGGCCGAGGATCTCGGCCTTCTGCGCGGGCGTGCCGACGGCCATCACGGTCGGGGCGAGGAAGGTCAGACCCAGCGGGTTCACCGAGCGGGGGGCACGGGCCCGCATCAGCTCGGCGTCTCCGACCGCGGCCATCGCGCGGGTGCCGCCACGCCCGCCGTACTCGGCCGGCCAGTCGATCCCCCCGAAACCGGCCAGCGTCTTGCTCCGCTCCCAGTCCCGGCGCAGGTCAAAGGAGGCGTCCTCGTCCAGGGTGGCCCAGAATGCCGGCGTCGCCCAGGCCTCGGGAAGGTTCCCGGCCAGCCAGGATCGCAGCGCGCGGCGGAAATCTGCCACTTCGGGTGGATAGGTCAGGTCCACGTGTCCAACCCCATCTGTCGGCTTCGTCGCTTCCCCCGGTTAGCGCGCAGACAGTGAGACCGTAGTACTCAGGAGCCCTCGGGTGTGTCGGCCAGCGGTCTCGGCGGTCTCGGCGGCCCGCCAGTCCGTGCTCGCGCCGGGACCGTTCCCTGCGTCTCACCGTGCCCCTGGATGTGTCCACACGCGGTCCGTCCGTGTGTCCACGGCGGTCCCTGTGTTCGCGGCGGCCCTCGGTGTGTCCAAGAACTGCCCCCGGTGTGTCCATAGGCGCAACCGTGTACACAGGCGCACGTCACCTCCAGCCGGCACCATGGAACCGGCTGCCGGGAGCGCCGACCTGACCGCGAGATGTACCTGTGCCGTCACCACGCTCCGCACGAAGGAGGATCACCGCCATGACGCCGACCAGGCCCGCAGCGCCGAGAGGGGTCCTCGACCCCTCGGTGCGCACCGCGGCACTGCGCCGGATGCGCACCGAGGTGATGGACATCGCCGTGATCGGCGGGGGCGTGACCGGGTCGGGGGTGGCACTCGACGCCGCCACCCGTGGCCTGTCCGTCGCCCTCGTCGAGGCCCGGGACCTCGCCGCCGGAACGTCCAGCCGGTCCAGCAAGCTCATCCACGGCGGCCTGCGCTACCTCGAGCAGCTCAACGCCCCCCTGGTCCGCGAGGCCCTGCGGGAACGCTCGCTGATGCTCGACACGCTCGCGCCGCATCTCGTCCACGCCATCCCGTTCCTGCTGCCGCTGACCCGCCACGGCTGGGAACGGGCCTACCTCGGCAGCGGGGTACTGCTCTACGACACCCTCGGCCAGGGTCTGGCCCGCATCGGCCCGGGCGGGGACGGCACCGTCCCGCACCACCGGCACCTGACCCGCAAGGCGGCGCTGCGGGTGTTTCCCTCACTGCGCCCGGACGCGCTCGTCGGCGCCATCCAGTACTGGGACGGCCAGGTCGACGACGCCCGGCACACCATGTTCGTCGCCCGCACCGCCGCTCGCTACGGGGCGGCCATCGCGACCAGCGCCCGCGTCACCGGCCTGCTGCGGGAGGGCGAGCGGGTCGCCGGTGTCCAGGTCGAGGACCTGGAGTCCGGCGAGCAGATCAGCCTGCGGGCCCGCGAGACGATCAACGCCACCGGGGTGTGGACGGACGAGATCCAGGCGATGGTCGGCGGGCGGGGGCGGCTGTCGGTGCGGGCGTCCAAGGGCGTGCACATCGTCGTCCCGCGCGACCGCGTCCATGGCGAGACCGGGCTGATCCTGCGCACCGAGCGCAGCGTGCTGTTCGTCATCCCCTGGGGCGGAAACTGGATCATCGGGACGACCGACACCGACTGGGAGCTCGACCTCGCCCATCCGGCCGCGTCCAGCGCCGACATCGACTACCTGCTCGCCACCGTCAACCGGGTGCTGCGCACACCGCTGACCACCGAGGACATCACCGGCGTGTACGCGGGGCTGCGGCCGCTGCTGGCCGCCGGAGAATCCGAGGACACCACCGCGCTGTCCCGCGAGCACGCCGTCGTCTCCCCGGCGCCGGGCCTGACCATGGTGGCCGGCGGGAAGTACACGACCTACCGGGTGATGGCGACCGACGCGGTCGACGCCGCCGTGCGCGGGCTGAACCGGGCGGTGCCCGAGTCCTGCACGGAGAAGATCCCGCTGCTGGGCGCGGATGGCTTCCCCGCCCTCTGGAACTCCCGGGAGGCGCTCGCCCGGCGCTCCGGGCTGCACATCGGCTGGATCGAACATCTGCTGCACCGCTACGGCACGCTCACCGAGGAGGTCCTGGAGCTCGCCGCCAGCAGCCCGGAGCTCGCCCGCCCGCTGACCGGCGCGCCGACCTACCTCGCCGCGGAGGCCGTCTACGCCGTCACCCACGAGGGAGCGCTGCACCTGGAGGACGTCCTGATCCGCCGTACCCGGATCTCGATCGAGACCCGCGACCGCGGGATCGACGCGGCCCCCGGCATCGCCGACCTCGTCGCCCCCCTGCTGGGTTGGAACCCGGCCGACCGGGACCGCGAGGTGGAGCACTACCTGGCCCGCGTCGAGGCCGAACGTGCCTCCCAGCGAGAGGCCGACGACACCGCCGCGGACGCCACCCGGCTCGGCGTGCCCGACGTGCGCCGCCTCGCCCCCACCACCGCGCACCGCACCCCCGCCGCCGCCCCCGCCGGCTGAGCCTGATGTCCGCCGCTCCCACCGGCTGAACCCGGTGCCCGCCGCTCCCACCGGGCGGCGGCGGGCACCGGAGGGCACCCATGTGGACCGGGGGTTTTACGGGGCCGGAAGGCGGAACGATGTTGGCATGGCATTCATACTCTGGCTGATCGCGGTGATTCTCGTCGTTACCGGTATCGTCACGATCCTGCGCGGCGGTCTGCTCTACGGCATTGGGCTCATCGTGGTGGGGCTGCTCATCGGCCCCGGCGGCGTCTCCGTGTTCACCTGATCGGTGGGCCTGCACGCATCGGCCGGCCGGGCCCTTCCAGGCCGGTCCGGTCGCAGGCCGTCCCGCGCACGACCGCCGCTCAGTCCGGCGCTCTGCCCGACTCCCCCGGAGACGGTGTCATCATGAGCCGTCTACGGGAGGCGTACATCGCTCCCTGTCCAGGCAGGCTACATCTCCTGAGCTGAACGGCACCGCAATCGGGCGTGATCTCCGCCGCCAAACCTGAAAGCCGCTCCATGAAAGAACTGTCGCGACTCCGTCCGACACTACCACTATCTCGGTGCAGGTCTTGAAGCCGTCAATCTCGATACGCGTCGACATAGTCTACGCAAACGTTCCCGGAGCACCGAAAGAAGGTGGACTCTGCCCGGGCGTCGACAGCAGGATGGTCTCGATTGCGTGGTCTACCCCTGCCCTGTTGGGTCACATCCTCACGTGAATCCTCACGTGGGCGGTGCCTCACGACCCCTCCCGCCTCCTGGTGCGCTGACCGCGAACGTTCCCGGGTGGTAGGAAAACGGCGGGCGGGGTGCTGGGGATCGTGGGGTTTCGGGTGCGGCGTCGGGATCGGTAGCTGATGCAGACGCCGGGAGGGTGGTCAGCACACGGGTGCATGGTCCACGATCCGCAACGGTCGCCGCACTTACCCAGAGCGACCGGCCTTGATGTCTGGTTTGTCGGATGTCCGCGCGACAGAAGGACCACGTGGTCCGAGTTACCGGTTTCGTGTCCGATTTGCCCTACCAGAACGACCCATCAGCGACCCGCGATGTGATCAAGGGGGTCGAGGGCGAGCACCGGCGGTAACGATGGTTGTTTCACCACCGCCAACGTTCGTGGTCGGCGCACCAGCCAAGGATATCGGTCGATCTCAGACCGTGACCACCGCCGATCGCCGATCGCCGATCGCGGCCTCGCGGCGTCGCGGCCTCGCACCGCCGCTCCCGCACGGTCCGCATCGGGCACATATCGATCAGGATCCGGTCGTGTTCCATGAAGATCCGGGTCAGGCACCTGACGACTCAGGACGCCTGAGAATCCCGCCGTCGGCCCGGCGATGAAGGCGGATACTCTCCTGGGTCCGGCGGTCGGTGTCAGAGGCCGTATTCCTCCAGAAGGCGCAGCCAGACCTCGCTGACCGTCGGGAAGGACGGCACAGCGTGCCACAGTCGTTCCACTGGGACCTCACCGATGATGGCGACGGTCGCCGCGTGCACGAGTTCCTGGGTGTCGGCGCCGGTGAAGGTCGCCCCGACCAGCACGCGGCGGGTCTCGTCCACCACGATCTTCGAGGTTCCGACCGCCTCAACGCCGCGCACCGATGCGCCCGCCACCCCGCCGGTGTCGACGCTGACCGCCCGCACCGACAGGCCCGCTTCACGGGCGGCCCGCTCGGTCAACCCGACCGCGCTGACCTGGGGATCGGTGAAGGTGACGCGCGGGATCGCCCGATCGTCCGCCAGGTCGCGCGCCGGGGTACCCGCCGGGTCGCAGCGGCCGGTGATGACATCGGCGGCGATCCGGGCCTGGTACTTGCCCATATGGGTCAGCAGCGCCCGGCCGCAGACGTCGCCGACGGCATACAGCCAACCCGCCGGTACCGCCCGGGCCCGCAGGTACTCGTCGACCTCGACGAATCCGCCCGGTCGCAGCCCGACCGCCTCAAGCCCGAGATCACTCGTCGCCGGTGTCCGTCCCGCCGCCACCAGGATCTCGTCGGCCACCAGCACGGCCGCCTGCGCCGAATCCGCTGCGGGGCCGGTGAGGCGGACGGTCACCTCACCGCGCCGGCCGCCGGGCTGTGCCGGCGCCCGCTCCACGGCCACCACCCGGGTGCCGACCCGCACCGCGATGTCCTCGGCCTCGAACGCCGTCCGCACCTGGTCGCCGGCGAACTCCTCCTCGCGGGCGAGCAGCCGGGGCGCACCCTCGACTACGGTCACCGTCTCACCGCCGAGCCGCCGGAACGCCTGCGCGAGCTCGGCGCCGACCGCACCCCCGCCGAGCACGACCAGCCGTCGCGGCACCTCCCGGGCACCCGTCGCCGACCGGTTGTCCCAGGGCTCGGCGTCCACGAGACCCGGCACCGGCGGCATCGTCGCCCGCGTCCCGGTGGCCAGCACCACCGCCCGCGAGGCCAGCAGCGGCCGCTGCCCACCGTCCGCCAGGGTCACCCGCACCTCGCGCGGCTGGCCGGTCAGGCGTCCGACGCCCCGCACCAGTTCGACCCCCCGATCGGTCAGCCACGGTACCTGACCACCATCGGCGTATCCGGCGACCATCTCGTCCCGCCGGGCGAACACGGCCGGCACGTCGAGCCGCCCGGTGATCGCGGCGGCGGCTCCCGGCACCCGGCGGGCGGCGGCGAGCACCTCCCCCGGCCGCAGCAGGGTCTTGCTCGGGATGCAGCCCCAGTAGCTGCATTCCCCACCGACGAGCTCCCGTTCGACGACGGCCACCGCGAGCCCCGCCTGCGCACACCGACCCGCGACGTTCTCCCCGGCCGGCCCCGCCCCGATCACGATGACGTCGAACCGCTCGCCCCGCGTGCCATTCATCCGCGCCTCCCTGACCGTCCGTCAGCCGACCGCCACCCTGGCGACGTCCGGCCGTTACCTCATCCCGGCACCATGACGTCCGGCACAAGGGCGTCCCGGACCGATGACCGGGATCACTCGGCCCGTACCGTACGCGGACCTGGGGTGGCCCTCGCCTGCACGGCCGCGCCACGCCGTCCGGGGCAGGTCGTTCGCGGCAGATCGTTCGCGGCAGGTCATCCGCGGCAGGGCGGTGACGAGAAGCACTCCGCCCGATCGGACGCCACGCCGACCTCGGCGGGGAGACGCGCGTAGTCAAGGGAACAATGGCAAGGCAAGGCGAAGCATGACCGGTCCAGGCGCGCCACGTCCGCCGTCGCCCAAGGCCAAGGGCGCCGTGTCGACGTGTGCCATGTCGACGTGTACGTGGCGATGTGTGCCATGTCGACGTGTACGTGGCGATGTGTGCCATGTCGACGTGTACGTGGCGATGTGTGCCGTGTGTTGATGTGTACGTGTCGACCGACCCGGCGTCGATGCGCACGGCGTCGACCTGGCATAGGTGGACGGCCTGGCGCGCCGCGTGACCGGATCACCGAGAACGAGACGAGCGGGGAGACGAGATGCAGCTCGGGATGGTCGGACTCGGCCGGATGGGCGCCAACCTGGTGCGCCGACTGATCCGCGGCGGCCACGAGTGCGTGGTCTATGACGTCAACGCGGACGCCGTCAAGGCCTTGGAGGCCGAGGGTGCCACCGGGGCGCTCACGCTCGCCGAGTTCGCGGCGGCCCTGCGTCCACCGCGCGCCGCGTGGATCATGGTGCCGGCCGGACTGACCGGGGAGACCGTGACCAAGGTGGCCGAGCTGTTCGAGCCCGGTGACGTCATCATCGACGGCGGCAACTCGTACTACCGTGACGACATCCACCGGGCGAAGGAGCTCTCCGGTCGCGGCCTGCACTACGTGGATGTCGGTACCTCCGGGGGCGTGTTCGGTCTGGAGCGCGGCTTCTGCCTCATGATCGGTGGGGAGAACGAGGTCATCGAGCGGCTGGAGCCACTGTTCGAGACGATCGCGCCGGGCCTCGGCGAGGTCCCGCGCACGCCCGGCCGATCCGGCGAGCCGACGCAGGCGGAAAAGGGCTATCTGCACTGCGGTCCGAACGGCGCCGGCCACTTCGTCAAGATGGTCCACAACGGCATCGAGTACGGCATGATGGCCGCGTTCGCCGAGGGCCTCGCCATCCTGGACAAGGCCAACATCGGCCGCGAGCTCGCCGAGCACAACGCCGAGACGGCGCCGCTGGCGAACCCGGAGTACTACCAGTACGACCTCGACACCGCCGCGATCTCCGAGGTCTGGCGACGCGGCAGCGTCGTCGCGTCCTGGCTGCTTGACCTCACTGCCGCCGCCCTGGTCGAGGACCCGCAGCTCGCCGAGTTCTCGGGGCGGGTCTCCGATTCCGGTGAGGGCCGTTGGACGGTGCTCGCCGCCGTCGACGAGGGCGTCCCCGCCCATGTGCTGACCGCGTCCCTGTACGAGCGGTTCAGCTCCCGCGGCGAGGGCCTGTTCGCCGACAAACTCCTGTCCGCGATGCGCAAGCAGTTCGGCGGCCACGCCGAGCAGCACAAGAGCTGACCCCGGCACGGCACGCGGCCCGGCACGGCACGGCACGCGGCCCGGCACGCGGCCCGGCCGGGCGTGGCACGCGGGACGGTCTGACGCGGCACGCGGCGAAGCCCGGCTCGGCACGCGGCGAAGCCCGGCTCGGCACGCGGCGAAGCCCGACACGGCACGCGGGGCGGTCTGACGGCACACCTCGGTCACACCCGCGGCGTCAGGCCTGCCCCGCGACCACTCCCCCATTGTGGTCACGCACCGCAATCGACGCTTTGCCGCGTTTGTCGACGGCCGCACGTTCAGAGGGACCCATGTGGTTCTAGTTAACGGTTTCGTGCCCGATTTGCCCCACCAAAAGGACCCATCGGCCGCTTGCCTGCCCCGATCTACCCGATCCGACCATGGCGGAGAGCACATGATGACACCTCCCGTGCTCGATGCGCCACGTGAAGCCACGACATGTGTCCAGGTGGGCCCTGCCTCGTCCGCCTCGCGTCGATCCCCTCATCCGCCGCACGGGCACGCGGTTGAGCCGCGCCTCCGGGCCGGGTCCACGGGCGTCCATGGACAACGATCAGATCGCGCCCAGATGATTCGCGCAGTCCCCAGGCGCGGCTCGGCGGCACCGACGGGCCGGCAGCACCGACGGGCCGGCAGCACCGACGGGCCGGCGGCGCATAGGCGATCGTCAAACTCCGCCGACAGCCGCGCCGATGTAGTCGGCGAGGTGCTGGGCGGTGCGGGTGGAGCGGGCGGCGACCAGGTCGGCGGGGGTGCCCTCGAAGACGATGCGTCCACCGTCGTGGCCGGCGCCGGGGCCGAGGTCGATGATCCAGTCGGCGTGGGCCATGACGGCCTGGTGATGCTCGACGACGATCACCGACTTGCCGGCGTCGACGAGCCGGTCGAGCAGGGCGAGCAGCTGCTCGACGTCGGCCAGGTGCAGGCCGGTGGTCGGCTCGTCGAGGACGTAGATCCCGCCGCGGTCGCCCAGGTGGGTGGCCAGGCGCAGCCGCTGACGCTCGCCGCCGGACAGCGTGGTCAGCGGCTGGCCGATCCGCAGATAGCCGAGCCCGACGTCGACGAGCCGGCCGAGGATGACGCGGGCGGCGGGCGTGCGGGCGCCTTCAGGGCCGGCCGGGCCGAAGAACTGCGCGGCCTCGGTGACCGACATCGCGAGCACCTCGCTGATGTCCAGCCCGCCCAGACGGTACTCGAGCACGGACGCGTCGAACCGCCGGCCCTCGCAGTCCTCACAGGTGGACGCGACGCCGGCCATCATCGCGAGATCGGTGTAGATGACGCCGGCGCCGTTGCAGGTCGGGCAGGCGCCGTCGGAGTTGGCGCTGAACAGCGCGGGCTTCACCCCGTTCGCCTTCGCGAAGACCTTGCGGATCGGGTCGAGCAGGCCGGTGTAGGTGGCGGGGTTGCTGCGCCGCGACCCACGGATCGCGCCCTGGTCCACCGATACCACCCCGGCGTCTGCCGGGATCGACCCGTGCACGAGCGAGCTCTTCCCCGAGCCCGCGACCCCGGTGACGACGACCAGAACGCCGAGCGGGATGTCGACGTCCACGTCGCGCAGGTTGTGCGTGGCCGCGCCACGGATCTTCAGGTGGCCCGTCGGCGGGCGCGGCGCCGGCCGCAGGGCGGCCCGGTCGTCAAGGTGACGCCCGGTGACCGTGCCCGAGGCTCGTAGGCCCTCCAGGGAGCCCTCGAAGCAGACGGTGCCGCCGTCGGTGCCGGCACCGGGGCCGAGGTCGACGACGTGGTCGGCGATCGCGATCGCCTCCGGCTTGTGCTCGACGACGAGCACCGTGTTCCCCTTGTCCCGCAGCCGCAGCAACAGGTCGTTCATCCGGGCGATGTCGTGCGGGTGCAGCCCGGTGGTGGGCTCGTCGAAGACGTAGGTGACGTCGGTGAGGGACGAGCCGAGATGACGGACCATCTTCACCCGCTGCGCCTCGCCGCCGGAGAGGGTCCCCGACGGCCGATCGAGGCTCAGATAGCCCAGGCCGATCTCCACGAACGAGCCGAGGCCGTCCCGAAGCGCGTCGACCAGCGGCGCCACCGACGGGTCGTCGACACCGTCCAGCCAGCCGGCGAGGTCGCTGATCTGCATCGCGCAGGCGTCCGCGATCGAGATCCCACGGATCTTCGACGAGCGCGCCCCCTCGGCCAGCCGGGTGCCGTCACACTCGGGGCAGGTGGCGAAGGCGACCGCCCGGTCGACGAACGCCCGGATGTGCGGCTGCATCGCCTCGGGATCCTTGGCGAGCATCGACTTGCGGATCTTGGGGATCAGGCCCTCGTAGGTCAGGTTGATCCCGTCAACCTTGATCTTGGTGGGTTCCTTGTGGAGGAAATCCTGTAGTTCCCGCTTGGTGAACCTGCGGATCGGCTTGTCCGGGTCGAAGAAACCGCAGCCGGTGAAGATGCGCCCGTACCAGCCGTCCATGCTGTAGCCGGGGACGGTGATCGCACCCTCGGCCAGCGACTTCGTCTCGTCGTACAGCGCGGTAAGGTCAAGATCGGACACGCTGCCCCGGCCCTCGCAGCGCGGGCACATGCCGCCGGTGCGGCTGAACGTCTTGCGCACGGTCTTCGGCCCGCCGCCGCTGCCGCCGCGCTCGACCGTCATGGCGCCCGCGGCCCGCACGGACGGGACGTTGAACGAGAACGCGCCCGGCGGGCCGATGTGCGGCTGCCCGAGCCGACTGAACAGGATGCGCAGCAGCGCGTTCGCATCGGTGACAGTACCGACGGTGGACCGTGGATCAGCACCCAGCCGCTGCTGGTCGACGGTGATCACGGTGGTCAGGCCATCGAGGATGTCGACGTCCGGACGGGACAGCGTCGGCATGAACCCCTGCACGAACGCGCTGTACGTCTCATTGATCAGGCGCTGCGACTCGGCGGCGATCGTGGCGAACACCAATGAGCTCTTGCCGGATCCGGACACGCCGGTGAACACCGTCAGCCGCCGCTTGGGAATCTCGACGCTGATGTCACGCAGGTTGTTCTCCCGCGCGCCATGCACCCGGATCAGGTCATGGCGGTCAGCGGCAGGTGGCGCGGCGGCGTGCGGTGCGGCGGTCATCAGGTCCTCATCTGGTCGGCATCCGGTCAGGCACGTCGTCTGGTCGGCTCGGTCCAGCGACGACCCGTCGGGCTCTGTGGGCGCGTCGGCCGCCGGCCCCAGCGGCGCGACGCGTCACCTCGGGTCTCGTCGTCCCAGCTCAGCGCGCCTCCTGCAGGCGGACAAGGTTCCCGGCAGGGTCTCGCACCGCGCAGTCCCGAACGCCGTACGGCTGCTCGATGGGTTCCTGGACGATCTCCGCCTCGCTGGCCTGCAGGCGGTCGAAGGCGCCGTCCAGGTCGGATGTGGCCAGCAGAATCATGGCGTAGGTGCCCTTGGCCATCATCTCGGTGACGGTGCGCCGCTCATCGTCGGTGACACCCGGGTCGACAGCCGGCGGGGCCAGGACAATGGACGTCCCGGGCTGGTCGGCGGGGCCGACCGTGATCCAGCGCATCGGGCCCTGCCCGACGTCGGCGCGGACCTCGAAGCCGAGAACGTCGCGGTAGAAGGTCAGGGACGCCTCCGGATCGTCATGCGGGAGGAAGCTGCCGTGAATCGTGATGCTGCTCATGGCGGCCAGGCTAGCTGCGGCTTTGCGAGCCGCGCTTCTCGATTCCTGACCGGATCGCGGTCCGGCGGACGGGCGCGGCCAGCGGTGGGAGGGGCGATGCGGGCCCTGCCGATGGCGGGGTGGCCGGACGCGGGGTGGCCGACGCCGGGGTGGCCGACGCCGGGAACGGCGCTGCGGGCGATGTCGGGCGCGCGGTACCGGGGGGCGCGCTGCCACCCGGTACCCGGACCGGTCTGGTGACCTGTTTCGACACGCAGGACGGCAGGCCCGCCGCCGAGCGGACGGCCTCGCGCCGGTAGGCGCTCGGCGTCATCCCGACGAGCCCCGTGAACCGGCTGCTGAAGGTCCCGAGCGAGGAGCACCCGACCGAGAAGCAGACGTCGGTGACGCTCAGATCACCGCGGCGCAGCAGCGCCATCGCCCGCTCGATCCGGCGCGTCATCAGATAGGAGTAAGGCGGCTCGCCGTAGGCGAGTCGGAACTGACGGCTCAGATGGCCCGCGGACATGTGCACGCCACGGGCCAGCGCCTCCACGTCGAGCGGGCGGGCGTACTCCCGGTCGATCCGGTCGCGGACCCGGCGCAGCAGCACGAGCTCGCGCAGCCGCCGCCCATCCGTGGTGCGACCACTCATCCGCGCCTCACCGGTCGTCCACGCCTCAACGGTCGTCCGACCTCACCAGCGTGGTGCTCCTGCGCCGGCTCCCTCACCAGCATGGTGCCGCCAGCACCGGCGCACCCCCCGGAGACGCCCATCAGAGTTCGGCGCCCAAGTCGGCGACGTCCCCCATCACGAGCACCGGATGGGAGCTGGGCGACAGCCAGCGCAGGATCGAGACCAGCTCGCCCTGCGGCAGGGCGACGCAGGCCCGGGTGGCCGACTGGTGGTCGACATGCAGCCAGATGTCACCGCCGACCTGATCGCCAAGCGGACGGGCCGGGTCCGAGGGCGGGCGGCCGGCGACCCGGTTGTAGTCGATCGCGACGACGTAGTTGAACGCGTCGGCCATCGGTTCGCCCTGCGGCGCGGCGGTCTGGTAAAAGGACGGCCGGTACTCGTAGGGCATCGCGGTTCCGGGGTCAGGCAGCCGGCCGCCGGCCGCCGTCAGACCGAACACGCCGATCGGGCTGCGCAGATCGCCTTCGCGGTGGGTCTCGGTCCACCCGTTGGCACCATTACGCCCGGTCATGGGGACGCCATAGGGCACCCAGGGCGCCTTCTCGTCCGCCCGCTGCCACAGCGTGACGTTGTTGATGCTCGCGTCGTGGCCGGCACCACTGACGACGATGACCTGGCGCGCGTCCCGGGGCACCCGGCTCATCATCACCGAGCCGATTCCCGGTACCGCCGCGCCGCCACCGACGGCGAACCCGCCGACGCCACCAGATCCCGCCGCCGTTGCCGTGGCACCCGATCCGCCGGCGACGGGGCCCGCGGCCCAGTTCGGCCGAACCGAGCGCGCCGACCCGCGGGTGGCGGCAGCGGTGGCAGCGGCGACGGTGCTCCCGGCGGTCGTGGCCGGAGCCGATGACGGCGCGGACGCCACCCGGGCCGAGGTGCCGTCACGGTGAGCGGGCGAGCTGCCGAGATTCAGGGCGCCCGCGGCGCCGACCACAAGAGTCGTTCCGGCGGCCGCCGCGATGATCACGGATGGCCGGGCACGGACGGCGTCCGCGCCGGACCGCGTCGCGCGCCGTCTCCTGCGGTGATCAGCCATGGGCTCCGGTTCCCGGGCAATGTCGCGGGCTGGGCGACGTCCCTGTCTGGACGGTACTGCGCGGGGCCGGTCCTGCGCGCCAGGCGGCCCGCGGCCCGGCCGGTCATGCCGATCCCGACAATACGTTTCGCGAATCCGCAGGTGCGGGGTGGTCCCAGGCTCCGCCCCCGTCCAGGCCGGCGGCGTCCACGAGATGTGCACCCTCATCCCGGAACCACCAATGGTGCCCGCGACGGAACAGCCCTGGCGCCTGACGGCACCAAGCCACGCCGACGGCGCCCGACGGCGCCCGGCGGCGCCCGGACATCCGGTCACCTCCCAGCGGCCACGGACAGACAACATAGGACCACGCGGGGAGACCAGGCATGCACGTCGAGGCATCCTGAACGAAACAACAACTACGGCTATCCGCCCCGATCTCGCGATCAATTCGTGGATGTCCCCGCCGGCTCTCGACGAAGCAGGCCCGACGACCGTGTTCAACGGCTTTCAGTTTCATCGCATCCTCAGCGCCCCGCGCCGGCCCGACGCCGGAGCCGGGCCCGACCCCGTCCCGTCAGCGCTGTTCGCGGCGCTGGTCGGCGCGCATGCCGAGCTGATCTCCCTGGACAACGACGGCCAGGCCGGCGCGGGCCTCGCCGTGGCCTGGCTGCGCGGCCCGGGTGACGCCCACATCCAGATCCTCGTGGGCGGCCAGCCGTACTTTCCCCCCAGCCCGTCCGTCCCGGCAAAGCCTCCCTCGCGCGGCGCCGCCCAGCTCACCGGCCCCGCCCAGCTCACCGGCCCCGGCCAGCCACACGGCGGCCCGCTCCGCGGCGCTGATCTCGATGGACCGACGCACGGCGCGGCGGAACTCGACGGCTCGCTGCTCGGCGACTCGGGTCTCGGAACCGGACTTCCGGAGCTGCCGCCGTTCCCGGAGCCTCCCCCGGCCGGCGTACACCGGCCGGGGGCGCCGCAGCCGGCCGGCTGGCGTTCCCGCCGTCCCGCGGCGACTCTCGCACACCCGGGCCGACCCGACCGGCCCGTGCCCATCCTCTATCCGCCGGGAGCAACCTCAAGGCCGCTACCCGCCGGGGCGGTCGCCGCGGATCTCACCCGGATTCCTCACTGGCTGCGCTGCGCGGGCGCGCCCGACGCGCTCTGGGCATCCGGGCCGTCCGGCCAGCCGGGCGGCGGCAGCGGCGGCGGCCAGGGAGCCGGCTCCGGGCCGCGCCGCGGCTCGTTCGACGACTACGCCGCTCATCTCGCCGGGCCGTTCGCCTGGCTGGTGGTGGCCTGGCCGGTGCCATCCCATCGGCTCGAGGCCGAGCGGGACGCACTGGCCCGGACCATCCCGGCGCTGCGGATGCGCGAACATGACCAGGACGCCCGGCTCGAGCTCGAACGGGCCGAACAGCGTCATCGGGAGCTCGGGCGGGCCGCGGCCAGCGGGATGTGGGACGTGGAGATCCTGGTCGGGGCGGGCAGCCAGGCCAGCGCGTTCTCGGTGGCCGCCCTGCTGTGCAGCGCCAGCGATCTTGACGAGCTGCCCTACACGTTGCGCCCGCTCGGCCCGGTCAGTTCGCTCGCCGGCGCACTGGCGGCGCGGACACCGACCGAGGCCCGGACGGCCGCCCGTAGCCCCTTCCGGGCCGGCGCCGAGCTGCTCGCCGCCGTGGCCCGTCCGCCGGCCCGGGAGCTGCCGGGCATCACTCTGGTCGCCCCGCACTCGTTCGACGTCACCCCGGAGGGCCCGGACCTGACCGGCCCGGCGGACCCGGCCGGAACGCCCGGAGCGGTGCCGCTTGGCGACGTCCTCGACGCGGCCTGGATGCCCGCCGGCGCGTTCAGCGTGCCCCGAGCGACGCTCAACCGGCATGCCTTCGTCTGTGGTGCCACCGGCTCGGGCAAGTCACAGACCGTGCGCGGCCTGCTCGAGTCACTGACCCGTATGCCCGATCCCGTGCCCTGGCTGGTGCTGGAGCCGGCAAAGGCGGAGTACGCCCGGATGGCCGGACGCCTCGCCGACCTCGCGGATCCCCCGGCGCCCGCGGCGCCCGCGGGCCTGGCCGGCGGCGGGCTCGGGGAGGTTCTGGTCATCCGACCGGGTCGGTTGGACGCGCCACCCGCCTCGCTCAACCCGCTGGAACCCGAGGCGGGGTTCCCGCTGCAGAGCCACGTCGACCTGGTCCGCGCGCTGTTCCTGGCCGCCTTCGAGGCACACGAACCGTTTCCGCAGGTGCTCTCGCGAGCACTCACGGCCTGCTATCAGGACCTGGGCTGGAACCTGGTTCTGGACCGGCCCGAACCGGCGCACCGACCGCGCCTGCACGTGCGCGGTCCGAACGCCGACCCACTCGTCGACGCGCGCCGACGCTACCCGAGCCTGAGCGATCTGCAGCGCAGCGCGACCCGGGTGGTGGAGAACATCGGGTATGGCGCGGAGGTCACCGCGGACGTCCGCGGCTTCGTCGACGTACGCATCGGCAGCCTGCGCCAGGGCAGTCCAGGCCGGTTCTTCGAGGGCGGCCATCCGCTCGACATCGGCGCACTGCTGACCCGCAACGTGGTCTTCGAGCTGGAGGACATCACCAGCGACCAGGACAAGGCGTTCCTGCTCGGGGCGGTGCTCATCCGCATCGTCGAGCACCTGCGAGTTCGGTACGGATCAGCCGGCGCGGGCGGGCTACGCCACGTGCTTGTCGTCGAGGAGGCCCACCGACTGCTGAAAAACGTCACTGACGGGCCGGCCGCGGCCGCCGTCGAGCTGTTCGCCTCGCTGCTCGCGGAGATCCGCGCGTACGGCGAGGGGCTCGTCGTCGTCGAGCAGATCCCGGCGAAGATCCTGCCCGACGTGATCAAGAACACGGCACTGAAGGTGATGCACCGCCTCCCGGCCGCCGACGACCGGGAGGCGGTCGGCGCCACGATGAACCTGCGTCCCGAACAGTCCGAGGTCGTCGTCGCGCTGCCCGCCGGGGTGGCGGCCGTCAGCGTCGACGGCATGGACCGCCCCGTCCTCGCCCGGATGCCCCCCGGTGACGCCCGGGAATCGCCCGACGGCGCCCGCCACGACACGGTGCCGCTGGCCGCCCGGCGAAGTCCCCGCTGCGGGGCGGCATGCCTGCGCACGAGTGCCTGCGACCTGGAGCAGACGGAGACCGCGGCTCTCGCCGCCCGGGAACCGTTGGTGGTGCTGTGGGTGGAGGCGCTGGCCGCACACCAGGTCATGGGGTTCGCGGATCTGCTGCGGGCGGCACCGTCGCGCCCATCCGAGGCGCTACGGGCGGTGCTGGCGGCGGCCCCGCCCCGCCACCTCGACTGCCTGCTCGCGCACGCCGTGGACAGCGCCACCGCCGCCCGCGCCACGCTGCTGGCCCCCTTTGTCGATCCCGACGAGTTCGCCGACGCCCTGTACACCACCGTGCGCGGCCTGCTCGCCGAGGCCGGCATCGCATCCGCCGGCATCGCATCCGCCGAGGACGGCGGCAGCACGACGGGTGCCGGCAGCCCGCCCGCAATCCCCGCCGAGAGCCCCGGCAGCCCCGGCAGCCCCGGCGGGATCCCAGGTGACGCGGGCGACTTCGCCGCGAGCCCGGACGGGACGCGCGGTGCGCCCGAGTCGCGCCGGCTCACCGCAGGGGTGTACCGGTGGCAGGACGTTCGGGTCGCTCTCGGTGCGGCGGTGCGTCGCCAGGGCACGGCCGCGCCACCACACCCGCTCACCGACTCCTGGCGGGACCGGGGTCTCGACCTCCCCGGCGGCTCGCTCGGGGAACAGATCGCCTGGCTGCAGGCAAGCCCGGTCTACGCCGTCGGCGCGGACCAGGTCGTCATCGGCGATCCAGCCGGCAGCGGCCTGGCTGACGCGGTGCGCACGCTCGGTGGCGGGACGGACCGTGCGGCCATCCTCGTCGCGTTCCGCCGCGCCTGCGACGGACCACACCTCACCGACCTCGTTGACCAGATCGCGGGCCTTGTCCACCCGCAGGAGTAGCGCCACCACCACCACCGGCGGCGGCGGCGGCGGCGATCCGACTACAGCAGGTCCGACGACGGCACCCACCACCGCATAAAGCGACAGAACGGATACTACACGCCATATACTGCACCAGGAGAGACCGGCCTGCCACGACGCGTGGAAATCCAGGCTGATCAAGACCATCCAGACGGGTCGGGGGACGAGGATGGACGGTGCGATGCTGGCGGCGGAAGCCCAGCTCGCGCGCGGTCTGAACGTGCCGGGCGAGCGCTGGGGCTGGGAGTTCGTCGATGGCGGGCCGCCCGCCCCGAGCCCGCTGGTCGACCAGGAACCGGTGTTCACGCCACCCCAGCTCCCCGATCTGCCGGCACTCACCGAGCGGCGTCGGCACGCGGTGCGCTCCCTGTGGGTCAGGATGCTGCTGCCGGTGCTCTTCGTCGGGTTCGGTGTGCTGCTCGCCCGGGACGGCGGGCTGGTGTTCGTGCCGGCGGGACTCGGCCTCGCACTGCTGGCGGGGCTGCCGGTGCTGGTCGGGCAGGTGCGGCTCACTCGCGCGCGACGCCAGTCGACGGCCGTCAGCGCGAAGGCCCGCGCCCGCCACGAGGTGGCGATGTCCACCTGGCAAGCACAGATCGCGGCGCATGACCAGGCCGAACAGCGGCGGCGGGAGGCCAGCAGCGCCTTCCACCCGATCACCGCGCCGGCCACGACTGCCCGCATCGACGTGTTCGGCGGGGACGGCGACGGCTGGGCCAGCCTGCTGGCCACGGCGGGAACGTCGCAGCTCGCCGCCGGGGCCGGCATCCTGCTGGTCGATCTGAGCGAGCGGACGGTGGGCGGCGGCCTGGCCCGGTTCGCCGGACAGGTGGGACGACCCGTCGAGTCCTGGGATCTGCCCGGCCAGCTGGACGAGGTCGAACTGCTCGTGGGCCTGGGGCCACGCGAGGCCGGCGAGCTCGTCGCGGACGCCTTCGAACCGACCGGCGCGCGGGAACCCGACCCGCATCGCCGGGCGCTGCACGCCGACCTGATCAGCTCGGTCAGCGAGGTGCTCGGCGAACGGCTGACCTTCCGGCGCCTCGCCGAAGGCCTGCGAGTCCTCGAGGGCCTCGACGACAGCACCCGCACGGTGGCGATCTCCACGCCGGAGGCCATGGAACTGGTCGGCCGGATGAACGCCTTCGGCCGTGGTGAACGCATCCCCGACGAGCTGCGCTACCTTCGCTCCTCGCTGCAGGCGCTGTGCCCGCCGCCGGCCGGCGTCCCGGCGGGGGGCGGGGGCATCCAGGCCGGCGGCGCGGGATTTCCTCCAGGCTTCCCGGGGAGTCCCGCGACGGGCGCCGGCCGGTGGGGCGCCGAACTGGCCGGCACCGCGATGATGCCGGGGGCACAACCGGAACCTCAACCCCCGGACCTCCTCAGCACCGGCGGCCGTCGCCTCGGCGCCTGGTGGCCGGTGCACGGCCTACGGGTGATCGCGACATCCAGCCGCATGGCCGCCACCCATCACAAGGAGCTGGCGGACCGGCTCGTGGTCCAGGCCCTGCTCCACCAGCTGCGCAGACGAGTCCTGGGGCCGGCGACCAGCCGGGATCTGGTGGTGGTCGCGGGAGCGGACCAGCTCGGCCGCCCGGTATTGACGAGTCTCGCGCGACAGGCCGAGATCGCCGGGACGCGCCTCGTGCTGTTGTTCGAGCGGCTGGCCGACGACGCCGAACGCGTCCTCGGCAGCCAGGGCGCGTCCACGATCATCATGCGGCTGGGCAACGGCAAGGACGCGACCACCGCCGCGGAGTTCATCGGCCGTGGCCACCGCTTCGTCCTCTCGCAGGTCACCGCGCAGATCGGTCGCAGCTTCACGGTCGGCGACAGCGACAGCGTCGGCACCCAGGACGGCACCTCCGACACAGCCGGCACCAGTGGCGGCTCCGCCCGCACCTACGACGGCACCCGCCTGTTGCCCTGGCTGCAGAACACTTCGACCAACACCGGCTGGCAGGAGTCGGTGACGACATCACGGTCACAGACGTGGCAACGCACCGTGAACTCGTCGCTCAGCGATTCGACCACCGACGGCGAGACCTCCGCCCGGGTCTACGAGTTCCTGGTCGAGCCGACCACGGTTCAGACCCTGCCAGCCACCGCCTTCCTGCTGGTCAACGCGGTGAACGGACCGCAGCGGGTGGTGCTGGGCGACTGCAACCCGGGCACCGTTCTGCTCCCCCGCGTCTCCCCGGTCGACCGCGCGACCGCGGCCCGCTTCCCCGGCGCGGCCCACCGCCCCACGGCGCCCAGTGCGCTGCCCCAACCCCACTTCCCCGCGTCGCAGGCTGTCCCGCCACCCCCGGCCGCGCCACCCCCGGTGGCGCCGCCGCAGGCCGGCCCCGCGTCGATCGCGCCGCAGTGGGCCTTCCCGCAATGGACCTCCCTGCCACAGGTCGCGCCGTCGTCGGTCGCCCCCCAGGAGGCCGTCCCGTCACCGATCACGCCACCGCGGTTCGCGCCGCCCATGAGCCCGCCACCGCGGACCGCGCCGACGAACGTCACGCCGCCGGTCGGCACTGACCGCCCCCACTCGCCGCCCGCGCCACCGGCACCGCCACCGCCACCGTCGGCGGCGCCGCAGATCAGCCCCTTGAGCTACCCGGCGCCGTCGGCACCGTCCGCCGCCTGGCCGTCCACGGCAGCACAGCCGTCGGCCGGATGGCCCCGGGCAGCACGGCCGGATCAGAGGGGATGGGATCTCAGCCGACCGGAGACACAGCGTTCGGGCGCCGACGGACCAGCCGCGACGGGCTGGGTGCCGGACACCTCGCAGCTGACGGCCAGACCGCACTCCGCCGACAGGACTTCCCCGGCCGACAGGACTCCCCCGACCCACGGGAATCTCCCGGCCGAACGGGCTCGCCGGCCGAACGGGCCACCCCCGCGGGGCACGAACACGCCGCCCGCCAGCTCCGCGCCGGCACCGGCCAAGGGCCAGGACTCCCCCGCCGCGCCGACCCCGGAAGAGGGCCACGGCGTCCCGCCGCGTCGCGGTCGCCTGCGGGCCGGCACGCGCCACGCGAACCGACCTGAGTCGACCTGATTCCCCGCACGCCGTCGTCCGGCGCTGGTCACGCAAACACGCCGCAAGGCAGGCGCGGATCAGGACCCTGCCGGCCAGGCGGGAGAGGGCGCATGGCGCGGCCCCTGACCGCACGGCCCCTGACGACACGGCCCCTGACCGCACGGCCCCTGCGCGCTCCCGCCCCCAAGGCACCCGCCCCCACCCCACCTACCCCCACCCCGGCAGCAGCCCCCGGCCAAACGTTACGTTCCGCGGTGGGCGACGGAGCAAGATCCTGCTACACAGGTCGTCGTGGGGGGCAAACCGGACACGAACACCCCCACAAGGACCTCTTTGGATCTTGAGCCCGCCCAGCGCCGGCCATTCCGCTACAGACGGTGACGCCGGCCGTCCAGCGGGAGCGTGTCGCCCCCCAGGGGACCAGCGGAGTCAGGTCAAGGGACCACATCCCATGCCGGGCTTCGACCGGATGCGGATCATGCGACGAGGGCCTCGCGATGGTCGTCGCCGGCCGGGACATCGGTCGCCCGATGCGCGCGCCGACCGGCGACTCGCCACCCACGGCTGTCCACCGGCAAGTTTTCCACAACCAAAGAAATGCAGGACATCAACACAGGAACAACCATCATTGTTGATGCATGGCCCATACCCCTGGCCGACTCCCCTGGCAGGAGATCGCCACCCACCAGGCCGGCGTCATCACGATCCGCGATGCGGTCGCCGCCGGCGTCCCTCCTACCGAGATCCGGCAGCATCTCGCCGACGGGCGCTGGCAACAGCCCTACCGTGGCGTTCTGCTCACCGAGTTCTCCCCGTCCGACGGCCCTGCGCACCTGTGGGCGGCGGTGCAGGCCGTTGGCGCCGATGCGGTGCTCGCCGGGGCGAGCGCGGCCCGTCTCGCCGGCCTGGTCGGATACGCCGACGCGCCGGTGACCCTCCTGCTCCCGACCTCCCGGCGCAGCGCGGCGCCACCGGGGGTCGTCCTGCGGCACAGTGCCCGCCTCACGGCCGCCGACCTGGACCGACGGCACGATCCACGCCGAACGACGCCCGGCCGCTCTGTGATCGACATGGCCGAGTGGGCTCCGTCGCGATCGCAGGCGGTCACGATTCTCACCGACGCCGTGTCGCAGGGAATCGTGCCGCTACGCGGCCTGCGGGACGCGCTGGCCCGGCGCGGGCCAATCACCCGCCGCACCCTGATCGCCGAGACCCTCGACGTCCTGGAGACCGACGCTCCACTGCTGACCGAAGCCCTGTTCCGCCAGCTCGAGCAGCGTTATCTCCTGCCCGCCGCCCGGTATCTGATGGACGGCCCGCCCGACGAGCCGACCTCCAGGCTGCGGATCTGCTTCGACCCATGGCCGGTCCGCACCGAGGTGGCGACCAGCGCCGGCGCGCCGTCCGCCACTTCCGACGCCGCCGGCCACCTCGTCGTCCGCCTGCCGACGCGGATGGTACGGGAGTCACCGGAGCAGGCGGTCCGGGTCGTCACCGGTGCGTTGCGCCAGCGGGGCTGGCAACCAGCCGTGCCCCGTTCCCGTCCGGCGCTGGCCTCGTGATCACACGGGCCCCGCGCCGGCCCCGACGGTCTGGCGCGCAATCGGCATCCTGGCCCGGAGCCGGGCCGGAGCCGGGCCGGAGCCGGGCCGGAGCCGGAGCCGGAGCCGGGGCAGAAGCCGGAGCCGGGGCAGAAGCCGGGGCGCACATCGGTCGGCCGGGCGACCGCCTGGTCCGTGGATGAATGTCACGGTGCGCGAACAGGGTCGTGGGGTTGGCGAAAGGCTGAGCGTGCCGTACTTTTGGGCGATCGACGCGGGAGCTTCCACCCGAGGAGGCTGAGAGGGCGGCTGGGCATCAGCCCGGCGCCGCCGACCGCCTGAACCTGTCCGGGTAATGCCGGCGTAGGGAGTTCATCGTGGTCACGCGCCGCCGCACAGCCGCCGGATCGACATCGGATGGCACACCGGCCCGACTCGCACCATCCGATCTCCCACCGTCGGAACGCACCCCATCGGAACACATACCAGCGGCCTGCGCGCCGGCAGGCACCACGTCGACGGGGCACACGGCAGCGGATCCAGTGCTGCCGCTCGGTCCTGGCATCGAGCTGGTCAATGTCCGTCGCGGCTTCGGCGACACGATCGCGCTCGCCGGCGTCGATCTGCTGGTCGAGCCCGGACGCCGGGTCGGGATCGTCGGTCCGAGCGGATGCGGCAAGTCGACGCTGCTGTCGATCGTCTGTGGGCTGGACGAGCCGGACATCGGCCACGTGGACGTGCACGGCCGCGTCGACGCGGCTGGTCGTCTCGCGCACTGCGCCTGGATGCCGCAGCAGGACCTCCTCCTGCCGTGGCGCAGTGTGCTGGCCAACGCCCGCATCCCCCTGGAGAACCAGGGCCTGTCCCGGCCGGAGGCGTCCCGGCAGGTGTGGCCGCTGCTGGCGCGGTTCGGTCTGGCCGAGTTCGCGGACCACCGACCAGCCGCGCTGTCCGGGGGGATGCGCCAACGGGTGTCGTTCCTGCGCACACTCGCTGCCGGCAAACCGGTGCTGCTGCTCGACGAGCCGTTCGGCGCGCTCGACTCGATCACTCGCGCCGACCTGCAGGACTGGCTGCGTTCCACCCTCACCGACGAGCCGCGCACCGTGCTGCTCGTCACCCATGACGTCGAGGAGGCACTGCTGCTGTGCGACCGGGTGGCGGTGATGTCAGCCCGTCCCGGCCGAATCCTCGAAACCTTCGACGTGGCGCCCGCGGCGAACATCACCAGCGGCGCCACGCGGCGGGCACGCCTCGCCGATCCGAATTTCGTCGCCCTGCGTGATGCCGTCCTGGCCAGCTTGGAACGAGCCCGCGATCCGGCCCTGGCCGCGGCCACCCACGACGAACCAGCCTGGAGCAACTCAGCCTGGAGCAACTCAGCCTCGGACGGCTCGGGCGCACGGGATGGCGCCGCCGCGCCGGAGCCCACCCGATGACCAGAGCTCCGAGAGCGTCGTGGCCGAGAGCACTGTGGCCGAGAGCACTGTGGCAGAAGGTGCCGTGGCAGAGCGCCCTGGTCGGCCTGGTCGTGCTCGGTGGCTGGGAGTTCGTCACCCGGGTGCTGCACGTCGAGGAGTACATTCTGCCCGCGCCGGACCAGGTGGCCTCGACGCTGGTGCGGCGCTGGCACGACACTCTGGCGAGCGCCACCTGGGTGACGTTCAAGGAGATCGTCCTCGGCTTCGCCCTGTCCCTCGTCGGTGGGCTTGGCCTCGGCTGCGCGCTGCACTTCTCGGCCGCGGCTCGCCGGGCCCTGTACCCGTGGCTGATCGGCTCGCAGACGATCCCGATCGTCGTGATCGCGCCGATTCTCGCCATCGTCTTCGGGTACGGGATCACGCCTAAGCTGATCCTGGTCGGGCTGATCTGCTTCTTCCCGGTCGTCGTCGGCACACTCGACGGCCTCGCCTCGGTCGACCCGCGCCTGATCGCGATGATGCGCACCCTGCACGGTGGACGGCTGGCCATCTTCGCCCGGGTCGAGTTCCCGGCGGCGCTGCCGTCGATGTTCACGGGGCTTCGACTCGCGGCCGCCTACGCGGCGACCGGCGCGGTGTTCGGCGAGTACTCCGGTGCCGCCGACGGGCTCGGCCATGTGATGCGCCAAGGCGTGCCGCAGCTGCAGTCCGCCCTGGTGTTCGCCGCGATCGTGCTCCTCACCGCCATGTCCGTGGCGGTGTTCGCACTGGTGGGCGCCGCCGAGCGGCTGCTCGTCCCCTGGCATCGGCCCTCCGCCCCCCGAACCGCCGACGCCGGCCGTACCCACGTCGGCCGTTCGGAGCCCGCCACCGTGTACTCCTCCCAGGAAGGGACCTCCCGATGATCTCGCCGCGCCTGCGCCGGCTGTCCACGCGCACAGCCGCCCTGCTCGCGCTCGTGCTGGCCGCCACGGCGGCCTGCGGCTCCGGCGGCTCCGGCGGCTCCTCGGGCGCGGCACGGCGGTCCACGACGGTGTTGCTCGACTGGGAGCCCAACCCTGACCATCTCGCCCTGTACTCGGCACTGGACAACGGGGACTACCGGGATGCCGGGCTGAACGTCACCCTGCGCTCACCCTCCGACCCATCCGACCCGCTGAAGCTGGTCAGCACCGGCACCGTCGACCTGGGCATCTCCTACGAACCCGAAGTGATCATCGGGGCGACCCAGAAACTTGACGTCGTGGCGGTGGGCGCCCTCGTCCCGACGGCGCTCAACTCGATCATGGCGATCGGATCGGCCGGCATCACGAAGCCCGCGGACCTCGCCGGCAAATCCATCGGGACCTCGGGGCTCAGCACCGACGAGGCGTTCCTCGACGCCATCGCCCGGGCCAATCACTTCGACCCCGCCTCGATGCACCGGATCGACGTCGGCGCCGACCTGCTGCCCGCGATGATCTCGAAGAAGGTGGACGCGACGCTCGGCGCCTACCGCAACGTCGAAGGCGTCACTCTCACCGCCCGCAACCTCGCGCCGAAGATCATTCCGGTGACCGAGGCCGGCGTGCCACAGTACGACGAGCTGGTGATCATCGCCAGGCGCAGCCGTCTCGCGAAGGACCCGGCCTATGCCGCCCTGGTCCGCGACTTCCTCAAGGCGACCGCCGCAGGCAACGACCGGGTGCTCGCCGATCCCACGAAGGCCGGCGCGGCACTGGACGGCGTCACCGACGGCTACGACCCCAAACTCCTCCCCACCATGATCAAGGCGACCGCACCGCTCCTGCGCAACCCGGACGGCTTCGGCCGGATGGACACCAGCGACTGGACCTCGTTCATCGCCTGGATGCGCCAGGAGAACCTGATCAAGACGACCGTGGCGACCGCGGACGTCGTCACCGACCAGTACCTGCCGGCCAGGTGACCGCCATGCCCATCGGCACCGAGCCCATCGACACCGAGCCCCTCCCCAGCGAACCCCTCGGCGGCGGGCCGGCCGGCAGACCGGTCAGCGGCGGATCGGTCAGCGGCGGATCGGTCAGCGGCGGGTCCGCCAACAGCGCGTCGGCCGAGCGCGAGTCCGCCAACGACCAGCCTGTCAGCGGGCAGCCCGCCGCACGGCAGTCGTTCACCGCACGGCAGTCGTTCACCGCACGGCTCTGGGCGTCGACAGAGGGGATCTACCAGGCGATCCTGCGCCATCCCTTCCTCACCGGCCTCACCGATGCAAGCCTGCCCCGGTCGGCGTTCGGCCACTTCATCGTGCAGGACACGTACTACCTGCGGGACTACGCGCGGGCCCTGGCGGTCTGCGCGGCCAGGGCACCGACCGAGGCCGATGTGCGGGCGCTGGCGACCGATGCCGCCGAGGCCGTCGCCGCCGAACAGGCCATGCACGCCGACCTGCGCCAGGCCCTCGCCGAGTCCGGCCTGGACGCCGACCTGCTCGCGGTCGCGGACGCGCGGGCCGTAGCGGCGGGCGACCCGGTCGGGCCGACCACCCGGGCCTACACCAGCTATCTGCTGGCAACCGCGTACGGCGGCTCGTTCCTCGAGGGGCTGGCCGCCGTCCTGCCCTGCTACTGGATCTACGCGCGGGTCGGCGCGGAACTGCTCGCCGCGTCCTCCCCCGACCCGCTGTACGCCCGCTGGATCGCCGCCTACGGCGACCCGGCGTTCCAGGCGGTGGCGGACCGCGTCATCGCCCTCACCGACCGGGTCGGCGCGGCGGCATCACCTGGCGAGCGGGAACGGGCCAGCGCGCACTTCCTCGCGACCGCCCGCTACGAGTGGATGTTCTGGGACGCCGCCTGGCGCCACGAGACCTGGCCGGTGTAGCCAGAACCGCTGGAAAGGCACGGACCACATCGTCAGTGCAGGGCACCATCGATCAGGCTCGCCCGGTGACGAGCCGCGGAGTGTCAAGCCGTTTCGAGAGCGTCTCGAACGCGGCCACCGGCAGATGTTCCTTGAGAACCGACCAGCTCCCCAGCACACCGGCCGGGCTAGAGCTCCTTGCGGGCGATGATCAGGCAGGTGCTGGCCAGCCGGGGGTTGTGGACGTAGCGCCGAGAGAGCCGGTCGACGACCCGGGCCAGCGCCAGCAGGGGGCTGACGACCGTCATCATCAGCGCCCAGGACGCCGTGGCGACGGGACCGGCGGCCCCGCGCAGCCATGGCATTGGCCGCGGCGCGATGGCGTTGACGGCGAAACGCAGCGCCAGGGTGAGCTCCCCGGGCCCACGCGGAGCGGCGAAGCGGACGAGTACCGGCCGCAACCCCCGGTCGGCCAGGGCGGCGAGCAGGTTGTCCACCGGGATGAAGTGAGCCCGTTCCGGGATCGCCCAGCCAGACCAGAACCGGCCGAGCAGCCGGGCCTGCACGCACTCGGCGTTGACCAACTCGCACAGCAGGTGCCCACCGGTCGGCAGCGCCTTGGTGACGGCATCGAGTTCGGCCGAAGGGTCCTCGCACCCTTCCAGGTAGCCGAACATACTGATCACGTCGTAGTAGCCGGCGACCACATCGGCGATCTCGGACAGCCAGCCGCGGTAGGCGTGGTCGATCCAGCCCCGGCGCAGTCCCTCGGCCAGGCGGGACGAGGTGTCGGCAGCGTCGAACACCGTCCCCGGCCACATTTCGCGGGCCGCGTTCGGGACATGCCCGTGCCGGGAACCGACATCCAGCCAGGTATGGGGCAGCACGAACGGCCGGACGGCTGCGACCTGGCCGCGCCGGTCGCGGGCGATCGACGCGAGGACGTGCTCGCCGACGTCGGCACGCAGCCCGTCATAGCGGTCCCGTTCGTAGAACTCCCGTCCGGCGGCGTTCAGCGGTGGGTTGAGAAACACGTGCCCGCAGTGCTCGCAGTGGTCCAGCTGGAACTCGCCGGGCTTGCGCAGCAGCATGTCCGGGGCGACGAGCCGGACGGACAGCTCGGTCGACCCGCACCACGGGCAGTCGTCGCGCTCGTAGCGCTGGAAACGGTCAAGGCCGGCGCGGACCTCACGGTGGTAGGTGTCGCGGCTGGCGGCGGTGCGCGCCCGGGCGGCGTGTTTGGCCGGATCGGCGGGCAGTCCCGCGGCCTTGGCCGCCGCGGCCCGCGCGGACTGGGTGCGCGCGGCCCGCACCGAGTCGATGACGAACAGCACCCCGCCGAGGACTCGCACCAGCGGCGAGCGGATCAGGTCGCGAGGACTGAGCGGCACCCGCCCGGCGCAGACGACGAACGGCTGGAACCAGAACAGGGCGAGAGCGGCCAGCCCCGCCGCCTGGTTGTAGTGCAGGCCGATGCCGGTGGCCACCTGAGGGACGAACGGGAACAGCTGGTAACGCCGGGTGAAGCGGTAGACCCGCTGCTGCACGCGCGCCCGCATCGCCGCGTCGTCGCGGGCGGCTCGCAGTCCGGGCAGCACGGCGAGATCGGTCGAGTCGGAGGCGAACAGCTTCAGCCGTTCGGTGAGGTCGACGAGCTCGACCGGGTCGAAGTCCTCACGGGGGGTGATCCTGGCCAGGTCGAGGATCTCCGAACGCACCAGCAGCGCCTGGAACGCGCCGCGGCCCGGCACACAGCGGTCGGTTCGGTAGGTGCGGGTGTCGACCATCCGGGCGACGTCGAGGGCGCGTTCGACCGTCAGGTCGGCCGGGATCAGGTCGAGGACGTCCAGCTGGTCCCGGCTGGCGTGATAGCTGGCCGCCCGCCGGGCGCCGTCGGTCAGCCGCACCCCGGCGGCGACGAGGAACTCGTGGTGGGGGTCGACCGGCCGGCCGGAGGCGGGAATGGTCTCCAGCCGCCGCAGGCGACCACGCAGCCGCATGGCGTTGGCGATCAGCCCGACGCACACGACGATGGCCAGCCAGCCGAGCAGCCCCCTCACCTCATATGACCAGCTTCTCGATGTAGTCGGCGGCGGTGGCGACCCCACCGGCGGCGCGGAAGGCGTCCCGCAGCTGTTCCGCGGCACGCCGGTGGGCGGGGTCATCGAGGACCGAACTCACCGCGGAACGCACGATCGGCGCGCCCGCCCGGCCGAACTTGATCCGTACTCCGGCGCCGCTGCGGACCACCTGTTCGGCGATGACCGGCTGGTCATCACGGACGGGGGCGACCACCAGGGGTAGGCCATGGCTGAGCGCCTCGCACACCGTGTTGTTCCCGGCATGGCAGACCACCGCCGACAGCCTCCCCATCAGCTCGACCTGCGGCACTGACGCGGTGACCAGCAGATCATCGGATGCCCGCAGGTCGTCGATCAGCCCGGGCGGGGCGACCACGATCGCCTGCACCCGGTCGGAGAGAGTCAGCAGCCCCTCCGCCGCGGCCCGCAGGAACCGCCCGCCGGCCTCCCGCGTGACGGTACCAAGCGAGACAAGCACGGCGGCCCGTTTCGGGTCGAGCCACTCCCACGGAAACGGGGCCCCCGTCACGCGCAGTCCACCGGCGGCGCTGCCGACGAAGATGGAGTTGCGTGGCAGCGTCGGCCCGTCGGGTGCCTCCGGCCGGCGCAGCAGTTCCGGGACGGAGAAGACGATCACGAGCTCGTCGGAGAATCGCAGGTCACCACGGTCCGCTTCGGCCTCGGACAAGCCGTGGGTGACCTGGAAGTCACGCAGCAGGCTGGTGACCCACTGGCCGAGGCCGGCGAGCACCCCGTACGGGTCGTCGAACTCGGCGGAGGTGGTCGCGAGGGTGGCCCAGTGCAGGCCGCGGCGCCGGGCGATCAGCGCCGCACCGATCATCTGCTGGTCGACGACGAGCACGTCCGGACGGAACTCGTCGACGGTCCGCTCGATCGCCGGGATCATCGCGGTGTTCAGCGGGAGCAGGAACTCCTCCCACAGGAACTTCAGCGACGCCGGCCCCCGCAGCGAGTGCGACCGGGCGAGGATGGCCGCCCGGGCGGACTCGTCGGCAAGCTCCGGCAGCGCGTACAGGCGCATGCCCGGCGGGATCAGGTGGCCGATGACCGCGGCATGCCCGGCGAGGGCGACCTCATGTCCCCGTCCGGCAAGCGCACCGGCAACGCCCACCGCCGGATTCACGTGCCCGGTCAGCGGAGGGACGACAAACAGCACCCGGCTCATCTATGACTGCTCTCCGCGGTGGTCACCGTGCGGGGGGTGTTCAGGTTGGGCGGCGGAACCATGTCGGTGATCCACTGCGGCGTCTCGAACCGCTTCGTCGCCGAGGGCACGTACACCGGCCGCGGCGTGGTCCGGTCGCCAAGCAGCCACCAGCGCAGCAGCTCGCGCAGATAGCCGGTGGCCTCCCGCAGCACCATATGGGTGTGGTGCTCCAGGACGACCAGGGTGGTGTCCGGCACGACGGACGTGAGGGTCTCGGCCTGGCCGATGATGTCCGAGTTCTCGCCGTAGATCGCGAGCACCGGCATGCTCAGCCGCCCCAGCGCCTCGACGGAGAACGGCGTCATCGACAGCATGTCGGTGGCGATCGTCGTCTCCTGCAGCAGCCGGCGGGCGGACCGGGTGGCCCGGCCGATGACCCGCCCAGCCGCCTGATGCAGCCAGAGCTCCACCTCGTCGTCGGACATCGCCGCGAGGATCTGGGTCAGCGAGCGCGCCATCTCCTCGCCGAGCCCCTCGAGCAGGAACGGCGGCTCGATCAGGGTCAGACTCGCCGTCCGCTCGCCGAACTCGCAGCCGTAGGCGATCGCCATCGTCGCGCCGTAGCTGTTGCCGATGATGTGCACGGGATGGTCCACGCCGAGCGCGTCGAGCAGACCGTTGAGATCGGCGAGCGAGTCCGCGAGCGCGTAGCCCTCCGGGGTGCGTTCGCTGCGCCCGTGCCCGCGCAGGTCGTAGCAGATGACGTCACAGCCGATGTCGGAAAGATACGTGCCCAGCGACAGGTAGAAGCTGGACATGTTGTCCATGACCATGCCATGCAGCATCACGACGGTCGGGATGGCGGGGCCCCGCGGGCCGATCCGTTGGACGTGCAGCCGGACGTCGTTCGCGCGGATCTCACTCATTGGCACCACTCTCCCGGTCGGTCACCGTGTCCTCGGGCGCCCGACATACCCGGCTCGCGCGTCGCCCCGTGGTCACCTGGTTTACGGCGTTCGCCCAATTTCCCCTGGGACATCCCCGAGGCATCCCCTGTGGCTCCGTACGGCGTCGGTCAGGCCGAACCGGTCGTCGCAGGCACGGGCTGACTGTCGACGACGAATTCGACGACCTCGCCGACCCGCATGTTGATGACCTGGTCGACGTCCCGGGTGGCAAGAAAACCGACGAAGTCGACGGCATCGCCATAACGTTCCCGCAGCCGGTCGGCGAGCGCGACGAACTCGATGCTTTCCAGCTCCAGGTCGTCACCGAACGACGTTTCCATGGTGATTTCCATGTCGAACGCGTACTCCTCACCGATGACGTCCCGGACGTCCTCGATGATTTCCCCGAGCACCCGCGTCTCGACGGCTGAGCGGTCCATCTGTGCCACCTTTCTCCCGGTCGCCGCTGTCGCGCCGGTCATGATCGTCCCTGGCCCTACTGCTGCTGCTCCGTGCACTGTCACTCGATAGGTCTCGACGCGCCGACGCGGACGTCGGCCTCGATCTCGGGGGAGGTCCAGGCCACCACGTACCGGGCGGGAACGCCGGCCCGGTCCGCGGGCGCCGCGGCGGCCGGTTGGTCGGCGCCGATCCGCGCGTCCCCGGGCACAATCCGGCCAGCGCCATCCACAGTACGCAACGCCACCCAGCGCACCCGGGCCTGGTGATGCCCGTATCCGGCGCCGCCCACCCCGGTGTTCCCCACCCCGGCGTCCACCAGGCCGGCATCGACCAGACCGGCATCGACCAGACCGGCATCGCCGTGCACGGTGACCCGGAGCAGGCCAGGCGGGCCGGCCAGGGCGCTGGCCGGTGATGACGCCCAGGCCGCCGGTGCCGGGTACGGGCCGTCGACGACGAACTGGCGGGGACGGCCGGCAAGCCCTGTTCCCCACGCCTTCGCCGCGGCCTCCTTCGCCGCCCACAGCCGCGTGAACCACACCGCCCGCGCATCCGGATCCACCCCGGCGAGCCGGTCGAGCAGCTCCGCCTCGGCCGCGGCGAGCGCGGCCTTCTCGACGCCGGGGGCGCGGGCCACGATCTGTTCGATGTCGATCCCGACCGAGCCCGCGACCGACACCAGAGCGACCGCGATCTCCGGCTTGTGCGCCAGCGACACCCAGGGCGGTTCGGCCAGCGCGATGCCCGCGCGGCGCGGCAGCGACCGCACCCGGGGCGCGCCGAGCGGGCCGTGCTCGATCCCGACCTCGATCCCCCAGACCGGCCCGGCGCCGCGGTCCCACAGCAGGCGGCGCACCGCGTCCTGGGCGGCGATCCGGCCGAGCAGCCGCCCGCGGGCCGCCCGCGGATTGAGCGCGGCGAGTTGCGCCCGGGCCTGCGCGTCCAGGTAGTGGCGCACGACCAGTTCCCGCGACGCCGACTCGCTCCACCGGTCGATCGCGACCAGCCAGCCCTCGCCGGAGGGCTGCGCGACGCTGTGGATCTCGGGGGCGCGCACCATCGTCCACAGCACCGGGTCGTTGGCGAACCTGCGGTCCGTCCAGGCGGTGATGACCGCCCAGCACGGCCCACCCACCCGGCGCAGCTCCAGATCGGCGACCACGGTGCGCTCGGCGACCGCGCGGATGCGCACCACGCAGTCCACCTCCTCGCCCTCGGCCGGCGGTGGTCCGTAGAAGCGCAGATCCGCGATGGACTGGGGCAGCAGCAGAGAGTCCTCGGCCAGGTGCTCCATCGCCCAGTAGCCGAAGAGCTGCCCGGCGTTGTCCAGCAGAGCGCCGGAGGCGGACGGCACCCGCAGCCGGCCCCGGATTCCGGCCTCCGAGATCCCCCCGATGTGCTCGACGCCCTGGTAGCCAGGACCGTGGAACAGGAAACGTCCGCGGTAGAGGTCCGGACCCTGATTGCGCGAGGCGCGTTCGGCGGGCAGGACCGGCGTGGCCGGCTGCCCGGGCAGGTCGGCGGTGACGACCGTCGTGGCCGGCGCGGCCGGATAGTCGGCGGCGAACAGCACGGTGCCGCGCGCGTACCCCTCCACGGTCACCCGCACGGCCTCGACGGGCCGCGCACCGGCCGTGTTCGGGCCGGCGGCCTCGTCCGAGCCGACCGGGCCGAGCGGGTTCACGGTGATCGGGACCTCGACGGCCGGCTCGATCGCGAGCCAGCGCAGCGCCCGCACGTCCTTCAGGCCGATCGGTACCAGCCCGGGCATGACCGCCGCCGCCTCGGCGATCATGAGTTCGAGAACCTCGGTCATCGGCACGACCGGGAAGCGGTCGGACATGGTGGTCCAGCCGGGCGGCTGCCGGTAGAAGCAGTGATCGATGACATGCGGCATCGTGGCGAGCGAGAGGTGGCGCAGGACGGTGCGCGGTCCCGTCCGGCCCTCGGCCGGGCCGCGGGGTGCGGACGGTGCGGACGAACCCGGGCGTGTGGGCCCCGCCGGCGACAGCAGCGGCGTACCCGTCCCGCCGGGCGTTCCTGTCCCGTCAGGGACTGCCGTCCCACCGGGCCCGACCGGGATCCGGGAGGCGGTCGTGCCGGCAGGGCCGCTGCCGGGCGTAGCCGCGTCGAGGGTGTGACCGGCGGCCACCGACCGGCCGGCCGGGGACCTGCGGGCGACGAGGGGTGGGACCGGCCGGCCAGGCCGCGCCCCCTGGCCGAGGGAGGAGAGGGATCCCACCGGGTCGCGGGACCACTGGTCGACGACCTCGGCCATCGTCGCGTCGGCGTCCACCAGCGCGGCCCGCAACGCGGCCAGCACCGGATGTCCCGGCGCGGTCCCGACAGCCGCCGCTTCGACCTGCGCGGCCATGGCCGGCGCGGCGGGAACGGCGGGAACGGCGGGAACGGCGGGAACGGCGGATCCGACCTGCGCCGCGGTGGCGGGGCGAGCCGCGGCCACCGAGGTCGCCACGGGCACCGCCGCCACCGCGGGCACGGAGGGGGCGCAGGGGGCGGCGGCGGGCGACGGGGCCGCCGTGGCATCCCGCCGGCCCAACAGATCCCCGGCGGCGGGGCCGAGCCGGACGAGTGGAGTCCCCAGGCGCAGCCGAACGGCTCTTCCCTGCCGGTGCGGCACCTGGACGCGCCGGCCAGAGTCCGTCGCCCCGGTGCCAGGCGCGGCGGCGTGGCACGAGGCGGCGTCGCTCAGGCGGACGGCCGCCGGCTGCTCGGGACGGGTGCGACAGGGCAGCAGGTCCAGGCGCGGCGAGGCACCCTCGACCCACAGGGACGCGGCGACACGGCGCAGCTGGTCGAGCCCGGAGCGCTTCGGCGTGTTCGTGGCCAGGGAGAGGTGTTCGCGTCCACGCAGTGTGTCGTCCACGAAACCGGCGATGCTTCCCACGCCGACCTGCACGAACGCCCGCACGCCGGACGCGTGCAGCTGGTCGACGAGCTCCCGGAAACGGACGGGCTCGACCAGGTGGCGCAGCGCCAGCTCGCGCACGGCGGCGGGTTCGGCCGGGTAGGGCGACGCCGTCGTGGCCGACCAGATCGGCACCTGGGCCTCGACGAGGGCGGTGGACTCCAGGCTGGCGCGGGCCAGATCCAGGTATGGCTCGAAGAACGGCGAGTGGAAGCCGGACTCGAAGGGCAGGAGCTGGCCGAGGACGCCGGCCCGGCGCAGCCGGTCCAGCGCGGTGCGTACGCTCGCCTCCCGCCCGCAGATGATCGACTGATGTGGGCAGTTGTCGTGCGAGACGACCACCTCGTCAAGGTCGGCGATCACCTCGCCGGCCTGCTGGGCGCCGCAACCCAGGGCGCCAAAGACCACGCCCGGGACCTGCACGGCGTCCGCGTCGAACCCGGAGATGAACGAGTCGGCGAACGCGTCGGGAACCAGCCCGCAGGAGATCATCGCGTTCCACTCGCCGATGCTGTGCCCGCCGACGAGGTCCGGGGCGATGCCGAGCCGGCGCAGCGCGACGTCCAGGACGCGTCCGACCTCGACGCTGGCCACCCCGTGCTGCCCGAGCACAGCGGTGTCCGCCGTGCCCGGGTCGGTCAGGCCGAAGTGCGCGCAGACATCGTCGATGCGCGGGGTGAAGTTGTCCTCGAGCCCGCAGAACAGAAAGGCGGTGCGTCCACCGCCGTCGGGGTTGGCCGGATCCAGCAGGCCGGTTGGGGTGAACCACAGGTCGTTGCGGCCTCGCCAGGGCGTCCCGCGTCCGACGACGGTGCGCGCCAGTGCGAGGCGCCGCGGGTTCGGCGCGACCAGGGCGAGTCGCCAGGGACCGCCACTCGGCGGGCAGGCCGCGTCGTCGCGGGCGAGCAGCTCGGCGTCGGGCCGGTCGAGCTGGGCGAGCAGGTCCTGCGGCCCAGTGCCGGCGAGCAGCAGCACCGCCTCGGCGTTCGGATCCGCCACGAGCTCCACGGCGGCAGGGCCGGCGGCCACAGCGGCAGAACCGGAGGCCACGGCGGCGGGTGCGGGTGCGGGTGCGGGGAAGGTGTGGACGGCGGTGATCGGGGCGCCGGTCGGCGCCTCCTCGACGACGAGGTGGGCGTTGATGCCGCCGAAGCCGAACGCGTTGACCCCGGCGCGGCGGGGGCCGCCGCCGGTTGGCTCGTCCCAGGCGGTCGCGGTGCGCACGGGCGCGAAGCGGCTGCCGGCGAAGGCGGCGTGCGGCTCGTCGCAGTGCAGGGTGGGTGGCAGGGTCCGGTGGTGCAGGGCGAGCGCCGTCTTGATCAGACCGGCCGCGCCCGACGCCGGCATGGCATGGCCGATCATGGACTTGACGGACCCGATCCCGATGTCCGCCGCGCCGGCCGGGCGACCCGGGCCCGGGGCCCCGGCGGTGCCGAAGACCTCGGCCAGGGTGGCCAGCTCCACCGCGTCTCCGGTGGGGGTCGCGGTGCCGTGCGCCTCGATCAGTCCGATCGCGCCAGGGGCACTCGGGTCGAGGCCCGCATCCGCCCAGGCCCGGCGCACGGCCAGAACCTGGCCGCCCGCGTCCGGCGCCATCAGCGAGGCGCCGCGCCCGTCGCTGGACGTTCCGGCGCCGCGCAGCACCGCGTAGACGCGATCGCCGTCACGCAGGGCATCGTCGAGGCGGCGCAGCACAAGCATGCCCACACCCTCGCCGATGACGATGCCGTCGGCGCGCCGGTCGAACGGGCGGATAGCCTCGCTCGGCGAGAGCGCCCGCAACAGCGTGAACACGCTCCAGAACGACGCCTCATGGACGAGATGCGCACCGCCGACCAGCATCGTGTCGGTGCGGTGGGCGCCGAGGTCACGCATGGCCGCCTCGACGGCGATCAGCGACGACGCGCAGGCCGCGTCCACCGTGTAGGCGGGTCCGCGCAGGTCAAGTCGGTTGGCGATGCGGGAGGCGGCGAGGTTCGGCACCAGCCCGATCGAGGCCTCGGCCCGGATCGGGCCGAGCTGGTCGAGAAACGCGGTGCGGACCCGCTCGACCGCGTCGGCCGGCAGCTCCGGCAGAACCTCACGCAGCGTGGTGGCGAGCTGGCGGGAGGTACGGACGCGCTGCTCGAGGCGGGCCACGCCGGAGCCGACGTAACCGCCACGGCCGAGCACCACCCCGACCCGGTCCGCGTCGCCGAGCCGGTCGGCGCCGCCGGCGTCGGTGATCGCCTCGGCGGCCAGTCGCAACGCGAGCAGCTGGTCCGGTTCAGCCCAGTCCAGCGCGTTCGGCACGATCCCGAACGCCGTCGGGTCGAAGGCGGCCAGATCGTCGACGAACCCGCCGCGCCGGCAGTAGAACGCCCCTCCGTCCGCGGCCGCGTCCCCGGCCAGACCGGTGGAACCGCCGGGTGTCACGGGGACGCCGGGCGCGGCGGTGAAGAAGTCGTCGACATCGAACCGGCCGGGTGGCACGGCGCCGACCGCGTCCACCCCACCGGCGATATTGCGCCAGAACGTGTCGAGGTCGCCCGCCCCGGGAAACAGGGCCGACATCCCGACGATCGCGATCGGCGTAGCGACCGCCACGGCGCTCGGCGTCGCCCCGCCCCGTCCCCCGGCCGTGCCGCCGGCCTCGGGGCTGACAGCACGGCCGGGGGCGACGGGATCAGGCATCGAACGCCTCCGCGTCCGCGCACATGTAGACCACCTGCGCGGGGCCGTCCGCCGGGCCGGCGAGCTCGGCGAGCAGTGCGGCGACACCCTCGTCCGGGTCGATGAGGCCGATGCCGCGCCGAGCGTACTCGCGGGCGAGCTCCGGCGAGACCATCCCGGCGCCGGCGCGGGAGCCCCAGGGGCCCCAGTCGACGCTGACGACCCGGCCGGCGAAGCGACCGGACGCAGCCCGCGCCAGGGTGTCCAGCGCGTCGTTGCCAGCCGAGTAGTCGACCTGGCCGCGGTTACCGAACACGCCGGCGACGCTGCCGAAGAACGCGATGAAGCCGATGTCGTCGCGCACCGCCGCGAGCAGCGCCCGTGCGCCGTCGACCTTCGTCCGGTAGACCCGCTCGAACGACTCGGGCGTCTTGTCCCGCAGCAGCCGGTCGGCCAGCACGCCCGCGCCGTGGACCAGACCATCGAGGCGTCCATGCCGGGCGTACACGTCGGCGACGACCCCGGCGACGGCCAGCGGGTCACGCACGTCCACCGCGTGGTAACGGACCGAGGAGCCGAACTGGCCGAGTGCGGCCAGTGTCGCGCGAACCTCCCGCTCGGCGAGCAGCCGGGAGATCCGGGACTCGATCTCCGCCGGGCGGCGTACTCCGGCCGCGATGAGGGCCCTGCGCAGCGCCGGGGCGTCCGGTGCGCCTGCCGTCGCCGGGTCCTCCGGACCGCTCGGCAGCGGGGTGCGTCCGACCAGCTCGATCGCGCAGCCGGTGCGGCGGGCGAGTTCCACCGCGAGGCCCGCGGTGATTCCCCGCGCGCCGCCGGTCAGCAGCACGACCGAGGCCGGGCCAAGGTTCGACGGCAGCGCGTCCCCGCCGACCGCCGGGGCGCGACGGACCCGCGCAACCGCGCGCACCCGGTCACGGTAGCCAACGACCACCGGCCCGCCGGGCGCGAGCAGCTCGGCGAACAGACTGTCGGCGATGCCGCGCGGCTCCTGCTTCGGCTCCACGTCGACCAGGCGCAGCGCGAGCCCCGGCGCCTCCTTGGAGATCGTGCGGATCAGACCCGCCAGCCCCGCACCGCGCGTCGGGCGCATCGCGGACTGCTCGGCCTCGGCCGCCCCGAGCCCGGTGCCGCTGCCCGCCCCGGACCGGCTGGCCGCGGCCGCGGGAGACGTGGGATAGCCGAAGCGGCCACCGTCGCCAGTGACGACGAGGACCCGCCGGCAGCCGCCGAGCGCCGCCGCCCGCAGCGCCGGGAAGGCCGCGGGCAGCACCGCGTCCTCCTGGGCATCCGGGTCGGCCGAGGCGATCCAGGCCAGGCCGTCGGTGCCCGCGCCAGCCTGGATCTGGTCCACGAGACCAGGATCGTGGGCGGCGAGGATGCGCACCTCGCCACCCGCCTTCTCCAGCCGGGTGGCCAGCGCAAGGCCCACCCCCAGACCGCCCTCGACCAGCAGGAACCGGGCGCCGCGCAGGTCAGCGGGCAGGTCCGCCGGCGGCGGGACGTCCTCGACCTCGACGACGAAGCGCCGCAACGGGAACGCGCTGGGCACACCGGCACCCGCGGCCCCGGCTGCCGCCACGGACGCGCCGGCCAGGGCGGGCGCGCGGTGGGCAGGAGCGGGAATCGTCGGTTCGGCAGCGGCTGCGGGCATGGCGACGTCGGCGAACGCCGGTCCGGCGAACGCGGGCGTGGCCGATGCCGCAGGCGCGCTGCCGCCGATCCCGGCACCACCGTGGCCACCGCCATGGGGCCCGGTGCTGCCCGGCGCGGCGCCGTTGGTCGTGCTGCTCACGGTGCCAGCGGTCAGGGGGCCAGCGCTCAGGGGGCCGGCGTTGGCGGGCCCGGCCCCGTCGATGACCGGCGCCTGGCCGGGCGTGGCCGGGCCGGACGCTCCTGAGCCGGAGCGGGCCAGGATCCAGTCGACGATGCCCCGCACCGTCTTGATCGCGGCCAGCTCCTCCACCACCGACTCGTCCAACTCACCGGAACCCGGCGCCGTCAGACCCAACCGACCCGCCAGCTCCCCCAACACCTCCGTCCGCTTGATCGAGTCAATCGACAGATCAGCCTCAAGATCCAGATCGGGCTCGAGCATCTCCACCGGATAACCGGTCTGCTCCGCGATCACCCCGACCACCACCTCCGAAACCGACACCCGATCCAATCCCGCAGGCGCCTGCGCGCCCACGGACGGGGCGGCACCCGCGGATGGGACGGCACCCACCACGCCGTTCTGGTCCACACCGATGCCAGCGTGGATGGCCGGAACCGCTGCGCCAGCAGCAGTGCCGCCGGTCCCCGCGGACCGGGCCAGGATCCAGTCGACGATGCCCCGCACCGTCTTGATCGCGGCCAGCTCCTCCACCACCGACTCGTCCAACTC
>NZ_JALKFZ020000167.1 GCF_023243075.1 Frankia sp. AiPa1 | reverse complement strand
CGACTGGCGGAACCAGCACGTCGAAGATCAGAAGCTGCGGGACATCGTCAAGCGGGCGAACGTGGCCTGACAAGGCACTAGTTTCGCGGCCGGACCATCCCGCTGACCGTTTGGAGAAACTTCGAGAATCTTTCTGGTCATGCTCGCGGGAGGCTCTTACTCTCCGACTCAGGCCGACCACCACCGTGCCGGACCGAAGCGTCTGGAGGGCACGAATGGGCACCGTGAGGAGCACACCATGACCGTTCTGGCAGAAGCCCCTGTGAAGACGAGTCGGTTCCTGATACGAGCCGACCTGTTCGACCGGCTGACCGACCGAATCGCCCCCGAGGCTGCAGATGACCGCGACCTCGCGGTCAGGATCATGGACCAGACGCTGGCCTTCCTCGCCGCCAGTGCCGCAGATCCGGACACCCGGCTGGTTCCGAGCCGCCTCGTCGATATCGGCTGGCACACGTTCCTGCTCTACACCCGCGACTACACCGACTTCTGCCACCAGATCGCCGGCCGATACATCCACCACGTCCCCACCGACCCGACCGGCAAGGCGCTCGACGCCACCGCTGCACGCACCCGTACCCTGGCCGCGATCACCGCCGCCGGATACATCGTCGATGCTGACCTGTGGCCCCCGACCGTCGAGGGCCGACACGACGAGTGCGCGGACGAGGGAAACTGCTCCGCGTCCGGCAAGGATGGCAACGAGAACGAGGGAACCCGGATCCCGTCGCGAGGATGAGATGACCATGGTTGACGGCTGGGGCTCGCTTCCCGCTGTGGTGCGTCAGGCGGCCGGGCGTCACCTGGGCACGGTGGACTCGGTATCGGCGGTGCCGGGCGGTCAGAACAACGACCTCGCTGCCGTCTTCCACACCCGTGACGGCGCGGTGTTCGTGAAAGCGGTCCGCGGAATCAGCCGGCGCATGCGCTGGCTGCGTAACGAGATCACGGCTGGGACACTCGCCCCTGGCATCGCCCCAGCAGTGATCTTCGCCGAGGACGTCGAAGTGGACAGCGACCCATGGCTCGTCGTCGGCTTCCAGTACCTGCCCGGCCGGCCCGCGGATCTCTCCCCCGGCTCGGCCGACCTCGCGATTGTCGGGCAGACCCTGGACCGGATCAGCGCCCTACCCGCACCAGGGATACGCGGTCTGCACGATCGGTGGAGTGTCCGGGACTGGTGGCGCCGGCTCCCTGACGTCGCCCCGCATGCCGTCACCGGCTTCGACGTCGACCAGATGGACCAGTGGGCCTCGCTCGCACCCCAGGCCGTGCAGGGCGACCGGCTCGTCCACACCGATCTGCACGCCGACCAGTTCATCGTCGGTGCCGGCGGCGAGGTCCACGTGATCGACTGGGGCTTTCCCGGTGCCGCGGCCGGCTGGGTTGACCCGGCCTTCCTGGTCATCCGACTCATCGACGCCGGGCACACCCCGCACGACGCCGAAGAATGGGCAGCCGCCCGGCCAGGCTGGCCGACCGACAGCGCCGCACTGACCGCGTTCGCCGCGCTCGTCGCCGGCCTGTGGACCTATCGGGAGGCCGTGGAAGGCGCGGGCGGCCCGTGGGTCCGCGCCGCCCGCAACTACGCGGCGTGGCACGTCGGCAGATCAGACTGAGATCGGCGCGACGTCGACCACTGCGCCGAGGCTCACGATCTCAGCCACGCTGCTGCCACCGCGTCCGTCCCGCCCAGCAACGACCAGAACGGACTTTCTACCGGGCGTAGAATCTGCGGGGTGCGACGACAGGTGCAGTTCCCGGCCGCCGGCCGCCGCCAGGGCCGGTTCCGGCCGATCGGGCACACGGTCGCGGGCCTCGCCGCCGTCCTGACGGCGCTGGTGGCGGCGCTGGCCGTGCCCGCCTCCGCCCATTCGCGGCTCGAGCTGACGTCCCCGGCCGCCGGGGCGATCCTGGCGCAGGCGCCCGGCGAGGTCGTCCTGACCTTCAACGAGGCGGTGTCGTCCCGCTACACCCGCGTCGCCGTGACCAGCCCGGACGGGACAGCCCACACTCGCGGTGACCCACAGGTGCAGGGCACCTCCGTGCACCAGGCGTTGTCGGCGCTGGGTAACGGCCGGTACACCGTCGCCTACCAGGCGGTGTCGGCGGACGGCCATCCCGTTGGCGGTACCTTCGACTTCACGGTCGCACAGGCCGCCGCGCTGACCCCCGCACCGGCCGCCTCCGCCACACCTGACGCCACGGCAACGGCTCACAGTGCCGCGCCGGCCACGACCTCGCCGGTTCGCACCGGGGCAGGTCCTATCGCCTCCGTGTCGTCCTCCCCCACCGGCTCCGCCGCCGGCGGCACCTCGACCGACAGCGCGGGCGGGAACGGCACGGCCTGGACCGTGGCGGGTGCCGTGGTCCTTGCCGCCACGCTGGCCGGTGGTGCCGCATACCTTGTCCGACGACGCCGCCCGGGAGCGCACTGATCATGGATCTCCCCTCCTCGCCGGGCACCCCGCACGCCGCCGGCGGCGACTCGTCCCCGACCCCGCCGACCCCGGACTCCCCCGCCCCCACCTCTCCCACCGCCCCGCCCATCGCGGTCTCCCCGGCGGCCCCGTCCACCCGGGTCCCGCCCGCGGTCAGGTGGGCCCTGGTGGTGGCCGCGGGCGCTGGCCTCGGCGTTCTTGCCCTGGTGATCGGGACGGGTCCGGGAACGTTGCGACTGCCCGGGCTGCCGTCCTCGGGAACGGGCACGCACTGGGCGCTGCCCGTCTCCCAGCTGGTCGGCCGGATCGCGGCCGTGGCGACTCTCGGCTGGTTGCTGACCGCCGCCGTCCTGCTGCCGGCCGCCCGCTCCGCGCCCGGAGGCCCCGCCGCGACAGGAGGCACCGCCGGTAGGGACGGCACTGGCCGTACGAACGGCACGGGCGGGACGAACGGCGCAGGCCGTACCAACGGCACAGACGGGACGAGCAGCGCAGACGGGACGAGCCAGTCCGAGAGCGCGGGTGCCGGGATCTCCCGGGCGGCGGCGCGGAGGCTGCTGACCGCGACAGCGCGTAGCCGCGGGCGCCGCGCGGCCGATGCCGCGGTGGTCTGGCTGCTCGCCACCCTGGCCGAGCTGGTGTTCACCCTGTCGGATGTGTCGGCCCGCCCGGCCGGCGACGTCCTGGACCGCAAGGCGCTGCGTTCCTTCGTCACGTCGACCTCTCAGGGCAGGTCGCTGCTGGTCGTGGCCGTGCTCGCGCTGCTCGTCGCGATCGTCGGCCGGACGGTGACGACGACCACCGCCGCCGGCGCGTTGCTGATCCTGGCCGGCGCGGCACTGCTGCCCCCGGTCCTCGCCGGTCATGCCTCAAGCTCCGGGCAGCATGCGGTGGCGATCGTGGCGCTGGCGGTCCACGTGATCGCCGCCTCGCTGTGGGTGGGCGGGCTGCTCGGCCTGCTCGGCGCGGTACGGCTACCAGCCGCAACGTTCGGACCCGCGCTGCGCCGGTACGGCCGCTTCGCCGCGGGCGCCGCCGCGGCGACCGCCGTGAGCGGTATCGGCAGCGCTGCGCTGCGCCTCGGCGGAGTCGCACCGCTGTGGAACACCCGCTACGGCGTGCTCGTCCTGCTCAAGGCCGTCGGCCTTGTCGCCGCGGTGGCCCTCGGTGGCCTGCTGCGGCGCCGGGTCATCGACCACCTGGCCGCCGCGCCGTCCCCCTCCGACGCGTCCGCGGTCTCGCCGCTCGGGACGTTCGTGCGCCTGGCGAGCGTGGAGCTCACGGTGCTCGTCGCGACGCTCGGGCTGGCGGTGGGCCTGGCCCGCACCGCTCCCCCGGTCGATGACGCCTACCTCCCGGACGACCCGACCCGGGTGCTGCTCGGCTACCCGATGCCGCCGCGGGTCACGGCGGCGCGGCTCGCCCTCGACTGGCACATCGACTGGGTCTTCCTCGCCGGCTGCGTGTTCGGCGCCGGGGTGTACCTGGCCGGGGTGCGTCGACTGCGCGCCCGCGGTGACCGCTGGCCGGTGGGGCGCACGGTGGCCTGGTTCGTCGGCCTGTTCGTCGTCCTCGTCGCCACCTGCAGCGGCCTTGGCCGGTACGGGCCGGTGCTGCTCAGCGTGCACATGACCCAGCACATGCTGCTGAACATGGCGGCGCCGATCCCGCTGGTGCTCGGCGCACCGGTGACGCTGGCGCTGCGCGCGATGCGCCCGGCCCGCGCACCGCACCGCGGCGGGCCGCGGGAGTGGCTGGTGGCGGGGCTGCACTCCTGGCCGGTGCGGTTCCTCACGCATCCGGTGGTGGTCACCATCAACTTCGTCGGCGGCCTGTACGTGCTGTACCTGACGTCGCTGCTGACCACTCTGATGCACAACCACCTCGGCCACCTCTACATGAACGTGCACTTCCTGGTGGTCGGGCTGCTGTTCTTCGAACTGATCATCGGGATCGATCCGATGCCGCGGCGGCTGCCCCATCCCGCGCGGATCCTCATGCTGATCGCCGTCGTGCCGTTCCACACCTTCCTCGGGCTAACGATCATGGGCTCGAACTCGCTGCTGGGCGGCGACTGGTACGAGCGGCTGGTCCGGCCGTGGGGACAGAGCCCGCTGTCCGACCAGCACACCGCCGGCGGTATCGCCTGGTCGTTCGGCGAGATCCCCACCTTCACCGTGCTGCTGGTGCTGGCCGCCCAGTGGGCCCGCGCGGACGACCGGGGCAACCGCGCCCGCGAGCGGCGCATCGCCGCCGCCGGAGACGTCGACGCCGAACTCGACGCCTACAACGCCTACCTGGCCCGGCTCTCCGCCCGCCCCGGCGGCGGCCAGCCGCCCCCCACTGGCCGGCCGACACCGGTGCCCGTGGTGCGGGCGCCCCGGCCCCGCGAGGCCGCCGACGACCGGGATCCCCCCGGCCGGTAACGGCCAGACGCGCCGGACGACCGGCAGGTCAGCCCCCCGAGGGTGGCGAGGCTGCTGCCGGTGGGGACGCCGCGGGCGGGGAGGGCGGGGAGGGCGCCACCGACGGGGAGGGCGCCACCGCGGGCGACGCCGCCGATGGGACCCTGCTGGCGGGCAGGGTGCGCACGTTGCTGCGTTGCGCGGGGCGAGCGGCCGCGGCGGTGAGCCTGGCACGCCGATCCGCATCGGCATCACGTCCGCGGATCACCAGCCAGGCGATCTCGAGCAGCACACACCCGCCCGCCGCGATGCCCAGCCCGCACAGCGGCCCGGTGGTGCCGACCAGGGAGAGCTGGAAGAAGTCCTGCCCGAACGGAATGACCAGCACCAGCACGAAAGCGCCCGCCATGGTGAGCACCAGCGCGATCCGCCACCAGGTGTAGGGACGGGCCACGATCGCCAGCGCCCACAGCGCGAGGACGAACAGGGTCAGCGTCGCCATCGACGTCTCGGCGTCCAGGTCGTCGTAGATCGAGCGGGCCAGCAGATAGGAGGCCATCGTGGCCGCGCCGGCGATCAGGCCCGCGGGCACCGCGAAGCGCAGGACGCGGCCGACGAAGTCCGGACGGGCCCGCTCGGTGTTGGGCGCGAGCGCCAGGAAGAACGCCGGAATGCCGATCGTCAGCGACCCCAGCAGGGTCAGATGGCGCGGCAGGAACGGGTAGGGCACGCCGGTGACGACCACGAGAACGGCCAGCAGCACCGAGTAGACGGTCTTGGTCAGGAACAGGTTCGCGACCCGTTCGATGTTACCGATGACACGGCGGCCCTCGGCGACCACCGACGGCAGGGTCGCGAAACTGTTGTCCAGCAGCACGATCTGCGCGACGCCACGGGCGGCCTGGCTGCCCGAGCCCATCGCGACGCCGATGTCGGCGTCCTTGAGGGCCAGGACGTCGTTGACCCCGTCGCCGGTCATCGCCACCGTGTGCCCGCGGGACTGCAGCGCGGCGACCATCTCCCGCTTCTGCTGCGGGGTGACCCGGCCGAACACCGAGTGGGTTTCCATGAGCGTGGCCAGGGTGTCCCGGTCGGTCGGCAGGGTGCGCGCATCCACCGGGTCCTCGGCGCCGGGCAGGCCCAGTCCCCGGGCGACCGCGCCGACGGACAGCGCGCTGTCCCCGGAGATCACCTTTGCGGCGACGTTCTGCTCGGCGAAGTACCGCAGGGTGTCGTCGGCGTCGGCGCGCAGCCGCTGGGCGAGCACGACCAGCGCCGCGGGGGTGAACGCGCCCGTCACGGCGGCCGGATCCGCCAGTGCCTGGTCGAGCGACGTCGTGGTGCACCCGAGCAGCAGGACCCGCAGCCCCTGGGCGCCGAACGCGTCGGCCTCGGCGAGCACCGGGTGCCCGTCCGCCAGCAGCACATCGGGGGCGCCGAGCAGCCAGGTGGCGACGCCGCCGGTGTCGTCGGCGAGGGTTGCCCCGCTCCACTTGCGGGCCGAGGAGAACGGCGCGTCAGCGTGCGCGGTCCACCCTTCGGGTGCCGGGCAGGCGTCGATGATCGCCTGCATGCTGGGATTGGGCCGCCCGTCCGCGGCCCCGAGCGCGCCCAGCGCCGCGCGCACCCGGGCCAGCGGGTCGGACCACCCCGAGGAATCCGGGTCACCCTGCTCGCGCGAGGGTGTCTCGCCCCCGGACGCCTCGCCCGCGGAGGCCCGGCCCGCGGAGGCCCGGCCCGTGGAGGCCCGGTCATCGGCGCAGGTCGCGGCGTCGCCGACGAGCCGCACCTCGGTGACGTCCATCGCCGCTTCGGTGAGGGTGCCGGTCTTGTCCAGGCAGACGACGTCGACGCGGGCCAGCCCCTCGATCGCCGGCAGTTCCTGCACCAGGCACTGGCGGCGCCCCAGCCGGACCACCCCGACGGCGAATGCCACCGAGGTGAGCAGGACCAGGCCCTCGGGCACCATCGGCACAAGTCCGGCGACCATGCGGCGGATGGCCTCGGGCACATCGTGCTGGTTGACGCGAAGCTGGCTGATGACGAGGGCGATCCCGGCCGGGATGATCATCCAGGTGACCACCCGGAGGATCTTGCTGATGCCGCTGCGCAGCTCCGAGCGCACCAGGGTGAACCGGCTCGCCTCCTCGGCGAGCTGGGCAGCATACGCCTGGCGGCCGACCCGGGTGGCGCGGAACGCCCCGGCGCCGGCGACGACGAAGCTCCCCGACATCACCGTGTCGCCGGGCTGCTTGTGCACCGGATCCGCCTCGCCGGTGAGCAGCGATTCGTCGACCTCGAGCCGGTCAGCGGCCACGATCTCGCCATCGACCGGAATCCGGTCGCCCAAGCCGAGCTCGATGACGTCGTCGAGGACGATCTCGGCGGCGGGCAGCGGTGCGCCGATCCCGTCGCGGCGCACGACCGGGCGCGCCTGTCCGATCAGCGCCAGCTGGTCCAGGGTGCGCTTGGCACGCAACTCCTGGAACATCCCGACCAACGTGTTCGCAATGATCACACCGCCGAAAAGGCCGTCCTGGATCGGCCCGACGATCATCACCAGGACGAACAGAACGCCGATGAGGGCGTTGATCCGAGTCAGGACGTTAGCCCGGACGATCTCGGCGACGGTGCGGCTCGATCGCACCGGCAGGTCGTTGACCCGGCCATCGGCGATCCGCTCGGCAACCTCGGCCGCCGTCAGTCCGGCCGTGAGCGGATCAGGCTCTCGTTCCGGTCCACCCGGGCTGGGCACGTTCACCTCAGCCGCGTTCGTCTCAGCCGCGTTCGTCTCATCAGCCGCAGTTGTCTCAGCCGCAGTTGTCACCGGCACGCTAGCCCCGGGCGCGCTTACCTCGGGCACACCCGGCTGCCGCGCCTGCGACTCCGGTGCGTCCATCTCGGCCTGTGACCGATCCATCGTGTCCTCCAGCCCGTCGCACACCTCGTCCACGCCTGGCGGATTCCCCCCGGAGATCCCACCCACCGCGCCGGACCGCGCGCCGCACGGGCCGCGAACCCACCGTAGTCGACCCGCTGGAACCCGGGTTCGCCCGCCGATCGCTCAGCCGCGCAGCGCGCCCGCCTCTGTCTCGAGCGCACCCGCGGCCAGCGAGAGGAGTACCAGCGCACCGAGGCCCACACGGTAGGCGACAAACGGCGCGAAGCTGCGGGTCGAGACGTAGGGCAGGAACCAGGCGATGGACGCATAGCCGGTGGCGAACGCGACGCCGGTGGCCAGCAGGGTCGGCCCCCAGGGCAGCCGCGCACCGGAACTCGGCTCCACACCGCAACCGTGGTCGGCGTCGCCATCCTCAGCCGTGCCGTCCGGCGCCCCCGTGCCATCGCCAGGCACCCCGGTGACATCTCGAACCACAGGGACATCTCGCTGGGCAAGGTGACGCAGCTCTAACAGCCCCGAGGCGAGCACCGCCGGCAGGGCGAGCAGGAACGAGTAGCGGGCCGCCGCCAGACGGGTGTAGCCGAGCAGCAGGCCGCCGCTGATCGTGGCGCCAGACCGGGACACACCGGGAATCAGCGCCGCCGTCTGGGCGAATCCGTAGAGAACTCCGTCCCGTACCGTGAGGTCGGTCAAGGTCCGCCGGCGCCGGGCCGGGGACGCGGCAAGGCTGCTCCCGCGCCCACCCCCGGCGGACCGGTCGGCGGCGCCGAGCACGAGCCCGAATCCAACGAGGCTCGCCGCGGTCAGGCGAAGATCTCGGAACGGCCCCTCGATCGCGTCCTTGAGCGTCAGGCCGCACACGCCGATCGGGACGGTACCGACCAGCACCAGCCAGCCGATCCGCGCGTCCGGGTCGGCTCGGATCCTCCGCTCTCGGACCGATCGCCCCCAGGCCCGCGCGATCCGGGCGATGTCGCGCCGGAAGTAGAGCAGGACGGTCGCCTCCGTGCCGATCTGGGTGACAGCCGAGAAGGCCGCGCCAGGATCGTCCCAGCCCGCCATCGCGGCGACGATCCGCAGATGCGCGCTGGAGGAGACCGGCAGGAACTCGGTAAGTCCCTGCACCAGGCCGAGCACCGCCGCCTGCGGGTAGTTCACCACGACCGTCCGACGCGCGCACAGGTCACGTGCTGGGATCACATGCTGGGCCCGGCCACCCGCCACGCCACGGGTGGCCTCCCGGCCGCCGCTCCATCCACTGCCCGCACCCCATGCCCACACAGGTGCCACGCTAACGCTCGAACATCCCGGCCCTCGGAGCGGCCGACCATCACCGTGACGGCCGGCGGCGCGAGTTCGGTGACAGGGACTTCCGGTCGCGGCAGTGGGACCTTGGGCGCGACAGCGGCGATGGCAGCGGCGGTCCCCCTACCTATCGCGCCCGCGGCGCGGCTCGCCGGCTGGCCCGGCCGGTGCCAGCGCCGGCCGGGCGGTCCCCGCGCGTGCTCGTGTGGGCCGTGGCCACACCGACGCCGGCTCTGCCTCCGGCGCTGGTGGTTCTGGCATTGATGGCTCCGGCGCTGGCGCTGGTGGTTCTGGCGCTGGTGGTTCCGGTGGTTCCGACGCTGGTCGCGTGGCCGCTGCCCGACGCCGTCCTGGCCGTGCCCCAGGCACGGTCGACGATGCGACTCGCGGCCGCCACGGCCAGCGCGACCGGCCATTCGACCAGCTCGACACCGACCAGCACGCCCAGTCCCAGGTAGCGGGCCACACGTCCCGGCGTCGGCACACCCACCGGCCCGATCCGCAACCGGGACGGCGCGGGTGCCGACGGCGCGGTGAGTTCGAGATGGACGGTCAGGAATGGCAGCCGCACGGTGGTACCACGATGCCCTGCCGTGCGTGACATCCTGGACGTGGCCGGCGGCTCGGATCCGGTCGTGGCCACGTCGCCGTTGCCCGCCGCAGTCGCGCCCGTCGCCCTCGGCCGGGGCCGGGGCCGGGCCGCCCTGTCATCGTGCGCCGGCGACACGAACAGCGGGCTGGTCAGCGCGGCCGATGCCGGATCTGCGCGCAGGACGAGATCACCTGGGCCGACGCCGTTGTGCGAGCTTGTGCCTGCCATGGAGCCGTTCCTCCCGACCGTCCACGATCCCCGCCAGCAGCCGCCGACGTCACCGATCGCATCGATGCGCACACAGCCTGACAGCAACCCGGTGGGTGTGCCACCGCACGCCAGGCGCCCCACCCACGTCCGGCTCCGCGCATCCAGCTCCGTATCCAGCCAGCTCCGTATCCAGCCAGCTCCGCGCGGGACGGGTCAGAGCCCCAGGAATCCGCTGCCCAAGAACCGAAGGGCATCGTCGAGGATCGCTACCAGGTCGCCGGCGTCATCTCGCAGCCACTGCTCGTAGGCGGTCACCGCGACGCCGAGGTGCGCGGCAGCGACCGCCTGCGGGACCAGGGAGCCCGGCGGCTGACCGGCCCGCCGGCCGACGAACTCCGCGACGACATCGCGCCAGCTGGCGAAACGCAACGTCGAGTGCGCCTGCAGCGTGGGGGTACCCAGGATCAACGTCATGCGCCGGCGCAGCCAGACGGCCTCGGCCGGCGGATAGGTGTTGAAGTCCAGGATCGCCTGGCGCAGCACGTCCAGAGTGGGCCGGTCGGGCGCCGACTCCACCAGTGCCGTGCGCATGACCACCAGGTGCGCGTCGAAGTTTCCCCAGGCCAGGTCGTTCTTGGACGCGAAGTACCGGAAGAACGTCCGTCGGCCGATGCCTGCCTCTCGGGCGATGTCCTCCACCGTCGTCTCGTCGAACCCGCGTTCGGTGAACAGATGCAGCGCGAGGCGCTCAAGCTCATCCGCGTTCGTCGCGGGCCGCCGCCCGGCACGCCGGGTCTCCCCGTCGCGGGGCACCACCGAGGCGACCACCGCCCACCACCCCTTCCCTGCCCGCGGCCGGCGCGCCGCGTTCACCCGCGATCATCCCACGGCACCGCGTCACCGCCTCGCACCCGCCACGGTCCGCGATGGTCACCCAGGCCGCCGGGAGTGCCCCGGCCCGCAACAGTCCGTTACGATCGGACCAGCTCAAATATGAGAGATCAATCCCACTATATGAAACGTAGGGTCGCCGGGATTCGGGTTGTCCGCCCGGATGCGAGGCGGTCGGCCCGTTCGGAAAGCCAGGTCGCCATGACAGCCGTCGCCGCACCCGTCTCGCTCGCCACCCGGGCCAGCCGGCTGCGCACCTCGCCCGTGCGTGACCTGCTCGCCCTGACCGCCGACCCGGAGCTGATCTCGTTCGCCGGCGGTCTGCCTGCCGCCGAACTGTTCGACGCCGAAGGGCTGCGCCGCGCCTACGACCGGGTGCTCGCCGAGCACCCCCGCGCCGCCCTGCAGTACTCCACCAGCGAGGGTGACCCGAACCTGCGGACCGCCCTCGCCGCCCGCCTGGAGCGACGGGGGCTCGCGACCGACCCGGAGGACCTGGTGGTCACCTCCGGCTCCCAGCAGGCCCTCGCCCTGCTCACCGCCGCCCTGCTCGATCCCGGGGACGTCGTCGTCGTGGAGGAACCAACCTATCTGGCGGCGTTGCAGGCCTTCGACCTCGCCGGCGCCCGGGTGCTGGCCGTCCCGACCGACGAGGACGGCGTGCTACCCGACCGGCTCGACGAGATCGTCGCCCGCCACCGGCCCCGCCTGCTCTACCTCGTGCCGACCTTCCAGAATCCCACCGGACACACAATGCCCGCCTCCCGGCGCCAAGCCGTCGCCGACATCGCCGCCCGGCGAGGGCTCTGGATCATCGAGGACGATCCCTACGGGGAGCTTCGCCTCGACGGTGAACCGCAGCCGTGGATCGCCACCCTTCCCGGTGCCGCCGACCGGACGGTACTGCTCGGCAGCCTGTCCAAGACGATGGCGCCGGGCATGCGGCTGGGCTGGCTGCGCGCCCCCGCCGAGTTGCGGCGCGCCTGCGTCATCGCCAAGCAGGCCACCGATCTGCACACCTCCACCGTCGACCAGGCGGCGGCCGCCTGGTACCTCGCCGCGGCGGACCCCGACGCACGGATCGCGCTCATGTGCGCCGCCTACCGCGAACGGCGCGACGCGCTGCTCGCCGCCCTGCCGGCCGCGCTGCCCGCCGGCAGCCGCTGGAACCGGCCCGAGGGCGGCATGTTCGTCTGGGCGCGCCTGCCCGCGGGAAGTGACGCCACCGCGCTGCTCCCCGCCGCGCTGGCCCGGGGCGTCGCCTATGTGCCGGGAGCGGCATTCTTCGCCGGCGTCGCGGATCCGCGCACGCTGCGGCTGTCGTTCACCACCCACGCGCCTGGACGGGTGCGCGAAGGACTGGGCCGGCTCGGCGACGTGCTGCGCGGCGCCCGCGGATAGCGTCTCGCAGCCGGGCTGGACGCCTCTGGCGCCCCGACGGAAGATCCGTCGGCCAGCGGTAGCGATGCCGAGCACGCGGACGCGGGGCTCGCAGGCGGACGGGCGGACGGGCGGACGGGCGGACGGGCGGACGGGCGGACGGGCGGACGGGCGGCATCAGTCCATCCGGCCGGGCCTACGAATCTCCAGGGTCGCACACTTGATCCCGCCTCCGCCGCGCCGCAGCTCGTCGAACTCGATCTCGATGGGTGCGAACCCTCGCTCGCGCAGCGCGGCCGCAAAGCCCTCGGCCCCGGCGGGCATGATCACATGGCGACCGTCGCTGACCGCGTTGAGAGCGAAGGCCGCGGCCTCCCGCTGCACGACCGTGATCGCGCTGGGAAACAGGGACTCCAGCAGGGCGCGGCTGGGCGCGTCGAAGGCCTCCGGCAGATACGCGATCAGATCGTCGTCGAGGACGCACAGCGCCGTGTCCAGGTGGTAGAAGCGCGGGTCGACCAGGGTGAGAGTGCGCACCGGGCAGCCCAGGACGCGGGACGCCTCCGCGTGTGCCGCGGGCTCGGAACGAAATCCCGTTCCGGCGAGAATGGTCGAGCCGACCGGCAGCAGATCGCCCTCACCCTCGTTGACGAAGTTCGGCCGGTGCACCCCCCGCACGGCGAGGGTCGCCAGGCGCCGCAGGTAGGGCGCCTCCTCACCGCGCCGCTGCGGATGGCGGAACCGCACCCCCAGGGCACGCCCGTCGACGACAAGCCCGCCGTTGGCCGCGAAGACCATGTCCGGCAACCCGGGCAGGGGATCGATGAGCTCGACGGTGTGGCCGAGATCCAGGTACAGGGCCCGCAGCGCTTCCCACTGCGCGCACGCCCGCACGACATCGACCGGCTGGCGCGGGTCCATCCACGGATTGATGGCGTACCGCACGTCGAACCAGGTCGGTCGACACATCAGGTACCGGCGTGGGCGCGCTCGGCGGACCAAAGGCGGCTCTGGCGTCATCCAACCCCCTGGGCCAGAGGTGGTTCGCGAAACTCCTTGACGCGCAACGTTACCGTCCTGCCGCGCAGCGCCAACATCCGCATGCCTGATGGCGCACCGTCGCAGCCTTCCCGCCTTCCCGCCTTCCCGCCTTGACGCCTTCCCGCCTTGACGCCCTGACGCCCTGACGCCCAATCGCCTGGACGCCGCCGGAGCCGGCTGCGGCGGCCTGACCTTCCGGACCGACTTCCCTTACCTCGGCCCAGCCGGGAACCTTTACCGAAAAGGGCCGTTTGATGGAGTCGGCACCGGGGACATCATCCTTCGATCAGCCCGGCAGACCGGAAAGCGGCACACCTGGCCGCCGCCGGCCCCGAAAAAACTGCGGAGGTTCCCGTGCTCTGGTTCATCATCACCTTCATTCTGCTCGGCCTGGCGGCTGGCGCCGTGGCCCGTCTTCTGGTCCCCGGGCGTGACCCGATAGGTATTCCGGCAACAATTGGCCTGGGTATTGTCGGCTCGTTCATCGGTGGATTCCTCGGCTACGTTCTTTTCGGCCATGACCTCAGCGAGGGTGCCTTCCAGCCGTCGGGCTTCATCGGCTCCGTGATCGGCGCGATCGCCGCCCTGCTCGTCTACCGGGCCGTCTCCGGTCGCCGCGCGGTGCGCCACTGACCGCACGGCCCGCCGGGCCACGGATGATCACATAACGTCGACGGTGGGCGGGCTGGCCCTGGGACACCCCACCGGTCACCCCGCCCACCGTTGTACGCGCCATGACGACCTTGCCGTCCTGTTCGCCGGCGCAGGACCGGTTGGCCCGGCCGCGCGTTCACACTGCCGACCGGCCACCGACGAGGCCGACCCTCACCCGGATCCCACCGCAGGTCCCCCCAGGCCCCTTGATCGTTACCGTCCGCGCCGGGCGGCGGAGCAAGATCCGGCTACCCAGGTCGCTGTGGGGGGCAAATCGGACACGAACACCCCCACGACGACCTGTTTGGATCTTCGGCCGGTCTGACCCCGGGAATTTCGTTGCAGAACGTGACTCTGGGCCTGTGGCGGCGGACCGACGCCGCATCGGCCGACGGAATCCCTGACCACCGTGCCCGCCGGGCGCCGACGCCTCCCCGTGGACGCCTCGCCGTAGACGCCTCCCCGTGGACGCCTCGCCGTGGACGCCTCGCCGTGGACGCCTCGCCGTGGACACGTCGCCGTTGCGACCTCGCCGTGGACGCCTCGCCGAAGGCCGCCTCACCCTGTCATGCTGTCGGTCTGGAGGCACCCGACTACCGGGCGCGAGCGTCGATGGCGGGTGGCGCCGATGGATCGAGGCTGATCGGGGTGGAGGTTGCCGATGTCGGAGCACGGCGCAGCACAGCCTGGCGATGCCACACGACCCGGCGATCCGCTCGAGCCGACCGAACCGGCCAGGGCGCGGTTCACCGGCTCTCCCCGCCCGGGCGACGACGGCGAGAGCGAGATCCGCCCAGGGCTGTCGGGCGGCACAGGTGGCGCAGATGGCACAGGTGGCGCAGATGGCACTAGTGGCGCAGGTGGCGGTGGCGCTGGTGGCACAGGGGGCCCGGACGGGCCGGCGGTCCCCGTTCCCCGGTCGACGAGCGTGCCACGTGGCCGGCCCGCACCCGGCTCCACGCGTGACCCCCTGCGCCTGCCGCGGCGGAGCACCCGGACGGTCGGCGCGGAGCCGGCGCTGCTGGAGGCACCCAGCGTGCCGGCCGCGCTGCGGGAATGCGCCGGGTGCGGCGCGCCGGTGGCCCAGCCGGACGAGGCGGGATCGGTCCCGCTCGACGGTTCCTGCGCCGGCTGCGGGCACCGCTACTCGTTCACGGTGAAGCTGCGCCCCGGCGAACGCGTCGGCAGATACACCGTCCACGGAGTCATTGCCCACGGCGGGCTCGGCTGGGTGTACGCGGCCACCGACGACAATCTCGGGGGCGACGACGTCCAAGCCTGGGTGGTGCTCAAGGGTCTGCTCGACGCGGCGAATCCGGAGGCCCGGCGCATCGCCGAGGTCGAGCGGCGCATTCTCACCACGGTCTCCCATCCCAGCATCGTGAAGATCCTCGACTACGTCGCGCACGCCAGCGAGGACTACATCGTCATGGAATACGTGCCTGGAATCTCCCTGGCGACCATGGCCGACGCGGCCCAGTCGGCCCGCCCAGCCCCCACGACCCACCCGGCCCACACGGTCCCCGCCCACACGGTCCCCGCCCACACGGGAACGGGCGCAGGGCCGCCGCTGCCACCGGTGGCCGACATCCTGCGCTATCTGCTGCGCGTGCTGCCGGCGCTCGGCTACCTGCACCGCATGGGGCTCGTCTACTGCGATTTCAAACCGGACAATGTGATGATCACCCCGTCCGGCGTGAAGCTGATCGATCTGGGCGGTGCGCGCCGGATCGACGACCGGGTCTCCGGCTATCTGTCCACCCCCGGCTACCGGGCGCCGGAGCTCGACGACGACGGGGAACGTCCCGACGGCATCACCCGTTGCGCCCCCTCGGTCACCACCGACGTCTTCGCGGTCGCGCGGACCCTTGCCCGCCTGGTACTCGGGCGATTCGCCGGTTTCATCGACGCCTACCGCCATGTCCTGCCCCCGCGCCGCGCCCACCTGCCGCTGCGGCAGTTCGAGTCGCTGGACCGCCTGCTGCGCCGGGCCACCGCGACCGATCCGAGTCGACGGTTCCAGAGTGTCATCGAGCTTGCCGACGAACTCGTCGGAGTGCTGTACGAGATCGTCGCCCGTACCGAGGGCCCGGTCCCGCCGCTGGCGAGCCGGTGGTTCGACACGGCGAGCCATCCCACCGGCGAGGCCGGCCCGCTCGCGGCACCGCTCGCCTGGGAGGTGCTGCCGGAACTGCGCGTCGACCCGGATGACCCGCATGCCCCGGCGCTGGCGGCGGGGTCCGACGAGGAGCCCGCCGCCCTGGCCGCCCGACTGGCCGCGATCGTCCCGGTCACCACCGAGGTCCGCCTTGCCCAGGCCCGCGTCGCGATCCGCGCCGGCCAGCTCGGCGCGGCCGCCCGCGTCCTGGACGAGGCGGCCCGCACAGCTCCCCTGGAGTGGCGGGTGGACTGGTACCGAGGGGTCGCCGCGCTCGTCGGTGGCACGCCGGGCCTGGCCGTGGCCGCCTTCGACCGGGTGTACTCGCAGCTGCCCGGGGAGCTTGCGCCGCGCCTCGCGCTCGCGACGGCGTTGTCGGAGATCGCCGCGCGGGCCAGCTCTCCCCAGCAGCGCGAGGCGGCCAGAGCCCGGGCCGCCGACCTGTACGACATCGTGGGCACGATCGACCCGGGGGTCACCAGTGCCGCGTTCGGGCTGGCCCGCTGCCGCACCGACCCGGACGGCCGGCTCGACGCCTACGGGCGGGTGCCCCGCACGTCCTCCGCGTACACTGCCGCGCGCGCCCGGATGATCGAGGTACTGATCGCCCGCGCCGCCGAGGACGACCCACCGGGCACGGGCCACACGGCGCTGACGCGCGCCGCGGCCATGCTCACCGACCCCCGCCTGGACCTGGGTGAGCGGCGCCGGGTCGAACTGCGACGGGACCTCTATGTGTGCGCCCTGGCCCTGCTCGACGCTGGCCTCGATGCCGGCCTGGACGTCGGCCTCAATGCTGCTCTGGATGCCGGCCTTGATGCCGGCCTGGCCGTGCGCGGGGGCACCGGCGCGGCGCTGATGCTCGACCGGCCGATGACCGAACGGGAGCTGCGCTCGGGGCTCGCCCGGACCTACCGGGACATGGCCCGCCTCGCTCCCGACCGGGCCGGCCGGGTTCGGCTGGTGGACCAGGCGAACCGAGCCCGTCCCCGCACCTTTTTCTGAGCACACATCCCGAGCACACATCCCGAGCACAGGTCAAGGGTGGGTCCCGAGCGAGAGTCCCGCCTGGGCGCCCGGCCTGGCCTTCAGGTGGAGTCGCGGTCGAGATCCGCCAGCGGCGGGTGGCCCTGCGCGCGCAGCCCGGGGCGCAGCCACTCGTCGTACAGGCGCGACCAGGTCCCGTCGACCATGATCTGCCGCAGGACGCCGTTGACGAACGACACGAACGCATCGTCGCTCGCGGCGTCGCCGGTGATCGGCATCGCGATGCCGTACGGCTCGTCCAGCCCGCCATGGGCGGCGAGCGCGGCGCCGAACGCGCCCGGTCCCAGCACCGTGGTGTAGGGGTCCTGCGCGGCCAGACCGGCCAGCAGCACGTCATCGCCGACGATCGCGTCGACGTCCCCGTACTGCAGCGCGACCAGGCAGTCGGCGATGCGGGGCAGGGTCACGACCCGCGGCGTCTCGGGGGGTCGGACGCGCTCGAGCTTCTCGTCCGCGGTGCCGCCCGCCGCGGTGCACACCGGCCGCCCGGCCAGTGCCGTGAGGCTGTCGATGCCCGAGCCAGCCCGCACCAGCAGACGCAGCGTCGCCTCGTAGTAGACGCTGGAAAAACGCACCTGCCGCTTGCGCTCGCAGGTGATGGTCATGGTGGCCACCAGCATGTCCACCATGTTCGAGCGCAGCAGGTCCTCCCGGTCCGTGGTGGTCACCGCGCGGAACTGGATATGGCTGTCCACATCCGTCGAGCCGAAGATCGCCGCAGCCACCGCACGGGCGATGCCGACGTCGAATCCCTCCAGCCGCAGGGTGCGCCAGTTCATCAGCCCGGCCGGCGGCGCGTCGGTCACGATGCCGATTCGCAGGTAGCCGCGGTCCTGCGCGATCGAACGCAGCCGAGAGCCCGCGGGCATGTGGCCCGGCGGAGGCAGCGGCGCGAGCGGCGGTTCACTGGCACGCACGGGACGGCCGTCCTGGCGGCAGGTGCCATCCGCCCGCGTGGCACCGACGGCGCCCGAACCAGGCCCCGCGGGCCCACCGACCGCACCGGGGCCATGTGGGCCATCCGGCTCGGCTGGCGCTGGAGAGGCCGGCAGCGGACCGGCCTCGATCGGCAGCGGGCTACGGGCCGTGCCGCAGGCGGCCAGGACGAGGATCAGGGTCAGGGTCAGGGCGCCCGCGCCGAGTGCCCACGCGCGGGCGGACCGGCGGCGATCACCCGCACCGGTGCCGCTGGTCACAGATACTCCCGCAGTCGCGGCCAGATGCCGGCCACCGCGGCGATGATCGCGGCGAGCACCAGCGCCGGGCCGGCCAGTCGCAGTCCCCGCAGCGCCGCACCGGCCTGGTGGACGTCGGTGTCGAACCGCCCGCGTGCCGTGTCGACCGCGACGTCGAGCGTGCCGAGGAAGCGGGTGAACGCCGTGGTCCCCGGCCCCAGCGTGCGGGTCACCGCCTCGCCGAACGCGTCGGACGATCGCGGGTCGCCTCTGATACCCGCGTCGCCCGGACCATGCGCGGCGGCGACTACCGAGTCCGGCGAGGACGCCAGCAGCCGCACCACGGACTGGCGGATCCGCAGCCATGCCCGCAGGTCCGCCTCGAGGTCCGTCGGCGTCCCGCCGCCCGCGGGGGCGTCGAGCGCGACGACCAGGGAGCCCCGGCGGGTGACCGGTTCGGGGGGCAGGCGCTCACCGGACGAGTCGAATCCCAGTCCCCGCGCGACCCAGGCGAAATGCTCGTCGAAGCGCAGACCGTTACCCAGCGCTGCCAGCGACAGGTTCTCGTCGACCCTGGCCTCGAGGGCGAGGGTCTTGGACCGCGCGAGCAGGGTCATGGGGCGGTATCCCGCGTCCCGGCCCGCGTCCAGCCTGCTCTGCTGCGTGCCGAAGGCCACCGCCGTCCAGGTGACCGCCGCCAGGACCGCGGCGGTGGCGATCAGCAGGCCGGGGTTGACCAGCCGATTGGTCCGGCGGACCAGCAGCACCTGGGCGCCGACCAGTGCGCCGAGCGCGACGGCGGCGGTGACGACGACAGCCCACTCGCCGCGGGCTCCCGTCGCGTGCCGATAGGCGCGGTCGACGGCGTCGGCGTAGCGCGCGACCAGGACCTCCGTCGCGGGCAGTATCTCCGCCCGCATCATCGTCGACGCCGCGCGCAGGTAGGCCTCGCCGACCGACAGCTCCACCCGGTCGTTCGCCCGCGCCCGCTCGACCATCCCGTTGTAGACCGGGATCTCCTGGGCGAGCAGATCCAGCGGGCAGGACTCTCCAGCCGGTGCCGCGGCGGGGCCATCCCCGCTGCCCGCCGCCCGCGCGCCGTCGGCGACCACGGCGCCCGGCGTCGCGCCGGCGGCACCCGCCGGTGCGGCCGCCGTGCCCGGACCGGGTACCTGCGGACCCGAGGTATCCGACCAGGGCGGTTCCAGGCCGCCGGACTGGTCGTGACCAGCCGTCACCGGCGGGCCGCCGCCGTCCGTCGCCCTCCCGAGGTCGGCCCCTGGATCGACCGCGCCCGGTACCAGCCGGGCGTCGGTGTCGTCCGGGCACAGGGCGGGATCGAGTCTGCGCAGGTCCAGCACACTGCGGGCGGACGCGGCGACGCTCATCTCGAACGACACGTCCGACTTGATCCCGTCATAGCGTCGCCGCTGCTGCGCGCTCGGCGCACCGCGGTCCACCAGCAGCTCGACGGGCGCGAACACCTCGGCCGCCGCGGCCGCGTCCGCCTGGGACAGCGCCGCCCGCAGCTCCTGGGCGGTGGCCAGGGCCCGACCCTGGCGGGCCAGCAGATCATCGGTCGCCTCCAGCCGATGCGAGACGACGGCACGGATCGTGAATCCGAACAGGCCCAGGGCAAGCACCACCAGCGCGAGCAGGCCGACCAGGCGTACCTCGGCGTCGCAATGCCGCGCGGCCCCGCGTGCGATCCGGACCACGCGTACGACCATCGACATCCGCGGTACCCGTCGGCGCCGCGCCGCCGGTGGTTCCACGGCGCGCCGCCAGCCCTGCGGCCGTGTTCTCAGCGCATCGGCCGGAGTCGACACCACACCCGTCACACTCACTGAGCGTACACGTCAGGCGGCAATATAGTTACTCGACGTAACCGTTTGTCCGGTCACTGCGCCCATGGCCGCGGCGTCCGCCCGCGCGCACCGGTGATTCGTCCGTAAGGTCAGCGCTCATGACATCAGCCGAACCGGGCCGCCCTGGATCGCACCCGAACGACGCGGCGGCGCCACCGCCGACCCTGCCGGTCGCGCCGCCGCAGGGGATCACCGACGCACGTCTCGCCCGTCAGATCGCGTTCCTGATGGAGATCGACAAGCTCAAGTCGGTGCTGCGGCGCAGCAACCTGGTCGATCTGTCCCGCCCGGAGAACGACGCCGAGCACTCCTGGCACCTGGCGATGCTCGCCGTCGTCCTGGGCGAGTACGCGGCGGCGGGCGTCGACCACGGCCGGGTACTGCGCATGCTGCTCGTCCACGACCTTGTCGAGATCTACGCCGGGGACACGTTCGTCTACGACCCGCACGCGGTCGCCGGGCAGCAACAGCGCGAGCGCGCCGCCGCCGACCAGTTGTTCCCTCAGCTGCCGCCCGACCAGGCCACGCCCCTGCGCGCGCTGTGGGAGGAGTTCGAGCGCCGCGACACCGCCGACGCGCGATTCGCCCGCGCGCTCGATCGGGTCCAGCCGTTGCTCCTGAACTTCTACACCGGCGGGAGCACGTGGCGCCCCCATGGGGTGCGCCACGTGGACGTCCTCGCGCATCGAGAGGTGATCGAACAGGGCTCCCCGGCTCTCTGGGAGTATGTCCGGACGATGCTCGACGCCGCGGTGCGTCGCGGCTACCTGCTTTCCTGACCAGCGGCGCCGCGCGGTCAGGCGTCCGGAAGACTCTCCAGGAACAGCAGCGTGCGTGCGGCGACGCTGCGTCGTCCGGGGCCGGCGAGCAGGTCATGACCGCCGCTGACGACGGCGAGCTCCGCCCGCGACGCGGTCCTGGTCGTCATGCGGACCAGCGACAGCGGGCTGACCTCGTCCTTGGCGCCGTGGATCAGCAGGATCGGCAGATCGGGAAGCGCGCGGGGCAGCGGCTCCGCGACCGGCAGCGACGCGACCGGCGTGTGCAGTGAGGGAAGCCCGAGCAGGACCAGGCCATCGGGCCGCACCGCGGGCGAACCGACCATCGCCAGCGCTGCCAGCGCGCCGGTGTCAGCTCCCAGTAGCACGAACGGCACCCCCGGGACCCGGGTCTCGACCACCGCGGGGATGCGGTTGGCCCCGTCCGTGACGACGGTGAGCTGATGGCCGTCGAGCGCGAGCCGGTCCGCGAGTGCGGCGAACACGTCGCTGTCCTGCCCACGGCCGGGCAGAATCGCCACGACCGAGCGGACCTCCCGACGCGCCAGGGCGACACCCCTTGCCGACGGCGCCGTCTGTGCGGTGTGGCCGACCTGGATGGCCTGGACGGCCTGGACGGCAGGTCTGGCGGCCGGGGAGCCTCTGGGGGCCAGGCCGGGGGCCGGGATGCGCGGTGGTCCCGCCTCGTCCGGGCGGGGGCGCCGTGGCCCGGGCGGAACAACGATCGGACCGCGGGTGTCCGCGGTCGGGGCGTGCTCGGCGGTGTGCAGCGGCGGATGCAGGGGCGACGTCATCGGCGCCTCGGTCTCTCTCGCAGGGATCGGGCCGCCGCGCGACGGCGACCCGAAAGGCCAGGACAGCCGGGCAGATGCGGCGAACCCACGGAAACCGTCACCGCGGAACCACGCTCGGCAGCCTGGCACCAGGGTAGGACGGTGGCACGGCCATCCGGAGCCGCTCGCCGAAATTCCCTGGGTTCGACACCCGACACCGATGTCCTCGCCATGCCCGTTGACGTGCGCATCCGACCCTGTCCGGCGGCGTTCGCCGGCGCCCGACGCAGCACCCGGGACATCCGGGACACCCGCGTCGGACACCGGCCGGTAACACCGCGATGCCCGCCGCGGGCGCCCGCGGCACCCACCACACACTCAGGCGGAGGCGCCCTTGGCCTTCCCGTAACGGGCGGCGACGTCGGCCCAGCTGACGATGTTCCACAGGGCGGCCGCGTAGTCGGCCTTCACGTTCTTGTACTGCAGGTACCAGGCGTGCTCCCAGGCATCGAACACGAGCAGCGGCGTGTTCCCGATGCCCACGTTGCTCTGGTGGTCGTACACCTGCTCGATGAGCAGCCGGTCGCCGGTCGCGTCATAGGCGAGGACGCCCCAGCCGGAGCCCTGCACGGTGGTCGTCGCGGAGTTCAGCTGCGCCTTGAAAGCGTCGAACGAGCCGAAGTCCGCGGCGATCGCCTCGCCGAGCGCACCGTCCGGCTTGTCGCCGCCGTCCGGAGAGAGGTTCTCCCAGTAGATCGAGTGAAGAATGTGGCCGGAGAGGTTGAACGCCAGCGTCTTCTCCAGGCCGACGATCGCCCCGAAGTCGCCCTTGTCCCGCGCCTCGGCGATCTTCTCCAGAGTGTCGTTCGCACCCTTGACGTAGGTCGCGTGGTGCTTGTCATGGTGCAGTTCGACTATCTGCCCGATGATGGACGGTTCCAGCGCACCATAGTCGTACTTCAGGTCCGGCAGAGTGTACGTCGCCACTAGAGCACGGTCCTTCCATTTGCGAGGGATTGGCTGGGGGCACCCGTACGGGTACTCCCGGCGGTTCAGGTAGGCGGCTCGATGGCGTCGGGGGGCCGCCGGGCCGGACGGAGCCAGACAGCGAACACCCGCTCCTCTCCGGCCCGCCGCCGTGATGGCGACGGGAGCACCCTGACACCAGATGACCCTGACGCCAGATGATCTCGACGCCAGATACCGTGAGCCTCCGGTTGAACCCTATCGTCCGGAGGTTCGGTCCTGCAGCACCACAGCCCACACCATCCCCTACCGAGAGACACACATACCTCGAGCGGCCTCCAGGAAACAACAGCCAGTAACGAATTTGCAGCAGTCCGGAAATGCGGGCACTCCGGATAGCGCAACGGCCGCCCGCCGATCCCCCGCAAGCGACCACTCGGTCAGCTCGGCGCTCCCGCGCGGCCGACGGCTCCGGCCGCGGCCCACCCGGCACCATGGGCCGGCGCGCCGGGACCGCGGGTACCACCGCGCCCTCGCGACGGCGGAGTCCCGCTCAGTCGTCCTCGTGGATCTGCTGGCTCAGATAGTGGGCGGCACCGAGCTGAGAGATCAGCTCGAGCTGCGCGTCCAGCCAGTCGATGTGCTCCTCCTCGGAGACGAGGATCTGCTCGAAGAGCACCGCCGAACCGACATCCCCGCGCTCCCGGCTCAGCGCGACGGCGCGCCGGAGGAGATCGACCGCCCCGAACTCGCCACTACGGTCGATCTCAAGCTGCTCGGGCACGGTCTCCCCGATCCGCAGCGTGTGCAGCCGCTGCAGGTTCGGCAGTCCACCGAGATAAAGCACACGCTCGATGAGGCGGTCGGCGTGCTTCATCTCGTCGATGGACTCGTGATAATAGTGCTCGGAGATACGGCGGTAACCCCAGTTGCGCTGCATCCGACTGTGCAGAAAGTACTGGTTAATCGTCGTCAGCTCGTTCGTCAGCACACTGTTCAGTAGTTCGATGATTTCAGCGTCCCCGCGGGTCGCCATCTCGTTCCACATCCTTTCGCCAACCGCACTGCCCAGTCATCAGAGCCTTTGCCGGGGCGGACGGCCGTCCTCGCACGGACATCCCAACCCCCACGTCCCGACCTCGACGATCCGCGACGGCAGCGACACAGACCGATCGGAGCGGTCGGAGCGGTCGGACGCGCGCCCCTGTCGGTCTCAGCAAATCACATGGATAGGGAATTCGCATCGCGCCGGGCCGGCCAGATCCCACAACGCGCCCGACAACGACATCCAGGTTAGGTTGACCAAAGTTAGGAGAGCCTACCCAGAGGAGATCCGAGGAACGGGCGCTACGCCACATTAGCCGCAGGATCCAGGCACCTTTGGATACCCCACATTAGCCATCGACCCTGGATGCCCCTCGACTGTCGGACGGCCATCCGGCGACATTGCGGCGAGGATGTCGCTCCCGCTCGCCGAAAGGCCAGGACGGGCGTGTGGAAAATCATGCGACTGCCGTCCCGTGGTTCGGGGGTACCCGGCGACGGGCGCCCACCACGGTGGGACCGCACACCACCGCCGTTCCCCGTCACCCGCCGGTCCCGGCACGTCCCCGCCCCGCCGTGTCCGGTAGGCGGTAGGCGGTAGGCGGTAGGCGGTGGAACTGCCCGGACAGACCACCCGCAAGGGCACTCGCGCCGAGCCGCGTCGCCCACCTTCGATTACTCTAAGCGATGCAACGGTCGCTACCTCCGAACGGGCGAGGTGGTGGACTCCCCCGGCGGTCGCGACTGCCGACGGGCTGCGGTCCTGGCCCTGGCCCCCGCGGGAGGTGCGGCGTCGATGTTCACCGGTCAGCGCACCACTGCGACTCTGCTGCTGGTGAGTGCCGTGTGCGGCGCCGTCGGCCTGACCATGCTGCGCCGCGCCGCAGGCTATCCCGAGGTCCTCACGGCCTCGGGTACCGCCAGCCTCGCGGCGCTGCAGGGCCACTGGTTCGCCGTCGTCACCGGGCTCGTTCTCTCCGTCGTCGCGGCAGCCCTCCTCGTCCCCATCACGGCGGGGATCATGCAGCTGCTGCCCGGGGGGCCGCACCGCCCCCTTCCCATCGTCCTCGCCACCGCGGCGAGCGCCGCTCATCTCGTCGGCCTGCTGTTCTGGCTGTTCGTCGTACCCGCGTTGTTCCGGCGTGCGGCCGCTCCCAACCCCTCGGACCAGACCTCGCTCGTCTTCGACGCCGCCCGCACCCTGTTCGGAATCATGATCGGCGAGGTGCTCGCCTGCCTGCTCACCGCGTGCTGGTCGGTGTGCCTGGTGGCTGGGGTGGTGCGCGCACGCCTGCCGCTGCTCGCGGCGGCCGACAGCCGGCGCCCACAGGCGGCGCTCGCCGGACTCGGGATCTGGGCAGCGGTGGCCTCGCTCGGCATGCTGGGTGGCGCGCTGCTGCCGTTCGGGTTCGCCGCGGCGGTGACCGGCCGCGTCATCGGCCAGTTTCTGTGGAATCTGTGGCTGGTCGGCCTCGCGGTCGCCGTCTGGCACCTCGCGCCGGGTCGCCAGCAGCCCGACCTCGGCGGCTGGTCTGGATCCAGGCCCCCGCCGACCCGGGCGGCCTCCGATCCGCAGCCCCCGATCCCGGGCGGGCTGGTCGGGACAGGAGTGTACGCGGATCCCCGGGGACTGGCCCTGGACCGGTCGGACTCGCAGCCGGTCCCGGACGGTCCGGACAATGCCCGGGTGGCGGCGCTGCCGGCGGCGCAGGTGGCGACACTCATGACAGCGCAGGCGACCCGTGCGCCCGGTGCGATGGCGCCACCGGCCGGGCCCGCCGCCGTCCTGGACGACGCCGTCTTCGAGGCAGTCACCCAGATCGACCGGCCGGGCGCCGCCGAGCACAGCCGGCCCGCCGCCCCCGTGCGCGCGGCGCCCCAGCCCGCAGGCCGGGCCATCGGTAACGACGATCCCACCGAGCCCGGAATCGACACCCTGTCCCGGCGCGACGACTCCCGAGGCGACGCCGCCGCGGCGTCGTGATGGTGGTGGTGTTCAGGCCGGGAGCAGCCCGGCCAGGACCGCGCGGGTGTGCGCCCCCGGTTCGGGCGCGCGCGGCCGGGACCCGTCCGTGCCGCTCGGCCAGGGCGGCCGTGGGCGCGCGACCCGCCCTGATCTGCCCTCCTGGTGAACCGTCCAGCCCCGCTGATCGGACCCGGTCACCCGCACCGCGCCCGCGCCCGCACCCGCACCCATCCGCGCCGCCTGGGCGGCGTCCGGTGGAGCTCCCACCCAGGCCGCCACGTCCCGCATGGCGACATCGAGCAGGTGCCCGCCGCCCGCGCGCAGGGATGCCGTGACCGCTACCGCCGCGAACAGGCCGGTCAGCGGGTCCGCGATCGCGTCCGCGCAGAACACCGGGGTCGGCGCGGCCGCGTGCTCGCCCGGCTGCCAGCCGACCAGACCGCCGGCCACCGCGGCGTCGTCCCCGAACGCCACCGGGTCCGGACCGGTGCAGGACGAGCCGAACGTGCGCCCGTAGCCGGTGATGCTCACCCAGACCCGGCCGGCACGGGCTGCGACGACCTCGGGCGCCTCGATCCCGAGCTGGGCGAGCGCCCTCGGACGCGACGACTCGATGACGACGTCCGCGTGGTCCAGCAGACGGCGCAGCATCGCCCGCCCGTCCGCGGTGGCGAAGTCGAGCAGCACGCTCTCGTGCCCGGCGTGCAGCCAGTCATAGAACGCCGGGCTGCCATGGCGTGCCCCGTCGAGGCGACGCGCGCTCTCCACTTTGATCACTCGGCAGCCGATCCGGCCGAGCAGGTACGCGCACAGCGGGCCCGCCCACATCGCGGACAGGTCGACCACCAGGAGACCGTCACCGCCGAGATCCCCGAGATCCGAGCCGGGCCTCGCTCGCCGGCCCCACGACCCCGCGGCCCCCGGTCGGGCTCCCGGGACCGGATGGGTCCGCACGGGCGGTGGGCGCCGGTCCGTACGCAGCGCGGAGACCGGCATCGACAACAGTTGGGCAAGCTCGACCACCTCCGTGGCCGGTCGGTCGCGGACCGCCGCGGACAGCGCCGACCAGGCCCCCTGCGGCGAGACCAGACCGATCTCGGCCTGCCGTTCCACCGACCCCACCGACCCCACCGACTCGTACTCCGGCCCCGGTGGCCCGCCTTCGGACGCCCGCGCCGCGGCGCCCGCCGGGGCCGGGTCAGCGCCGAGCGCGCCGAGCAGGGCGGCGACGGCCTCCAGGTCCGCCGTTCGGGCCAGGTTCACCGCGATCCAGCCGTCCGCCGTCGGCAGCAGCCGGCAGCTTCCCCCGGCGGACCGACGCCCGTGCCGGCTCAGTCCCAGCAGCGCCGCCCGGCCGCCCAGCAGGGTCGCGACCTCAGGATGCTGCGTCTGGCCGCGTTCGGCGGACAGCGCGGCGAACATCCGCGCGGCCGCGTCACAACGCCCGATCACCGGGCCGTCCGGGAGCGTCGGAGGCGCTCCCGGTGACCCGGTGAGCCACATGAGGCCACTGTCGGCCCAGGTGAGCGCGGGCACCGCCGATCGGGCGAGATCGAACCCAGGCCCGGCGTCGCGACCGGAGGCCGCCGCGGACGAGCGGGGTTCGGCCGGGACCGACAGGCCCTGGCCCACGAGGGCAGCGCGCAGCTCGTCCCACCATTGCCGATCCAGGCGCGTCCGCGGGTCCAGGTCCAGGTCCAGGTCCGGGTCCGGACCCGGGTGCCTGTCCAGGTCCGGGTTCGGGTCTGGGCGCGTCGGGGGCCGGCTCACCTGCACGAGGTCACCACGAACGCGCCCCCCGCGCCACTCATACCAGCATGATCAGCATGGCGGAGGCCATCACGAGCCGGCTGGCCGCAGGGGTGATCGGCGCCGTCCGCACCGGATGGGCGGCCCAGGCCCGGCGCGCCGCCGACCCGACGAGCGCCGACGCCGCCGAGACCGCGAACACGACGATGAGCCAGCCGGACAGGTCACCGGGGGCGCCGAAGTCGGCCATCGGCCAGCGCCCGGCGCGGGCCATGCAGGCCATCGCCAGGAACTCCACCACCAGCATGGAACAGCACGACCAACGGGCCGGCTCGCAGCACGCCGGGCCCGTCAGCACCAGAACCAGAAAGGCCAGCGCCAGCGCCACGCAGCCGAGTGTGAAGGCGAGCGAGGCCGACCAGGACGCGGGCCCCACGAACATCACGACCATGCCCGCCGCGACGACCGTGTGACCGATCTCCGCCGGAACGAACCTGGCGGATGGGTCGAGGCCGGTCTGGTCACCCACCACGCGGCGGACGGGCTCCGGCAGGCGTGACCACCGTGACCACCCGCGGTCGACGCCGAGCACGCGAACGGCATGGAACAGTCCGACCACCGCTGCCAGCGCCGCCGCGACGACGGTGACCGCGACCGGCAGCTGTGCGGTGGAACGGGCGAGATGGTCGTGGTTCACCGGGGCGCGGCCGGGCGGGCGGTCCCACCGCGACCCTGGACTCCCAGTCCGGCCACGTCAGCCCACGCCCAGCGCGAGCTCGGCGTCCACCAGCGCGGTGATCTGGCCGGAACTCGCCTCGTCGACGATGACCCGCAGCTGCGCGACGCTCATCTGGATCCGCTGGCCGAAGTCGTCGGTGAGCACGATGCGACGCTCGGCCGGTGCGTCATGGTCCACGAACAGCTCGGGGCAGCCACAGCTGCACTTCCCGCAGAAGGTCAGGACGTGACGCTCGGTCGCCGACATGTGAACTCCAGGGCTGGGGGGACTGACCGGATGGCCCAAGTTTAGAGTTCGTGGATCCCGTTGTGCGCGCGATGCTGTTTTCTCGCTGGGACGAGGTTCTCCTTGATGACGCGGGGCGCGGTCCAGCGAAGCAGGTTCTGGGCCGAGCCGGCCTTGTCGTCGGTGCCGGAGCGGCGAGTGCCGCCGAACGGCTGGCGCCCGACGACCGCCCCGGTGGGCGCGTCGTTGAGGCAGAGATTGCCGGCGCAGAAGCGAAGCGCCCGCTCGGCCTGCGCGAGTGCCCCGCGGTCGGTACCGATGACGGCTCCGGTCAGGGCGTAGGCGCTGGTCCGGTCGACGAGGCGCAGCACGTCCGGCCAGGCATCGGGCCGGTCGTCGTCGTAGACGTGGACGGACAGGAGAGGACCGAACAGTTCCTCGGTGAACCAGCGGCGCCCCGGATCGGTGCCGAGCAGCAGGGTGGGATGGACGAACCAGCCGACGCTGTCCTCGCACCGGCCGCCGGCGAGAACGGTGACGGTGGGATCGTCGGCCGCGGCGGCGCAGGCGGCGGCAAGCCGCGCGTAGGCACGGGCGTCGATGACCGCACCGGTGAAGGTGTCGGCATCGCTGATGTCGCCGACGGGGAGCGCCTCGGTGGCCGCGGCGAGATCGCGGCCGATTCGCCGCCAGAGGCTCGCTGGAAGGTAGGCCCGGGAGGCGGCCGAGCATTTCTGGCCGCTGTACTCGAAGGCTCCGCGTACGAGTGCCGTCGTCAGGACGTCGATGTCGGCGGAGGGATGGACGACGACGAAGTCCTTTCCGCCGGTCTCCCCCACGAGCCGGGGATAGGTGCGGTACCGGTCGAGGTGGTGCGCGACCATCCGCCACAGCCGGGCGAAAACCGCGGTGGAGCCGGTGAAATGCACGCCGGCGAGCTCCGGGTCGCCGAACACGACCTCACTCACCGGTTCGCCTGATCCGCCCACCAGGTTGATCACACCGGGTGGGAGACCGGCCGATTCGAGCAGGCGCATGAGGAAATGCGCGGCGAATGCCTGCGTCGGCGCCGGTTTCCAGACAACGGTGTTCCCCATCAGGGCCGGCGCGGTCGGCAGATTTCCGGCGATCGAGGTGAAGTTGAAGGGAGTGACGGCGTAGACGAATCCCTCCAGCGGCCGCGGATCGAGCCGATTCCATTCGCCGGTGACGCTACGGGGCTGCTCGCCGTACAGCTGGGCGGCGAAAACGACGTTGAACCGCCAGAAGTCGATGAGCTCGCAGGCCGCGTCGATCTCGGCCTGATGGCAGGTCTTGCCCTGGCCGAGCATGGTCGCCGCGTTGAGGGTGTCCCGCCACGGGCCGGCCAGGGCCTCGGCGGCGCGCAGGAACACCGCCGCCCGGTCGGTGAACGCGAGCTCCCGCCAGGCCGGCGCCGCCGCCTTGGCGGCCTCGACCGCCCGGGCCGCGTCGGCGTGGGTGCTCTCCCGCAGCGTGCCCAGGACCCGGCGGTGGGCGTGGGGCTGCACGACGTCGCGGGCAGGGCCGTCACCCGGGCGGCTGTGGCCGGCGATCGTGTTGGTCAGCTCGACCCGCTCGCCGCCGAGATCGAGCAGGGCGCGGTGCAGCTCGCGGCGCTGTGCCGACCCTGGCGCGTAACCGCGGACGGGCTCGTTGACCGCGTCCGGCACCACCGACCCACCAGACCCGCGGGGCGCGGTCATCCGCGCCGTCGATCGCTCGCGGCGTGCAGGGCGAGCAAAAGGTTCGCGGGTCTCTCCACCACCCGCCGGGACAGGTAGGCCACGCAGTCCGGTCCGTACGGCAGGTAGACCCGCACTGTCGCCCCGGCCACGGCCAGCCGCCGCTGTTCGGCGCGGCGCACCCCGAACAACATCTGGTATTCGAAGTCGTCGGCCGGTCGCTTCAGGTGGCGGGCCAGGCGCCCGGTCAGGGCGAGCAGCTGCGGATCGTGCGTCGCTACCATCGGATAACCCGGGCCGGACAGCAGGATGCCCAGACAGCGCGCGTAGGACGCCGCCACGGCGCGGTGCCCGCGGTAGGCGACGGAGGCCGGCTCCAGGTAGGCCCCCTTGCACAGCCGCACCCGGGAACCGGCGTACGCGAGGTCCCTGCAGTCCTGCTCGGTGCGTCGCAGCCGCGCCTGCACGACGGCGCCGACCGACGGGTGGTCCCGGCGCAGCTCGGCCAGGGTGGCCAGGGTCGCATCGGTGGTGGTGTGGTCCTCCATGTCCAGGGTGAGCGTCGCGCCGAGCGCCGCCGCCCGGTCGGCGATCAGTGCCGCGTTGTCCCGCGACAGCGAGCGACCATCCCTCGGCACGGTCTGGCCCAGGGCCGACAGCTTGACCGACACGTCCAGGCCCGCCGCCGCCCCGGCCTTGCCGGCCAGGTCCAGCAGCCGCAGGTAGGCGTGCACCGCGAGCTGGGCGTCCTGGCCTCGCCGGGCACCCTCGCCCAGCAGATCCACCGAGGCCCGCAACCCGGCGCCGGACAGCCGCAGGACCGCGGATACCGCGTCCTGATCCGTGTTGCCCGCCACGAACCGGTCGGTCACCGCGGCCGAGAGGGGCCCGTGGGTCAGGGCCACGCGCACCGGTGTGGTCCGGACCAGATGGGGTACCAGATTCCTGATCATGACCGCCCACGCTTCGCTACCCGAAGAAGGTATCCAAACACGAAGGGTAGCGCTTCCTGGTCGCCGCGTCCCCTCCAGTCATCGCCTCGCCCGCAACCCACAAATTTCCCTCGTGCGACATGTTTCCCGCATGCGACCTGACGGTTTCCCTGGTGTGGCATGGCGGCCGTCGATGGCGACTCGGAACGCAGACAAACGCGTCGTGCGCTGTTAGCGTCGTCCGCCTTCACCGATGTCCGCCTTCACCGATGGCCGACGCACCGATGGCCGACGCACCGATGACTGATAGGGAGAGAGCAGGCCGATGAGCTCCGATGGCTGGTCGTTCGAGACCCAGCAGATCCACGCGGGTGCGCAGCCCGATCCGACCACCGGCGCCCGGGCCGTGCCGATCTACCAGACGACGAGCTACGTCTTTCGCGACACCGACCACGCCGCGGCTCTCTTTGCCCTCGGTGAACCCGGCAACATCTACACCCGGATCATGAATCCGACGCAGGATGTGTTCGAGCAGCGCGTCACCGCCCTCGAAGGCGGCGTCGGCGCCCTGGCCACCGCTTCCGGCCAGGCCGCGGAGACACTGGCGATCCTCAACCTCGCGCAGGCCGGGGATCATGTCGTCTCCTCCACCAGCCTGTACGGCGGCACGTACAACCTGTTCCACTACACGCTGCCCAGACTCGGGGTGGAGGTCAGCTTCGTCGACCCGGACGATCTCGACGCCTGGCGGGGCGCGGTCCGCCCCACCACGAAGGCGTTCTACGGCGAGACGATCGGCAACCCGCGTGGTGACATCCTGGACACCGCCAGTGTGGCCGAGGTGGCCCACACCCACGGCCTGCCCCTCATCGTCGACAACACCCTGGCAACCCCGTACCTGTACCGACCGTTCGAGCATGGCGCGGACATCGTCGTGCACTCGGCGACGAAGTTCATCGGTGGGCACGGCACGGCCATCGGCGGAGTGATCGTCGACGGCGGGCGGTTCGACTACGGCGCGTCGGGCCGCTTCGGCTCCTTCACCACCCCCGACCCGAGCTACCACGGGCTGGTCTACTGGGAGGCGCTCGGCCACGGGTCGTACATCGCGAAGGCTCGGGTGCAGCTGCTGCGCGACATCGGCGCGGCGATCTCGCCGTTCAACTCGTTCCTGCTGCTGCAGGGCCTGGAGACGCTGTCGCTGCGGATCGAGCGGCACACCGCGAACGCCCAGCGGGTCGCCGAATGGCTCGAGGCCCGCGACGAGGTGAGCTGGGTTGCCTATCCCGGTCTGCCGTCCTCGCCCTGGTACGCCCGGGCGCAGCAGGTCCTGCCACGCGGCGCGGGCGCGATCCTCTCGTTCGGCATCGCCGGGGGCGCGACGGCGGGCCGCCGGTTCGTGGAGGGCGTGGAGCTGTTCAGCCACCTCGCCAATGTCGGTGACGTCCGCTCGCTCATCATCCATCCGGCGACGACCACCCACTCGCAGCTGACCGAGGCCGAGCAGGCGGCGACCGGGGTGACCCCCGACCTGATCCGCCTGTCGGTGGGCATCGAGTCCATCGACGACATCCTGGCCGACCTCGACGCGGGGTTCCGTGCCGCCAAGCGCTGAGCCGCCACACGCCGAACCGCCACACGCCGAGCCGGCGCACGGCGTCGAGCCGGCCGCCGGGGCCGGCGGAGCCTGGCGGGCCGGGGTCGATGCGGTCGGACACCGCCGCTTCGCGGTGCTGGCCGAGCCCCTTCGACCAGAACGCGGCGGTGTCGTGCCGCGGGTCCAGGTCGCCTACGAGACCTGGGGGCGGCTCGACGCCACGGCCGGCAATGCCGTGCTGGTCCTGCACGCGCTGACCGGCGACAGTCACGCCGCTGGCCCGTCCGGGCCAGGCCATCCCAGCGCGGGCTGGTGGGATGGCCTGATCGGACCCGGGCGGGCGCTGGACACCGAGCGGCTGTTCGTTGTCGCGCCCAACGTGCTCGGCGGCTGCCAGGGCAGCACCGGGCCGGCCAGCCTCGCGCCGGACGGCCAACCCTGGGGTGCGCGATGGCCGGAGATCACCATCACCGATCAGGTCGGCGTCGAGGCGACACTCGCCGACCAGCTCGGCATCCGGCGCTGGTCCATGGTCGTCGGCGGGTCGATGGGCGGGATGCGGGCGCTGGAGTGGGCCGTGCGCCATCCCGAGCGGGTGGCGCACGCGGTCGTGGTCGCCTGTGGTGCGGCGGCGACCGCCGAGCAGATCGGGCTGTACGCGGTGCAGCTCCAGGCGATCACGGACAGCCCCGGCTGGCACGGCGGCGACTACCATCACCAGCCGCCGGGGCACGGGCCGCAGGCCGGCATGGGCCTGGCCCGGCGCATGGCCCAGATCAGTTACCGCAGTGAGGCCGAGCTCGACGCCCGGTTCGGCGCGCGGGTCCAGGCCGACGGGCGGTTCGCGGTCGCCTCCTACCTGGACCATCATGCGGACCGCCTGGCCCACCGCTTCGACGCCGGCAGCTACGTCACCCTGACCCGGGCGATGATGACCCAGGATGTCGGGCGCGGACGAGGCGGGCACCCGGCGGCGCTGCGGGGGTGCCCGGTGCCGTTCAGCATCGCCGGGGTGGACTCGGATCGGCTTTACCCGATCCGGCTGCAACAGGAACTGGCCGACCTCACTGGCGTGCCGCTGCGGCGCATCCACTCCCCGCGCGGGCATGACGGCTTTCTCCTCGAGATCGACCAGGTCGGCGCCGTCATCCGCGACGCTCTGGCCCCGGGGCCACGATGACGCGATCCGGGCGGCGCTATTCGAACCGGGGCGGCTGGCCGGTGGCCTCCAGCACCGACATCCACAGGTCACCCGCCGGGTCCACCTGATTGCGCTGGCTGACTGCCAGCCCGATCGGAATGTGGATGAACCGGCGCCGCCAACGCCCGACCACCATCTCCGTCCGGCCGGACATCGCGGCATGCACGGCGGCATGCGCGAGGCGGATCGTGTAGACGCTGTCATACGGGTTCGCCGGGACGCTGCGGATCAGATAGCTGGGGTCGATGTACTTCAGGTTCAGCTCGACGCCCTCGAGGTCGAAATGCTCCTTGATCCGGCGGGACAGTTCCTGACCGACGTCGTGCAGCTTGCGGTTGCCGGACGCGTCCGACCCTTCTGGTTGGTCGGTGATGAGCTCCTGACCGGCGCCCTCGGCGACCACCAGCACGGCGTGGCCCCGCTCCACGATCCGTCGGCGCAGGAAGTGCAGCAGGCCGCCCTCGCCCTCGAGCTTGAAGGGCAGCTCCGGGATGAGCACGACATCCGCGTTGCTCTTCGCAAGCGTCGCATAACAGGCGATGAACCCAGAGTGCCGCCCCATCAGCCGCACCACACCCAGGCCCCCGGGCGCCGAGGTGGCCTCGGCATGGGCAACCCGGATCGACTCCGCCGCCTTGCCGAAGGCGGTCTGGAAACCGAAGCTCTGATCGATGTAGGGAATATCGTTGTCGATGGTCTTCGGAATACCGACCACCGCGATCTTCTCGCCGCGCTCGGTGGCGACCCGGGAGATCTCCCGCGCGCCACGCAACGTGCCGTCACCGCCGATGACGAACAGGATGTTGATGTTCATGCGGGACAGGCAGTCGACGATCTCACTCGGATCCTGCTGGCCGCGGGAACTGCCGAGAATCGTTCCGCCGTCATCGTCGATGCTGGTCACGCTCTCCGGCGTCAGATCGACCACCTCGTGGCCGTAACGCGGGATGAATCCCTGATAGCCGTTGCGGAAACCGACGATGCGCCGCACGCGATAGTGCGAGGTCAGCTCCAGCACCAGACCGCGGATCACGTTGTTCAGACCGGGGCACAGCCCGCCGCAGGTCACGATCCCGACCCTGGTCTTCGACGGATCGAAGTAGATCTTCCGCCGCGGCCCAGCCGGTTCGAACCCGGGAAGCGCGTCAAGATCGACACCGCGCGCGGCGATCATCGACGTGGTGTCGTCGTAGAGGACCTTGTCGGACTCGTCGATGTAGTGCTGCGTCGTCGGACGTTCACCCAACAACGACAGAAGGGGAGAATCTATCCGGCATGGACCCAAGGTCTTCACCGATAGATCTGCATTGTCCACCAGCAGTGGCGCACCCACCGTTGCCCGGCCCTCACGTCTCGATCGGCGCTTCGTCGTCTCTTCGCTCCATACATACCCCGGGCGAGCCTGCGGCGGACGCCGCCGATCAACCCAGTTCTTCCAGACCGAGACTACCGGGCCATACCCTCGTCCACGGGGGCATCGGCGGACCAAGCCGGCCACCAGCGGACGGAAACAATCACTTCATCATGAGGAAACCGGCCTGACTCTGGCCGAAGTCGGCCACGAGTTGTCCGCGGCGGACACCTCGGTGCCCGCCGCCGGGCGCGAAACCGGCCACTCAGGCGTGGCCCACGCCGACGCGTCCGCGACGCAGGCCAAGGTCATCGCCCCGTTCCCGCCGAGGTCACCGGGCCGTATCCGCGGCAGGCAGCGAGCGCGCCGACCATACGGCCCGGCCCCCTGCACACCCATGGCGCGCCGCGCAACCCAGATGCCGAGACCCTCGCCTCGATGTCACAGCATCATGTCCAGAAGATGACGCCCGGGCACTCCGCCGCCGGAAGGCACACGCCGGACACCCGCTGCCCCCGCCCGCGACGCTGCCCCACCCGCAGACCGCCCCACCCCGGAGACCGCCCCACCCGCAGACCGCCGTCCCACCGCAATCCGCCGCCCCACCCTCAGACCGCCGCCGCGCCCGGCGCCCGGCGCCGCGCCCGGCGCCGCCCATCCCCGGCCCACCACCGCACCCGGCCCCCGACCATCCCCCGCCCACCACCGCACCCGGGTTGCTTCTCGTGAATCCCCGGCTCGCGGCCGGATTGACCCGTCGAATCTCACCGTCCGTGACCGACTTGCGGGGATGGTGGCGCTGCCGCTGGGCAGGATGTCGCCTCTACTGGTTTTTTGTCCGATATGTACCTTCGTAGCCCGGTAGAAGCGACACGGAGACTTCCCGGGGCCGATCCGTCGTCACAGACGGCGTCGGTGGTGGTGATGGCGGCGGTGGGTCGGTGGGGGGAAGGAGATGGCTCGCGGGTCGTGATGGGCTGGGCTGGCCGCGGGGGCAGTGGGTGGTCGCAAGAGCCGATCGGTCCGTGGCACCGGGCCGCAGGGACCGGTGCGGTCGGGACCCATCGAAGGAGAGGATCCTTCCGGTCGACCCTGCCATGCATGGCCGTGATCGGGGAGTCTCGAAGAGGCCAGCGCACTCCGGGCGGCCGGGCCCGAATGATCGCCCGGCCCGTCCGGCACGAACGGCGCCGACCCGTGGAGGGATCGGGTCGGAGCCAGCCAGGCACGGCGCGACGGCCACTGCCGCGATGGCGAGCGCGGCAGTGGACCGACCGTCGCGCCGTGCCCGGATCCCCCCAAGGCGGTGGCTGCGAAGGCCGCAGCTCCCGGATCTGGTCGGCGCGGTCCGTGGCTACGGGAGGCCGCGGCTCCTCGGCCCCGCCCGGCACGGGCCGGAGCCGCCAAGCCCGGAGCCGAGCCCGGAGCTGCCTAGTCCGGAGCCACCGAGCCCGGAGCCGCCAAGCCCGGAGCTGCCTAGTCCGGAGCCACCGAGCCCGGAGCCGCCAAGTCCGGAGCCACCGAGCCCGGAGCCGCCAAGTCCGGAGCCACCGAGCCCGGAGCCGCCAAGTCCGGAGCCACCAAGCCCGGAGCCGCCAAGTCCGGAGCCACCAAGCCCGGAGCCGCCAAGCCCGGAGCCACCGGCATGGCCGAGCGTGGCTCGATCGCGTCGACCAGGCCCCAGGCCAGCGCCTGGTCCGCCCCGATCTGCTGCCCGCTGAGAATCAGGTAGGAGGCTCGGTGCCGGCCGATGCGGCGTGGCAGGCTCGCGGTTCCACCCGCGCCGGGGACCAGACCCATCGCGATCTCCGGCAGCCGGAAGGTCGTGTCCGGGGCTGCGATGACCCGGTCGCAGAAAGCGGACAGTTCCGCGCCCGCGCCAATGCACCGGCCGTGGACATAGGCGGTCTTGGGCACCCGGGCCGCCAGCAGGCTCAACGGGATGCTGCGCCCAGTCCGCACCGCATGCGCCCGGCCCGGATCCGGCAGCGTGCCGAACTCGGTGAGGTCACCGCCGCTGGAGAACGACGGTCCGGCACCGGCCAGGCGGATCTCGGTCACGTCATCGTCGACGGCCGCGAGTCGGAACGCCGCCACCAGGGCGTCGCGCATCCCGGTGTTGACCGCGTTGTGCATCCGCGGCCGGTTGAGAATCACGGTGAGCGCCGGACCATCCCGCCGGATCAGGACGGCAGGTTCCGGGGCGTTTTCCCCCGCGTGGGGTGGGCCCCCTTCGCCGCCCCGGCGGTCATCCCGCGACCGGACATCCCGCGACGATGGGTCATCCCCCGACGAACGGCCATCCCCCGGCGAACGGCCATCCCGCGACGAACGGACATCCCGCGAGGACCAGACATCCCGTGACGATGGGTCATCCTGCGGCGAACGGACATCCGGTGCGGCCACGCCCGCGGCTGGCGCCGCGTCGTCCGCCTGCCGATCCGGGCGGCGGGTGGCGCGGTGCTGGCGGTGGGCGGCGAGCCACGCGGCGAACTCCGGGCCCGCCTGTAACGCGGAGTAGGCGAACGACTCGGCGACCACAGCGTCGCGGACATCGCCCTGCCGGCTGAGCCGCAGCAACTGCACCAAGGCGACCGCGGCGAACGGATGTGCCGCCACTGCTCCCGACAGCAGATCCACCGCCGCCTCGATGCCACCCGGCGGGCTGACCCAGGGCCGCGGTGCGCCCGGATCATCGGTGAGCAGGATGTCGAAGCCGGCGGCGACGATCTCGGGCGGAACCCGTCGCGGATCCCTGGCGACGGCGACGCCGACGCAGGGCAGGTGCCGCGTGAGCGCGGCCACGCCCAGCGCGCCCGGCGATGCGGCGTCGACGAGGACCATCGGATGCTCATCCAGGGGGCTGAACGACTCCGGATCGACATGCAGCGCGACGAGAGCCGCCTCGGTATCCCACCTGAGCCGGGCCGCGGCGGTGACCGGGGCTGACAATGCCCCAGCTGGCAATGCCTCGGCCGGCAATGCCCCGGTCGGCAATGCCCCGGTCGGCAATGCCCCAGCCGGCGACGCCCCGGCTGGCAATGCACCGGCTGGCGACGCCCCGGCTGGCGACGCCCCGGCTGGCAATGCCCCGGTCGGCAATGCCGTGGCGGAGGGCACGGTGGCCGGCGGCGTGGTGCCCATTCCAGGCGCTGGGGAGTTCACGTACACGACGCTAGTGCTCGTTGCCGGTGGCCGTCGCCGTTGGTTCGTCGGGTCGGCGGCGCCCGCGCCCTGTCGGGCACCATCACTCAATACCGACTCACAGTGACGAACTTCGCGAGCCCACCGCCAGCATGGCGCCCGGCCCGCGGGCGAGGTGGCCGGGACATGGCAGCATCGTGTTCCTTCTACAGGAACAAAATAGGACAGAATACCCTTCGCAACCCGGTAGAACGAACATGTAGCCGCCGACCGCCCCCGCCACCCCGATAGCAGTCGGTCGGTCGAGTCGGGCGGGTTCTACGGAGGGTGAGGGGCGGGGAGGGGCGGGGGGGTGGTTGGCGCGGGTGGGCGCCAAGGTCACGAGCCGGTGGTCGAGCGGGGCTTGGGGCCGCTGGAGCGCATGTTCACCAGCCGGCCGAGCAGCTCGAACCAGAACGGTGCGCCCGCCGTGAGGGCAAAGCAGGTGACGGCGACGCCGAGGATCTTCAGCAGCCAGCCGCGGACCGAGTGCGGTACCTCCCGTGGATCATCACGGTCGTCGCTGGCCCGGGTCCAGCCGATGGGCAGGGCCAGCCCGGAGGCGTCCCGGACGGCGCGGACCGCCTCCTCGGTGGAATGCGCCGCGTCCTGCGGCGGCTGCTGTGCACTGGCGCCGATGGACGCGGACGGTGTCTGGTCGACCGTCGCGCCCGCCGCGCTCACGGCGGCCGCACGCACGGCACCGTCCTGCCACATCGCCCGGGCGATGCCGACCGCGTCCAGGTTGAACGCCGCGGCGAGCACGATCGCGTAGCACAGCATGAACACTGCGACGCGACGCTTGTACCAGCCCGAGAGCCGGTCCATCGCCTGGTCGTACCAGGCGGCGAGTTCCGCCACGAGCTTGTCGCGGTCCCCACGCACCCGGACCACGGCCGCGGTCAGGGCCTCCTTCGCAGGGGAGGCCGGCAGCGCGGCCAAGCCCTGCTCGAGGGTCCGCACCGGCGCCGCCTCCACCGCGGAGACCAGGGCCGCCGCGATCACCCGACCGGCCGGGTACTGCTCAGGAGTGACCGCGTACAGCGCCTGGGCGCTCGCCTCATCCAGGGAGCGGGTCGCCGCCTCATAGGCCGCCGTGTAGGCGACACGCTCATCGTCGGAGATCCCGGGCGGGAGTCCATCGGGGCGAAGCTGGGCCAGCATCGCCCGCGCCGGCGGATCCACCAGGTCGACCAGGGCCTGCGCGAAGGCCGTCGACGGGACGTAGGAGGGTAGTCGCAGCCGCCGCGCCCGACGCACCGCCGCGAGTCCACCGCCCACGGGTGGATGGTCGGCCAGGTCGGCGCCGCCGTCACGCGCCGAGCCCTCGTCGTGCCCGGCGGTACGCAGCATGCGCAGCGGCCCATCGAACAACGTGGTCACCACGTCAGACGGGCCGCCGTCAGACGAGCCGCCACCGGACGGATCGCCGCCGGACGAGTTACCGCCGGACGGGCCGCCGCTGGACGGATCGCTATCGGAAGGAGTGCTGGCGGACGAGTCGGCGCCGGACGGATTGGCGCCGGACGGATTGGCGCCGGACGGGTCGTTCTGGCCGCCGCGCAGGTGTGCCCGCAGGTGGGCGCCAAGCAGACCACGCAGTTCCGCCTCGAGCCGGCGGCCACGGTAGTGCAGCAGGCCGAGGACAGCTTCGTTGATCCTCGAGACCGCGAGGCTGAAGGCCGCGAACAGGAGGGCCAGCCCGATCAGGACGTCCAGGGCCGACGAGTCCGGCATGTGGTTCCCCCTTCCGCGCCACGGTGGACGCGCACCCAGCACCCGGACGCCGGACGCGCGCGGGACGGATCGCGCCCTTTTTACACCTTGACCCCAAACTGCCACGTAGAGCGCTCCGGGCGCTCGGGCGGACCTCACCCCCGCCGACACCGCTCGGGAGCCGCCGTGCGGCGGCCGGAGGGCGGAGGGCGGAGGGCGGAGGGCGGGTGTTCGGGCCCGGCCGGCGTGGCACCGGGCCCGAACACCCGCCCATCACGGGCGTCCGCCGATCAGGCCGGCGGCGGCGGGCCGAACCGGCCCTGCGGACCGTAGGCGGCGATCTCCGTGAGGATCATCGGACGGCGCTCGGGATCCTGCAGCGGTCGCAGCGGCGAGGTCGTCCCACGATGGCTGGCGCCCTGTTCCCACACGCTGAAATCGGCCATGCTCGACCACACGCTCACCACGGCGTAGCACGACGGGTCGGCCGCCGACCGCTGCAGCGTGTTGCCCAGCAGGCCGGGCGTGCCGACCAACCTGGAGCTGATCTCGTGGTACGCGCGTTCGACGGCGCCGGGCTGGTCCGGCGGGTCGATCGCCCAGAGCATGACCCGCACCCGGCCGTCGCCGGGAACCCGACCGTGGGCCGAATCCTGATCGGCGACCGACGTCCGCTCGCCCGGCGACGCCCGACCGTCCGGCGAGCGGTGCTCGTCGATCGACGCCCGCGCCTCGGACGCCACCTGTCCTTCGACCGGCACGGCGCTACCCCGCCGCGGGCACCGGCTCGGCCGCCGCGCCCGTCAGGTGGGCCAGGACGGCGCCGGTGGCCATGGTTCCGTTGGCCCGCAGCGGGTGCAGCATCTGGCGGTGGTGCAGGTGGCGCTCGCTGAGTTCGAACTCGCGGAACTGCGCCTCGTCCACCCAGTCGCTGACAATGAAGTAGGTGCCCTGCTCATCCTCGGAGCGCACCAGCCACTGGCCGAGGTTGGCCGGATGCGACGTGACCGTGTCGCCGATGCTCAGCCAGGTCTGCTCGAACTCGGCCTCGCGGCCGGGGTGGATCCGCATCGTCAGCATGATCCGAAATGGTGCCGTCGAGGACATCAGATACCTCCGTCGACCGTGAAGGTGGCGCCGTTGACGTAGGACGACACGTCGCTGGCGAGGAACAGCACGACCGCGGCGACCTCGTGGGCCTCGCCGAGGCGGCGCAGCGGAATGCGGTTGGTGTAGGCCGTGCGGGCGGCCTCGGGCATGCCGGCGGCCTGGTCGGTCTCGATGACCCCGGGCGAGACCAGGTTGACTCGGATGCCCCGGGCGCCCAGCTCCTTCGACAGCGAGCGGGTGAGGCCGATCAGACCGGTCTTGGCCGCGGTGTAGTGGGCGCGCAGCGGCACGCCGACCAGGCCCGCCCCGGACCCGATGTTGACGACCGAGCCGGATTCGCCGAGCAGCGCCAGCGCCCCCTGGGTGACCAGGTGGGTGGCGGTGAGGTTCGTGGTGAGCACCTGGGTCCAGGCCTCGAGGGGCAGCTGGGCGTACGGGATGTGGCTGATCGTGCCGACGCTGTTGACGACGATGTCGAGGCCGCCGAGATGCGCCCCGGTGGCCTCGAGCAGCTCGCCGATCTGGGCCGGGTCGGCGACGTCGGCCTGGACGAGCAGGTGGTCGCCGCCCGAGTCCTTGAGCTCACGGCGCAGGCTCTCGGCCTCTTCGGTCTGGCGCTGGTGGCCGACGACGACGGTGGCGCCGGCGTGGGCGAGGCCGAGCACGACCGCCCGGCCGATGCCGCGGGTACCGCCGGTGACCAGGGCTCGTCGCCCGGCCAGGTCTGGGAACATCGTTGACTCGTCTCCTCGGTCGTGGATTGAAGGTGATCTCGTGCGGACGGAGCCGATTCGGCGCTGAGGCCATCTCGGCGGAGTGACCTGCTCCGCGGCGCGGCGGCGCGGCGGCGCGGCTAGGGCACGGCGCGGACGATCAGGGTGCTGTTGAACCCGCCGTAGCCGCGGGCGTTGACCAGCGCCGTGCGGACCCGGCCGGGGCGCGGCCGGACGACCAGGTCCAGACCGTGCGCGGGGTCGGGGGCGTCAAGGTTCCCGACAGCCGGGATGACCCCGTCGCGGATCGCGAGCAGCGCCGCGGCCACGGACAGCGCCGACCCGCCCGCGCACAGCCGCCCCACCAGGCCCTGCGGGGCGGTGACCGGCACCGGCCGGGCACCGAACACGCCGCGGATCGCCGCCGCCTCCTGCGCGTCCAGGTCGGGTGAGCCGGCGCCGTCGGCGAACACGACGTCGATGTCGTCCGGCTCGAGTTCGGCGTCCGCGAGGGCGCGGCGCATCGCGGCGGCAAGCCATCGCCCGTCCGGCGCCGTGCGGGCATGGCCGACGGCGTCGTGGGTCGCCGCGTACCCGGCGATCTCGCCGTAGACCTGAGCCGCGCCGCGCACGGCGGCGGCCGCCGGATCCTCGACGAGCAGGGTCACCCCGCCCTCACCGGGCAGATAGCCGCGGGCTCGCACGTCGAACGGCTTGTAGCCGGCCGCGGGCTCGCTCGCGGTGCTGACCCGGCCACTGGCCTGATGGCAGGTCAGGGCGTACGGCGTGAGGCCCGACTCGGCGCCGCCGGCGAGGACCGCCCCGGTACCACGCCGGATGACGCGGCGGGCCTGGGCGAGGCTGTCCAGACCGCCGGCACCGTCGCTGACGACCACCCCGGACGGTCCCTTCAGCCCGTGGCGGATCGAGGTCTGGCCGGTGGTCGCCGCGTAGAACCAGGCGATCGACTGGTAGACGCTGACGGCCGTGCGCCCCCGGCTCCACAGCCGCTGCAGCTCGCGCTGGCCGAAGTCGTTGCCGCCCGAGCCACTGCCGAAGACCACCGCGGTGGCGTACGCCTCCTGAGCCGACGGATCGTAGTCGGCGTCGGCGAGCGCCAGTCCGGAGGCGGCCATCCCGAACCAGGTCCAGCGGTCGGTCTGGACCAGGTAGCGCTGGTCGACATGCTCCTCGGGCTCGAAACCGGTGACCTCGCCGGCCAGCTTCGCGTCGTAGAGCGCGGTGTCGAACCGGCTGATCGGCACCACCGCGAGCTCGCCGCGCAGCGTCGAGGCCCAGTACTGCTCGACGCCGATGCCACTGGGAGCAACGATGCCGAGTCCGGTCACCACGGGCCGCACGGTGCTCGGCACCCGCCGGGCCTGTGCCGGAATCCGCACCGGCAGTCCGTGCGGCGACCCGGGTGGCGGGCCTGGCGGCGTCTGCGCGGCCGGGCCCGGGGGCGGGGTCGGGGGCGGGGTCGGGTCGCCGGTGGCGGCCTGAGCGGTGGCGTCACGGGCGGGCGTGACGCCCGCTGTGATGGCGCTCACCGGTTCGGGGAGGTGAGGACGATCGCGGACTGGAAGCCGCCGAACCCGCTGCCGACCGACACCGCGACGTCGACCCGATGGTCACGGGCGGTGTTCGGGACGTAGTCGAGGTCGCAGGCCGGGTCCCGGGTGGACCAGTTCGCCGTGGGCGGGACGACGTCGTTCTCGATGGCCAAAGCGCAGGCGGCGATCTCCAGCGAGCCGATCGCGCCCAGCGAGTGGCCGATCATCGACTTGATCGAGCTCACCGGGACGTCGTAGGCCCGAGAGCCCAGGGACCGCTTGAAGGCAGCCGTCTCGTGCCGGTCGTTCTGCTTGGTGCCCGAGCCGTGCGCGTTGATGTAGTCGACGTCGTGCGCGCCGACCTGGGCCGCGTCCATCGCCACCCGGATCGCCTCGGCCATCTCCACGCCGTCGGGACGCAGGCCCGTCATGTGGAACGCGTTGGACCGGGAGGCATAGCCGCCGACCAGGGCGTAGATGTGGGCGCCCCGGGCGCGGGCCGAGGCCGCGTCCTCGAGCACCATGACCGCGCTGCCCTCGCCCATGACGAACCCGTCGCGGCTGACGTCGAAGGGACGGGAGGCGTGTTCGGGGTCGTCGTTGCGGGCCGTCGTCGCCCGGATCGCGTCGAAGCAGGCGATGGAGATCGGGGAGATCGGCGCATCCGAGGCGCCGGCGAGCACGATGTCCGCCTCGCCGTCCGCGATGAGCTGGGCGCCGTACCCCACCGCGTCGATGCCGGAGGTGCAGCCGGTGGAGACCACCGAGGCCGGCCCGTGCGCCCCGAACCGGCAGGCGAGCTCGGTGGCCAGGCAGCTGGGGACCAGCGCGTGGTAGAGGAAGGAGCTGGCGTAGTGGGGGTCGACCTCCCACAGCCGCCCCGCGTCGGAGACGACGACGTACTCGTTCTCCAGGCGGGTCGTCGCCCCGACCGCGCTGCCCATGCACACCCCGATGACCGGGCCGTCCCCGGGCTGGCCGGCGGCGACGCCCGGATCCCCCTCGTCACCGAGGCCACCGCAACCCGACGGGCGCAGGTCCAGACCGCTGTCCTCGACCGCCTCGAGCGCCGCGGCCAGCGCGAACTGCACGAACCGGTCGTTGCGGACGACCTCGCGGGCGGTGAGGCCCGACGCCCTCGGATCGAAGTCGCACTCGGCGGCGACCTGGGAGCGGAACTGGGACGGGTCGAAGAACGACAACCGGCGGGTCGCCGTTCGGCCGTCTGTCAGCAGGGCCCAGAACTCCTTGCGTCCCGTGCCCCCCGGGGCCACCACCCCCACCCCGGTGATGGCCACCTGCCGCGGTTCGCTCACGGGGTCGACCCGGCCGACAGACCGTCGGCGTGCACGGTGTGCACGGTGTGCCCGGCGTGCGGGCCGGACAGGATGACGGGGGTGTGCGGGACGTGCGGGTTGGGGATCGTCTCGGTGTCGACGTGGCCGAGGTCCGGCCGGGGCGCCAACGGGCTGAGGTGGAACACCAGGAACGCGGTCTGCTCGCCGGTGTTGACGATGCGATGGCGCATGCCGATCGGGATGCAGACGCCGGAGTCGGCTGGCAGCGCGTGGTGCTGGCCGTCGAGGCGGGCGGTCACACTCCCCCGCACGCAGAACAGGAACTCCTCCGAGTACGGATGCCAGTGCTCGGTCACCACCTCGCCCGGTTCCAGGGTGAGCGTGCCGAGGAAACCCGAGGTGGAACCCACCGTGGCCGGCGAGAGCAGGGTGCGGATGTCACCTCCACGCCGCCGGTTGGGGGCCACGTCGTGGATGCAGAGAACCTTCGGGGTGGTCGTCACCGGAGCAGTCATCGCCGTCGTCCTCCTCAGACCTGTTCCGCGAGGCTGTGGGCTGGCTCGGGCACGCGCAGCGCCGGCAGGGGGCCGGCGGCCGCGGCCCGTTCGACCTTGTCGCGGATCGCGGCCATCTCTCGTGGCGTGTTGGTGTTGATCCGGGCGGTCATCTGCTCGTCGTTGGCCGGGGCGGAGGGGCGCATCTGGAAGTCCTGCACCCAGCGCATCCGGGTGCCGGTTCCCTCGGGGGTATAGGTCCAGTGGATGTGCATGTACTCGAACGGCCCGGTCTCGACCCGGTAGGCGCGCACCTCATGGTTGACCGGGTCGAGCGTGCGCTCGGAGACCCAGCTCCACGCCGTGCCGTTCTCGTCGGGATGCATGGTCAGCCGGAACCGGAAGGTGTTGGCGGTCTTCTCGAGGATCTCCACCGAGGCGTACTCGGTGAACAGCTCCGGCCACGAGGGCAGGTCGTTGGTCATCGTCCAGACCGTGTCGAGGTCGGCGTTGATGAGGATCGAGTTGTCGGTGTGCCCACTCACAGCGGCTCCGCGAGGTCGAAGTGACGTCCGGGATGGCCCGCGCGGGGGGGCCGAGGTCGATCGGCGTCCGCGACGGGGTGTGATTCGGCGGCCGGGACAAGCTCCGGTGCTCGCGGCACGGCCGGGTGGCTGGGACATCGGGAGGATCAGGTCATCGGGCGGCCGGGTCCACTCAGACCGGTTCGCGCTCGCCGAGGGCGCCGTTGACCGTGCCGAGGATCTGGGCGAGCGTGTAGTCCTCCGGCATCTCGGCCGGCAGCTCGACGCCGAAGCGGTCGGCGACCTCGGCGGACAGCTGCAGGAAGGCGAGCGAGTCGAGGCCGATGTCGGCGAAGGTCACGTTCAGATCGCCGGGGCGGTCCTGCGCCGGAAGACCAGCCTGCGTGGTCAGGAAGTCGAGCAGTCCGTCGGCGGTCCACTGTGGGGGCATGTCGTACTCTCCTGAACTGATCGGGTCCGGCCAGGTTTGACCGGACCGCTATCGGGTAGGCAGGCGCAAAGCAGGCGGGCGGGGTCCCGGCGCTTGGCACGGGACAGCACATGGCACGGGACAGGCGCGTTCGCAGGTGCGGCGGGCTGACGCTGGCATGGATCTGCCAGCGTCGGTGTACCTGCGACCAGAGCCCGGGGGCGCGGGTGGCCCGGCCGGGTCGTCGGTGCGGACGGCCGCCGCCGCGGACGGTGTGGACGCGGGCGCGGTGCCGGAGGGCTGTGCCGGCGGGCGGGGCTGTGCCGGCGGGTAAGGTTGTGCCGGCGGGTGGGGCTGTGCCGGCGGGTTCGAGTGGGCGGGGCGCGGGTCCGGACCATGTCTGGTGCGTCCAGGCGGGACGATCCCGACGGGCCACCCGACCCACCGCAGGCCCACGACGGGCCCGCACGCGCGTACGTTTTCCACGCTCCCCACCGGGGCGGGATCGCCGCCCGTGCTGTCGGTCGGGGTTCGGTCTCGCTCGGCGCTGCGCCCGCGGCCGTACCGGAGGCGCTGCGCGCCGTTGGCGGCTAGGCCTGCGTCGACGGCGTCCAGTGGTAGAAGCTGCGCGCCATCGCATCCCGCGGGCCGCGCCAGGTGTCCGGGTCGTAGGCCGTGATGTAGCGCTCGAGCTTGCGGTTCACATCGACGAAAAGCGGGTGGTCCCGGACGTCCGACACCGCGGGCGCGACATCCGCGGAGGCCTCGATGAGATGGAAGTACAACCCGTGGAACGCGAACAGTTCACGCCGGGTGACGCCCACGATGCCGGGTAGCTCCCCCGCGTCCGACTCGGCGAAGGTCTGGGCCACCGCGGTGGCATCGGCGGGGTTCATCCTCGCCACGATCAGGGTGCGGTGGGTCGACGCCGCCGGCGTACTGACGGCGGGCTGCGATCCGGCAACTGCGGGCACGGAGTGGCTCCTCGGGCGCTTCGGGACTGAGACCAGGGGACACACGGACCAGGGACACGAGCCGGACCACCACTTGTCAGTACTCGGCACATCGAGAGCATGCGGCCACTCGTTGCCGCTGTCCTGGAATCCGCCTGGCAGTAATCTGCCAGGCAGACAAATGCCAGACCAAGGCCCGCACCATGGCCACCCCCGGTATTGCCAGGCCATCGTCAAATCACATGGTCAGGCAACCCAAGACACTCCCGAAACCCTCCTGCCACCCACGCCCGGCTGGCAGTTCCGCGTCGCGGCCGCCGCCTTCGTGTCGCGTCCGGGACCCCGTTGTTCGGTCCGCGTCACGGGCCGGCAGGCGCTGCCAAGGAGGTTCGGACCGGCCCGAACGACAAATGCCCGCGGCGAAATGTGAGACATCCCAGAAACGGACCGGACAGCGGGCGGAGGCCCGCTGACCTCTGCTAAAGCCAGCCGCGGCGGGTGGCCATCGTCCCCGCCTGGAAGCGGCTACGCGCGTCGAGCCTGGACATGAGATCGGCGATCATGCGACGTACGGTGCGGACGGACACGCCGAGGTGCCGGGCCGCGGCCTCGTCCTTCACCCCGAGACTGAGCAGACGCAGCAGGAGCCGTTCGGAGTCGGTGGGACGGTCATCCGTGCCCGCCGCGGAGCTGTCCTTCCCGGGCTCGCCGGCCAGCGGCTCGGCGGTCTCCCACACCTGCTCGAACAGGGTGAGCAGCACGGCGGTCAGCTCCGGGGTTCGGACCAGCAGCGCCGGTCCGCCGGTGCCGGAGCGCCCCGCACCCGGCACCCCGCCCAGCCCGATCAGGGCGACCCGGCCATCAACGGCGGTGGCATCGAGGCGCGGGTCGTCGAGAACCCGCGCGTCCAGGCCGTGTGCGGCGACGGTGCGTACATAGCCGGCCCCGTGCTCGTCGAGCCGCATCGCCCGGGGCAGGACGCTGCGCATCACCACGCCACGGCGCAGGGCGCGCAGCGCCGTCGCCAGCACGTCGTTGGACAGCGCTCCCGACAGTCCCCGCCGGGTGTGCAGGGTCAGCACCTCCCGTTCGGCCCGGCCCACGAGGGTGAGCAGTTCGCCGCGAGCCTGGTCGACACTGTCGATGCGCTGCACCTCGACGCCGTCCCGGTCGGGCCGGCCCGCAAGGTAGTCGGCGACGAGATCGCCGATCTGGGAGCGGGCCCGCACCAGCCGCTCGTGGCGTTGGATGAGCTGTTCGTGCTGAACCTGAAGCAGGTGTTCCAGACCCGTTTCCGGATGCACGGCGACGAAGTGGCCGGGGCGTTCCCGCGAGGCCAGCAACAGGCCGAGCTCGAGCAGTCGGTCGCGTACCCGTCCCACGTCGCGGACCGGTTTCTGGAGCAGCACCGCCACCTCGGTGACCGTCAGGGACGCACGGCGCAACCAGACCCGGTAGGCGGCCAGGGTGACGTCGTCGAACTCGGGAAGCTCAGGCACCGCGTCCTTCTCCGGAGTGTGCTCGCGCCGCTCCCTTCGGGGTCGAGTGCCGGCCGCCGGCTGCGCCCACGACAGCCGGGAGAGGCCGGGTGATCGTGATCCGTCCTCAGCGCTGCTCACCCTGATCGCTGAGGCAGCATCGGCCGCCCGGACTGTTCCGCGGAGACAACGTCCAGGGCATGGCGGACCAGGGAGACCAGCGACTGGCGCACCGACTCTCGCTGACGGGCGTCGCAGAACACCATGGGACGGCGGGGGTCGAGATCCAGGGCCGCCCGGACGTCCTCCACCCGGTACTCCCGGGATCCGTCGAACCGGTTGAGCGCGACGAGGAACGGAATGTCGCGTTCCTCGAAGTAGTCGATGGCGGGAAACGAGTCGGCGAGGCGCCTGGTGTCCACCAGCACCACCGCGCCGATCGCCCCGAGAACCAGCTCGTCCCACATGAACCAGAAGCGATCCTGCCCCGGCGTCCCAAAAAGGTAGAGGATGACACTGTCCACCAGCGTGATCCGCCCGAAGTCCATCGCCACCGTCGTCGTCGTCTTCGCGGAGACGGAGCTCGTGTCGTCGATCCCGATGCTGGCCGACGTCATCGCGGCTTCCGTGGTCAGCGGAGGGATCTCGCTGACCGCCCCGACGAACGTCGTCTTACCGACACCGAAGCCGCCGGCAATGATGATCTTTACCGGATGTGGCGACGCGGTCTCCGGTGACCGCGGCCTAGAGGGCCTGTAGTCCATCGAGCACCTTTTCGATGAGGGCAGCGGAAGGGCGGTCCGAGGAGCGGGCCGGCCGGGCCACCGTGACCAGGCCGCCGTCGAGCATGTCGCCGACGAGAACTCGCACGACGCCGACCGGGAGGTCGAGCCGCGCGGAGATCTCCACGATCGACTGCATCCGGTGGCACAGCAGCGCGATCGCGCGCTGCTCCGCCTCGAGCGTCGCGGCCATCAGCCGTCCGTTGGGCGTGGTGGTCACGAGGGCGACCAACTCCAGTGCCCGGTTGGTCGGGCGGGTCCGGCCGCCGGTGACCGCATAGGGGCGGACGACCGGACCCGCTTCTTCGTCGAACCATTCCTCGTCGTACGACATACCGGTCCTCCTGCCTCGCGAGTGGGCGTGCTGATCCGGTCGGGTCGGGCAGGGGTCGACCGGCAGACCAGGTTCACGGCCGTACCCCCGTCGGCCGGTACCGCCGCCGCTACAGCGGCAGCGCGGACTGCATCTGCGCGCGCAGTTCCGGGGTCAGGAACTCTCCGACCCTGGTCACCAGCAGGGCCATCTCATATGCGATGAGCCCGATGTCCGCGCCCGGGCTGGACAGGATCGCCAGGCACGAGCCGTCGCCGACGGCGGTCACGAACAGGAAACCCTCCTCCATCTCGACGATGGTCTGTCGTACGTTGCCGCCGCCAAAGAACCGGCCGGCGCCGCGGGCCAGGCTGTTGAACCCCGACGCGACCGCGGCAAGCTGGTCGGCGGTGGCCCGGTCCATCCCGTACGACGTCGCGAGGAGCAGACCGTCGGAGGACAGAGCGATCACGTAGGTGACTTCCGGCACCTTCTTGACGAGGTTGTTGAGCAACCAGCTCATGTTCTCGGACGGTCCCAGCGGACGCATTTCAGGTCACCCTTCCCAGATCGTCGCCGTCGTTGGCTTCCTGTCCGTCCACGAGCCCGCGACCAAAGTTGCTCTGGAAGGACGACATCATCGAGCGGATCTCCTCCGGGCTGCGCTGCGCGGCCAGCGGGGCGGCGCCTTCCCGAGCCGCGTCGCTGCGCAGCTGCGGGGCCAGGCTTGCCCGCCGGGTCCGCCGGGGCAGCCCGAGGTCGGTGAGGTTCTCCGGCTCCGCACCGTCGAGCGTGGGAGTGCCCGCGCCGCGCGTGGCGGGCGGCTGGGCACGGCGCGGGGGAAGGATCGGCTGCTCCGTCGCCGGGGCCTCGCCCCGACTCGCGCCGGTCGATCGCGGCTCGGGCAGCGAGGAGCCACCGGTACGTGGCCCGGTCGGGCGGTTCAGCGGCGCGGTGAGGGGATCCCGCCGGACGGTCAGGTCACGCGCCGCCGCGCCGGTCCCGGCGTCGCTCGGGTCACCCGCGCCGGGCAGGTAGCCGAGGGGGGCAGCGGTCTCGCCTGGCCCGGCCGGGCCAGGTCCCTGGGACGGGAACCCCGCGGACTCGGCACCGCCACGTCCGGCACCGAAGGCCCCGAACCGCTCCGTCGCCCCGAACCGCTCCGTCGCGCCGAACCGGTCTTTCTCCCCGAACCGGTCCGCAGCAGCGGCATGACCGAACTGGTCCGGACCGCTCCCCCGCTCGAGGCCGCCTGACCGGCTCAAGCCGCCCGGATGGTCCACGCGGGCGGACCGGTCCCCACCGCTGAAGGACGCGGTGCCTCGGGCGGGCGGCGCGGACTCGTCCGCCCCGGTGCCGGGCGTGTCCATGTCTGGCCCGACCGGGCTACGGCCGGAGCGGGAGCGACGGCTGGGCAGCACCGGGAACTCTCCTCCCTGCGGCGCGGCAGATGTAGCTGTGGTGGGCACTCCCGGGCTGCTCGGCTCGGGTGCATCGGTCGGGTCCGCCTGGCCCGCCAGCTCCTCGACCGAAGGTTCACCTGGCTGCTGGCCCGGCCGGTCGGCGACGAACCAGCTCGACCGGACGGTGGCGAACACCGGCAGATCGTCGAGGAGCGTCTCGTCCGAGCCGCGCGGCAGCGGTGGCTGGGTCTCGGCCATGCGCGACCGCGCAGCGATCAGCCGGCGCGGTCGCTCGTCGTCCCGCGACGACTCGCGCGAGCCGATCGACTCGCCGTCCCGGCCCGCGGCGCCCTCACCGGTACCGGTGAACGAGCCGGTGGAGTCGGTGGAGTCGGTGGAGTCACCGCCGGTCGGGCCGCTCGGCGCGACCGGAAGCGCCACGGTGGGCGGCTCGAACGGTCCGGCCGGGCTGAGCGCGACGGGGCCGGACAGGGCATCGGTCCTGCCCGCCTCGGGGGGGGGGGGGGGCGCCCCCCCCCCCCCCCCCCCCCCCCCCCCCCCCCCCGGCGGCCCCCCCCCCCCCCCCCCCCCCCCCCGCCGTCGCGGGATGACCGGGAGCGGGGAAGCCGACCGGCGGGGATCCACGGAACGCCGCAGGCGCACCCGCCGGTGAGG
>NZ_JALKFZ020000166.1 GCF_023243075.1 Frankia sp. AiPa1 | reverse complement strand
GGCGGCACTCGCCCACGATCAACACCAGCGCTGCCATGACGCCGAGCATCCTCGGAGCCCGGCCGGAGCCCGGTCCGGGGGGGGGGGGGGGGGGGGGGCCCGGCCCCCCCCCCCCCCCCGGCTTCGGCCGCGCCCGCCTGCCCGTCGATGTCCCTGCCCTGGAGCCGGCGACACTGGACGCCCTGGCCGGCGAGCTCGCCACGCTCGTCGGCGCGCAGGCGGTGCGCCGCGACCAGGCATCCCGGCTCTCCGCGTCCACCGACTGGGCGCACATGAGTCCGGTGCTCGAGCCGCTGCTGCCCGGCGGTGTCGCCGACGTCGTCGTGCGCCCGCCGGACGCCGCCGGGATCGCCTCGGCTGTCGGCGCCGCGCACCGCCACCGGGTGCCGGTGACCGTGCGTGGCCAGGGCACCGGCAACTACGGTCAGGGTATCCCCCTGTACGGCGGGCTTGTGATCGACACCTCGGCCGCCGCCCGGATTCTGTCGGTCGAGGACGGCTGGCTGACCGCCGAGGCCGGCGCGTCGTTTGTCCTGATGGAGAAGGCCGCGGCGGCCGCCGGCCAGGAGCTCGCCATCCTGCCGTCCACTGTCGGTAGCACGATCGGGGGCTTCATCGCAGGCGGTTCGGGCGGTACGGGCAGCATCGCGAACGGCGCCATCTGGGACGGCTACCTGCGCAGCCTGCTCGTCGTGCCCTGCACCGACGACGCGACGCCGGTCGCCGTGCCCTACCCGGAGAACTCCGCGCACGCGCACGCGTTCGGCGTGTGCGGCGTCCTGGCCACCGCCACCGTGGCGCTGCGCCCGGCGAGGCGCTGGACCGGCCTGTTCACCTCCTTCCCGGCACTGTCCGGCGCGGTCGCCGCCGGCGAGGAGCTGTTCGACCTCGAGCCCACCCCGCGCCTGCTGTCCCTGGACGAGGCCGGGATCGTCGCCACCTACCGCCCGCTGGACGCCACCGCGCTGCCCCCGGACAGGGTGAGCCTGCGCGGCATCGTCACCGAGGACAGCGTCGACGCCGCCGCCGAGGTGGTCCGCCGCCATGGCGGACGGGTCGACGCGGTCCGGCCCAGGGGCCCCGCGCACATCACCTCGCTGTCCTACAACCACACCACCTACCGGGTCCGCAAGCTGCGCCCCGAGCTGACCCACCTGCAGTGCATGGGCCCTGGCCTCACCCGCCGGCGGGACGAGGTGGCCGCGATCGCCCCCGAGTCACTCCTGCACCTGGAGGGCTTTCTCACCGCGCACGGGCGCGACTGGGTCAGCATGCTGTTCCTGCGCTACGACGGAAACGATGATCTCTATGCCCGGATGGAACGCCTCGCCGACGTCGAGGTCCACGTCGACGACCCGCACACCTGGGAACTGCACCACGGCCGCCTGGACGCCGTGCGCGCCGCCGCCGCCCGCTTCGACCCCGACGGCCTGCTCAACCCCGGCAAGCTGCCACCCGCCGACGTCCCAACCTGATCGAACCACCCAGCCTGACCTGATCCCGGCCTGACCTGGCTGGCCGGCATCCTCGGTGCCCGGTCCAGCACTGGCGGGCATCCTCGGTGCTAGGTCCGGCGCTGGCGGGCAAGTCGGTTGAACATGCGCATTGCCAGCGCTACCGTGACATCCGATCCGGCCACGATGGGTTGCCGGCAGGCGGCTGGCATCGGCCACGGGGGTGCGGCGGGATGTCCTCACCGTCCACGCGACGTTCTCCGCCCGGCCCCGATCCCGATCCCGATTCGGGCACCTCGCCCGGTCCCGACAAGCAGGTCCAGGCACCAGCCCGGCGCCGGGGTGTGCTGCTGGGCACGGTCGGCGGCACGGTCGTTCTGATCATCGCGATCGTGGTCGCTGTGGTCGCCACTTCCGGCGGAGACGACCAGAATGCCGATGCGGTCGCACCGGCGCCGGCGCCCTCGGCCCTCCAGGCTTCCCAGGGTGCCGCCGGACCATCAGCGATCGCGTCCCCGTCCGCCCAGCCGTCCCCGCCGCCAGTCAGTGCCTCCCAGCCGGCCGTGTCCCCCGCTCCGGCCGCTGCGCCGACCCTTCCCCGTCCCGCCCGCACGGGGCCGGGCGGCCTGCCCCTCGGCTTTCCCCGCAGCACCGCGGGCGCAGTCTCCGCCCTGGTCCGCTGGGATCCCTTCCTCGCTCCCGCGGACGAGGCCCGCCAGGTCGCCGGGCTGCGAGCCGTCGGGACGGCGCGGTTCGTCGCCCAGGATGTGCCCCAGGTCCAGGCCGGCTACCGCGCCGATCCTCTTCCCGCCGGCGCCTGGGCGAAGACGACGCCGCTCGGGGTGAAGGTCATCTCGGCCGATCAGAACCAGGTGACCGTCGCCCTGCTGGACTCGATGGTCGCCGGGGTCGGCCAGGGGCCCACCAGCACCGTCTACACCCGCACCACCAACCGACTCGTGTGGTCCGGCGCCGACTGGCAGCTCGACGCGATCACCGGCCCACCGGCACAGCTGCGGGATCCGGCCTCCGACAAGCCGAAGGACATCGTCGCCGCCGGCTGGGACGGCTTCCACCTCAGCTGATCCAACCGCCGTCGGCCCGAATGGTCCGGCCGCCAGGCCGAGTGACGGCGTCACCTGGAGTGTCGCTACGTCTGCCTGGCTGGACACTGGGTCACCATCAGGCCGACCTCAACCCCGTCACGCGGCTCCCGCCGAAGCCCTCCCGCCCGGCCCCAGCCCGGCTGCCGTCCTGCCCCCGCGGGCTCGGGCTCGGGCATGGGCATGGGCTCGGGTTCGGGTACGGGTGACGCAGACCGCAGGCGATTCTCGGCGCTTCGGCTACAGGCCGGATCCGTTCGGGTGGGAACAGGAGCGAACCGATGGTCGCAGGCGGAACGCACGGGACCCGCCGGAGGTCCGGGACCTGCGGGATCAGCCGAACCCGCGGACCGCGATCGACACTCGGGGGTGGTGGACGCGCCGGCGCGGGGCTCCTCGCCGTGCTCTCGGCGGCGGCGTTCGCCGTCATCGGGCTGCCGGCATCTGCGCACGCCGCTGCGGACGGGACGGCGGGCACATCCGCGGCGGGGCTGTTCTCACCGCCGATCGACTACCTGTCCGGGCATGGACCGGGCTCGGTGAGCGCCGGGGACCTGCGGGGTGACGGTCGCACCGACCTCGTCACCGCGAACCTCGGCGACGGCACCGTGTCGGTGCTCCTCAGCAACGGAGATGGCACGTTCGGGCCACCACAGATCTATCCGGCCGGACCTGGCCCGTCCGGACTGGCGATCGGTGACCTCAATGGCGACGACGCGCCGGATCTGGCCGTGTCCAACCAGTTCGACGCCACCGTGTCGGTGCTGCCCGGGCGGGGCGACGGGACGTTCGGCGGGCCGGTGGTCTATCCCACCGGATCGGGCCCGTCAGCGGTGGCCATCGGCGATCTCACCGGTCAGGGCTCGGCCGACCTTGCCGTGTCGGACCAGTACGACGGCACGGTGTCGGTGCTGCTCGGCAACGGGGACGGCACGTTCGGGCTCCCACGGATCTTTCCGGCGGGACCCAGTCCGTCATCGGTGGCAGTGGACCGTCTCAACGGCGACGACGTGCCCGACCTCGCCGTGACGAACGCCGGCGACAGCACCGTCGCCGTGCTCCTCGGCGCCGGGCATGGCCGCTTCGGCCCGCCGCAGCCGCACCTCACCGGTCCGGGGCCCACCTCGATGACCACCGGGGACGTCACCGGGGACGGCCGCGCGGACCTGATCATCCCCAACAACGGGAACGCCACCGTGACCGTCCTGCCCGCCGCAGGTGATGGCTCGTTCGGGGCAGGATGGTCCTATCTGGCCGGCCCAGGACCATCCTCGGTCACCCTTGGAGATGTCACCGACGACGGCGTGGACGACATCGCCGTTGCCAACGCCGGAAACGCCACCGTCTCGATCCTGCCCGGCCGCGGGGATGGCACATTCGGCCCGCAACAGGTCTACCTGGCCGGGCCCGGCCCGGCCTCGCTGGCCGAGGGTGATCTGACCGGCCGCGGAACCACGGATCTGGCGGTCGCCAACGGTCGAGGCAGCACCGTGTCCGTCCTGGCCCGGTCAGGTGGTGCCGGACTGACCACCACCGGTGCGAGTGCCGGCGGGAGTTGCCTGTAGGCGCATCGTGGCCCACGCCACGAACCTACCGTCACCCCGATCACTTAAGTCATGGCCATTGGGTCAGAACCTCGCCGACCGCCGTCACCGCGCCGAACCGTCGTCAAGCAGGGCCTCGCGGAGCGTGTCGAGGGCGGCGGGGGTGGCGCCGTGGGCCAGTAGGAAGGCAGGGATGTCACCGTGACGGGCGCGGATACGGGCAAGGGTCGCGACGATCAGCTCGGGAGGGCAGCCCATGAGCTGCTCAGGCACCCGCTTGCCGTTTGGGGCGACCGACACTGCCTCGGCGATCTCCCCGATCAGGTAGCGGGCGGTCAGCGCGTAGTCGGCGGCGATCGTGTCGTCTGGCACTCCGAGCAGCGCCAGAACCAGGGCGATCACCATGCCGGTGCGGTCCTTGCCGGCGCTGCAGTGCACAAGGGCGGGCAGCGCGCCGGGCGCGGCGAGGGCGAGCACCGCGGCAGTCAGTCGGTCCCCGCGCTCGTCAACGGCGAGGTTGTAGACCGACTCAAGGGTGATGGGTGCGCCGTCGGACCCAAGCGTCCGTACGGCGGTGGCGGCACCCACCGCGACCGCCTCGCCCGCGCTGTCCTGACGATGCTGCCCGGCCGGCTGCTGCGCGTCCGCCCGCGGACCTGCTTCCGCCGCGGGCTGCCCGCCCAGCCCGCCCAGCCTGGACGCAGGCGGCACGACCTGCCCGGACGCGGGCTTCGCGGCCGATCCCTGCCCGGACGCCGCGCGGGTGTAGATGGGAATATGCCGGGAGGTGACCGGCAGGGTGCCGAGCGCGTCGGGTTCGCGGGTGACCTCGGAGATCTCCCGCAGATCGACGACGGTACGCAGGCCGATGTCGGCGAAGGTGGAGCGGGCGTCATCGTCCAGTGCGTGCATCGCCCCGCAGCGCAGCAGCGCCCGCCAGCGCACCCTGCGGCCATCCACGGTCCGGTAGCCGCCGACATCCCGCAGGTTGATCGCCCCGGTGAGGCCAAGCACGCGACCCGGCTCCCCCTCGGTGAGGTCCGCGCCGTCCGGGCCCGCCAGCACCTGCTCGGTGATGCGTCCGGGCGCGTCGTTGGAGATCATGCCGATTCCTCCACGGATCGTCGTCTGCCTCTGAAAAGTTCTATCTCCATCCTCGCTATCGCGCCGAGATGCCGAGACGCCGGCATGGACCCGGAACGCCGCTGCGGCCGTGGGCCGCGGCTACATCGCTCGGTGGCCAAGGACGACCCGGGCGGCGTTGCGACCGCTTGCCCCCCAGACGCCCGCGCCAGGAAAGGTGCCGGCGCCGGTGAGGTACAGGCCGGCGACGGGAGTGCGGTAGCGGCTGAGCTCCCGTCGCCGGCCGGGCGACGCCGATGAGGTGACGCAGGGCGAATCCGAGTGCGCCGATGCCGCTGCCCGGCACGTCCGGGGCAAGTCCCCACACCGCCGGGCCGCCCGTGTGCGCGGCGGCGATCAACCATGGTGGCAGGCCGAATGAGCCGAGCACGCCCTGCAGGCTCGCACGAGCCCAGGCAAGCACTGTCGCCGCCCCGCGCAGCCGGCACCGCGCCACGCTGCCCGCGATCGCGGGGGCCGCCGGCCGGGCCTGCTGGACCGCCTGGACCAGACGGGCCGCGGGCAGGGCGACCGTCAGGTAGCGCCGGTAGGCGTCCGCGGCCGCGGGATGCGCGCTGGCCAGGCCGTCCAGGGTGCGTTCGACCGATCGCCACTGGACGAACACCGGCTCATCGCCCCACCCGATGGCGATTCCCATCGGGTCGACGTCCAGGTAGCGCAGTCCGTAGGCACCAAGCTCCAGCTCCTCGACGATGCCGCTGGCCAGCACCATCGTGTGATCGCAACTGCAGATGTTGACCCGGGCGCCGATCGCGTCGACGGTCGACGCGCAGCCGCCGACGTCGTCGCGGGCCTCGAGAACCACGACCGACCGGCCCGCGCGGGCCAGATAGGCCGCGCAGGTCAGCCCGTTGTGGCCACCTCCGACCACCACGACATCGACGCTGGCCGGCAGCTCGTCAGCCTGGCACGAGCTGGCCATTCCCGCACCGTCCGCACGCCCCGGCCCTGCACTGGCCAGCCGAAAGCCGGTTGCCGCGGCGGAGGGGGCAGAGGCGGCGGAGGCGGAGAGGCCCGAGGCAGAGCAGGCGGAGAAGGCGGCGGCGGAGGCGACGCGCGTCGGGTCGGAGTCGGAGTCGGAGTCGGGCAGAGCGTTCCTCATCGGGGGGAGCGTGGGTCGAAGCGGGCGATCTCGGCGAGGGACTCCCCCGCGGTGGCCAGCATCGCCGCGTAGAGCTGCCGGCCGCGCTCGGCGGTGGCGCCGGTGGGGTCGCCGATCGTCCCGTTAGTGCCGAAGTCGTCTGACAGCCAGCCGAACGAGACCGGGCCACCGAAACGGACCCGGTGGTAGTCGGCGATCTGCTCGGGGACGCTGCGTACCGCCAGGTCCAGACGCACGAGGTCCGGTTGCAGGTGCAGCAGCAGCGACGTCTCGTCGATGCCGGCGTGAATGCCCATGCCGAGTTCCGTCGCGGGCGAGGTACCGCCGTGGTCAGCGGGTAGCGACGGGTGCATGACGAACGTGCGCAGCCCGTGGGCCAGGCGCACATCGCGGGCGGCGACCTGCAGCAGTGCGCTGTTGCCGCCGTGGCCGTTGAGGAACACGAGCCGGCGCACCGCCGTGGTCGCAAGACAGCGCGCAAGGTCGTCGAGGACGGCGAGCAGCGTCGTGGCGGACAGCCACATCGTTCCGGGCGACCAGGCGTGCTCGTTGGATTTCGAGTAGGCGAGCGTCGGTAGCAGCCACAGGTCACAGGCATCCCCGAACACGGCCACCGCGTCGCGGGCAAGGGCCTCGGCGACGACGAGATCGGTGTTGACCGGCAGGTGGGGCCCGTGCTGCTCGATCGACCCGATGGGCAGCACGGCCACCGCCTGCGGGGACAGCTCCGCGGCCTCGGGACCGCGCAGTTCCGCGAACCGACGGTTCATCGGACCCCCTCCGTCGTTCCTGGTCCGAACAGGCGAGATACGAGGTGCGCGGCATGGCCCGAACCCGCGCCATAGCCCGGACTGGCAGCACAGCCCGAATCGCCAGCACAGCCAGAACCAGCAGCACGGCCCGGACTGGCGGGATGGCCCGCATGCGCGGGGGGTGCGGTGGTCACGACGCGACCGGGACGCGGGTGGGGAGCATCGGCACGACCTCGCGGGCGAAGCGTTCCATCTGCTCGCGAACGCGGGGGTAGGGGTCACCGGGCATGCCGGGAAAGATCACCAGGTCGGTGAGACCGAGCAGCTCGTCGAGCTCGGCGAGGTGCGTGGCGACGTCAGCGGGGGTGCCGACGGCCCACGGGCCCTGGGCCATGGAGTCCTCAAGGGTAGGCACGAACCCGCCGCCGGCCGGGTGGCCATCGGGTCCGACGTAGCCGCGTCCCCAGCCATAGGGGGCGAGGAAGCGCCAGAACTCGTCGTGGCCGGCGCGCACGGCCGCCATGGCGCGGGCACGGGTGTCGTCGACGGCGACGTTGAGGACGAGCATCCGGCGTTCGCCGCGGACCAGCGGCCGGCCGTGGGCCGCGGCGAAGGTGTCGGCGAAGGCATGCCAGTCGGCGGCGAGCCGGTGCCGCTCCTTCAACCAGAACACACCGCCAAGCCCGCGGGTCGGCACGGCGCGCAGCGTCGGCGGACTGGTGACGGCCTGCCAGGTCTCGTACGGATGGCGCGGTCGGGGGACGAGGGTGAGCTCGCGGACCTCGCCACCACGGTCGGGAATGCCGGGCGGCGGCAGCTGGAAATGCCGCCCGTCGTAGCGGAACCGCTCGTTCGTGAGCGCGAGGTGCAGAATGTCGAGGCCTTCCTCGGTGATCTCGCGGTTGCGCGCGTCGGCGGCCGCGGCGGTCGGGTTGTCGTACGAGCCGACCGAGACCATGCCCGCGGTCAGTGGCAGCATCTCCCGAGGTACAGTGCCGCGGCCGACGCCGAGGATCCCCCGCCCGCCGGACAGGTTGTGGAGCAGCGCGAAGTCCTCGGCCAGTCGCAGTGGATGCCACTGGCCGACCACGTTGAACATGGTGCCGATCCGGATCCGGCTGGTCCGCGCGGCGAGGAACGCGGAGAAGAGCAGCCCGTTCGGGACGACCTCATAGCCCTCGTGCTGGAAGTGATGCTCGGTCAGCCAGAAGCTGTCGTACCCCAGGGTCTCGGCGAACTCGCCGCAGGCCAGCAGCTCGTGGTGGGCATGGTCGAACGCGGCCTGGTCGTAGCGGCGCTCGGTGGGCTCGGTGCCGCCGGGGCCAGCGTCGGTCATCTCCACCCCACCGAACAGGAACACGCCGATCCGCAACGCCACCACCTCCGCATGTTGATGGGATCAACATGCTCGCGCGTTGCCATGACGCGCCCGTCAGCCCCGCATTTCACCGACGCAAAACCTGCTGACCAGCAACGTCACACCGGCTCTCGCGGCCGGCCGCGTCCCGGGGTTGGCCGGCGCGAGCACCGCATGGGCTCGGGCCCGAGCGGGGGGCCCAGGCCGAGAGTGGCCGCCGGTAGCGCTCAGCCGGGCTTGACCACGGGTTCGGCCGGGCCGACGAGGGCGCGCTTGAGGATCTTGCCCGCCGCAGTCATCGGCAGCGTGTCGCGAAACTCGATCAGCCGCGGATACTTGTAGGCGGCCAGGACCCCACGGGACCAGGCGATCAGTTCGTCCGCGGTGAGGGTCGCGCCGGGCTCACGGATGACGAACGCCTTGATCTCCTGGCCGTGGCGCTCGTGGGGCACCCCGACCACGGCGACGAGGCTGATCTCCGGATGAGTGAGAAGTACCTCCTCGATCTCCCGCGGGTACACGTTGAACCCGCCCCGGATGATCATCTCCTTGAGTCGGTCGACGAGGTAGAGGTAGCCGTCGGCGTCGCGGCGGACAAGGTCCCCCGTGCGAAACCAGCCGGCCGCGTCGATCGCCGCCGCGGTCGCCTCGGGCTGGCCCAGGTAGCCGCGCATCACGTTGTGCCCGCGCACGCGGAGCTCGCCCGTCTCGTCGACCGCCGCGGTGCTGCCGTCCTCGCGGACGACCCGTACCTCCACCCCCCAGATGGGCAGGCCGATCGACCCGGCCCGCCGCGGCCGGTCGGCCCGGTTGAAGGTGGCCACCGGGCTCGTCTCCGACAGTCCGTAGCCCTCCAGGATGGCGACGCCGAAGCGGCCTTCGAAGGTGCGCAGCAACTCGACGGGCATCGCCGACCCGCCGGAGACGCAGAGCCTCAGGTTGTCCGCGATGCGGTCGAGATCGAACCCGGCCGCCGCGGGCGAGTGCAACAGCGCCCAGTACATCGTGGGAACACCGGCGAAGAACGTGACCGACTCGCGCAGCAGGGTGGCGAGCGCGGCCTCGGGCTCGAAGCGGGGCAACAGCACCAGCGTCGCGCCGCTGAACAGCCCGGCGTTGAGGTTGGTGGTCTGCCCGAAGGCGTGGAACAGGGGCAGCGCGACGAGATGGACATCGCGTTCGGCCGCGCCGAAGACCTCGGCCGACACGGTCGCGTTGAGGACCATGTTGGAGTGGGTCAGCTCCGCGCCCTTCGGTGACCCGGTCGTCCCACTGGTGTAGAGCACGACAGCGGGGTCGCTCTCGCTGGTCGGGACCGTGTCGAAGTCCTCGGGCAGCCCCTCGGTGATCTGCGCCAAGGTCTCCACGTCGTCGTCACCCAGCCCGGTACCGCCCTCGCCGGGCGGCGTGGTGGGCGGCGTGGTGGGCGGCCCGAACAGATCCGGTGACGGCCGGCCCGACGGATCAAGGGTGATCAGCACGAACGACTCACAGGCCTGGGCGGTCCGGAACGCGGCCTGCCCGGCCCGGCCCATGGGGAGCTCCGCCGTTCCCTCGAAGCAGAAGTAGGCTTTGACCCCCGCGTCCACGAGCGCGAAGGCGACCTCCCGTTCGGTGAGCAGGACGCTCAGTGGCACGACCGTCGCCCCGGCCTTGAGGATCCCGAAATAGACGACGGGAAAGGCGGGCAGGTTCGGGCAGGTCAGCGCCACCCGGTCACCGGGGCCGATGCCGCGGGCCGCGAGCGCCGCGGCGACCTGCCGCGCGGCCGCGTCGAGACGCGCGTAGGTCAGGCGGTACTCACCCAGCACCACCGCGTCGCGGTCCGGCCAGGTACGCGCCGACTCCTCCAGAACGACGGCCAGGTTCAGCATGGGGCCCTCCATCAGTCGGCGCCCGGACCATGCCGGCGGCCGCCCGGACCGGGGGACGCGCCGGAGCTGCGGCGCGAGCTCAGAATAAGCCTCGGCGATGACCCGAACGTGTGCCCCATCACAGACATGGCCCGATCAGGGGGGTACACCTGGCCAGCTCGACTCCCGGCCGCCACGACTCCTGGACGGCTCGGCTCCTGGCCGGCTCGGCCCTGGGTTTCTACACCCTGGACCGCCGAGACTCGCCGTGCGGGGCGGCGGGGCCTGTGAGGTTCTGCTGGACAACGACGAGGCGTACGGGTTCGCCGTCGTCCAGCGCCCGCCAGCGGTGCCGGACGCCCCCGGCGTAGTAGACGCTCTCGCCGGCGGCGAGCTGGTGGCGCGAGCCGTCGAGGTCGACCTCGATGCGACCGGCGACGACGTAGACGAACTCCTCGCCGTCATGGCGGAAGTACTCGCGGAACGTGGGCGGGGCACCGAGATACTCGGACGGCAGCATCGCCCGTTCGCCCCGGACGAGCGTGCGCACCGACCCGCCGGGAGAGGAGACGGCGGTGGTGTCGTGACGCACGACACTCACCGACCCCGTGGCCGGCGCCACGTCAGGTAGCGGGATCTCCTCCGCCGCGGCCATCAACGCCTGCGCGCTGGTGCTCAGTGCGGAGGCGATCGCGGTCAGCGACCGCATGCTCGGGCGGGCCAGGCCTCGTTCGAGCTGGCTCAGGAAGGGATGACTCAGGCCCGCTCGGCCGGCGACCTCGACGAGGGTGAGGCCGAGCGCACGCCGCTGGGCCCGCACGGCCCCGCCCAGACGGACCCCGACCTCCTCGGGGAAGGCTGTCACGGGACGATCGGGCGGCCGAGGGCCACCGCGGCGTCGAGCAGGGCCCGGTCCGCTCCGGGCGGGCCGACGACGGCGACACCGACCGGTGGGCCGGCTGCCACCATGGGAACGACACAGCTGGGCAGTCCGTAGGCACTCGCCACGACGGTGCAGCCTAACGTCGCCTGCCGCCATGACTCGGTCACGCGGGACCCGGCGGCGCGCGGATGCCCCGGTCCGGCCGTGGCGGGACGCACCACCCAGGTCGTGTCACCGAGCCGGTCGAGCAGGCGCTCCCGGCCCTGCGCGATGCGTCGGCGCGCGGCCCGTTCAAGGTCCGCGTCCACGCTCGCGCCGAACCGAAATCTCGCTTCGACCGCCTCCCCCAGCGCCCCGGGATGCGCGTCGACCCACGCGCCGTGCAGCTGCCAGGCCTGCGCGGCCTGCACCGCGCGGAAGGCGGTGAGCAGCCCGTCGAGGTCGTCATCCTCCCGCACCGGTCCGACCACCAGATCCGCGCCGAGGACATCCGCCAGCCTGGACGCGACGGCGCGAAGCCCCGCCAGCCCGCCCATCCCCTCGGACTCCGCCTGACCGACTGGCCCGGATGGACCAGATGGGCCCGCGTGCCCGACTGGCCCGACTGGCCCGACTGGCCCGACTGGCCCCGGCAGGATCGCCGGTCCGGCCGCGGAGAGTCTGGTGCCGACGGGTGGGTCGACGGGTGGGCCGACGACGAGCAGCCGCGTCGGTTTCGTCGGCGGCGGCATCGGTGTCAACAGGACGTCGCCGACGCTGCGCAGCACGTCGGGGTCGGCCGTGAGCCAGCCGACCGTGTCGAACGACGGGGCGAGGCCGAGCATGCCCGCGACGGGCACGGCGCCGTGCGTCGGGCGCAGCCCGTACAACCCGCACACCGACGCGGGGACCCGAATGGAGCCCGCGGTGTCCGTACCCAGGCCGATGTCGACCTCGCCGCGGGCGACCGCCGATGCCGGCCCGCTGCTCGACCCACCGCTGACCCGGTCGGGCGCCGCCGGATTGGGAGGTGTGCCATAGTGCGCGTTCGCGCCCGTCAGGCCGAAGGCGAGCTCGTCGGTCTGGGCGATGCCGACGATCGACGCGCCGGCCGCACGCAGCATCGCCACCGCCGAGGCGTCCGTCAGCTCCACCGATGCCTCGGCGAGATAACGGGGGTTCCCGGCGCCGATGCGGTAACCACCGACGGCGAACAGATCCTTCACCGCCACGCGCAGGCCGTCGAGTGCGCCGCTGGCCACCGGTGGCAGCAGCGGGTCACCATGATCCCGCCACACCGAGGATTCCCGCCGCGCCGTGGATTCCCGCCGCGCTAGGGACGGACGGTCCCCGCTCACCGTTCTCCCGCGCCGCGAGAGTCCTCCGGCGCCGTGCGATCCGACCGCCCGCCGTGATCCGACGGCGCAGGATGATCCAGCGGTGTCACACTCGCGGCGATCACCCGCCAGCCGTCGCCGGTGCGGGCCCACACCTGGGTCTGGACGCTCTGGCCGGTCACCAGGCCACGCGGGTCGAGCCGTTCGTTCGTCGACACGGTGACGACGGTCTCCCCGGGGCTTCGGACCGTGTGCAGGGCCCGCAGCCGGCGCGGACCGGGCGTCGGCCGGGACGCCCGGTAGGCCGCGAGTGCCGCCGGGCCGATGACGGCTCCGGCCGGGTCGACCCGGACCACGTCGTCGGTGGCCGTGAACATCTCTCGCTGGATGTCGACGTCGCCGGCCATGAGCGCACGTTCGTACCGGACGAACGCCTCCCCCAGCCCCGAATCCTGGCCACGGAGCTCCGCCGGCACGTCGGGGTCGGGGGCGCGATCAAGGCCGACGGCGACGGCCGGGACCGCAGCGGCGGGAGCGGCGATGGCGGGAGCGGCGGGAGCGGGAGGGGCGGGATCGGGGGTGGCGGGATCGGGAGGGGTCGCAATGGAGGCAGAGCCAACGGGATGGGCGACGGCGGATGCCGCGGCGGGGACGGGCGGGCGCAGGATGCTGAAGTCGGCGAAGTCGTGGCGCTGGACGGGGCGACGCAGCAGATCGGTGCCGGGCCGCCCACGGACGCGTCCCGCGACGACCTGCTCGAAGGCGTCGGCGGCGCGGCGCAGGAAGTCCGGCCCTACCCGGTAGCGCAGGGTGTGCGCCGGGTAGATCTCACGCACCGCGCCGTCCACACGGTGGTGCAGTGCGCGCAGGGTGGCGGCGTACATCTCGATCGCGGCATCCGGCTGATGGACCCAGAAGTCGCCGGTGATGAGGGTGTCGCCAGCGAACAACAGCCCGGCGCGTTCGTCCAGCAGGCACAGCGAGTCCGGGGAGTGGCCGGGGGTGTGCAGCACCGTCAGCTCACGGCCGCCGAGGTCGAGGCGCTGTCCGTCGCGCAGCGGGCCGGGCGCCGGCCCCGCGGGCACCGTCCAGGCGTCGGCAGCCGGTGGCACCGGGCGCGGAGTCGTCTCGGCGGTGAACTGGTGAAAGAACCGTCCGTCGTCGTCGCGGAGCCGAACATAGGCGGCGTACTGCTCGCGGGCCACACGCAGATAGGCGGCCAGGCGCTCGGCTGGCACCGCCTCGGTCAGCGCCCGGGCGGCGTCGGGATGCGCGGCGACGTCGTCGAACAGCCAGTTTCCCCCACGGTGATCGTCGTGACCGTGCGAGTTGACCGCGAGGATCGGCCGGTCGGTCAGGGTGCGCGCGGCGGCGTGGATGTCGGCGAGGCCCAGCCCCGTGTCGACGAGCACCGCGCGCTCGTCACCTTCGACCAGGAAACAGTTGACGTGCCCCGGCTCGGCGACGAGCCAGGTGCGGGCGGCAAGTGGATGCAGCGCGAACCAGTCCGCAGCCGCCAGCGGCGGCCGGACAGCGGCCGTCACGGTGCGCTCTCGGACGACGATGACGCAGGCGGCGGTGGGGGAAGTCCGGGCGGGAGATCGGCGAGTACGGCGCGGTCCTCGCTGTCGGTGATGGCGAGCGGGCCGCGGCGCACGAGTGCGGCGAACCCGTCGTCTGGGCACATGAGGGTGAGGGCGTACATCCGGCCGCGGCCGGTGTTGCGGATGCGGTGCAGCGAGGTCGGTGGCAGCACGAGCGTCGCCCCGGCGGCGACGGGAACCTCCGCGCCGTCGCAGACGGCCACGCCCGTCCCCCGCAGGAACACGAACAGTTCGGTGGAGACCGGATGGCTGTTGGACGGCTGCGCGCCGCCGGCGTCCCAGGCCTCGAGCAGCACCGTGACCGGCGAGATCTCCGGACCGGCGAGCACCGCGAGACGGACGGTGTCACCGGCGCTGATGTGACGCATCTCCAGCGCGTCCGGCGGGATCAGGATCGGTGCGATGGCCATCTCTCACCTCCCGCCGGTAGGAGCGTCGACACCGGTGACGGCGCATGCGGGGGCGGCGCATGCGGGGGCGGCGCATGCGGGGGCGGCGCATGCGGGGGCGGCGGTGGCTGACCCCGTTTCGGTATCGGTTGCGAGCGCGTCGACGAGGGAGCCTGACCGGGCGACGAAGCCGAAGCACTGGGCGACGTTGTAGACGGTCGCGTCATGGCAGAACGCCGGGGAGGTCGTCGCCGCGCAGTCCTCGAGCAGCACGACGTCGTAGCCGAGGCAGGCCGCATCCGACAGGGTCGCGAGGACGCACTGGTCGGAGTTCACCCCGGCGAACAGCAGGGTGGTCACCGCGAGGTTGCGTAGCACCGCATCCAGCGGGGTGTCGAAGAAGCCGCTCATCCGGTACTTGTCGATTCGCAGGTCGTCCGCGGGCGGCGCCAGCTCGCCGACGATCGCCGCTGACCAGCTGCCCGCCTGCAGGGTGGGACTGCCACCAGGGCGCGCCGGCGCGCCGAGGCCACCACCGCGCCCATCAGGGTCGTACACATGCCGAACGCCGGGGGGCACGTTGGCCAGGTCCGGCCGGTTCCCCCAGTTCAGCCAGACGACCGGCACCCCGGCCGCGCGCAACGCGGGCAGGATCCGGCACAGCGGCTCGATGGGCCGTCGGGCCGGACTGATGTCCACCCCGAGGGACGCGAGCCAGCCCTCGGGGTGGCAGAAGTCGTTCTGCATGTCGACGACGACGACCGCGCTGCGCGCGAGGTCGAGGGTGAGCCGCTGCGGACGCGCGTCGACCGTTACCGGGTGTGACGTGACGAGGCTGCGACGCAGGTCGACGTGCCCGGCCGACACCCCCCACGAGTTCCGGGTAGCACCAAGGCGGATGTCGGCCACACGAACATGCTGCGACCAGCGGTTTACCCCCGGATTGCCGCACCGTTGCGTCACGATGGCGCCGCCGTCCCGCGGTTCGTTCCTCACGATCCGGCGGCGGGGCGCTGGGGACGACGTGGTTACACCGCTGACATGCGGGTGTGGCAGCGTCGCGGCCCGTGTATCTGCAGCTCAGCGATGTTCTGCGCACCGCGGCGATTCTGCACGGCGGGGTCGGCGTACCGGCCGACGCGCCCTATCTCCCGGCGCGGGCGGACGAGGTCGGCTGGGGTCTGCTGCCGAACGCGGCGAGCCGGCCGATGCTGCGGGTGCCCTCCGGTGCGGCCGTACGGTTCGACACGATCAGCCACGAGGGGCTACTCGTCGACCAGGGCAGTGACCCTCGGGGGTTCTTCGGGACGGCGGGCGTCGCCGGCGACCGGATCCTCGACGACGTGCTGGCCCTGCTCGACTCCGGACGTCGCCACCAGCCCGACGTCGCCGGCCCACACGTCGTCACCGGGCCGGTGGCCGTCACCGGCGCGCGGCCCGGGGACGTGCTGGAGGTCGAGATTCTGGAGCTGACCCGCCGGGCGCCCTACGGTGTGATCAGCAACCGGCACGGCCGGGGCGCGCTGCCCGGCGAGATGCCGATCGCCCCGCCGGGCCTCCCCCCCGGGGCGCCGGTCCCGTCGGTGTGCCTGGTCGCGCACACCGACGGCGATCGGGGGGTGCTTCCCGTCGGCGACGGCCGGGCGGTCCGTTTCCCCCTGCGCCCGTTCCTCGGGATCATGGGAGTGGCCGTGGCGGGCGAGACGCCGGTCCACTCGGTGCCACCCGGACCGCACGGCGGCAATCTCGACATCCGCCACCTGGGCCTCGGCGCCCGCCTCTACCTGCCCGTCCAGGTGCCCGACGCACTGTTCTACGTCGGCGACCCACACTTCGCCCAGGGCGACGGAGAGGTGGCGCTCACCGCCTTCGAGGCACCGCTGCGGGCCCTGGTCCGCCTGACCGTGCACGCCGACGAGGGCGCCCGCCGGCTGGCCCGCACACTCAGCGCCCCCTGGGCGGACACGGCCCCCTCCACGGGCATAGCCCCATCGGCGGGTGCAGCCCCATCGATGGCTGTAGCCCCATCGACGGGTGTAGCCCCATCGACGGGTGTAGCCCCATCGGGGGGTACGGCTCTCTCCATGGGCACGTCTCCCCGCGCGGGCGGGGACGCGCTGCACATCGTCGCGGGCCTCGACCCGGACCTCGGCGCGGCGATGCGGGCCGCGACGCGCAACGCCGTTGCGTTTCTCGGCGAACGGTACGGCCTTCCGCCGCAGGTGGCGCTCGCCTACCTGTCCGCCGCCGGCGACTTCGCCGTCAGCCAGATCGTCGACCAGGTCGTCGGCGTCCACTGCTGCATCCGCCAGACCGACCTGGCTGACCTGGCCGGACCAGACGGTGACCCGTCCCGACAGCATGGCCCGACCGGACGGCCTGGCCGACGTTAACGGCATGGCCCGACCGGACGGCCTGGCCGACATTGACGGCGTGGCCCGACCAGACGGCCTAAGCCCGACCGGACGATCTGGCCTCAACGGACGGCCTGGGCCGACCGGGCCATCTCGCCCCGCGGGGAGCGACAGTCCCTCACGGCGGTCGTGGGGCCAGAGCCGGGGGTTCCGCGGAACCGCTCGCCCACAGGGATCGCCCTCGCTCGCGTCTGGTGAGCGGATACGCTCTGGGGTACGAGTGACGTCGTCGACGCTGGCGCGCGGATCGGACCCGCCAGGGGCCCGGTCTGACCTTCGGCGCGGGTGGCGCTGATGGCCGGTGCGAGCGTCGAAGGGTGGGCCCGGTGGCGATGACCGACCGGCAGGTCGAGGTGCCGCTGCTCAGGCTGCTGGTCGGGCAGGCGCTGCGACGGCGGCGACTCGCCCAACAGCGCACACTGCGTGACGTCTCGGATGCCGCACGTGTATCGATGCCATACCTGTCCGAGGTCGAGCGGGGCCGCAAGGAGGCGTCCTCGGAGGTTCTCGCGGCGATCTGCCGGGCGCTGGGCATCCGGCTCGCCGACCTGCTTGACGAGGTCCGCGAGGAGCTGGCCCGGGTGGAGCCGCAGGTCACTCCGTCCGTCGTGGCCAACGGTGCGTCCTCGTCCCCGGTGGCGCTCACCGGCCCGACGATCACCGCTGCCGCCAATGCCGCTGCGGCCGGCCGAGAGCGTGTTCTCGCGCCTCGCGCGTCGGTCGGCTTCCTCGGCCAGCCCCGTTCGCGCCCCACCGCCGAGATCGGCACCGTCGGTGATGTTGTCGTCCCCGTGGGCATGGGGCTCACCGGTGTGGCGGGCACCGCGGTCGGGCCCTCAGGGCGAATGATCGGGATGATCCGGCGTCTCACCGACGCCGACGACCACGAGGCGGTTGATCACACAGTGTCCGGCGGCCTGTTCGGCGGCGGACGGGTCGTGATCGCCGCGGGTGTCCCGAGCCGGCGTCGGCGCGGATCGCGGGCCTGGGCCCTCAGCACGACCCGGGCGCGGCGAGGATCGATGCGCGCCGCGCGGCACCACCGGGCCACTGCCTGTCCGTGACACCGGCCCCGCCGGTCAGGCGGTATGGAATGCCGGAATATCTGCCGCGGACCCAGCCATATCGGTGGAAGTGACGTCACACCACCGATAGGCTCACCATGATTGTTGTCACCACGATGTCAGTTCAGCCGGACGGCCATGATCCAGCCAGACGGCCCGATTCCTGCTGCTGACTTTTCCTGTCGTCATCTCCTCGTGGATGGGACGCAGCATGGATGTGCGACGTGGCTCGAACAAGCCGAATACCCATGATCTACAGGTCACGCCCTGGCGGAGATTCGGGCAGGACCGGCTCTATGTGAATCTTCCCGATGGCCGCAGTGCCGCCTGGTTCGATCGGCGGACCAGCGAACTCGCCCTCCTCATCGACGTGGAACGGGAAAAGGTGCTGGCCGCCCTCGCGCCGTACCTGCCCGATCTGAAAGTGCCGCAACCCCGGGTGAGCGCGGAAGGCCTGCCGCCTCAGGATGCGGTCCCGGCCGACGGGGGCGGCGATCTGGCGGCCAATCCACCCGGTGCGGCCCTGGCGGCCAAGCTCGCGGAGCTGCGCCCCGGTTTCTGGCGGGGACTCGTCCGGCGTCTGCTGCGCCGCGGCCGGCCCGAGACCGAAAGCTGGCGAAAGGGCCTGGCCGGCGAGCGGATGGTGGCCGCGGAGCTCGACTGGCTGACCACCGCCGGGTGGCGCGTGCTGCACTCGATTCCACTGTCCGACACCACCGACATTGATCATCTGCTGATCGGGCCCGGCGGCGTTTTCAGTGTGAACACCAAATATCACCAGGGCAGCCGGATATGGGTGGGCGACGAGGCCGCCACCGTCAACGGCCGGCCATATCCACATGTCCGCAAATCCCGGGCCGAGGCGCAGCGGGCCTCCCGGATTCTCACCCGGGCCTGCGGATTCGAGGTGGCCGTCGCCGGCGTACTCGCCTTTGTCGAGGCGGACACACTCAAGGTCACGCCAAGCCTGCGGGACGTCTACGCGAACCATCACACCCAGCTCGCCGACGCCTTCGCCCACGCCACCGGTGTCTGGTCCCCGGACCGCGTCGAGCGGATCTACACCGCGGCCCGCGACCGCCGCACCTGGCTACCCGCCTGAGGGAGCGGCGCACAGGGCCCGATCGGACTACACCCCGGCGAGCAGGCGCGCACGCACCTGGGCGGCCTGATCCATGGCCCGACCGCGCCAGGCGACCACGTGGTCGGGGCGCAGCAGGAGGCATTCCGCCGCGGCGAGGAAGTCGGCACCGGACCCGATCGGGTGATCGCCCTGGGGAGCGTCGAGGACAGCCCAGTCCGGCCCGGCGAGATCCAGGGTGGAGCGGGTGCGGGCGGCGTCGAGCCAGCGGTGCGGGACGCGGGTGCCGACCCGTCCGGTCGGGGCGAAGCGGTCGGTGGGCTCCACACTGCCGTCCGGGACGAACGCCCCGGAGGGGTACTGGAAGCCGCCCGCCGCGAGCACCAACGGGTGGGCGAGCGTCGGGTCGGGTGCGCCCCGCGTGAGGAAGGTGCGCCCGCGGCGGGTGGACTGGTCGGCGGCGAACCAGCCGGCGGGGCGCCGCTCGGCGCCGTAGCTGTCGAGAAGGGCGGGGCCCGCCTCGCCCCGCAGCGCGGCGGTGGCCGCCGCGGTCGCCCTCGCCGACGGGCGGGCCACCGGCGAGATCACCATGCGGGAACTCGCCACCCGTCTCGAGGTCCGCAGCCCCATGGCGCTGTACCGCCACGTCGGCAACAAGGACGGGCTCGCCGACCTGATGGCGGACCACGTCTACGGACTGATCACGGTCACCCGCGGTGAGGGGTGGCGCCCGGCGCTGCGAAGCCTCGGCCTTTCGGGCTGGGCTGCCATCCAGGCGCATCCCTGGTTCGCCCGGCTCGCGTTCAGCCGGCCGCCCTGGGGTCCGCACGCGCTCGACGTCCACGAGGCGGTCCTCGCCGAACTCGACCCCCTGCGCCTGCCCGCCGCCACCCGGATGGGATTCGTCTCCACCGTTCTCGGCCACGTCTTCGGCTCGGGTCTCGCCCTGCTGGAGGAGCACACGATGCGCGCCCGCATCGGCGTGCGCACCGACGCGGAGCTCGCCGCGTTGGCCGCCCCCTGGCTGGACCGCGTCACGGCGTCCGGCCGCCATCCGCACTTCGCCCGCCTGGCCACCGATCCCACCCGCCACGACGAGGCCCCGCAGAGCTTCGAGGCGATCCTCGACTGGCTCCTCGACGGCCTGGCCACCCTCGCCGACGCCGGTTCCGACGCGCCCTGACGAGACGGGCCGTGGCTGCCCGTCGGCGGAGGCCGACGTCCGGCGGGCGCCCCGGCGCCGGACGCGAGGCGGGACTGGGCGGGCGGGTCAGGCGTGGGCGTCGAGCGCGGCCACGGTGTGGTAGCCGAGCTCCTTACGGGAGATGTGCTCGCCGGCGCGCACCGGGGTGTAGTCGGGACGCCCGGAGGTCGGCGGCAGGGCCGGGACGATCAGCGCGTCGGGGTTGGGCTGCTGGAAGTAGGCGATCGAGTAGCGCCCACCGGCCGCCGACCCGGCCGAGTCCGCCACCCGGTGCGGGGTGGCCGGCAGCAGGCCGCCCGTCCAGCGTTCCAGCATGTCACCCACGTTGATGACCAGGGAGCCGGGCAGGAACGGCACCTGCCACCAGTGGCCGTCGGCGAACGCCTCGAGCCCGCCCGGCTCGCTCGGCCGGTAGAGCAGGGTCAACGCGCCGTGGTCGGTGTGCGGGCGGTTGCGCGGCGTCTCGGTGCCCGCGGGCCCGTCGGTACGCGGCGGATAGTGGTTGACGGCGAGGTTGTTGAAGTGTCGGTCGAAGTGGCCGGCGAACCAGTCGCGTGGCAGGCCGACGCCGAGGGCCACCAGCTCCAGCAGCGCCTCACCGAGCGCGGTCATCGCCCGGTAGTACTCCTCCCACACGGCCCGCAGCGCCGCCGGGCGCGCCGGCCACAGGTTCGGCCAGCGCCACAGCCGGGCCTCGACGCTGCCCGCCGGATAGTCGCCGACCGGCTCCAGCTGGTTGATCAGCAGCGACTCCATCTGGTTCGGCGCCCGTGCGGGCCCGGAGTCGTCGGGCACCGGCTCGTACCCGCGGATCACCTCGGGCGCCGGGAAGCCGACCGCCATCTTCTCCGCGAGGGGCAGGGCGAAGAACTCCGCAGACACCGCGCAGATCCGGTCGAACAGGTCCCGTGGGACACCATGTCCCGTGATGACCGCGAACCCGGTGCTCCGAAAGGACGCGACAAGCCGCTCGGCGACCGCGGCGGCATCGGCATCGGCGTCGGCATCGGCGTCGGCGGCCATGGCAGCGCGGGCGGCATCGGTACCGCGGGCGTGAGTGTGGGTGGCGCCCGGTTCGTCACCGCGGGTCGCGCCGGCCGTGCGCCGGATGGCCGGGCCGACGTCGACCACGGTCACGGTCGCCATCCCGGCACTCGCGTCCGCGCCCGTCGCATGCCCGGCCAGGTACAGGGCGGACGGCGCCGGTAGCCCGTCCACCTTCGGCTCGTCGCCGGGCACCGCTTCGAGGCTCATCGTCTATCCTCCGTGCTCATCGGCTACGGGGCTCAGCGGGTATGGAGCTCATCGGGCATGGAGCTCAACAGCCGTGGGGTTCATCGGGCGCGGACCGGTGGCGACGACGCGTGCCATGCCGCCGCCGGTCCGCGCCCGCCGCGTCAGGACCCGGAGATGCCGATCTTGCTGAAGTCGACGTCGAAGGCGCCGATGTTGTGTGCCTGCGGGATCCCCGTGATCCACTTCTGGGCGACGATCCAGTCGTTGTTGTTCGACAGGTGCAGGTAGCAGCCGTTGCGGCTGTACTCCTGCGCGGCCTGGACGTACAGGCTGGTGTCGCCGGTGGCGACGGCCCGGTTGAGGGTCGCGTTCACCGACGGCAGCTCGCACTGCAGGAAGTCGATCCCACCCTCGTTGTCCCAGAACACGTGTCCCCACATGTATGGGTCGCCGCCGTCGGGGCCGTTGGACGCGTCGATGAACGTGTCAGGGCCCTTGGTGGGGTCCTGCGACCAGGTGAACACCTGGTCGGTGGTGTAGCCCTGGACCGTGGCGTCCAGTCCGTCGGCGCGCAGGTTCGCGGCGATGATGTTGGCCATCTTCTGACCGTTGGGCTGGTTGGTCTGGAAGCCGATGGTGAGGCTCTTCACCGTCGCCGTCTTCGCGTAGGCACGCATCACCGAGGGGTCGTAGGTGATGGGCTGTTTGTCCGCGCCACCGGGGATCATGCCCCGGCCGTAGACGGTGGTCGCGGGGGAGGCGAACGTGTCCCCGAGGACCTGGGAGACCAGCTGCTTCTGGTTGATCGACCGCAGGTACGCCATCCGCGCGGCCTGGGTCGCGAAGAAGGGCCGGTTCGGGTTGGTGGTGATCTGGGAGTCGGCGAACACCGGGAGGAAGTAGTTGGCCGCCCGGTTCTCATACCGCGGGATCGCCGAGGACGGCAGCGCGTTGACCAGCAGGCGGCCCGGATGCCGCAGTGGGCGTAGGCGGACAACACCGCGTCGATGATCTCCGGATCGGGCGCGGGCAACAGGAACGCGTCGTCCTGGACCGAGGTCGTCCCGGTCCGCAGCATCTCCAGGGCGCCGAGCATCGTGCGCAGATAGGCCTCGCGCGGGCTGGGCCGGGGCGTGTCCGCCGGGGTCTCGAACAGCATGAACAGCTCGAGCGGCAGGCTTGGCAGATCGCCCTTGAGATGGTTGGCGGGCGAGTGGAAATGGGCGTTGACCAGCCCGGGGATCACCAGGTGATGGCCGCCCCCTTCGATCACCCGATCGCGGCCGTGGCGGTCGCGGGCACCGCGGTCGCCAAAGGCACCGCGGTCGTCGACGGCACCGCGGTCGCCGCGGTCGCCGATGGAGGCGTCGCGATCACCGATGGACACGATGCGGTTGCCGTCGACCAGGAGGTCGGTGGGCCCGGTGAGACGGCCAGGCGCACCGGCATCGTAAACGAGGACATCGCGGAACAGGGTGGTGCTCACGCGCTCACCGGCCAGGGCTGCTCCGGGGCGCGGTACGTACCGGCTCGGGAGGTCGACAGGCCCTGGGCGAGCAGGCCCTCGACCATGGTGACGGCCGCGGCGACCCCGTCGACGACCGGGACGTCCAGGCTCGCGGCCAGCGGTCCGACCAGGTCAGCGAGGCCAGCGCAGCCCAGCACGAGCGCCTCCGCGCCCTCGCCGTCGATCGCGGCTCGCGCCTGTGCGCGCACCGCGTCGAGCAGGTGCCGCGAGCCGTCGTGCACCGAGGCGACGGGCTCGTCGATGGCCCACACGCTCGCCCTGTGGGCGAGACCGGTGCGCCGCAGCGCCCGATGCGACTGTTCGCGGGTCCGTGGCGGCAGGGTGACGATCGTGAAGCGGCTGGCGAGCATGGCTGCGGTGACGAGCGCCGCCTCGGTCATGCCGAGGACCGGGCCGCGGGCGATCTCCCGGGCCGCGTCCACCCCGGTGTCGCCGAAGCAGGCCACCACATACCCGTCGACCGGCCACCCGCCCGCGCCCCCCGCCTCCGCCGCGCGGACCTGTTCGGCGACGGCGAGGGCGCCCCACACCTCGTCGGTGTTGCTCTCCACCGACGCCACCCCGCGCGACGCCGTCGAGGCGACCAGCCGGGTCGAGGCCGCGGCGGCCCGCCGCGCGCCGGTCACGACGGTGTCCGTCATCGACATGGTGGTGTTCGGATTGACGATCATGATCGTCCGTGGTCGCGCGCTCACCGCGCCACCCTCCCCACCACGCCCGGCGCGGCGTCGGCGCTGGCCGACCTCATCCCTCTCGTCACGCCGCAAACGGTATACAACCTGCTGTTTCGTCCGGGCTAAATACTTGCTACTTTCGCAGGTCAGAGCATATAAGCTCGATTAGGATCAAGGAAATAGTATTCCGTATTGGCGGCAAGCCTCAGGTGGGAGCATGGCCCATCCGGCCCACGCGCCGCAGCGCGGGCGGTCCGGCAGTCCGCGCGACCCCGCGCGTCACCGAAGAAGGCAGGAGTAGTCCAGTGGCCACGCCGACCACGTCCGCATCTGAGCCGCAGGAGCGTGGCGCCTCACTGTCACACCGGATCTACGACCAGATCCGCGAGGGCATCATCCGCGGCCACTACCCGCAGGGCAGCCGTCTCGCCGAGCAGCGCCTGGCCCAAGAGCTGGACGTCTCCCGTGTGCCGCTGCGGGAAGCCGTGCCCCTGCTGGCGGTCGACGGCTTCGTGCGCACCCTGCCGCGCCGCGGCGCCGTGGTCACGACCTGGACGATCGACATGGCGCACGAACTGTTCGACCTGCGGCTGTGCATGGAGGTCGGGGCCGCCCGCTTCGCCGCCCGCCAGGTCGGCCTGGGCACCTCGGTGGCACCGCTGCGCGTCATCCTGGACCGCTCCCGCGACGGCGTCTCGACCGGCGACGCCTACCGCATCGCGACGGACAGCACCGAGTTCCACGAGGCCGTCGTCGCCCTGACCGGCAACTCCCTCATGCGCTCGGCGATGCGCTCCGTCACCGGACGGATGATGTGGCTGTTCTACCTGACCAGTGACCTCAACGCCGACGACGCCCTCGACGGCCACGCCGAGCTGCTGCGCGCCATCGAGTCCGGCAACGAGCGGGTGGCCGAGAGCGTCGCCTACGCGCACATCGAACGGGACCGTGACGAGTCCATGCGGGTCCTCGCCGCGGGCCCCGGCCTCTCCCTCCCTCACCCTGCACCCCCCACCATCACGTGACGAGGGTGGCGACCGCCTTCACCGTCGTGGCCATCACGAGGGCTGCTCGCCGTCGACGGTGAGGACGGCGCCGGCGGCGGTGCCCTGGCTGGGCAGCCGGCGGGTATCACCGGCCAGCAGGTCCCGGATCTCGGTGAGCAGCCGGGTCTCGTCGCTGATCGCGGGCTCGGCCTCGGGCTTCGGGTGGCCGCGGCGGCGCAGTTCGTTCGCCTTGGCGATCGGCAGGACGACGATGAAGTAGACGGTCGCCGCGATGATCAGAAATGTGACCAGGGCATTGAGGAAAAGGCCGATGCGCATCGGGCAGGAACTGGGGGTGCCCGTGATGGTGCTGCGACTGCTCGACGTCGAGGGCGCAGACTGCGCAGACGGCGCCCGGGATGGACATGTGACCTACCACGTCCAAGCGTCCCGGCCACCATCCGACCGGCAGCTGGCACCGGCGCCGATCGACCACCACACGCGGATCAAGCCCGCTGCCCGACGAGCCGAATGGGCCACCCCAGCGGGCCTGCGGGAGGCGATGAGCTGGGCCGACACCGCACTGCGCACCGCGGGCCGGCCCGCGAGCGGACCGGTGCAGCAGGTCAAGACCTGGAACCTCGCCGGGGTGTTCCGGATCCCGACCACGCACGGGCCGGTCTGGCTGAAGACCACACCGCCGTTCGCCGCCTGCGAGGCAGACGTGATCGGCGCGTTCGCGCAGGTCGACCCGCGGCTTGTCCCCGCCGTCCTGGCGGCTGACCCCGCGGGTGGACGGGTACTGCTTGAGCACGTGCCCGGCACAGACTGCTGGGACGCCTCGGCGGCTACCATCCGCGACGCGGTGAGCCGGCTGGTCACGGCACAGGCCGCGCTCGCCCAGCGGCCGGGAACGGTCCCCGACGGCCTACGGGACCGGACACCACTCGCCCTAATCGACCAGGTCAACTGGCTACTCGACGGTGACGCGGCAGACGAGCTCACCGCCGACGAACTCACCGCCGCCCACGACCTGGCCCAGCGCCTGCCCGAACTGGTCGCTGAACTGGACGCCTGCGGCCTGCCACACACACTGGTCCACGGCGACTTCCATCCCGGAAACTGGCGATCCGACGGACAGCGCACCGTCCTGGTCGACTTCTCCGACAGCCACTTCGGCCATCCCGTCCTGGACGGACTGCGACCCCGCGAGTTCCTGTCCGAGCACCAATGGGCGCACGCGACCGATGTCTGGGCTGCCACCTGGTCAGCCTGCCAACCCGGCTGTGACCCCGCCCGCGCACTGGCCATCGCCGCGCCCCTGGGCCACCTCGCCAACGCCGTCATATACCAGGAGTTCCTCGACAACATCGAACCCAGCGAACGCCGCTACCACGCCGGCGACCCCGCCCGGACCATCCGCGCCGCCCTGCACAGCACCACGATCATCGAAACCTCTCGCGAGAGCGCCCCGAGCACCAACAGACCCCACCTGCTACCAGCGTCTGCCGACTGAAAGATCGACCAACGTCTCGGCGTCCATACCAGCGCATCCCAAGATTTCAGTGCCCAGCTCACGGCGCTGACCAACTGAAATCTTCGGCCGCGGTTGACACCAGCCAGGCCGGGCCGGATGAGCCGGGTGGTCGGTTCGACGGCCTCCGGGCCTCGGTTGACGAACCTCCTGAAGCCGAACACAGGCGCTCCTCGGCGTTGCGACGGGACGTTTCTGGCGGGGCCAGGCCCCGCGGGGGCGCCGTGATCCGCGCCGAGTCCGGTTCTGCCCGCGAAAGGAGGATTCAACCTGCCGAAGGGGATCGCGCGTGACGGGGAATGCCGCTGGCAGCGGGTCAGGGCTGGGGGCGAAGCGGAAAGTCAGACGCGCCCAGGCCGGGTGCTCGCGTCGGCCCGGCCTCCCCCGCTCCGCCCGGCGCTCCCCACTACTGCTTGACGAGGGTGGCCACCGAGAGGTGCGGCCAGTCGATGCCGAGGAAGTTCAGCACGACGGTCTGGGTGTACTGCAACTGGAGGAACGTGTCGCCGTCCGGCTGCTGGACGGTCTCGATCCAGAAGATCGAGTCGAGGCGGGTGGCGTTGGCGTTGGGAATGTTGAACGGGATGTTCACCAGCCCGCCGATCTGCGTCGCCGACCCCCGCGCGGCGGCGGTGGACACCGGCAGGACGACCGTCTGGGTGATCGTCTGCTTGGAGATCGCGTCGGTCAGTGCGAGGTTCAGGTCCTTGACGTAGGCCCGCTTGAACCCGCGCGGCAGGCGCGGATGCGCGAACGGCTTCAGGTAGACCTCGCCCAGCGGCGTGCCGGTGTCGGGATTGTTCGTGGGCGTCGAGTCCGCCGGATTGATCCTCGGGCCGCCTGGGACGGTCAGCGGTTCACCGAGGGCCAGCACGGAGGTGCCATGCGGAATCGAGCCCTGGCGGACCACGGTCGCGGGGCCGGGCGGGACCACGGTGGGCGGCACGTTCAGCCAGAATCCCGGCTCGACGTGCAGCGCCTCGTTCGTGGTCGCGTCGGCGACACGTTGCAGGTAACGCAGGCCGAAGATGTCGATGTCCTGTTGACCGTTCGAACCGCGGTTCGGTACCGCGCCGCCGATGGGACTGAACTCGAGAATCTCCACCGTGGAGTTCAGTTTGAGCCGGAACGGCCGCGGCCCGGTGCTCGGTGGTCGGGAGTCGAAGTCCGGCAGTGAGATCAGGTTGAATCCGGTTCCGATCCAGATACCGGCGAGGTCCTCCAACGGGCCGAGTGTCTGTGCCACTTTCGACAGTGGCAGACCGGGACGGCTGTTGATCACCGCTGGAGCGTCGGAGGGAGGGGGTAGCACAGGAGTCTCGGTCACCGAAATGTCCTTCCGGGAGCGTCGGGCTTGCGCGGTGTGGCGTCGCGCCGGACGGCGGCCCTCCGCGATTGCGGCCGCAACAATTCACCCTGCGCCCCGTACAACACCCACCGTGATGTGACACCCGAATACTAAGCACCGAGCGACAACGTGTGGACTGTCAGAAACCAGACGCTGCCGCCGGCCAACCTTTCCGCGTCCCATCCCAGACGCAGGTCGCGGTCAGCCGAGCACGAGGGCCAAGAACGGCACACCCCACGTCAGACGACGGGAATCGCCGGCGGCGGACCGAGCGGAGCGCCGGCACGGGCACCCACGATGCCGGCGATCGCCCGCTGGCCGTTCGCGAGCGGGTGACCGCGAAGATTTCCACCGGTGAGGCCGAGGTCATATACCCAGGGATCCCGGGTGCACAGTTCGTGGCCGTCCAGGGCGTCCGCCACCGAGACATAGGTCGCCCCGCCGGTGGTAGCGGCGGCCCTCAGCCGCCCGTCAAGATAGTCCTGCACCTGATTGAGGTGTGTGAGCTCGATCGGCGCCAGCCACCCGCACCCTGTGGTGTTCCCGATGAGCCGGGGGAAGAGCCGCGGATAGCCGACCACGACGACACGGGCCCGCGGCGCCGCCCTCTCAATCGCGGGAATCACTTCCTTCTGTACGCGGAGCACCACTTGGTCGATCCTGCTTTCCTCCTTCTCCGGCTGCGGTAGGCAGAGCCATAGGAAGCAAGTCTCCAGAATGGAGCTGAAACCGAGGTCGTTTCCGCCCACCGTCACGGTCACCACGCCCACCGGCGTCTTTCCGTTGATCTCCGCGAGGCGCGACACCTGCGAGGTGGAGTCCTCGCCATCCGGATGCTGACCACGAGAAAGGAGATCATCGATCGTGGCACCGGAGCAGGCCAGATGGCCGCCGGCGGCGATCCGGCCCAGGCCGTCGACGCTGAGCAGGCGCGGCCAGGCCGCCGCGCTGCGATGGCAGTCGTCCTGCCTGGAATCGGTGCCCTCATCGAAGGGCGGGTTTCCCTCCCCCGACGAATAGGAATCTCCGAGGGCCACATATGTGCTGGCGGCACGCGTCCGCGCTGTCCGCGCGGCGACATTCCCCCGCCCGGACAGGGCGGGATGGCCGTGGCCCGATATCGCCCGGTCCCGGTTGCCGGGCGGCGCCGCGGGCGCGACGGTCGCCGCAGTCGTGGACAGGCCGACCAGCCCCAGCGCCACGACCAGCATGACGGCCGTGACCGGCCCGCGGCGGCGCGATCGGCCAGGCCGTCGCGTCTGCGCAGTTCTCACGTTATCCCCCGAACGTGGCGGCCGGACCTCTTATCCGTTCCGTCACGCGACCCAGATCAGCAGCGTATTCATCGACTTTCGCCGGAGAGTTCCTCCGGCCGCACGCGGGGCCAGGAACGCCCCCAGGAATCGGAGTGGAAATCCTGTGTGAGCGTGGCCCCGGAGGCCATCTTTTCTCTCCGCCGACGTGGAGCTCAAGGGATCGGTACTGTGACCTGGCTCAGGTACCCCCGAGCTCCGCCCGAAGGGGTGTCGTCGTTCGGGTCAGCGTGTTCGAGGTCGCGGAGGCGCCATGCGGATCGCCCTGTTCGTCACGTGTCTCGTCGACACGTTGTTTCCCCAGGTGGGCAGGGCTACGGTGACGCTGCTCGAACGACTCGGACACGAGGTGACCTTCCCCGCGAGGCAGACGTGCTGCGGCCAGATGCACGTCAACACCGGCTACCAGCGCGAGGCGCTCGCACTGGTGCGCAACCACGTCGCGGCGTTCGAGGACGCGGGGGTGGACGTCATCGTCGCGCCGTCCGGATCGTGCGTCGGGTCGGTGCGCCACCAGCAGGCGATGGTGGCGCGGGCGGCCGGTGACGAGAGGCTGGCCCTGCGGGCCGAGGCGGTCGCGGCCCGGACCCACGAGCTGTCCGAGCTTCTGGTCGACGTGCTCGGCGTCGAGGATGTCGGCGCCTACTACCCGCACCGGGTGACCTACCATCCGACCTGCCACTCCCTGCGGATGCTGGGTGTGGGCGACCGGCCGGAGCGGCTGCTGCGGCGGGTCGGCGGGATCACCCTGCTGGAGCTGCCGAACGCCGCCGAGTGCTGCGGGTTCGGGGGGACGTTCGCGCTGAAGAACACCGAGACGTCCACGGCGATGCTCGCCGACAAGATGCGCGATGTGCTGACCACGGGGGCGGAGGTCGCGACCGCCGGGGACAGCTCCTGCCTGATGCACATCGGCGGCGGCCTGTCCCGGTTGCGCGCGGGCACCCGCACCGTGCATCTCGCCGAGATCCTGGCCAGCACGGAAGGGGCGAGCGTGTGAGTCGCGATACCGGAACCCCGGACACCGGGACGCCGATGGCGGCCGGCTCCCGCGCAACGTTCCTCGGCGTTCCGCGCATCCTCGGCCTCGCGGGCAGAGACGGCGGGCGTGGCGGTGCGGACGGGGGAGGCGGGCCGGGCGGGGCTCGCGCGGGACGGCCGGCGCCGGCGGGCTCGGGGTTCCTGTCCGGTGACCGGCCGTTTCCCGACGCCGCCCGCGAGGCCCTCGGCGACACGCAGCTGCGGCGCAACCTCGCCCACGCCACCGGCACGATCCGCGCCAAGCGCGCGCGGGTCGTCGCCGAGCTCGACGACTGGGAGGAGCTGCGGACCGCCGGCGAGGCCGTCAAGCGCGCCACGCTCGCCCGGCTCGACGAGCATCTCGTCCGGCTGGAGGAGGAGGTCACCGCCCGTGGTGGCCAGGTGCACTGGGCGCGGGACGCGGCCGAGGCGAACAGCATCGTCACCGAGCTGGTGCGTGCCACCGGGCAGCGGGAGGTCGTCAAGGTCAAGTCTATGGCCACCCAGGAGATCGGCCTCAACGAGGCGCTGGCGGCGGCCGGGCTCACGGTGCACGAGACCGACCTCGCCGAGCTCATCGTCCAGCTCGGGCACGACCGGCCCAGTCACATCGTCGCCCCGGCGCTGCACCGCAACCGGGGGGAGATCCGGGAGATCTTCCTGCGCGAGATCCCCGGCGTCGACCCGCGGCTGCGCGCCGAGCCACGGGATCTCGCGGACACCGCCCGCGCCCATCTGCGCCAGACGTTCCTGCGGGCGAAGGTCGCCGTGTCCGGGGCGAACGCCGCCGTCGCCGAGACCGGGACACTGTGCGTCGTCGAGTCCGAGGGCAACGGGCGGATGTGCCTGACCCTGCCGGAGACCCTCATCACCGTGATGGGCATCGAGAAGGTGGTCCCCACCTGGCGGGACCTGGAGATCTACCTGCAGCTGCTGCCCCGCTCGGCGACCGGCGAGCGGATGAACCCGTACACGTCCACCTGGGCGGGTGTCACCCCTGGTGACGGTCCGCGGAACGTCCACCTGGTTCTGCTCGACAACGGCCGCACCGCCACCCTCGCCGATCCCGTCGGCCGGGACGCGCTGCACTGCATCAAGTGCGGGGCGTGCCTGAACATCTGCCCGGTGTACCAGCGGGTCGGCGGGCACGCGTACGGGTCGGTCTACCCCGGGCCGATCGGGGCGATCCTGTCGCCGCAGCTCACCGGGGTGGAGCGCAACGCCTCCCTGCCGTATGCCTCCAGCCTGTGCGGGGCGTGCGCCGAGGTGTGCCCGGTGCGCATCGACATCCCGTCGATTCTCGTCCGGCTGCGCGCCGAACACGTCGAGGAACGGTCCCGCGCCCGAGTGCCCTCCGCCGAGGCTCTCGCGATGGCCGCCGGGGCGTGGGTGATGTCCGACGCTGGCCGCTTCGCCGCCGCCGGACGCGCCGGTCGCCTCGGCCGGGCGCTGGGCCGCCGCCGTGGGCGCGTCTCCACCCTGCCCCCGCCCCTGTCCGCGTGGACGGCCAGCCGGGACGCGCCCCGCCCGCCCGAGGAGACCTTCCGCGACTGGTGGTCCCGCACCCGCGCCCCCCGCGACGGCCAGGCGCGGCACAACCCGACGGCACCCGACGACCCGACGGGGCGCGAAGGCCCCACGGCGCCCGACGACCGGAGGGCACGGAGGGCACGGAGGGCACGACACGATCAGGAGACCCGGTGAGCGCCCGCGAGGAGATCCTCCGCCGGGTCAGGGCCGCGAACGCCGCGGCCGGGCAGCCCGCGCCGCCGCGGGTTCCACGCGACTACCGGATCGGCGGCGACCATCCCGCTGGGCATCCCGAGCTGGTGCGCAGGCTGTCGGCACGGCTCGGCGACTACCGGGCCGGGGTCGTGCCGACGGCCGGCCCGTCCGCGCCGGAGGTGGGGGCGGCGGTGCGGGCGGCGCTGACGCTGGCAGGCGTCGGCGCCGCCGACCCTGTGCTGGTCCCGCCGGGTCTGCCGGACGGGTGGTGCCCGCAGGGCATCGTCGACGATGCCTTCGCCGCGTCCGTCCTCGGCGGCTTCGCCGCCGTCGTCACCGGCTGCGCGGCGGCCTGCGCCGAGACCGGAACCCTGGCCTTGGACGGCTCCCCCGGCCAGGGCCGGCGCGCACTGACCCTGGTGCCCGACCGGCACGTGTGTGTCGTGCGCGCCGAGCAGGTTGTCGCGACCGTCCCCGAGCTCCTCGCCCGCCTCGACCCGGGCCGCCCGCTCACCCTGGTCAGCGGCCCGTCGGCCACCAGCGACATCGAGCTGCACCGCGTCGAGGGCGTCCACGGCCCCCGCACCCTCGTCGTCGTCCTCGTCGCCCCGCCTCCACCGGCATTCCCACCGGCGAGGGAACCCAGACCGGGCGTCGAGAAGCGGCACCAGACGTAGCCAGATGGCCAGCGGGACATCTCGCGGGCTCGCCCCTCCTCGGGATCGGGCGGACCGTCAGGTCTCGCAGGCGATGCCGTCCCCGTCCCGGTCCAGGCCGGCGCGGTAACCGGGCTGGCCGGAATGCAGGGGAGCCACGCCGGCCGCACGCGCGGCGGTGCAGTTGGCGTAGTAGGCGGAGGACGTCCCGCCCTGTGCGGGCGGCGCGCTGTTCGCCGGCGGCGGCGGATCAGCCAGGAGAGGTGCGGACGCCGGCTGACTGGTCACGGTCCGTAGCGGGACCTGGGTAGTCGGCGGGGCGTGTACGGCGGGCGGAGCCTGAGCGGCGGGCACGGTCTGGGGCGCGGCCTGGACGGCGACCTTGGCCGCGGGCGGAGCGAAGGACGCGACAGCGGTCGCGGGCGCCGTGGCCGCCGGGCTGGCCGTCGCCGCCGCTTCTCCCTCTTTGACCACGTTCAGCGTGACCGTCGTGCCCTTCGGAACAGTCGACCCGGCGGTCGGTTCCTGCTGGATGACGTGCCAGTTCCCGTCAACGATCTGCATGCGCCCGCGTCCCGTGCCGTCGACGGACTTCACGACGACGTCAGTTCCGAGCCGGGTTTTTGCCTCGTCGAGGTGAAGACCGAGCACGTCGGGAATCCGAATCTGACCGGAGTCCACAGCACTGCCGACCGCCGAGTCGTCAGAAGCCGGGCCGCAACCGGCGACCAGGCCGGTCACAAGCATGAGAACCCCGAAAACGACCGCCGCCGTGCGGCGCGGCACAATTCTGCCGTTCACACATCCCCCCGATGTCAGACGACAGAGGCTACCGTGCCCGCCAGCGCGGCCGAAAGGCCGAGTCCGTCACGCGGACACCAGTGCCGAGCGCGCGGCGAATGGTGGAAGCGTCTTTTAGACAGCCGCGCGGCCGCCATCCACGGACAGAAGAGCGCCGTGAATGTTCGCCGCGTTGTCGCCGGCCAGGAACACGACGGTGTGCGCGACCTCCTCCGGGGTGCTCGCGCGGCGGGACGGGACGGCGGCGACGATCGGGGCGATGCGGTCCGCCAGGGTCGACGCGACCCGGTCAGTAAGGGTGGGGCCGGGCGCGACCGTGTTGACCCGCACGCCGAACGGGCCGTACTCGGCGGCCCAGGACCTGGTCAGTGAGTGGATGGCGGCCTTGGTCGCGCTGTAGAGGGCCGAGCCGTCCATCCCGACCAGGCCATTGATAGAACCCAGATTGATGATTGATCCATGGCCACGGGCGGCCATCGACGGGGCGAGCCGGCCGGTGAGCAGGAACGTGGACCGCACGTTGACCGCCAGCGCCTGATCGATCAGGTCCGCGGAGACCTCGGCCGTCGGCGTCGGGGATACCAGCATCGCGGCGTTGTTCACCACGATGTCCACCGCTCCGCCGACGATGCGCAGCGCCTCGTGGGCGAGGTGGTCGACGGCCGCGGGATCCGCGAGGTCGGCCTGGACGAAGGTCGCCACCCCGCCCCGCTCGGCGATCTCGGCGACCGCCTTCTCCCCACGGGCGACGTCGCGTCCGGTCACGATGACCGCCGCGCCCTCGGCGGCGAGCGCGCGGGCGACGGCGGCGCCGATGCCATCGGTCGATCCGGTCACCAGCGCGGCGCGCCCGCGCAGATCTGTGTTCACGGTGCTTCTCCCGGTGTGTCGTGCCGTTCTGGCGCGCGGGTCCCCGGCGGTGACGCTGGCGGTCGCGCGGGCCATGCCTTGACGCCGGGCTTGTGCGCAGGTGCCACACTGGAGAAGAAAAAATGGACTGGCAAGTCCATTCCTGACTGTCAGGTGTACGCCATGCCCAGGTCTGAGCCCGGGCTCCGGCGGGGCCACGGCTCCGGCAGTTCGTGACGTTGGCAGTCGATGGCACCGGAAGGCGGGGGCGACCGCGCGCTCGGAGGGAGTCGGGATGGCCACACTGACCGCCAAGGGGGCGGCGACGCGGGCGCGGATCATCGAGGGCGCGTCGGCGACGATCCGGGAGCTCGGCGTCACGGCGACGACGCTCGACGACATCCGGGAACGCACCCGGACCAGCAAGAGCCAGCTGTTCCACTACTTCCCCGGCGGACGCGACGAGCTGCTGCTCGCCGTCGCCCGCTTCGAGGCCGCGCGGGTGCTCACCGATCAGCAGCCCCACCTTGGCGCTCTGACCGACTGGGACGCCTGGTCGGCGTGGCGCGACGCCGTCGTCGAACGCTACCGCCGCCAGGGCACCCGCTGCCCGCTGCACACCCTGACCTCGCAGCTCGGCGGCACCTCGCCCGGGGCCCAGGCCGTCGTCACCGAGCTGCTGCGGCACTGGCAGGCCGAGATCGCCACGGGCGTGCGCCATCTGCGTGACACCGGGCGGATCAGCCCCGGTCTCGACCCGGACACCGTGGCCGCGGCGCTGCTCGCCGGCATCCAGGGCGGGGTGCACATCCAGATGGCCACCGGCAGCACCGCACACCTCGAGGCCGCCCTCGACACCGCGCTCGCCCACCTGCGGGCCAGCGCCCCCGACCTCGCCCGGGACACGGCGAGATCGGGGGCACTGGCGGCCCGCGACGGATGATCCCGGCTCAGGCCGCAGCGGGTCCCGGGCGGGACGCGGAGCGCTTGCGGTTGGGCAGGACCTCGTCGATCAGGCCGTAGGCCGCCGCCTCCTCGGCGCTGAAGATCTTGTCGCGTTCGGTGTCGAGGCGGATCTCCGTCTCGCTCCGGCCGGTGTGGCGAGCCAACAGGGTCTCCTGCAGGGCGCGGACCCGCAGGATCTCGCGAGCCTGGATCTCCAGGTCACTGGACTGGCCCTCGCCCTGCGCGGAAGGCTGGTGGATGAGGATCCGGCTGTGCGCGAGCGCCAGGCGCTTGCCAGGCGTGCCGGCGGCGAGCAGCACAGCCGCGGCCGACGCCGCCTGCCCCATGCAGATCGTGGCGATGTCGGGCCGGACGAACTGCATCGTGTCGTAGATCGCCGTCAGCGACGTGAACGACCCACCGGGTGAGTTGATGTAGATCGAGATGTCGCGGTCGGGATCCTCGGACTCGAGGTACAGCAGCTGCGCCATCACGTCGTTCGCCGACACGTCGTCGATCTGCACGCCGAGGAAGACGATCCGCTCCTTGAGCAGCTTGGAGTACGGGTCCATCGCGTACTCACCGCGTGTGGTCCGCTCGACGATGTTCGGCAACACCTGCCGCGCGGACGGCACCCGGTACCCGGCGGACGTCATGCCCCCGGCAGGCGGCACGGCCAAGGCAGGGGGGGTGGGCGGGGTGGGCGGGGTGGGCAGCCAGGCGGCGGCGCTCACCGGTCGCCGCCGTCGGGCTCGAAGCCGGCGCGGCCGGCGGCGCGGCGCGGGCCGATGCCACCGGCGTGTGAGCCCGGGACCTCTCCGACGCGCTGCACGACATGGTCGACCAGGCCGTACTCGCGGGCCTGCTCGGCGGTGAACCAGCGGTCGCGGTCGGAGTCAGCCTCAATCTGCTCGACATTGTGCCCGCTGTGCGCGGCGATGCGTTCCTGCAGCACCCGCTTGGTGTAGAGCATCTGCTCGGCCTGGATCGAGATGTCGGCGGCGGTCCCGCCGATGCCGCCGTGCGGCTGGTGCATCATGACCCGCGCGTGCGGCAGGGCGTAGCGCTTGCCCGGGGCGCCCGCGCACAGCAGGAACTGGCCCATGGAGGCCGCGAGGCCGAGGGTCAGGGTCGCCACGTCGTTCTCGACGAACTGCATCGTGTCGTAGATGGCCATCCCGGCGCTGACCGAGCCGCCCGGCGAGTTGATGTAGAGCCAGATGTCGGCGCGCGGGTTCTCGGCGGAGAGCAGCAGCAGCTTCGCGCTGATCGCGTTCGCGACCTCGTCCTCGACGACGGTGCCGAGGAAGACGATCCGGTTGTCGAGCAGCCGCGCGTAGACCTGGTCGTCCAACCGTGCCGTGTCCCCGAAGGCGGTCACGGCCGACGGCGTACGCGGGCCCGGGCGGGGCAGCGAGAGATCGAGCATGGCGGATGTCCTTCCGCCGGCCTGGTCGGGAGCCACGGGAAGCGGCGGGGCCGGTAGCTCCTAGCCTCGTCCTGCGCGCGGTCGAACAGGCGCTGATCTGCCTCGGGCAGATCTGCCCACGGCAGACACCACCGGCGCGCGGTCGAGTTCAGTTCCCCTCGATGCCGTGGGGGCCTCCACCGCCGTCATGCTGTGTCCTGTCGCCGCCAGACGCTCCGCCGCCCGCCACACCGCCGCCGGGCACGTCGCCACCCGATGCATCGCCCCCGCCGAGGAGCCCACTGTCCCGCAACGGCTCGGTGAGAAAGTCGAGCAGAGAGTCGTCGAGGGCGAGCCGGCCGATGTCGAACTCGGACCGTGACAGGTCATCCAGGGCCTCGGTGTCCAGGGTGTCGGCGCCCGGATGGTCGGTGTCCAGGTACAACGAGCGGGCCGCGTCGTCGCGCAGACCGATCATGAAATCCTCGGCGAGGCGGACCTGCTCCTGGAGTGCGGCGAGCTTCTCCTCGGCGAGACCGACCCAGGCCTGCAGGCGGTCGCGCACCTGCGCACGATGGGCGACGGTCAGACCGGGCTTGCCGATTTCCTCACGCAGAGTGAGCAGCGAACGCATCTCCTCGACGGTGAAGCCGAGCGGCTTCATCTTCTTGATCAGAAAGAAGCGGTCGAGCGCGTCCTCGTCGTAGAGGGGGAAGCCACTCGCGGTGCGGTCCACCGCGACCAGCAGCCCCTCCTGCTCGTAGAAGCGGGCGGTACGCAGGGACAACGTCACCAGGGTGGCGACGTCGCCGATCTCGTACCGGCTGCCGCGGGCGTCGGCGGACGGGGTGGCGCTGCTGGCAGTGGACAATTCGACCCTATTCACGGGAGCGGGACAGCGGATGCGTCGAACATCGGTCATGCCACGGTGGTGCCTGGTTCTCATGCCTGTTCTGATGGTGCCCGCCGGGCAGCGTCTGGTCAGGGCGCGGCCGCCATGGGTGTTGCCCCGGTGTCGGCCGGCACCGACGCGGTACCGACCCCGACGGAGCACCGACGCCCTGGATCCGTCTGCCGGCGGGATGCACGGAGCGGGGCCTTGAACTCCCGGAAACTACGGAACTCCCGAAAACTACCGCTCACCCGAAACCTACTGCGTCGCTCGCCGTTCACCGATCACCCGCGCCCCCGACGAGTCGCGCGCCGACGCCGGTCGGGGTAGGGCGGATCACTCCGGACGGGCTCGGCCGACGCGTCGCGCCTTTCGCGGTCAGTCTTTCACGTGGAACGGTCCGCGTCGCCGTGAAGTCCGATGACGAAATCCTCGGCGACGCCGGCCTGGGCCCGCAGGGTGGCCAGTTTCTCCTCCGCCAGCACGACCCAGGTGCGCAGCAGCTCACGGAGCTCGCCGCGGCGCGCGTCGGACAGCGCCGTATCGGCCAGCTCGTCGCGCACGGAGAGCAGGGAACGCATCTCCTCAAGGGTGAATCCGAGGGACTTCATCTTCTTGATGACCAGCAGCCGGTCGATCGCGGCATCGCCGTACAGCCGGAAACCACCCGGGGTACGGCCGGCCGTCGTGAGCAGGCCGGCCTCCTCGTAGTACCGGACCGTCCGCAGCGAGAGCCCGACCCGCTCGGCCACCTCACCGATCTGATACCTCGTCGCGCCGGCGGCCTGGCCGCCGAGCACTGTGGATGCGGGGACGGTGGATGAATCGCGACGCGTCGTGGACAAGGCGACCCTAACGTTGGTGTCTCGACGTCCGGAGCAAGGCTGAATAAGCAAACACTCTACGACCTTCCGGACAGCATGCCGATACCGGCAGCTGCCACCGCGTTCCGTGAACGGAGCGCCCACTCACGATCACGTCCCGCATCCACCTCACCTCGATCCGCGATGCCGGACCCCGCGGACGCGACGACGATCACGTCCCCCACTGGCCCGTATCAGTCGACGCCAGCATGGTCACCAGGCACGCTTGGGGACCGGACCGGACCGGACCGGGACCCGATGCCGGCCGGGCCGAAGGCCTGGTGCACCCGGCCCGGCCGGCGGGGCGTGCCGGCGGTGGAGCGAGGAGGGCGTTGTGCTGAGCAGGATCGACCATGTGGGTATCGCGGTGGCATCGCTGACGGAAGCTATTCCTCGCTATGAGGTGGCGTTCGGGCTCAAGGTGGTGCACCAGGAGGACAACGAGCGCCAGGGTGTGCGTGAGGCGATGCTGCTGGTGAACAGCGGTGAGGCCGGCAGCTCCTACGTCCAGCTGCTGGAGCCGCTGCGCGCTGACAGCCCGGTCGGGAAGTTCCTCGACAAGCGTGGCCCGGGCATTCACCACATCGCCTACGGCGTGGCCGACATCGACAGCGCCCTGGCCGCTCTCACCACCACCGGGTTCGACCTGGTCAACACCACGCCCGTGCACGGCACCGCCGGCAGCCGGATCGCGTTCGTCCATCCAAAGGCCCTCGGCGGCGTGCTCACCGAACTGGTCGAGGCCGCAGGCGGCCACTGAGCGTTGCGCGGCCCCGGCGCGGCCCCTCCCTCCGATCGGCGGGAGGGAGGATCCCGCCGATCGGCCGACGTCGGGTTGCCCGTGCTCAGCGGCGGCTGGTCACGGCCGACGTGTCGGCGCTGGGCAGCGGGTCGAGCCGGCTGACCCCGGCGCCGTTCCAGGCGAAGCGCACCGTGGCCCCGCCGGCGCTCGGGCAGCACATCGGGTCGCCCGGCCGGTACAGGTCGTACTGCAGAGCGATCTCCCGGTCGGTCGACCAGATCCAGCGGATCGTCGCGCTCGGCTGCGGCGCGTCGTAGCCGACGAGCGTGCTGTGGTGGAACAGGAACGCCCGCTGCGGGTGCCCGTCCCCGGACGTCGACAGCAGGCCGACAATCACGCTCAGGTCGTTGCCCGCGTCGTACCCGGCGAGGGAGATCGGCGTGTACCCGGCCGCCCGCACGACGGAGGCGGCCTTCGCAGTGTTTTGCGCGGCGGTCTGCGCCGCGCTCGCACCGCCCGGCTCGCCCCCGCCCGGGCTGGATGCGGCTGCCGGACTGAAGGCACCGGAGGTGGCCGAGGCGGCGGGCGCGGCCGAGGCGGCAGACGCGGCCGCGGTGAGCCCACCGGTGAATCCGAGCGCGCCGACCAGCATCGACGCGGCAAGATTGCGACGTAGAGTCATGAGAACCCCCAGGTTCCGTGTTGACCCGACCACGCTAGATGCCCCGTTCGGGGCATGCCGGCGGCGCGGGGGTTACGGGCACAATGTCGCCCGATACGTCCGCCATGGACGGCCGGCCGGTGACAATCCGTAGCTGCTAGGACGGGAACGATGTCGCAGTTCCATTTCGATCCGCAGACCTATCTGGAGATGATGCGTGCCGAGGTGCCCGACTACGAGCGCCTGCAGGACGAGCTCGCCGCCGCGAGCGCCGGCCGGCCGGTGGACCGCATGCTGGACCTCGGCGCCGGCACGGGGCAGACCGCGCGGCGGGTGCTCGCCGTTCATCCGCGGGCCCGCCTCGTCGCGCTGGACGAGAATCCCGGCATGCTCGAGCTGGCCAGGGCCCTGGTGCGGGATGCCGCCCCCACAGCGCGGTTTGTCGTCGGCCGGCTCGAGGACCCGCTGCCCGCCGGTCCGTTCGACCTGGTGATCTCCGCGCTCGCCGTGCATCATCTGGACGCCGCAGGCAAGGCGGACCTGTTCGCCCGGATCGCCGTGGTGCTCGCGCCGGGCGGGCGCTTCGTCCTCGCCGACGTGGTGGTTCCGACCGATCCCGCCGACCTGGTCACACCCGTCGACGGCGCGCACGACCAGCCGAGCCCCCTGCCGGACCAGCTCGACTGGCTACGCCAGGCAGGCCTGGACCCCGACGTGGTCTGGATGCGGCGCGACCTCGCGGTCGTCACCGCCGACCGGCCCGCCGCCTGAGGGCCCGCCGCCGCGGCATCAGTGCGGCATCGCTCTGACATCAATGCGGCGTTCGATCCCGCCCGACTCGGGTGTGGCGCAGGCGGGCGAGGCGGGCGGCGGCGGCGAGTAGCCCCGGTGGGCGGTGGAAGGTCGTCAGGGTGGTGCCGGGCAGGGCCAGGCGCCGGGTCGCCACCGACCGGGGGCGGACGAACTCGCGTAGTCCGTCGGCGCCATGCACCCGGCCGAACCCGCTCTCACCCCGGCCGCCGAAGGGCAGCGCCGGGATGCCGGCGAACGACTGGACCGCGTTGACGGAGACCATCCCGGTGTCCAACCGGGCGGCGATCTCGTTGCCGTGCCGGCGGGAGAACACGGTGGCGCCGAGGCCGTAGGGGGTGGCGTTGGCGAGCGACACGGCCTCGTCGATGTCGGCCACGGTGCGCACGGTGACGACCGGGCCGAACGTCTCGGCCCGCATGACCTCGGCGTCCTCGGGAACGTCGAGGAGCACGATCGGCGCGATGGCCCGCTCCCCAAACGCGTGCGGGCCGCCGACGAGGGCCGTGGCGCCGCGGGCGAGCGCGTCGTCGACCTGACGGCGCACCACGTCGATCTGGGTGGGCATGGTCATCGGCCCGTAGGGTGCGTCCGCCGCGACGCCCGGGTGGACACCGTCGAGTTCCCGGCGCAGCGCGTCCAGGTAGGCCACGGCGACGGTGGCGGTGACGTAGACCCGTTCGACCCCGAGGCAGGCCTGGCCCGCATTGGCCATGGCGCCCCAGGCGGTGGCCCGCGCGGCGGCGCGGACGTTGGCGTCGTCGGCGACGAGGAGGGGGTCCTTGCCGCCGCACTCCATGACCAGTGGGGTCAGCCGGGTGGCGCAGGCGGCCATCACCGCCCGCCCGGTCTGGGCCGACCCGGTGAAGGCGATCTTGTCGACGCCGGCGGTGCACAGGGCGGCCCCCGTCGCGCCGAGGCCGGTGACGACGCCGAGCACGCCCGTGGGTGCGTCCGGGTTGGCGGCGGCGAAGCTGCTCGCGAGCCGCAGGCCCAGCGCCGGTGTGTACTCGCTGGGCTTGAACACCACCGTGTTGCCGGCGGCCAGCGCGTAGGCGATCGACCCGGTCGGGGTGAACAGCGGGTAGTTCCACGGCCCGATGACGCCGACGACCCCGAGTGGCAGATAGTCCACCCGGGCGGTGTGGTCGGCGAGGAACGGCCCGGGCAGGACCCGTCGTCCGCGCAGCACCCGCCCGGCGTGACGGGCCGCCCAGCGGATGTGCTCGAGCATGAGCAGCAGCTCGATCCGGGCGTCCCCGGCGGTCTTGCCGTTCTCGGTGTGCAACAGCGCGACCAGGTCCCGGTCGTCGCGGGCGAGCCGCGCCGCCCAGCGCAGCAGTCGCTCACGGCGCGCGGCGTGGCCCAGCCCCGCCCACCAGGTCGCGGCGGCCCGGGCCGCGGCCACCGCCGCCGCGACCTCGGTCTCGCCATGGACGGGAAAGCGCCCGACCACCGCGCCGGTCGCCGGGTTGAGCGAGGCGAACGTCGCGCCCGGGCCACCCCCGCCCGTCGGGGCCATACGGTCATGGTCGGCGGCGGTCGCCGCTGCGGAATCAGTCACAAGCCAGCATCCTGCCCCGGACCGGCGGTGGTCGCCGGAACGGCGGCAGCCTCGGGAACGGCGGCAGCCTCGGGAACGGCAGTGGTCGCCGCAACCGCGGCGGTCAAAGGAAGGAGTCCCGGTAGGCGGTGAACCAGGTGCGCTGGTCGCGCTCCTGCGCGGTCTCCTCGGCGTACACGTGATCGAGCATGCTCGCGGGTGGCGGCGGGTCGAGGGCAAGGCAGTCGCGGCGCAGCTCGGCCGCCGTCTGGGCGGCCAGCTCGTCGATCTCGTCGAACCAGCCAGCGTCGACGTCCGCGGCGAGCATCCGGCGCAGCCGTTCGATCGGGTCACGGGCCGCCCAGGCGGCAAGCTCGTTGGCCGGCTGGTAGCGGGTCGCGTCGTCGGAGGTGGTGTGGGGGGCCATCCGGTAGGTGTTCGCCTCGATGAGCACCGGGCCCCCGCCACCACGCGCATGGGCCAGCGCCCAGCTGGTGACCGCGTGCATGGCGAGCACGTCATTGCCGTCGACCCGCAGGCCCGGGAACCCGAAACCGTCCGCGCGACGGGCCAGGTGCACCGGCGACTGCCGCCGGGCCGGCGTCGAGATCGCCCACTGGTTGTTCTGGCAGAGAAACACCACCGGCGCGCCGAAGCTCGCCGCCCAGACGAACGCCTCGTTCGCGTCACCCTGGCTCATCGCCCCGTCACCGAGGTAGACGAGCACGGCGGTGTCCCGCTCAGGGTCGCCGGTGCCGACGTCCCCGTCGAGCAGGACGCCCATTCCGTAGCCGACGGCGTGCAGGGTCTGCGAGGCGAGCACGATCGTGTAGTTCGCCATGTTGTGCGCGGCGGGATCCCACCCGTCGTGGCTGATGCCGCGCAGCAGGCGCAGCACCTCGCCGGCCGGCACCCCCCGGTGCCAGGCGACCGCGTGCTCACGGTAGCTGGGGAAGATGAAGTCCCGCGCACCGGCGGCCTGCGCCGACCCGACCTGGGCGGCCTCCTGCCCGCGCAGCGGGATCCAGAGCACCAGCTCGCCCTGGCGCTGCAGCGCCGTGGCCTCGGCGTCCAGCCGCCGGGCGAGGACCATCGAACGGTAGAACGCCTGGCGCAGGTCGTGGTCGGCGAGCACGTCGAAGCGCGGGTCAGGAACGAGGGTGCCGTCGGGGGCAAGCAGCCGGATCCCCGCGTCGGCGAGTTCACCGGCAGGCCCCGCGCCGGCATCCGCCGCGCGGTGGGCCCGCGTGGCTTCCTGCACAGCGGCCGCCAGCGCCGACGCCGGGCCGGTGTGATCGGGCGGCGCCGGCCGAGGGGGCACACCCCCCGGCGCCGGCCCCCTCGGTACCGGACCCCCCGGTACGGGGCTCACCGGCGTGGTTCCCACCGGCGCCGCCACCACGTGCGGGGGTGCGGACGCCTGCGCCATGGTTGCCGCGACAACGGACGTATCCGACCGCGGCGCCAGCTGTCCGGCAATCAGCTCCGGCCTTTGCGCAACATTCATGCCGACCCCCTCTACACGCGTGGATCGCAGGACGTCCTACGATCGGAAACCATCGAAAATAGCGCTGTATACGGGTAGGACACTACGCGGCCCAGGGAACCAAGAGAACGCATCCCGGCTGTTCTGGTAATCACGTCGTAGTCGTACCCGTCCGCGCCGGACGGATCCCTGGACGTCCAACCATCGGAAACCAACCAGATAACGGGTTCCCGGCAGTGAACGCCCGCAATGCCGGAACAGATGCGCCTCGACGTTGAATGCGGATATTCCGTTTGTCGGCGGGCGTCCGTACGCCGATCCGGGTGGCGCCGCCAAAGCCGTCGTCACCGACTTCACCGACCTGACCACGCCGGCCGGACAGCGACGCCCGCACGGCGCAGGATGACGGGATGAGGCCCTGCCCCGACCCCGCGAACGACCGCGACACCAGCCGACCCAAAACCGGCCGACCCAGGACCGGCCGACCCGGGACCAGCGGACCCGGGACCAGCCGACCCGACACCGGCGAGCCCGCCACGAGCGGACCCGCCGCCCCCGTCCCGGGTGCTGCCGGCCCAGACGCCGGCGGACATGACGGCCCGAGCCCAGGGCCGGACAGGCCCGGCGGGCGCGCCCTCGATGCGGCGGACCCGGCAGCGGCGGGACATGTGCGGGTGGCGGCGACCCGCTCGGGTGGGGTGCTTGGCATCCCCGTTCGACGCGTGCTGGACACCACGGACCTGTCTGACATCGCTGCCGCTCGGCTGCGCGAGCTGGCGGCCCTCGCCGTCGAGCAGCTGTCCCCCGACCCTGACGGCCCGAGCACGGCGGCTTCCCGCCAGGTTGGCGCCGACCGGTTCACCTACCTGCTGGAGATCAGCTGGTCGGGGCAACACGCGGAGCTCACCGTCGCCGAACCAGTACCTGTCGCGATACGCCCCCTGCTCGAGGTGCTGAAGCAGGCTCCCGGGTCGCCCGCCGCGGGACCGCAACCTGGGGGAAACAATCGGGGTGGACCGCCAGCGCGACCATGAACGCCGCGCTCGGTGGAGCGCCGGTCGACGCGGGCATAAATGGCTCGCGAAACCAGTCGGGTTCGGGCATCCTGAACCGACCGCAGGCCACCGGAAGCCATCCCCCGGCCGGCCGAAATCACCCGCGTCCAATTTCGGTAATAACGTGCCGCGATCCGGGAGAAATCGGCTTGTTACCGACGGCGGTGTCGACGGCATCCCGCCGGCCGCGGGACGCGACCGGCCCGCGGCCGGCGCCCGACAATCACCCGAGAGGAAGTGCTCTGATGAGTCCCGTCGCGACGCTTGCCGGCGCCGCGCACCCCATCTGGCTGTGGACGCGTCCCGAGGAGATCGAAAGCGGCACGCTCGACCAGCTGCGCAATGTCGCATCCCTGCCCTACGTCCACCACCACGTCGCGGTGATGCCGGATGTGCACCTCGGCTACGGCGCCGCCGTGGGGTCGGTCATCGCGCTGCGGGACGCGGTGTCCCCGGCCGCGGTCGGGGTGGACATCGGCTGCGGGATGGCGGCGGCACGGACCAACCTGACCGCCGCCGATCTGCCCGACGACCTGGCGGCCCTGCGCCACGCGCTGGAGGCGGCGATCCCGGTCGGCATGAACAGCCACCCCGAGCCGACCACCCGCGCACGGGCGCAGGACGACCTGTGGTCCACCTTCGGCGATCTGCACCCGAAGGTGCAGGGCCGGTTGGGCCGGGCGATGGCGCAGCTGGGCACGCTGGGGTCCGGTAACCATTTCGTCGAGGTGTGCCTGGACGCTGACGACGCTGTCTGGATCATGCTGCACTCCGGGTCCCGCAACATCGGTAAGGAGGTCGCCGAGGCGCACATCGGGGTGGCCCGTACCCTCGAGCACAACGCGGGCCTGCCCGACCGTAACCTCGCCGTCTTCCTCGCCGGCACACCGCAGATGCGCGCCTACCGTCACGACCTCGACTGGGCGCAGGCCTACGCCCGGCGCAATCGCGACGCGATGCTCGCCGCCGCGGCACGGGCACTGCACACCCGGCTGCCGGCGCTTCGGCTCCCGACCCCGCCCGAGCACGGGCCGCACGCGGGCGACGCCGCGTTCGCGCTGGTGAACTGCCACCACAACTACGTGGCGGCCGAGCACCACTTCGGCGCCGACGTGCTGGTCACCCGCAAGGGCGCGATCTCGGCGCGAGCCGGGGAAATGGGCATCATCCCCGGGTCGATGGGCACTCGCTCCTACCTGGTCCGTGGGCGAGGCAACCCCGACTCGTTCCACTCGGCCAGTCACGGCGCCGGGCGGACGATGAGCCGCAACCAGGCGCGGCGCACCTTCACCGTCTCCGATCTCGAGGCCCAGACCAGCGGCGTGGAGTGCCGCAAGGACCGCGGCGTCCTCGACGAGATCCCCGCCGCCTACAAGGACATCGACCGCGTGCTCGCCGCCCAGACCGATCTCGTGGAGATCGTCGCAGAGCTGCGAGCCGTCCTGTGCGTCAAGGGCTGACGGCACCGCTGTGCCTGACCGGCCGCCAGCCTGACCCGGCCGCATCCCCCGGCCGGGTCAGGCCACGCCCGGCGACGGGTCAGTCAGCCCGCCCCACCCCTGCTGGGAAGTGCGCCCTCGTGGCGGAGCAGGAACTCCTTACGATGCAGGCCAGCGGCGAAGCCGCGCAGCCTCCCGTCGGCCCCGATCACCCGATGGCAGGGCCTGACCAGCAACAGCGGGTTCGCCCCGACGGCGGTGCCGACCGCACGGGCGTCGGACCGTCCAAGACCGATCCGTGCGGCGAGCTGGCCGTAGCTAAGCGTCGTGCCGAAGGGGATCGTGTCCAGCGCCTGCCATACCCGCTCCTGGAACTCGGATCCCGCCGCGCGCGGGACGAGGTCGAACGTCTGGCGCCGCCCGGCGAAGTACTCCTCCAGCTGGCCGCTCACCTGTGTGAACGGTTCCCGGGCCCGGCACCAGGCCGCATCGGGACGGGCCGCCCGCGCATGGTCGGTCACGAACGACAGCCGGGCCAGAGCCAGGCCGCCGGGAACGTCCGGCTGCGCGACACCCACCAGCAGCAGCTCACCGATCGGGCTCGGCAATGCCGTGTACAGCGTCCGCTGGCCATGCGCAGACCCGGACGTCAGCGTGTCCCACGTCGTCGTCATGGCCCCACCCTCCGCCCGTGCGCGACCGAATGCTGGCAGGAATCGGACATCAATCCGGCCCCCGAACCGGGCGAACAGGGCGAACCGGGCGAACCGGCGGCGATCATCCAAGCTGGCGGCGCAGCACGACGAAGTACAGGTCCGGACGCAACGGCTCGCCGAAACGGCGGTCGTCGTAGGGAAAAGGACGGGTCCGCGACGTGGGCAGGTAGCCGCGCCGGCGGTACCAGTCGAGCAGCTCGGACCGCTGTGCGATCACGAGCATCTCCATCCACCCGGCCGACCAGGCGCCGACCGCATGCTGTTCCGCGCGAGCCAGCAGCTCGCGGCCCACGCCTCCACCCTGCAGGTCGGGGCGCACCGCGAACATCCCGAAGTAGGCACCGACCGCACCCGCGGATACCTCCGCCTCCGGGTGGGCCGACGCCGATGCCGACGTCGGTGGTTCGATCCGACGTTGGACATGACAGCAGCCCACCAGTCCACCAGCCGGGTCCGTGGCGAGCAGGACCACGCCGTACCGGTCCGACACCGCATCGCGGACCTCTGACTCGTCGGTGCGCTGCCCACCAAGCAGGTCCGCCTCGGTGGTCCATCCCGCCCGGCTGGACTGCCCGCGATAGGCGGATTGCACGAGGGCGACGATCGCCTCGACCTCCCCGTCCGTCTCCAGAGCGGCGCGAAACGTCAGATGGCCAGGTGGCGGCGGAGAGACGGGGCGCATACCCTCCATCCTCACAGCCTCGCCCACCGGCGCCCCGCCCGGCGGGCAGCACTGTTACTCACCCCTGCGGACCAGACGGGAGTCTGACGCGGGTCAGAGGCGGGTCAGATCAGTCGTTCAGCGGGCCCGGCCGGCGGGAGTCCAAGCGAGCGCAGCAGGCCGGCCAGCTCCGACTGGAAGAGTTTGTTCGGACTGCTCGTCTGGGCACGCAGATGCCCGTAGATCTCCAAGACCACCAGGCCGTGCAGATGCCCCCAGATCCGCAGCCCCAGGGCCACTCCCGCCGGCGGGAGCTCGGGGAAGGCCGGCCGGATCTTCTCCCGTAGCCCGGCGTCGAAGTCGGACCAGTCGAAGTCGCCCTCGTCGAGCGGCGCGGCATACGGCCAGGCAGCGGCCGCGACGGCCATGAGGGCGAGACAGAGCCGAAGCGCGGCATCCGGAGCGGCACCGCCTTCGGGCGCCCGGTAGCCAGGCACCGGATCGCCGTAGACCAGCCGGAAGCCCTGCGGGTTTGCCAGCGCCCATCCCCGGAACGCGCCCGCCCAGGCCCGGACCGGACCGCCCGGATCGTCGCCGTTCGCCGCGCCGCGCATGGCGGTCTCGATCGTGTCGGCAAGCTCGGTGTTGACGTCGTGGATCAGGGTGCTGACCAGGTCGTCGCGCGTCGCGAAGTAGCCGTAGATGGCGTTGGCGGTCATCCCCATCTCGCGGGCGATGGCCCGCAGCGTGATCGCGTCGGGGCCGCCGGCGGCCATCAGCGCCAGCGCCACCTGCTTGATCTCCGCCGTCGTCTCGGCCCGCAGCCGCTCTCGGCGCCCTCCGGTCACTCCCACCCCAGGCACTCTACGACCCCCACATCACCTCACACCATGAGGTTAATATACGCCGTATAGTTTCATCACGCTGCCACTCGGGCCAAGGGAGATCGGGAGAGCCATGCACATCGGAATCATCGGAGCCACAGGGAACATCGGTAGTCGCGTCGTCACCGAGGCCCTCGGCCGGGGACACCGCGTCTCGGCCTTCACCCGCGACCCCGCCGCGATCCGCGAGGAGCGGCCGAACATCTCCTGGGCCGGCCTCGACGTCTTCGACGCGCCCGGCATCGCCGCCGCCCTACCGGGGCTCGACGTCCTGATCAGCGCCTACCAGCCGGGCAACGCGTCCCGGGACATCGCCGACACCATCCGACGTTCGATCGCGGATCCCACCGTCCACACGAGCGCCGTGCACGCCCTGCTGACCGCGCTGAACAGTCATCCGCAGACCCGCCTGATCGTGGTCGGTGGCGCCGGCAGCCTGGAGCTCGAACCCGGTCAGACCCTCGCCGATGCCGGCGAACGCCTGCACGAGGGACTGGAGGCACTCGGGCTACCTCGGGAGTACGCCGCCGCCGTGCGGGGGGCGCGCGACGCCCTGAACGTGCTACGGACCTCGAACCGGCTGTGGACCTACTTCAGCCCGGCCGGTGACATCTTTCCCGGGCAACGCACGGGACGGTTCCGCCTCGGTGGCGACCAGTTCGTCGTTGACGCCGAGGGACGCAGCCGCATCTCCATGGAGGACGCCGCCATCGCCCTGGTCGACGAGGCGGAGCTGCCACGTTTCGTCCAGCGCCGTTTCACGATCGGCTACTGAACGGCACCGGTCGCGCGGCGTGGGCGGCCTGGGCGGCGAAGTCCGCGTGGGTCGATGCCGCCCCCCGCGTCAGTGCTGGTGTCGGGCCGGCCGGTGACCGCCATGGCCAGGCGGGGCAGCACCTCTCCCAGCGGTGCGTCGACCCGTACCGAAGCCCGGCGGTCTCCCCGGGTGGGTCCCTGGTTGACGATCGCGACGGGGATGCCGATCTCGGCTGCCCGTAGCACGAACCGGTAGCCCGACATCACCTCCAACGAGGATCCGAGGATCAGCAGGGCCCGGGCGTTCGTCACGAGGGCGACCGCTCGGGCCAGCCGGGGCCGGGGCACCGTCGCGCCGAAGAAGACCACGTCGGGTTCGATCCGGTCGCCGCCGCAGGCCGGGCAGCCGACCATGACGAACCGGGCGACGTCCTGCTCGGACAGCGTGACGTCCCCGTCCGGATTGGTGGGGGCACCCGCGATCTCGAGGTTCGGGTTCGCGGCGCGCAGCCGGGCATCGAGGTCGCGGCGGGCGCTGCGCTGCCCGCAGTCGGGACAGAGCACCCATGCCAGATTCCCGTGCAGGTCGATCACGGTGCGAGAGTCGGCCCGCTGGTGCAGGCCGTCGACGTTCTGGGTGATGACCCCGGTGACGACGCCTGCCTGCTCCAGCCGGGCGAGAGCGTGATGGCCCGTGTTGGGTTCGGCGCTGGCGACCTGTCGCCAGCCGACGTGGCTGCGTGCCCAGTAGCGGTGCCGCGCCCCCGGCGCGGCGATGAAATCCTGGTAGGTCATGGGCGTATGCCGGCGCAGTGCCCCGTTCGGGCCACGGTAGTCCGGAATGCCGGACTCGGTGGAGATCCCCGCGCCGCTCAGCACGACCACACCCCCCGCGGTGACCAGGGCGCAGAGCCGGTCGAACGCCGCATCGTCGTCGCTCCGTCCCGTCACGCCCACCATGCTGCCCGATCGGACCAGGTCCGTCCCGCCCAAGCGCACCCCGAAGTAACTCACCACCGGACGAGGCAGCACGGGGCGACCAGCCGGGTGCTCGTCATCCCCGGCGCTCCCCCCGGTTCTCGACGTCCCCGGTGGCGGGTGTCCCGGGTGGTGGCGGGTGTCCCGGGTGTCCCGGGTGGTGGGGACGCGTCGCCGGTCGTACGGTCGCTGTGCACACGTCCGGTGTGACCCCGTCCGGAAGGAGGAGGGTGATGAGGACGTCACCGCCATCGTCGGACCCTGTGCTGGCGTTTGACCGCACAGTGGCGATCGCCGACGCAGCCATCTACCAGGCCGGGGTGGGCCAGGCCGACCAGCTCGTGGCCGATCCGGTCGACGGGCCGCCGGGTGTCCTGGCCCCGCCGGCCCAGGCGATGGGCCACCCGCGAGTACGTGCCCTCGCCCGGACCGAGTGCCAGCTGGACGCCGCCCCGGACGCCGTACTGCGGGTCAGGGCACGCTGGTTGCAGCTGACCACGAGGGCCGAGGAGGACGACCAGCCGCCGGGCACCGCCGGGCACCCGCCGTGGTTGGCGGACGTTGCGGGTGGAGCCGGTACCCGCGGCCGGGCGCAGGATCGACGCGACGCGTTCATTCCCCATGACGTCGAGGAACGAGTACCGCTGTGGGTGCTGCTCGCCGCACGCCCGACCCCGCCGCGGGCGCCGCTCAACCGCTGGTCGCGCGGCTGGCTTCCGCATCCGAGCGCCCCACGGCCACAGCCCTGGGAAGCAGGCGCGCTCACGGTGGCCGGTCGGCGGCCCCAGGCGGGAAGGGCCCACATCGTCCGGCTGACCGCACCGGCTGGCCGGCACGTACGCCCGGTGCTTCGGGTAGGTGCTCCGCCGACCAGGGTCGCCTGGGACACCTGGTCCCAGCAGGGCGAACTGCGGCTGAGCGCCGGGTTGACGGACGGTCCCGATCCCCTGGTGCGGCTGCGCATCGAACTGGTCAACACCTCGGGCTGGCACCCCCGACTGGACGGGCCCACCGCCTGGTCCGCGTCGGGCGCCCGGCCGCCCGGTGACCATCCGGTGGTGGCACGGGCCTGGCACGAGCGGGCCCTGCGGCATGCCCTGATCGGAGCTCACATCGTCCTCGGCCTCGACGATGGCAGATTCGTGCCCGAGGGCGCGCCCTGTCCAGCCGACCCGTACACGGCCCGAACGGGCCCCGCCGACGGCCTGTGGCCCATTCTGATCGGTGATCCGCCCGAGCCGTCGGTCCTGCTGCTCTCGCCCATCCGGCTCGCCGAGCAACACGCCGGCACCTGACAGACGATCATGCTGTCAGGTGCCGTCCGCATCCCCGGGACGGCCCACATCCGGGCGGACGATCCCATCCTGGGGGGTGCTGGCGTCCTGTGGCCGCCGTCCGCCGCCCGGCTGGTCGGTGAACGTGACGTCCACCCGCTGGTAGCTCTTGAACTGCTCCGCCTGCGCATAGGAGGTGTAGGCCCGGCGATCCGAATCGGTCAGGTCGACCTGGTCCAGAAACGGGGTCAGCAGCGCTCGGGGAAACAGCCGGCCGACCCAGACCGCGTTGATCTCCATGGCAATCACGATCATGACCGCGAGGAAGTACAGCCAGGTCATCAGGCCCAGGACCAGGCCGAACAGGCCATACACCTGAGTGGAACCCCGCAACTGGTGGGCGATGTAGTAGCCGCCCAGGATCTGCACCGCCTGCCAGCCGGCGGCGGCGAACACCGCCCCGGGCAGGACCTCCATCACCCGAACGGACCGTGCGGTCAGCACCGTGAACGCGACGAGGATGAGGCCCGTGTTGCCCAGAATCGCGATCACTACCGCGAGCACCTGGAGTCCGGCCGCGAGCCGGCCGAACGCGGACGCCCCGGTGGTCACGGTGGACAGCACCGTGGTCATGATCAGGCCGAGGCCGAGCAGGCCGATGAGGCTCAGGCTGCGCAGCCGGGCGAAGAACGGGTTCGGCCGGGATCGCCGCGGCACCGCCCAGACCGTGTCCAGCGCGTTGCCGATCGCACGGGCCACGCCGAGGCTGCCGAAGATCGCGCCGACGACGCCGACGGCCACGGCCGTCCCGCTGCCCTTGAGGGCCTGCACGTCGTCACGCAACTGGTCACCGATGATCGGAAACTGCCCGAGCGCGGAACTGACCAGCTGTTCCTGAAGATGGTGATGGCCGTGCAGGACGAACCCCAGCCCGGTCGTGAGCAGCAGCAACAGCGGGAAGAGCGAGAGAAACGCGTAGAACGTGATCAGCGCGGCCAGGTAGCCACCCTGATCGTCCGCGAACTTGTACAGCACCGCGATGACGAACCCAAGGCCGCGGTGGCGCCGCTGCGTCCGGTCCAGACGGGCCCCGAGCGCCACTCCCCGTCTCCCCCACCCGTCGACCGTCACCCTGTACTCCCCCGTCCAGGCAGGTCGCACACCCGCGGACCCGACCATGTCATCCGATCGGCCCCGCCGCCCGGACATCGTCGCGGGTCGCCCGATCGGGCGGTCCGGAGGTGTCACGCCCGGGTGCGCGGTGTCCCGTTCGCCAGCCATGATCATTAACTCTGGCGGATTGTCAACACCGTGGATTATCTTGCTGGCGAATCCGCCAGGCCAGCCCTCACCCGATCAATGAGATCGAGTGGCGGATCACGCCTGTTTCCCGGGCCGGAAGGCCCGCATCTCCCCTCCAGCACGAGGCGGACGTCTTCTGCCTGCCGATCCGTCAGGAACAGGCCGAGCCCCGCATGGCTCACGTCGGCCTGTTCGACGTCTTCCCTGGTTCCAAGCCCGGCGTCGAGAAAGATCTGCGTGAGCTCGTCAAGGTCGGCCGAGGTGATCTGTCGGTTGCGGCGCAGCTTCACCACGGCAAGCTGGTTCTCATGGCTACGCAGGTAGGTTCGGATCTTCTTTTCGAAGTCGGTCCCAAGCGGCTGCCAGGCGATTCCACCTTCGCTGATCTCGCCGAGCTCATCCTCGAAGTCGGTGTAGACAACCTTGCGCCGGCTCTTGTCGATCAGTCGGATGAGCCCGCGCAGACGGCGGCGGACCGACTCCAGCAAAGGCAGGTTGACGTCCTCCCCCGCCTGAAGGCGGGGGATTCCAACTCCTACACGCCCACCAAGGGAGGTGCGCAGTGTTGAGGTTCGCGGTTCACGGGCACGGCCAACGCCGCGCCTTCCCGCGCAGTCACGGCCCGTCCGGCCGCGATATTCACCGCTGCGTTCACATCAGCGTTGGCCGTGTGGCCGCAGGTTGCGCACCGGAATACCGCTTGGCTCTCGCGGTTCCCGGGCGCCACCTGCCCGCAGGCCGGGCAACGCTGACTCGTAA
>NZ_JALKFZ020000124.1 GCF_023243075.1 Frankia sp. AiPa1 | reverse complement strand
CCTCCCCACCGGCCACGGCCTCAACGCCGCCACCGGCGAGTACGTCGACCTCATCGCCACCGGCATCATCGACCCGGTCAAGGTCACCCGCTCGGCGCTGCAGAACGCCGCCTCCATCGCCGGGCTGCTGCTCACCACCGAGGCCGTGGTGGCCAACTCCCCGGAACACGCCGCGGCCGACGCCGCCGCGGTGGACGCCGCCATGCACCAACAGGGTTTCTGAGCCCTCGCTCAGGACCGTCGGCGGCCGACCTCGGTGGGCCGCCGACGGTCTCCGATCGCCCCCTCACCTCGCCGCGGCGCGTCGGGCCGGCCGTGGCCACCGCTGCGCGGAAGCACTGACACCACAACTTGACGGTAGAATCAAGTTCGTGGTCACGCAACCACAACATGAACTAGCCACAACATGAACTAGCCACAATGCGAACTAGTCACAACGTGAACCATTCCTCGCACAGTGAATGGGGGCGAGTAGCGGTGCCCGAGGCAGCCGGCTGCCCGCGGCTGCGCGCCGACGCGCGCCGCAACATCGAGAAGCTGCGGCAGGCCGCGGCGGACGCCTTCTCGGAACACGGCCTGGACACCCCGCTCGAGGTGATCGCGAAGCTGGCGGGGGTGAGCGTTGGCACGATCTACAACCGCTTCGGCAGCCGTGACGCTCTGCTCGACGTGGTCGTCACCGAGCTCGCCGACCGTCTGGTCAACCGCGCCTTGGCCGCCACCGAGACGCGGCATGGCCCGTGGGAGAGGCTGCTGACCTTCGTCGAGACCACCTGCCAGAGCCAGGCCGCCGACCCGGCGTTCAACGATGCGATCTCGCGGCGCTATCCCAACGCCCCCGCGCTGAAGGCCGTGTGCGACCGGTCGCTGGCGTTCGCCGCCGAACTGGCAGCGGCGGCCCAGGCCGAGGGGACGCTGCGCGGCGACGTCGGCGCCGATGACATCGGCCGCATCTTTCAGGTCAACGGTGACCTCGTGCGCGCCGGCGAGGACCTCGGCCGCCGCCGCGTCCTCGCGCTGCTCGTCGAAGGCCTGCGCGCCCGCCCCGAGGCTGCGCCCCTACCTCTGTAGTCCGCGCCCCCGGCAGCCCGGCCGCCGCCGCTACGCCGCCGTGGCCTCGCGGGCGGCGGACTCGGCGTCCTCCAGCGCCTGCGCCCGGGACCTCTCCCCGAGCGGGGCCAGATGCTCCATGCCCGGAATCCGCGCCGCCAGCGTCAGGTCCGCGACGATGAACCGCGGCTCCATCTCGAAGATCACCGACAGGACCGACTCCAGGTAGTTCAGCACGTGCTCGTGCGGTGCCCGCGGCGTGCCCGGCGCGTAGGAGCCGCCGCGGCTCGTCACCACCGTCACCGGCGTGCCCTTGACCTTCGAGTCCGGCGCGATCCCGGTGCGGCCGATCAGGATCACCTGGTCCAGCCACGCCTTCAGGCTGGAGGGCACCGTGAAGTTGTACATCGGCGCCCCGATCACCACCGCGTCGGCGGCCTCCAGCTCCTCGATCAGCACGACCCGACGCGCGAACGCCGCCGCCTGCCCCTCGGTGTGCACGGCCGGGTCCACCGCACCGGCGGTGTAGGCGTCCTCGGTGATGTGCGGCACCGGCTCGGCGGCCAGGTCACGGTAGATCACAGTCCCGCCCGGATTCGCCTCCGACCATGCCCGGCGGAAGGCCGCCGTGACGGCGCGGGACGTGGATGCCTCGCCGGCGAACGCGGACGAGTCGATGTGCAGCAGGGTGGCCATCGCGAGCTCCAGGGCAACGAAGGGCAGGGGCCGGGCGCGCCCAGGCACACCCGGGGCGAGGTCCACGGGGCCCCATATCTTGAAGGCACCATCAACTTCCGCCGAAGTGTACGCCTAACTTGAAGGGGCCATCAAATTAGGCCCCTGCCCTGAGCGTGCCAGTCCCCTGGATCGGCCGCGTGAACATGGTCGAGAGCGGCTCGCTCGTGATCAGCGCCGTGGCTACGGCATGGTGACACCGGCGTCGACGGGCAGCGTGATGCCGGTGACGGCACGGGCGTCGTCCGAGACAAGCCAGACGATCGCGTTGCTGACGTCGGAGGCGTCCAGAATGTTGATCGGCAGCAGTCGCGGCGACACGTTCAGGATGGCCGCGTTGTCCGGGTCCGCGTAGAGCGCGGCGAACTGCTCGTTCATCACCATCGGCGTGGCGACGCCCATCGGGTGGACGGTATTGACCCGGATCCGGTGCGGCCCGAGCAGCTTCGCGTAGCCCCGCATCAGCCCGACGACGCCGTGCTTCGACGCACTGTAGCCCGCGACGCCACCGGTGCCGTCATGCAGGCCGGCAAGGCCCGCGGTCGAACTGGTGATGACGATCGAGCCGCCGTCGCCCTGGTCGACCATGGGCTGGGCCGCGACTCGGATGGTGTTGAAGACGCCGGTCAGCATGACACCCACGGCATCGCCCCAGTTCTGGGTCGCGTCGTCCAGGGTTTCGTTCGGCCGGGCGATGTGCAGGATGCCCGCGTTCGCCAGCACGATGTCGAGCCGGCCGAACTCGGCGATGGTCTCCTTGACGGCGGCGTCCAGGGCGTGGATGTCGCGGACGTCGGCCACGACGGCCTTGCACCGACCGCCGGCCGCCTTGACCTGCGCGACCGTCTCATCAAGATCGTCAGGGGTGGCCATGGCGTAGGGAACGGAATCGATCTGGGCCGCGATGTCGAGCGCCACGATGTCGGCGCCCTCCCTGGCGAGCGCGACGGCGTGCGAGCGTCCCTGGCCGCGCGCCGCACCGGTGATGAACGCGACCTTGCCCCGCAGCTTGCCGGTCTTCTCAGTCATTCCTGTGCCTTTCTACGGATACCGGACGCCTATCCCAGAAGTTGATAGAAAGTGGTGATCGAGGACAGGTTGGGCGCCGTGACGAGCGGACGGCGGCCACCGGGTCAGTCGGCGAGCGCGGTGAGGGCGTCGTGGTCGGCGGCGGCGGTGCCGAGACGCTCCAGCAGCGCCGAGGTGATGGCCGGATCAACCTTGATCGTGATGCCCCACAGGTAGAAGCCGTGCAGGATGCCCCGACGCAGGCACGGCCAGGCCTCGTCCCAGCTCGGCGCCGGGGCACCGTACGCGCGCAGGCGCTCCAGGTAGTGCGTGAGGAGGTCGCGCTCGCGGTTTCGGCGGTCGGCGACGGTCAGCACCGAGGCGAGGTGATAGCCGACGTCGATGTACCAGGGCCCGCGCTGCGCGAGCTGCCAGTCCAGGAACGAGGGCCGTCCGGCGCCGTCCAGGTAGAGATTGCCGACATGCGGGTCGCCGTGAATCACGTTCCACGGCTCGGCCTGGGCCGTCCACGCGGCAAGCTCGCGGTACCTCGCCACGAGCCGCTCGGCGTCGCGCACCTCGGCCGGCACGCCGGCGCCGATCCACGAGTCGAAGTTGCCCGCGATCTCGCGCACGCCGCGCACCGCCAGGTAGACCTCAAGCCGGCTGCGTAGCCAGTCGACCTCGGCGAGTGATGGTGCGGCCCAGGTGCGGGCGTGCAGGAGGGCCAGCTCGTCGAGACTGGCGGCGGCCTGGTCCGGGGTGTAGTCGCTCGTCCCATCGAGGAAGACCGCGCCCTGGGGCACCACGTCCTCGGTGATGATGATGTTCTGGCCCGTGGCGGGGTCGACGTCCGCGTAGACGCAGCGCAACGTCCGGATGCCCGTGTGGTCGGCGAGATCGCGATAGAAGCCCGCCTCGGGCACGCCAGCCGGGCTGGCCTGCCGGGCGACCTCGCCGAAATAGCCCTTGACGCAGAGGTTCGGGGAGAGTCCGACGGGAATCCCGCCAGCACTCTCGATCCGGAACCGGGCGTTGGTCGAGACCCGGCTGACCACCGGACCAGGGGTGACCGCGGTGATCCCGATCCCGGGGAAACGGGTTCCCAGCGCCCGGCTCAGCCAACCGGGCGAAAGCGCGCGATCGAGATCGGCGGGTAACCCGATCTCACGGTCGGTCGGTGTCGTCGGCACGATCGGTTCTCCCAGGTCAGGCAGTTCTTCCCAGTCGGGCAGTTCTTCCAGGTCAGGCACCTGAGGCCGCCGATTCCGGTCGGCGGGCCGATGCCGGTTGGCGGTAGGTGCCGAGGTAGGCGCTCTCAAGCTGCTCAGGGTGCGCCGCCAGCTCCGTTGCCGGGCCGCGCAGCACGATCCGGCCACGGTTCAGGACGGCCGCCTCGTCGGCGGCGCCCAGCGCCAGGCCCACGTGTTGCTCGACGAGGACGACCGCACAGCCATGGTCGGTGGCGATCCGGGTGATGGCCGCGAACAGCGACTCGACGATGAGCGGCGCGAGACCCATGCTCAGCTCGTCCACGAGCAGCACCCGCGGCTGCTGGATCAGCGCGCGGGCCAGCGCCAGCATCTGCTGCTCACCGCCGGACAGCGCGCCGGCCTGGACCCGCCAGCGCTTCTCCAGGTCGGGAAAGGCATCCAGCATCGCCCGCGGTCTCGGCCCTCGCCGTCGGGTGGCGACCCGGAGGTTCTCCTCGACCGTCAGGCTGGAGAACAGCGCCCGATTGTCGGGGACAAGCACGAGGCCGGCCACGTTCGCCGCCGTCGGGCGGCCGGGGCGCAGCGGCGTGCCGTCGACGCTGATCTCGCCGGCCTGCGCGCGCAGCAGCCCCGCGAGGGTCAACAGCAGCGTGCTCTTGCCGGCGCCGTTCGGCCCGAGCAGAGCGAGGACCTGGCCCGTGCCAAGCGTCAGGTCGACGTCGTGGAACACCGCCGTCGTCCCGCGGCCGCCCGCGAGCCCCTGGCAGGCGAGCCGGGGCCGGTCACCCGCGGCGGACGAGGCCGGGTTGGCCGTCGTGGTCAGGCTGGTCATGAGATCACCACCGTCGCATCCGGAAGCTGAGCGGTTCCGTCCACGCCCATCGCAGGCTCGCCCGCGCCACCCGCGCCACCCGCGTCACCCGCGCCACCCGCGCCACCCGCGCCGCCGGTGCCACCCGCGCCGCCGGTGCCGTGCACCTGGCCAAGGTAGGCATCCGCGACGGCGCGGCTCGACCGGATCTCGGCCGGACTGCCCGCGGCGATGACCTTCCCGAAGTCGAGCACGTAGATGTAGTCGCAGATGTCCAGCACCAGGGCGACGTCGTGGTCAACGAGGAGCACGCCGACGCCGCTTCCGGCGATCCCGCGGATGCGCTCCCCCAGCCAGCGCGACTCGCGGGTGTCGAGGCCGGCCGCCGGTTCATCGAGCAGCAGCACCGACGGGTCGGTGGCACAGCCGCGGGCGAGCGAGACGAGCTGGCGCTCGCCGTGGCTGAGCGCGGCGGCCGGCCGCTCGGCGCGGTCGGTGATACCGAGCAGGCGCAGCGCCGAGGCCAGCGGGTCGGAGTGCCGGTGCCGGCCGGAGATCGCCGCGCTGACGTTCTCCGCGACGGTGAGGTCTTCGTAGAGGTCGAGGGACTGGAAGGTACGGGCGAGGCCGCGGTGGACGCGGGCGTGCGACGGGATGTCCTCGATCGGCGCACCGCCCAGGACGACCGTCCCGCTGGCCCGGGTGAAGCCGGTGATGGCGTCGATGACGCTGGTCTTGCCGGCGCCGTTCGGGCCGATGAGTCCGACGACGGAGCCGGGCGCCACCCGCAGCGAGACGTCGGAGACGGCGCGGACACCGCCATAGCGCACGGTCAGGCCGCTGACCTCCAGCGGCACACCCGCGCGCGGGGAGGGAACCACGCCGGGCGAAGCCGTCAGGACCGTGGCGGCTTCCTGCTCGACATCAGCGGCGCCCGGCGCGGGTGCGGCCGCTCCCGCGGGCCGCCGTCCCGCCCGCCAGGTCGCGATCCGATCCGCGAGCTCGTGGCCGGCGCTGGCCAGGCCCTCGGGGTGCCCGATCAGCACGAGGATCACCGAGAGGCCCGACAGGACGGGGAACCACTGGCCGAGGTGCGCCCAGCGGTCGACCGCGAGGAAGGTGATGCCGGTGCCGGCCATGACACCCGCGTTGACGCCGCCGAAGACCGAGGTCACACCGGCCAGGTAGGCCGTCGACATGAGGCTCAGGCCGCCGATCGCGGTATAGGCGTCGTAGGTGACGACACCGTTGCGGTAGGCCAGAAGGCTTCCGCCGAGGCCGGCGATGAAGGAGGCAAGAGCGAAGCTTGCGACCTTGACGCGGACGACGTTGATGCCGATTCCGGCGGCCGACCGCTCGTTCGCCCGAACGGCCAGCATCTCGGCGCCGAGCCGACTGGTGCGCAGCCTGGCGACGCCGAGGGCGACCAGCACCAGGACGATCAGGCACAGCAGACCGAACTGCAGCCGCGGGAACGCGTGCCCGACACCGACGCTGAGGTCAAGACCGAAGATCTTCGGCTGCCGGACCTGGCCGCCGGCGGTGCTGACGAAATCGGTGTTGCGGAACCAGACCGCCTCGATCGCGTAGGCCAGCGCCAGGGTGACGATGCCCAGGGTCAGACCGCGTAGGCGTAGCGCGGGCAGGCCGATCACCACGCCGAGCACCGTCGCGACGAGGGCGGCCAGCAGCGGCGCGAACGGGAACGGGATGTGCCAGCTCGTCGTGAGGCCGCTCAGGGAGAAGGCCGCGGCACCGGCCAGGGCGAGCTGCGCGAGCGAGACCTGGCCCGCGTATCCCGTCACGACGACGAGCGACAGCCCGATGATCGCGGCGATGAAGCTGCCGATGACGGCGCCGCGCCAGGTGCCGTGCGTGACGAGCAGGGCGACAACGCCGAGGACGGTGCCGCTCACCGTCGGTACCAGCAGGGAGCGTGGTCGCGGCGCGCGGCCGAGCGGCTGGCGCACGAGTCCGCCGCGGGCCGGGATCCCCCGGCCCGAGATCAGCAGCGCGACCAGGATGACGAGCAGCGGGACGAGCTCGGAGGTGCCCGTCGTCGGCAGCCAGGTGTGCTTCGCTGCCAGCGAGACCGCCTCGGACTGCAGCATGCCGATGGCGAGGCCAGCCGCGACGGTCGGGACGAGGCTCTGGAAGTTGCCGACGACCGCCGCCGCGAGGGCAGGAACGACGAACAGCGTGTAGGTCGTGGGGACGAGCGGGCTCAGCGGGGCGATGAGAATTCCGGCCGTGCCCGCGACGACACCACTGATCATCCAGTTGAACAGGGCGATCCGGTCCGGGGACACCCCGCTCACGTAGGCGCCGGTCGCGGACTCGGCGGCGGCCCGGGTCGTGAGGCCGAACCGGGTGAAGCGAAACACGGCGGTCAGTACCAGCGTGAGCACCAGCACGGTCACGGCCAGATAGAACCGGTCGGACAGCAGCCGCACGGAACCGGCCTGCCAGCGATGCGCGGGGAAGATCGTCGAGACGGAGACCGGCGCGGTCCCGATCCGGATCGCCACCACCGACTGGATGACCACCAGGACGCCGAGCGACGCCACCGCCCTGGCGAGCGGCGGCGCCTCCCGCAGGGGCCGGAAGACCAGCAGGTACAGCAGAACTCCCAGCACCGCGCCGAAGACGAGCGCGAGGAGCAGCGCCGGCACGAAACCGACATCCCCGCCGATGCCGACCGACACCGGTGGTCCGGGGAGAAGGAGCAGTAACTCACCTTGGCGCAGATAGGCATAGACATAGGCGACGTAGAGGGCGACCGCGCCGGTCGCGAAGTTGATGACGCCCGAGCTCCGATAGGTGAGCACGAGGGCCAGCGCGAGAGCCGCGTACACACCTCCGTTGCCAAGCCCGAGCAGGAGCGCACCGACGTGTTCCATCACGATCTCCCGTTGTCCAGGTCAACGCCGCGGCCAGGCAGTGGTCGACGCGGCGGGGCTGGCGCGAACGCGCGGGCTGACTAGGTGGTGCCGCCGACGGTGTAGGCCGCCGGATTGCCCTTGCCGTCGAGCTTGCTGATCAGTCCGCCCTTGACGCAGGAGGCCGGGTCACCGGCGACCGCGGCACCGTTGCACTGGAACGTCAGCCCGCCCGCGCCCGGGAGCTCTGTGCGCGGCATCGCCTTGAGCGCCGCGGTGATGCTCGCCGGCGTGACGTCGCCCTTCAGGGCCGCTGTCCCGGCCTGCAGGCCGGAGAGAGCCGTGAAGATGCTGAGGCTGGCGTCGCGGGTCGTGTCGATGTCCTTGCCGTAGGTGCCCGCGACGGCGTTCCAGAGCTGGGTGGACGGGTTGTCCGTGCCGAGCGGGACGGTGGCCGCGATGCTGATGCCGTCCAGCACGCTGCCTGGGACGGAGGTACGGGTCGCGTCGCTGATGCACTGCGCGATGGCGGAGATCCCGCCGCTGAACCCGACGGCCTGCAGGCCCTTGAAGGCGCTGATGCAGAACGAGTCGTTTCCGAGGACGAACACGTCCCCACCGCTGTTCGCCACCTGCTGCATCTGCGGCGTCATGTCCGCGGCGCCGGGGGCGATGGCGAGCAACCTGTACCCGATGCCGGCCTTGCTGAACAGCGCAGGGGCCTTCTCCTGCAGCAGGCCCTTGGCCGCCGGCACGTCGATGACGACCGCGGTGATCTGCTTGGCCTTGTCCTTCTCCGCGAGCTGCAGCGGGAGGCCGATGAGCGCGAAGGTCGGGTCGGCGAGCACGAAGGTGTTCTTGCTGTCGGCGAGCATCGAGGCTGTGCTCACCGAGTAGAACACCGTCGGGATGTTCGCGTTGTGCAGGGGCGTCCAGGCGCTCTCCTGCGCGGACACGCCACCGATCACGACGGCGGCCACGTCCTGCTCGATCATCTGGTTGGCACAGTCCGTGGTCTTCGACACGTCGGACTGGGCCGCACAGGTCACCAGCTGGATCGGGTGCCCGGCGATGCCGGCCTTGTGATCGTTGAGGTAGCCGGCGGTGGCCCTGCCGGCGGTGAACTCGATCGACTGATCGACGATCGACGACTTGCCGTCGGAGATCAGCCCGATCTTCACGGGGGTGCCGGTCGCCTTCGACAGCGGGCCCAGCACGTTCGCGGCGGGCGTCGAGCTCGCGGTCGAACCGCCGCCGGCGCTGCCGCCACTGCCGCAGGCCGACAGGACGAGCAGGCTCGCCGCCAGTCCACCGGCCAGGGCACCTAATCGGACGGCCGAGCGTGGAGCCACCAGTCTGCGACCAGGAGCCTCGGCGCGGGAGCCGTACTTCCGCATGAGCGGATACCTCGATTCGTTGGTTTGTCGCGACCCTCATGATCAATTGTCGATTGATGACCAAGATCTCCCGCCCGGAGCATGGGTGGCGACGATCCGGCGGCCATGCGACGCGATGCCGGTGAGCTCCGCCGACAGCCGGGCGGAGTGGCTGTGAGGAGGATCGCAACACCATCTAGAGAAGTCAACGTTCTACTGAAAACGAGATTAGGTATTCCCAAGCCAGGAGCCGCGACTTACAGTCAGTCGGGCGGTCTCGGGATCAGCCCGGCGACGCAACGGGCCGAGGTCCCACCGCCGACGGCATGGCCGCGCATGGACCGCGCCCGATCGGACGCGGTCGTCATCGATCAGAGGGAGGAGGGTGCCGCATGGGAAAGGGTGCATTCGACGGCTTACGCGTGGTCGAGCTCGCCCAGTGGGTGTTCGTGCCGGTGGCCGGCGCGTTACTGGCCGACTGGGGAGCCGATGTCGTCCGGGTCGAACGGCTCGAGGGCGACCCTTATCGCGCGCTCGCGACCCAGGGCATCGGCACCGACGGTGGCGGCGTGAACCTCTCGGTCGCGCTCGCCAACCGAGGCAAGCGCTCGATCGCCCTCGACCTGCGCAGCGACGCCGGACGAGCGGCGCTCGACAAGCTGCTGGCGACCGCCGACGTCTTCCTCACCAACGTCCGGCCCGGCGCCCTAGCCCGCCTCGGCCTCGACGCGCAGGCGCTGACCGCCCGCTTCCCCCGCCTCGTCTACGCCCACGGCCACGGCTTCGGCGTGCGCGGGCCGAGCGCCGACCGGCAGGGCTATGACTCGTCGGCGTTCTGGGCCCAGGGCGGGATGGCCCACGTCCTGACCCCGCCGGACCGCGACATGCCGATCGGCCAGCGCGGCGCGATGGGCGACCGCAACGGCGCGATGGCGCTGGCCTTCGGGATCGCGACCGCGCTGCTGGGCCGCGAGCGGACCGGTGCGGGTTCCGTCGTCGATGTCTCCCTGCTGGCGACCGCGATGTGGACGCTGTCCTCCGACGTGCTCGCGGCGCTCGCCGGTGGCACGCCACGGGCGGCGAGCGGCCGGCAGGGGTATGTGAATCCCGTGGTGGGCGCGTACCGGACCAGCGACGGGCGACACATCCAACTCGTGTTCCTGGAGGCCGACCGCTACTGGGCCCCGTTCTGCGAGTTGATCGGCCGGGACGACCTGGCCGCTGACCCGCGCTTCGCCGACCTGCGGTCCAGGGCGACGCACAAGGACGCCTGCATCGACGAGCTCGAGGCCGAGTTCGCCAGGCGAACCTTCGCCGAGTGGAAGGAACTGCTCGCCCGGCTGGACGCACCCTGGGCGCCGATCCAGGCCATCGAGGAACTGTTGGCCGACGAGCAGGTGCTCGCCAACGACTACGTCGGTGAGGTCACCCTCGACGACGGCCCGACCTACCGGCTGCCGAACGTCCCCGTGCAGTTCGACGGAGCGCCGGCGCGGCTGCGGCGCGCGCCGGAGCACGGCGAGCACACCGAGGCGATCCTGCTCGACCTGGGCTACACCTGGGACGAGATCGCGGCGCTGCAGGATGCCGGGGCGATCCCGTGACCTCGCCGGCCGCACCGGCCGCACCGAGCCGGCCCCTTCCAGTCCCGGACGAGGTCTCGGCCACGTACTGGGAGGCGGCGGCCAGGCACGTACTGACCGTTGCCCGCTGCGGCACCTGCGCCACCTACGTCATCCCGCCCGACCAGATCTGCCCAGCGTGCGGCAGCTCCGACCCTGGGTTCGCCTTCGCGCCCGTGAGCGGGCGGGGTGTCGTGCGGTCGTGGACGGTCGTGCGGCAGGCGTTCCTGCCGGGGTTCGAGGTCCCGTTCGTGCTCGTCGACGTCGAGCTTGCCGTGCAGGCCGGGCTGCGCACGATCGGTCGCCTGGTGGACGGGGTGGACGCCCCGCTGGTGCTGGGCGCGGCGGTCGAGGTGGCATTCGAGGACGTCACGCCCGAGGTGTCCGTCCCCGCCTTCCGGCTGGCGGGAGTCGGGCCCGCGGGTACCGATCAGGCGGGCACCGGTCAGGCGGGCGCACCGTGAGCGGCCGGATGGCCGCAAGCGGCCAGGTCGCGATCGTCGGCTACGCGCACAGCGACATCCGTCGACACGCACCGCGGCCGCTCGGCGCGCTCACCGTCGACACCGCCCGTGCCGCCATCGCGGACGCCGGACTCGCGCCAGCCGACGTGGACGGGTTCGTGGCGGCCTCGCTGTTCCCGACGTCCGGTGCCCATGCCATCGAGGACGGCGTGAGCACCGTGACGGCGCAGTGGCTCGCGGGCCACATCGGCACCGAGGTGCGCTACACGGCGGGCTTCCAGGGCATCGGGCAGCTACCCGGGGCCGTGGCACTCGCCGTCGGCGCCCTCACCACCGGCGCGGCCGAGTACGTGCTGCTGCACCGGGCGCTGCACAACCCGCCCGGCAGCTACCACGGCAACCCGATGACCCGCGTCGGTGGCCCGCTGCAGTGGACGGCGCCGCAGGGCTTCTTCGGCCCACTGTCGATGATCGCCTTCCCGTACAACGAGTATCTCCAGCGCTACGGCGCCAGCCGGGAGACGACCGCGCTCGTCGTGGCCGAGGCGCGCAAGAACGGCGCCCGCATCCCGTGGTCGGTCTGGCACGACCGGCCGCTCAGCGTCGAGGAGTACCTGGCGGCGCCGATGCTCAGCGACCCGATCTGCCGATACGACTGCGACATGCCCGTCGACGGGGTTGCCGCGTTCGTCCTCACGACCGCGGAACGGGCGATGGACCTGCCCAACAGGCCGGTCCACATCGCGGGGTACGCCTCGGCCACGACGCCGGCCCACCGACTGCCGCTGCACTGGCCGCTGGACGACATCATGGCCGCCGGCACCGGCCTCGCCGGCCGGCTGTGGGACGCCACCGGGATCCGGCCTGACCAGGTCGACCTGCCCCAGATGTATGACGGCTTCTCGCCGTTCGTCTACTTCTGGCTCGAATCGCTCGGTATCTGCCCGGTGGGCGAGGCGCACCGTCTGGTCGAGGCCGGCGGGATCGACAGCGACAAACCCGACGCGTTGCCGGTGCTCTCCGGCGGCGGGGCTCTGGGCACCGGTCGCATGCACGGCGTCCCCCAGATGCTCGAGTGCTATCTGCAGCTGTCCGGCCGCGCGGGAGAGCGTCAGCGCGAGCGCGCGACGGTGGGCGTCGCCTGCCAGTCCTCGCCCCACTTCGGCGGCGCGGTCGTCTACACGTCCGATCCGGTCTGACCCGAACTCGGGCGGGCGGGTTCTCGACACCTGCCCCCGCGCACGCCGACCAGCCCAGCACCGCCGGTGGACGTTGACGCGGCCGGAGCAGGAAGACCGGTGCCGGAAGGGCCGGGACAGGGCCGAGACAGGAAGGAGCGAGCCCTCGTGACAGAGATCCTCGCCGAACGCACCTCGTACATCGCTGGTGCCTGGGCCGACGGCGGCCAACCGTTCGACGTCGAAAACCCGGCCGACGAGACGACCGTCGCGAGTGTCGCGGCGGCGTCACCCGCGGATGTCGAGCGGGCCATCCTCGCGGCACGCGACAGCTTCGACCACGGTGTCTGGGCGGACACCCCGGCGGCCGAGCGGGCCACCGTGCTACGCGCGATGATCGACGAGCTGGAACGCGCCCACGAGCGGCTCGTCGCCACGATGATCGCCGAGGCGGGGCAGCCGACCCTGTTCGCCGAGTTCGCGCAGTACGCGGCCGGGATCACGCTCGCGCGCGGCACGATCGACCTGTATCTGTCGCTGCCGCACGAGGAGGCCAACCCGGTCCCCCTCGACGAGCTGATCCGCGGCGGGGTCAGGGCCAGCATCCGTCGGTTCGAGCCGGTCGGCGTCGTCTCGGCGATCACGCCGTACAACGGCGCGATCATCATGGCGTTCCAGAAGCTGCTGCCGGCGCTCATGGCCGGCAACTCGGTGGTGCTGCGACCTAGCCCGCTGACGCCGATCTCGTCGCTGGTCTTCGGAAGTGCCGCGCACGCGGTGGGCCTGCCGGCCGGCGTGCTGAGCATCGTCATCGAGGACGGCTCGGCCGGCGCCGAGCTGATGACCAGCCACCCCGCGGTCGACATGGTGTCGTTCACCGGCTCGACGGCGGTGGGCCGCGGCATCCTCGCCCAGGCCGCGCCGACGGTGAAGCACGTGGCGCTGGAGCTGGGCGGCAAATCGGCGCAGATCTACCTGCCGGACGCGGTCGAGAAGGTCGGCGCGGGCGCCGCGGCGGTGGTCGCGCTGACGGCGGGCCAGGCCTGCGTCGCCGCGACCCGGATGATCGTGCCCGCCGACCGCAAGGACGAAGTCGTCGAGATCGTCTCCCGGACGTACGGCGCGTTGAAGGTCGGCGCCCCGACCGACCCCGCGTCGACGATGGGGCCGCTCATCAACGACGCGGCCCGCGCCCGGTGCGCCCGCGTCATCGCGGCGGCGGAGCGGCACGGCGCCAAGATCGCCCAGGGTGGCGGCCGGCCCGCGGGCCTCGGCGCCGGCTACTACGTCGAGCCGACGGTGCTCGACCTGCCGGACAACAGCAACCCGGCCGCGCAGGAGGAGATCTTCGGCCCGGTCATCAGCGTGCTGGGCTACCGCGACCTCGACGACGCGGTGCGCATCGCCAACGACAGTCCCTACGGTCTGTCCGGCCAGGTCTACGGCGCCGACGTCACCGCGGCGACGGCCGTCGCCCGCCGGCTGCGGACCGGCGCGGTGAACGTGAACGCCGGTCTGTTCAGCGCCTATGCGCCGAGCGGTGGCTACAAGCAGAGCGGCCTCGGCCGCGAACGCGGGCCCGACGGAATTCGATCCTTCCAGGAGATCAAGCATATCTCCGTCGGTGATCTCCGCTGAGAGCGCCGGTTTCGCGATCCGATCGATCCACAGGAGGAAGTGTGACCTCGAACCTGAACCTCGACTGGCTGATCTCTGTTGACGACCACGTGCTGGAGCCGCCGCATCTGTGGGTCGAGCGCGTCGCGGCCAAGGATCGCGACCGCGCCCCGCACATGGAGGTCGACAGCACGGGCATGGACTACTGGGTCTACGACGGCAGGAAGTTCCCGTCGTCCGGCCTGTCCGCCGTCGTCGGCAGGTCCAAGGAGGAGTTCTCCCCGGAACCGCTGGCCTACAAGGACATGCGCCCGGGATGCTACGACGCCGCCGAGCGCATCAAGGACATGAACCAGGCCGGGGTCCTCGCCTCGTTGTGCTTCCCGACCCTGCCCCGGTTCTGCGGGCAGATGTTCTACGAGGCGTCCGACCGCGAGTTCGGCCTGGAGTGCCTGAAGATCTACAACGACTGGATGCTCGAGGAATGGTGCGGTGCGGCGCCCGGCCGCTACATTCCACTCACCCTGATCCCATTGTGGGACCCGCAGCTCGCGGTCGCGGAAATGGAGCGCTGCGCGGCGAAGGGCTCGACCTCGTTCGCGTTCTCCGAGAACCCCGAGCCGCTGGGCCTGCCGACGATTCACGACCCGTCCGGCTACTGGGAGCCGGTGCTGGCCGCGGCCAACGACCTGCGGATGGTCGTCTCGATGCATGTTGGCTCGTCGTCGCAGGTACCGAAGATCGCCTCGAACACACCCTTCCTGGCAAACCTGACCTGGGGCGCGATGCGCACCTCCGGCACGATGCTGTCCTGGCTGTTCTCCGGGCATCTTCAGCGCCACCCGAATCTGAAGATCGCCCTGTCGGAGGGTGAGGTCGGCTGGATGCCCTACTACCTGGAGCGGGCCGAGCAGGTTCTCGACAAGCAGCGCTACTGGATCCAGCGCGGAGCCTTCTTCGCCGACCACCAGGCCGTGACCAACGCCGACCTCGACACCCTCGACATCCGCCAGCTCTTCCGCGATCACATCTACGGCTGCTTCATCGAGGACCACCACGGCATCGCCAGCCTGGCAGAAATCGGCGAGGACAACATCATGTGCGAGACGGACTACCCGCACTCCGACTCGACCTGGCCGAACTGCATCCAGACCGTCAAGGGCATCATCAGCCACCTGCCGGAGGAGACCCAGTACAAGCTGCTGCGCGGCAACGCGGAGAAGCTCTACCGCTTCACCCCGGCCGAACCCCCTGTTCTGGCCGGCGTCTGACATGGCCGGCAACGACACCGTCACGGTTGTTGATCCCACGGGTGCGCTGAGCTTGGCCCGAGACAAGGAACAGACGTGACCGCCACCCACCTCCTGGACCGAGAGCGCGTCCGGAAGTTGTTCGACCTGCGCAGCAGCTACAACCTCGCCACCGGCGGCGACTACGGGTCGGATCCCAACCCCGTCTGGCACGAACTGCGCGAGCGGGCACCCGTCCATCCGGGCACGGTCCACGAGCTGACCGGCTACCAGGGCGACGCCTTCTTTCACGGCCTTCCCGAGTCGGACAGGCCGCACTTCTCCACCTTCAGCTTCGCCGTCTGCGACGAGGTCTACCGCAACGAGAAGCTGTTCTCCTCGTCCACGGACCTCGGCACCCAGGGCGACATCGGCGTCGGCACGAGCCTGCTGACAATGGGCGGCAACCGCCACCGCCGCTATCGCGCGCTGGTCCAGCCGTCCTTCGTGCCGGCGAAGGCCAAATGGTGGGGCGTGAACTGGATCGAACAGACCGTCGCCCTCCTCGTCGACAGCTTCGAGAACGACGGCCGCGCCGAGCTCAACGTCGATTTCTGCGCGGCCATCCCGGTGTTGACGATCACCAGCAGCTTCGGTGTCCCCGTCGAGCAGGCGCTGGACCTCCGCGAGGTCCTGATGGAAACACCGAAGGTCATCGAAAGGATCGCCCCGATCGTCGCGGCGCGCCGGGCGGAGCCCAAGGACGACCTGATCAGCATCCTCGTCGCAGCCGAGGTGGTTGACGAGGATGGCACCAGGCACCACCTGTCCGACGCGGAGATCTACTCCTTCGCCGTCCTGCTCCTGCTCGCCGGTTCCGGCACCACCTGGAAGCAGATGGGCATCACCCTGACCGCCCTGCTGTCGCGGCCCGAGGCGCTGGCCGAGGTCAGGGAGGACCGCACACTCCTGAAAGCGGCCATCGAGGAGTCGTTGCGCTGGTGCCCGACCGACCCGATGTTCTCCCGCTGGGTCACCGCGGACGTCGACTTCCACGGCGTGCACCTGCCGAAGGGCTCGGTCATCCATCTCTGTATCGGCGCCGCGAACCGGGACCCGGCGCGCTGGGAGCGCCCGGACGAGTTCGACATCCACCGGCCGATGAAACGGTCGCTCGGCTTCGGCGGTGGCCCGCACATCTGCCTGGGCATGCACGTCGCCCGGGCGGAGATCACGACCGGCGTCAACGCTCTGCTCGACCGGCTACCGAACCTACGACTCGACCCCGACGCCGCGCAGCCGCAGCTGATCGGAATGTACGAACGCGGCGCGACCGAAATCCCCGTGCTGTTCGGCTGACCGCATTCCGTCCCGAGACGAGACGGTCGGCCGATTCCACCCGGACCGGCAGCCGATTCCACCCGGACCAGCAGAAGGGCTCGCACGATGAGTACACCGAGCTACCAGGCCCCCGATCTCCTGCTCGTGGGCGACGAGCACGTGCAGCGCTATCGCGAGACGGACGGCGAGGTCGGCTACCGCTGGAACGGCGTGACCACGCTGCTGCTCACCACGACCGGGCGCAAGTCCGGCCAGCCCCGCACCACCGCGCTCATCTTCGCCAGGGACGGCGACGATTTTCTGGTCGTGGCGTCGATGGGTGGCGCTCCGAAGCACCCGCTGTGGTACCGGAATCTGCTGGCGGACCCGAACGCCGAGATCCAGGTCCGCGGCGAGAAGTTCAAGGTCCGCGCGTCGACGGCGTCGGACGAGGACAAGCCGCGGCTGTGGGGAATCGTCGCTCGGGCCTGGCCCAACTACAACACCTATCAGACCCGCACCGAGCGGCCTATCCCCGTCGTGGTCCTGTCGCCGGTCTGAGCGCGGGTAGTCTGCTGCCATGGCCTGGGCCGAACGCGCCGCCGACCGATCCCCGGTGGTGAACCGCTCACGATCACGGAGCGTGCAACAGGCGGGGGACATCATCGCGGCCGCCCGTCGCCTGACCGTCACCAAGGGTGCCTCCTTCACGACGCAGGAACTGGTGAAGGAGGCGGGCGTGGCCATGCAGACCTTCTACCGGCATTTCGCGGGAAAGGACCAGCTGCTGCTGGCCGTACTCGGGGATCTCGTCGCGGAGAGCGCGGCGCGCTACGAGGAGGCCGCCCGCGAGCTGCCCGACCCGGTGTCACGGCTGCGGTACTACCTCACGCGGACCGTGTCCGGGCTGTCCAAGGACGTGCCGGGCGGCCGTTTCGTGACCTCGGAGCACTGGCGGCTACGCGAGCGCTATCCGGACGAGGTCGCGGAGGCCGATCATCCATTCGTCGACCTGATCGAGCGGGAGCTGCGCGACGCGCAGGACGCGGGCCTGCTGCCCCCGAGCGACTCCGCGCGCGACGCGCAGATGATCTCACTCGTCACCATGTCGGTCTTCCACCACTATTCGTTCGCGCACGGGCCCTGGGCGCCGGAGGACCTCGGCGAATACCTCTGGGAGTTCTGCCTCGGAGGTATCTGCCGCTCGGACATTCCGCGGCTGCGGGCGACCCTCGAGGGCCTGCGCCAGGCGCCCTCGGACAGCCAGTCCTTCTAGACCACGCAATCCGCCGGCGCAACCCCGCCGGCGCAACCCCGCTGACGCAGCCCCGCCAACCCAACCCGTCGGCCGTCCGCCCGGCACAACCCGCGCGACGCTGCCCGCGCGGCCCAGACCCTTTCTCGGGTCGGCGTCCGCGCTCGCTGGCGCGCGCTCCGGAGCATGGTCCGATCCCTCGCGCCCGGCGGGCGGGAGGGCCGCGAGGAGAGCGCATGTCCGCACAGCGATGGCCGGCCCGAAAGATCCCCGCCGACGTGACCGCCGCGTGGCGGCGCGAGGGCCACTGGGACGACGCGGCCTTCAGCGCGACGATCGACCAGTCGCTACGCGACCACGCCACGCAGGAGTTCCACGTCCACTCCGCCGAGCGGCCCTGGTCGGGAACCTTCGGTGAGCTGCGGGAACGCGCGCTCGCCGTCGCGGGCGGTCTCGCCGCACGTGGGGTGCGTCCCGGTGACACGGTCGCCTTCCAGCTGCCCAACTGGGCCGAGGCCGCCGTCGCCTTCTACGCGACCTCGTTCCTCGGCGCCGTCGTCGTGCCCATCGTCCACTTCTACGGCGTCAAGGAGGTCTCGTACATCCTGCGCCGCACCGAGGTGGTCGCCTTCGTGACCGCGGCGCGGTTCGGCCGCCGCGATTTCCTCGCCGATCTCCCGACCGTCCTGGCCGCCGCGCCGTCGGTCACCGTGGTCGCCGTCGTCGGAGCCGAGGATGAGCCGCTGCCCGCGAACGCCATCCCGTTCGACGCCCTCGCGGACGGCCCGACGCTCGCCGAACCGGCCACGACCGACCCGGACAGCCCGGTCGTCGTCGCCTACACCTCGGGCACGACCTCGGACCCGAAGGGCGTCGTGCACTCCCACAACACGCTCGGCGCGGAGCTGCGTCAGCTCGTCGGCATGGACGCCTCCGGCGGCCGCAACACGCTCACCGGCGCCCCCGTCGGCCATTTCATGGGCATGCTCAACTCGATGCTCATGCCTGCCATGTACGACAGGCCGGTGCATCTCGTCGACGTCTGGGACCCGGCCACGGTGCTGTCTCTGATGCGTACCTGGAAGCTCTCCGCCGGGTCCGGCTCGACCTTCTTCCTGACGAGCCTGCTGGACCATCCCGACTGCACCGCCGAGCACCTGGCCCTGATCGGCTACGTCGGCCTCGGCGGGTCGGCCGTTCCCGTGGCCGTCGGCGAACGAGCGACCCAGGCCGGCATCTCCCTGCTGCGCAGCTACGGCTCGACCGAGCATCCGTCGATCACAGGCTCCCTGCACACGCACGATGCCCGGTCGCGGCTGCGCACGGACGGGCGGCCGATGTCCGGAGTCGAGATCAAACTGCTCGACGACGACGGCAGGCCCGTACCCACCGGGACTCCCGGCGAGATCTGGTCCCGCGGGCCGGACTGCGCCATCGGCTACACCGACCCGGTGCTGACCGAGCGTGCCTTCGACGCCGAAGGCTGGTATCGCACCGAGGACATCGGCGTGCTCGACGAGACCGGTTGCCTGACCATCACCGATCGCAAGAAGGACATCGTCATCCGCGGCGGCGAGAACATCAGCGCGGCCGAGGTCGAGGAGCTCCTGCTCCAGGTCGTGCCCGCGCTGCTCGAGGTCGCCGTCATCGCGGTGCCGGACGACCGGTTCGGCGAGAAGGTCGGCGCGGTGCTGCGGATGGCGCCGGGCACGCCCGCTCCCGGCCTCGACGAGATCCGCGCATCGTTGCTCGGTGCCGGCCTCGGCCGCCAGAAGGTCCCGGAGTACCTGGAAGCCGTGGCGGACTTCCCCCGGACGTCCACGGCCAAAATCATCAAGGCCGAGCTGCGCCGCCGGGCCGCCGCCCGCCTGGCCCCGTAGGGACGCCCGGCCGGCGCAGCGCCGCCACAACCATGATGGTCACGATCTGTGACGGCCATCCCGAGACCGCGAGAGCTCAAGATCCAAAGAGGTTGCTGTGGGGGCATTCGTGTCTGGTTTGCCCCCAGGGCGACCTGGGTAGCGGATCTTGCCTTGCGGCCGGCTGCGGGGTGTAGCGATCACGGGATTCGGTGAGGACGAACTCGCCCGCACCGCCCTGCCGCGTCGTGTCGGTCTCGGTCACGGGGATGCCGGCATCACGGGAGCTCTGGCAGGTATCGCCCCGGTGCGCGTGCGTGCGGGCGCGCGGCGGACGTCAGTAAGTGGGGAATCGGACGCCCTCTGTTTCCCAGGTCGTTGCCGTCTGTGTACTGACGATGACGCTGGCTATCCCTACTCTGATCTTCGCTCGCACCACGGCCCCCGACACCCGTCGGTGGATTCCCTCCGGAGGTCCGCCCGTGTCCCTTGCCCAGACCCTCCGGCGCCCGCGCAACGCTCTGAGCGTGCTAGGCGCCACTCTCGCGCTGGCCGCCGCGTCCATCGGCGTATGGACGGCGCAGCCCGCGCACGCCGCGTCGCTACCCGCACCCGACCACGTCATCGTCGTGATGCTGGAGAACCACGCCTATTCGCAGGTGATCGGCAGCTCAAGCGCTCCCTACATCAACTCCCTGGCGACCGGTGGCGCGAAACTCACCGCCTCCTACGCCATCACCCATCCGAGCCAGCCCAACTACATGGCGATCTTCTCCGGGGGAACCCAGGGCATTACCGGCGACGCCTGCTACACCCCTGGCTTCAGCAGCGCCGCCAACCTCGGCTCCGAGCTGATCGCCGCCGGCAGGACCTGGGGCAGCTACAACGAGGGGCTGCCGTCCGCCGGCTCCACGGTCTGCACCAACAGCAGCACGAAGTACGCACGCAAGCACAACCCCTGGTTCGGGTTCAGCAACGTGCCCACGAGCACCGCCAAGACCTTCGCCCAGTTCCCGACGGACTACACGACCCTGCCGAAGATCTCGTTCGTCGTCCCGAACCTGTGCAATGACATGCACGACTGCTCGGTGAGCACGGGTGACACCTGGCTGCAGAACAACCTCAGCGCCTACGCCACCTGGGCGACGACACACAACAGCCTGCTGATCGTGACCTTCGACGAGGACAACAGTTTCAGCGGCAACCACATCCCGACGGTCATCTACGGGCAGCACGTCACCGCGGGCAGCTCGTCGGCAACCACCTACAACCACTACAACGTGCTGCGCACCCTGGAGGACCTGGCCGGGCTGACCACGCACGCGGGCAGTGCCGCGAGCGCGTCGGACATCACCGGCATCTGGAGTTAGCCGCCCGTGTACCTCGCGGATGCGCCTGCCATCCCCGTTCCTGCTGGCCCGGGCACCGACCCGGGCCAGCAGGCCGCCGCCCACGCCAGGCGACGACTGCTCCCCCGATCCCTGACGTACACGGTCCTCGTGCTGGGAACGGTCAGCTTCATCACCGACGTCTCGTCCGAGATGGTCACGGCTGTCCTCCCGCTCTACCTGGTGACCGAGCTGGGTCTGTCCCCCCTGGGGTTCGGCCTGTTGGACGGCATCTACAACGGCGTCAGCGCCCTGGTTCGCCTCGTCGGAGGCCATGCCGCCGACCGCGGTGGGCGGTACAAGGCAGTGGCCGCCATCGGCTACGGGCTGTCCGCTCTGTGCAAGCCCGCGCTGCTGCTCGCGCACGGGATCGCGTCGATCGGCATGGTGCTCGCGGCCGACCGGACCGGCAAGGGGCTGCGGACCGCGCCGCGCGACGCGATGATCTCGCTCGCCGCACCGGCCGAGACGCAGGCCCGCTCGTTCGGCATCCACCGGGCGATGGACACCGCGGGCGCGCTGCTGGGCCCGGTCATCGCCTTCTACGTGATGCGCGCCGCGGTCGACGGTTTCGACGCCCTGTTCATGGTGAGCTTCTGCATCGCCACGACGGGCGTCGTGGTCCTGCTGCTGTTCGCCCCGGGCCGCGCGGCCATCTCGCGAACGGCCATCTCGCAAACGGCCACGGCGCGTCCGGCCAGGTCCGCACCGGTCGAGGACACCGACCGTACCAAGAACGCCGACCGTACCAAGAACGCCAGCGAGATGACGGTCGCCGCGGACGCGGCGGCCGTGCGTACGCCACAGGAGGTCCACATCTCCCTGCGGGTCGCGTTCGGCCTGCTGCGCCGCCCCGAGGTGCGCCGGCTGGCGGTCTGCGCGCTGCTCCTCGGCCTCGCGACCATCAGCGACTCCTTCGTCTACCTGATCGTGGCGCACGACGGCGGAATATCGGACGGCAGCTTCCCGCTGCTGCCGGTCGGCACGTCCGCGGGCTTCCTGCTGCTCGCGGTCCCGCTCGGGCTGGCCGCGGACCGGTTCGGGCGCTGGCGGGTCTTCCTCGCCGGGCATGTCGGGCTGCTGGCGGCCTACGGGATCCTGCTCACCCGGGTGCACGGCGTCGCGCCGCTGGTCATCGTGCTGTTCCTGCACGGTGCCTTCTACGCCGCGACGGACGGCGTACTCATGGCCGCCGCCGCGAGCGCCGTCCCCGCGGCGCTGCGCTCCAGTGGCCTGGCCCTGGTGCAGACCGGCCAGGCGAACGCCCGGTTCGCCTGCTCGCTGCTGTTCGGCGCCGCCTGGTCGGCCTGGGGTGATCAGGCGGCGCTGGGCGCCGCGACGGTCACCCTCGCGGTCTGCGTCGGCGCGAGCGCGGTGCTGCGCCCCCTGCGGGACACCGGGACCAGCTCCTCGACCGCGGCACAGCCCGTGCGGGATGTGCCGGCATGAGGAACCGCGCCCGGTTGCTCGTGCTGTTCCTGACCGTCCTGGTGCTGGGCGCCGTGTCCATCGGCTGGGTGCGGTATGCCGCCGCGCGCGAGGCGCGCAAGGACCGCCAGCAGGACGGCGGTCCGCCGATGACCTCCGGCCAGGTCACGCTGGCCGCGGGCGCGAGCCGGCGGCTGGTCTTCCGCAGCATGCTCTGGGGCCCGCACCGCGACGAGCTGGCGTCGGTCCCGGCGAACGACGCGGCCGGCCCACGCACCGCCTCGAAGGTTTCCTGCCTGCGTTTCTATGCCGCCGCCGGTACCGGCGTCTGCCTGCGGCGGCTGCCGGGAACACTGGCGGAGAAGTACCAGGCGGTGGTTCTCGACGTGAACCTGCACGAGCGCCGGCACTTCACCGTGAACGGCATTCCCACCCGGGCGCGGGTATCGCCGAGCGGCCGGATGGTGGCCTGGACGGTGTTCGTCAGCGGCGACTCCTACGGGGGCACCCAGTTCTCCACCCGCACATCGATTCTCGACACGAGCACCTGGACACTCGTGCGGTCACTGGAGGACTATCAGGTGATCATGAACGGCAAGGTGCACCACAGCGTCGACGACAACTTCTGGGGCGTCACCTTCGCCGATGACGACCATTTCTACGCGACACTCGGCACCCACGCAAAGACGTACCTCGTGCGCGGGGATGTCCGGGCCCGCACCGTGACCACCCTGCGCGAGAACGTCGAGTGCCCGTCGCTGTCGCCCGACGGGACCAGGCTGGCGTTCAAGAAGCGGGTGGCGGGAGCATCCCCGGACGCTCCGTGGCGCGAGTACGTTCTCGATCTGCGCACCCTGCGCGAGACTCCGCTCGGCGAGCACCGCAGCGTGGACGACCAGGCCGTCTGGCTCGACGACGACACCCTCGTCTACGCCCTCGCGGGGGACTACGGCGCGGATCTGTGGACGATCCCGGCTGACGGGAGCGGCAGCCCGGCCCGACTGATGACCGCGGCGCTCGCGCCCGCCGTGATCGGCTGACCTCGCGCCGCTTCGACCGCGGCGCCCAGAACGTAGCCGCCAGGCCGGGCATGGACGTCGGAGCACTCCCGGCTGCCTTCGGTCGACCAACCATCTCGAGCCTGCGGCGCACGTAAGCTGGCATCGGCGCGCCGGGAAGTCTGGTCGGCACAGAAGCCTGGTTGATGAGGTCCTATCTGTTGGGTCTTGTCAGACCAGAGCTTCGGTTGGCGTGAGACCAGACAGAGTGGAGGGCACCGGCGTGGGGATCGTGCTCGCCCTCGTCATCCTCGCCACCGTCGTCGCGACGTTTGCGCGCCGGCTGTCGGTACCGGCGCCATCCCTGCTGGTCGTCGCCGGTGTGCTGGTAGGCCTGCTACCTGGGGTGCCGCAGGTGCGGGTCGCGCCGGACGTGGTGAGCGTCGTCGTGCTCCCGCCGCTGCTGTACGCCGCGGCCGAGGAACTGTCCTGGCGCGACCTGCGTGCGGTACAGCGCCCGGTGACTATCCTCGCTCTCGGGCTCGTCGTAGCCTCGGCCGCGGCCGTCGGGCTGCTCGCGCTGGCGGTCACTCCGCTGTCGGCGGACATGGCCTTCGTCCTCGGCGCGGTGCTCGCCAGCACGGATCCCGTCGCGGTCTCCGCACTGGGTCGCCGGCTGGCGTTGCCACCTCGGGTACAGGCGCTGGTCCAGGCCGAGAGCCTCTTCAACGACGCCACCAGCCTCGTGCTCTTCCGCGTCGCCGTCGGTATCGCGGTCACCTCAGGTGCGATCTCCTGGGTGCATGTGGTCGGGGAGTTCGTCTGGCTTGCGGGCGGCGGAGCGGTGGTGGGCGCGCTGGTCGCCGCCGGCGTCACCCTGATCCGCCGACGGACCGAGGACCCCGTACTCGAGACCGTGATCGCTCTCGTCACCCCCTACACCTGCTATCTACTGGCAGAGCGGCTAGCAGCCTCTGGGATAAGCGCCGTCGTGGTCGCCGGTGTCATCCTCGGCACGCAGACCGCTGACATCACCACCAGCCGCATCCGGCTGCAGCTGCACGCCGTGTACGGCACCGTCGTGTTCCTGTTGGAAAGCGTCGTGTTCGCGCTGATCGGGCTCCAGCTACCGACGTTGATCCGGGACCTGTCCAGGGCCGGAACGTGGTGGCCACTGGCCGCGCTGGCCATCAGCGGCACCCTTCTTGCCATCCGCGCTGTATGGGTGTTTCCGTTGTCCGCGGCCATGCAGCGGCGCCGGGGTACCCGCCCGTCCTGGCGGGTACCCCTCGTCGTGTCCTGGGCTGGCGCCCGTGGCGTCCTCCCCCTGGCCGCCGCCCTCTCGATACCGCTCACGGACCATGCCGGTCACCCCTTGCAGGACCGCGAACTCGTTCTCCTGCTGACCGCCACCGTCATCGTCATGACCCTCACCGTCCAGGGCTTCACCCTCGCCCCGCTGGTACGCCGAACCGGTATCGCCCTCACATCCCACGACACCATCCTGGAAGGCCTCCGGACCCGGCTGCAGATCACCTACGTCGCCCTGGAACGCCTGGACCAGATGACCGACCTGGAGGTAGCGCCAGAGGTCGTGATCGCCCGGCTCCATCGGGAGCTGACGAGCCGGATCGACCAGCTTGAGGCCGGCAGGCACAACGGACGTCCCGATCCGACCGCGGACTCCTACCGGTGGCTGCGCCGCGACCTCATCGCCGTGGAGAGCGCCGAGCTGAACCGGCTCTACGAAACCGGACACATCAGCGATACCACCCGCCGAAACATCCAGCACGCACTCGACCTGGAGGACACCGGACTAGGCGACGACTGATGAGACCCGGGCGACGTCGTGGTCGCCGAGGGGCCTACTTACGTCACGGCGATCAACACGTTCGTCAGATGACTACACAAGTATGGGTCGGCCCGGGTTGGGGGCCGCATGCCGCCGGCCGATCCCATACCTGGCGATGACCGGCCCCCCGGAGGCAGGGCCGGTCATCGCGGAGCCGGCTATCGCGGCAGGCGGTTGACCGCGGCGATGACGGCGTTGACCGATGCGGTGAGCACGGAGGTGTCCTGGCCGGCGCCCCAGCTATCCGTTCCGTTCCGGCTGACCTGGACGTAGGCCGTCGCGAGGCTGGTCCCGCCGCGCTCCATGGTGTGTTCGCTGTAGGCGACGATCTCCGCCTCGACACCGACCCCAACGAGCAGGGCTGTCAGCGCCGCGAGCGGACCGTTTCCGGTCGCCCTGGCACTCGTCCCAGTGCCGGAGATCGACAGTTCGGCCACGAACTCGTGCTCGCCCGCGGCTGTCTCGGTGGTCCGCCAGGCGAGCAGCACGACCGGCCCGTCGTACCCGGGAGCCAGGTAGCGGGTCTGGAACATCTCCCACAGTTCCTTGGGCGCGAGCTCTCGGCCGTCGCGGTCGGCGGTCTGCTGTGCGGCCCGGGCAAAGTCGACCTGCAGGTTCCTGGGGAGTTTCAGGCCGTGGTGCAGGTTCAGCAGGTGTGCGATGCCGCCCTTGCCGGACTGGCTGTTCACCCGGATCAGTGCCTCGTAGGTGCGCCCGACGTCCGCCGGGTCGATCGGCAGGTACGGCACGGCCCACGGAGCCCGGCCCGCCGGCGCTGAGAGCTCAGCGGCGCGGGCTGCGTGATGCGCAAGTCCTTTGCTGATCGCGTCCTGGTGGGTGCCGGAGAAGGCTGTGTACGCCAGCTCGCCGCCGTAGGGGTGCCGGGGATGAATCGGCATCCGGTTGCAGTGCTCGACAGTGTCCCGGATGACGTCGATGTCCGAGAAGTCGATCATCGGGTTGATGCCCTGGGAGTAGAGGTTGAGGGCGAGGGTGACCAGGTCGACGTTGCCGGTGCGCTCGCCGTTGCCGAACAGGCAGCCCTCGACGCGTTGCGCGCCGGCGAGCAGTGCCAGCTCCGCGCACGCGACCCCGGTGCCGCGGTCGTTGTGCGGGTGGACGGAGAGGATCACTGAGTCCCGCCGGTCCAGGTTGCGGTGCATGTACTCGATCTGGTCGGCGTAGATGTTCGGCGTGGAGATCTCGACCGTCGCCGGCAGATTGTGGATGACCGGCCGTTGCGGACAGGCGTCCCACAGTTCGGTGAAGGTGTTGCAGATCTCCAGCGCGAAGTCGGGTTCGGTCGCGTTGAAGACCTCGGGGGAGAACTGGAAGCGGACGTCCGGGCAGTGCGGTGCCTCGGCGAGCCGGGCCATGTGCCCGGCGGCGTCGCTGGCCAGCGCCAGCAGGTCCGCGCGGTCGCGACCGAGGACGACCTGCCGCCAGACCGGGGCCGTCGCGACGTAGAGGTGGACCACGACCCGAGGCATCCCGCCGGTGCTCGGTATCCCGGCGATCGACTCGAAGGTCCGTTCGATGAGGTCGCGCCGTGCCGGCGTGAACACCACCACCGTGACGTCCGGTGGGACGGCGTCGTCCTCGACCAGATGCCGGACGAAGTCGAAGTCGGTCTGGCTGGCCGAGGGATAGCCGATCTCGATCTCCTTGAAGCCCATGGCGACGAAGAGATCGAACATGGTTCGCTTGCGTGGCGTGTCCATGGGTTCGCGCAGGGCCTGGTTGCCGTCCCGCAGGTCCACCGGAACCCACAACGGCGCGGTGTCGACGCGGCGCGTCGGCCAGCCCCGGGCGGACGGGTCGACGCCGGGCAGGTTCACCCGCTCGTGGACGGGCTCGTACCGCTGGTGGGGCATGGAGCTGGGGCGCTGCGGATTCCAGGCGGGCGCGTGGGTCGGCCTGGTGCCCCGGGGCCGGATCAGCGTGGGAAAGCTGACCGCGGTGGCGAGGGAGGCGGGGGCTGCCCCGGCGGGGGCTGAGGAGGTGTCGGCGGGCGGCGCCGAGGCAGGCAGCCTGGAGGAATGAACGGACATGGGAGTGGTCGGCCTTCCGGCTCGGTCATACCTGGTCGACCGGCAGCACGACATTCCACCGCGGCGGGGTGCCGGTCATGTCAGGCCCCGCCGCGGCGGAGAAGAAGCAGCCACACGCCCAGCGTCACGGGCGTAGCATACTCCAGGTCTCAGCTTCTCCGACAACCTGTGGGGTCCGATGGCGCTCGGCGCGTTGCATCCGACGTCTCTGGTCGACCAGGCGACTCAGCGCCTGCGTGAGCAGATCACCGGCGGCGAGTGGCCGGTCGGCACTCGCCTGCCTGGGGAGACCTCGCTCGCCGCGGTGCTCGGAGTGGGGCGATCCACTGTGCGGGAGGCATTGCGCGCGCTCGCCGGGGCGGGGCTGGTGCAGTCCCGGCAGGGATCCGGCGTCTTCGTCATCGCCCTGGAATCGGCGCAGGACTGGCGGGAGGTGCTGCGCCGCGCCGCGGTCGCGGACGTCTACGAGGTGCGGATGCTGATGGAGGTGCAGGCGGTGCGGCTCGCCGCGCAGCGGCGCACCGATGTGGAGATGAGTGCTCTGTGGGCAGCCCTCGACCGGCGGCGGGAGGCGGCGGCCGGTGGCGACGACGAGGCCTTCGTCGACGCCGACATCCGCTTGCACGCGGCCGTGGTCGCGGCCGCGCGCAACCCCGTGCTCGACGGCCTGTTCACCGAGTTTCTTCCCACTCTGCGCCGAGGGCTCATCGAGCTGGTTGAGCTTCTGGATCTTCGCGCCGCCGAGGTCAACCACGGCGACGCCGCGCACGCCGCCCTCGTCGAGGCCGTGGCTGCCGGCGACGGCGACCGCGCCAGCGAGATCCTGCGCGCCGAGCTGGACCAGACGCTGGCCCTGCTCCGAGCGCCGACAGCCTAAGGCTCGTTGCCGGTCCCGCCGGTCTCCGGGGTTGCGGGGGCTTCGAACTCGTCGTTTTCCTCGTCCGGAGAGCGCACGACCTCACCGTCCCGGATCTCGCCCCGCCAGGAACCGGTGGCCTCGCCGCGAAGCATGACGAAACGACGGAAGTTCTTCAGATCCAGTCGGGCCCGGCGCCCACCGGCGCGCCACAGGTTCCCGGTCTTCTCGAAGAATCCGCTGGGGTAGTACTCCATCGCCAGCATCACACGTGTCAGGTCGTCGGCAAGAGGATGGAAGGTGATAGCGCCCTTCGTTGAGCCCTTCGCTCCCTCGGAGGTCCAGGCGACCCGGCGGTCGGGAATCTGCTCGGTGACCTTCGCCTGCCAGCTGCGCCTGGACCGGAAGACCTTGACCCGCCAGTTCTGCTCGGTCTCGTTCTTGACCTCGACCGCCTCGACGCCTTTCATGAACTTGGCGAACTCCGGGAACTGCGTCCACTGGTCGTACGTGACGGACACCGGAACGCCGATGTCCACCGTCTCCTCGATGTTGGTCGCCTTGGGCGGGCCGGCCTTCCCGCCGTCTTTCGCCGCACCGAGGGCCCCTTTGACCTTGCCCTTGACGTTCGACAGGACCGTCCCCGCGGCGGCCTTCAGCGGAGACTGGCCCTCGGCCAGCCTCCCGGCGCCCTGAGCGATCGAGGACAACTTCCCGCCGGATTCTCCGAGACCGTTGAGCTTGTCCGTGCCTGAGGTGAGTCGCTCACCGATCTGACTGGTCATCCGGCTGCCTACCGCCTTCGCCAGGTCCCCTGCCTGGTCAGCCAGCCTCCTGGTCGCCGGACTGTGCATGAGGGTGCCCATCAGGCTGTCCGGATGCTCCGTTGTTCGCGTCATCGCGAACCTCCACCGCTAGATCCCTGCGTCGCGTGCTCGAGTGGCTCGCGGCGCGCATCCTGGCGTGGCCCGGCGGACCTGCCCGGGACCCGGCGTCCGGCGCCGGATTCCGGCTCGCCCTCGTCGCGGCGGGCACTGTGCGCCCCAGAGCCGACGATGCCTGCGGCGGTCTTTTCAGCGGTCCTGGCCGTCTGGCCGACAGCCTCGGTGCCCTCTCGGACGGCCTCGGTGCCCTCTCGGACGGCCTCGGTGCCGTCTCGGACGGCCTTCTCCGGGTCATGCAATGCCGATGTCAGGCGTTCCGTGCGTCCCGCCAGCGCGCCGGAGAGCCGATCGAGCTGCGCCTCGTACACTGCCATCGCGGCGCGACGGCCAGCTTCCGTGGCCGGGCCCCTGAACTGGTTGATCAGCTTTTCGCCTTCCGTGGAACGCGTCAGCCGCACCATCTGGTCGCGCAGCAGATCCTTCGCGTGGTAGTTGTGGCCTGACAGCCACAGCCCCAGGCTGATGGCCGCTTTGGCCTTCCTGGTCCGGCCGAGAACATAACCTCCCACGAGTGCCAGGCCACATTTGACGTTGCTCATCGGGGCTCCTGTCCTTCCTTGTCGTTCCCGCCCCAGCCCCAGCGGCCCGACCCGTCGAAGGTGTCGCCGCCTGTGGCGGCCGGTTGGGCATCGGTGAGTACCCGGTCGGGAAAGTCGACGAAGTCGACCGCGGGCAGCGGTCCGACGTACTCGATGGTCAGGTGCGGAAGCGCCGCCCGGACCCGGTCCACGGCAGTATCGAAATCGGCCAGCGCCTCGGCGGGGACGAGGAACGCCCAGCTGAGAAGGGGGTCCTCGGGCCCGCCGTGGTGCCGGCGCGGTCGGTCGGCATGGGTCAGCGGGCACAGCGCGTCCAGGATCTCCCGCGCCTGCTCCGTGCGCCGAGCGACGACGAGTTCCGCGATCTGCTGGCCCAGCTGGAGCCGACCGTCCAGGTCCTGCGGGGGCGGGGCGTGGGCCAGCGAGGTGGCACCCACCGTCTCCGCGAGCTCGCTCTCCTCCGCCTCACCGACATCGAGATGCAGCTCGACCAGACCTTCGATCGCGTCCAGTCTTTCAGGGAGGCTGTCACGGACGGGTTCGAGCACCTCGGCCCGGACGGCGCTGTCGTCCGGGGCGACAGTTCCCAGCCGCACCGGCAGCACCGGACCGTCCGCGAGCAGCCCCTGCAGGATCTCGAGGTGCCTGACCGCCTCCTGCTCCCCGATCTCCCCGATGTCCGCCGTCGCGCTGACGACCGCGGCGAGTGGCCCCGAACGCACCAATCGCAGCGGAGCCCGCGGGCTGCCGATACCGAGCTGAACGCCCGGGCCCGGTAGGAGATGTCCGGCCCGGACGATGCCGTAGAGCACTACAGGCATAGCTCATCCCTCCCGGCCGCCGCGGCGGCCGGCCGGCGCGTACCGCCCGGCAGGCAGCCCCCGCCCGTCGTCGCTGTGGTTGTGGTGACCGCGGGAGGACGGGGATCCGCGTAGTGCCTCGGCAACGTCATCGGCGGTTTCCAGGGCCGTTTCCTTCAAACCCCCGAGGGCTCCCTTGGCCCGGTGCCGCGACGAGCTGTCCGTGACCTCGCGCATGAGCCCCGGCAGCCCGGCGACCTGCTCCTTGGGCTGGATGTCCAGCCGGTTCACCGCTTCAGCGAAGCGGAGATAGGTGTCGACACTGGCGATCACGATGCGCGCGTCGATGGTGAGGATCTCGATACCCACCAGCGCGACGCGTACGTAGGCGTCGATGACGATGCCCTTGTCGAGGACGACGTCGAGGACGTCGGCCAGCCCGCTTGGCCTGGGTGCCCGTCCCACGGAATAGTTGGCGACGGTCATGGCGCTGTCCTCGCCTTCTCCCGGATGCCGCGCCCCCGGCTGGTCACAGTCGGCGCGTCCGCATTCGTGTCCGGGATCGCTGGCCTGGTCGGGGCTTTTCCCCAGCCGGGCCCGTCGGTGTCCGCCGCCAGGAGCTGACCCGCCCGCGTGACGGCGGCTTCGGTTTCCTGGGCAGTCAGGCCCAGCGAGTCACGGACCCGCACCAGGCTGGCGCGGATCTCCAACAGGGCGCACCCGAGGTCGTCGATCTGCGCGTCGGTCAGCCCCCCGCCCTCCATCCGGCGGATGGCCTGTCGCTCGAGCACCTCCCGCAGCAGCTCCAGCACGACGACCACGAGCTGGCCCAGCCCGCGTCCCACCTCCTGCGGATCCGCGTCGAGCCGCAGGCGCGGACCGCGCTCCGCGGCGGCGACGCCCGGTGATGACCGCCTCCTCCCACCGCGCCTGGCGGTCATGGCCGGATCCCACCGGTGCCTTCGAGGGCCGTCTGGACGCCGACCAGAAGCAGGCGGAGGTCGACCCGCAGGAGGTCCACGCCCGCGAGTGCGACGACCACATCGCCGCTGACGACCGCGCCGGTGTCGACCAGCCTGTCCAACAGGTCGGCGAGCGGCTGCGCCGAGCTTCGGGCCGGCCGTCCTCCTCCGCGGCCCTGGAGCCGCCGACCGGCGTCGGCGTCGGCGTCGGCGTCCCGACGCTGAGGCATCGGGACGTATCGCTGATCAGCCACGCCCCTCACCTGTTTCGCGCACAGCCTCTTCAGCCGCGGCATCGTTACCCGCGCGTCCTCCGTAGGGGACGGCGGACCGGGCGGACAAGACCGATTCCGCTGCCATGCCGTCCACCGCCCCCGTGCTTTCCGCGGTGGAGCCTGACCCGGTCCTCCCTTCGCCACCCAGCGTCAGGTGGACGAAGGAATAGGGCGGCCACGGCCCTGTCACCACCGCCGCGCACCCGACGCGCTCAAGTGGCGGACCCAGCCGCTCCGCCGCGTCGAGAAACTCCTCCTCGTCGTCACGGTCCACGAGGTAGGCGCAGTCGAAGACCCGGTCGGGCCGGCCGGGGCGGCGGGCCACGTCACGCGCGTGGGCGAGCAGCTCCCGGTGCGCCCGCTCGACGAGCCGGGCCGTCTCCTTTCGCTGTCGCTCCTGCTCGCGTAGCTCGTCCCGGCGGGCCGAGAGGTAGGCCGCACCCGCCCCCGGATCGGCGCCGCCGCTCGGACCGGCCGGGTTGCTCCAGGACGCGCCGGTCGAGGCGCCGACGCCTGACGGGCCGGCGACGCCCTCCGCCCGGCCGACCTCCTCCGCCCGAGTTTCGGCCTGTCCCGCGGCGTCGATCCGAAAGCCCCACTCGCGCGCATCGTGGAGCGCGGCGAGCGCGCGTGGTAGTTCGGCATCGGGGTCGTCGAGGATGTCGGCGGCCTCCCGCTCGCCGGGCAGGACGGTGCCGAAGCGAAGCGGCAGGACGGCGCCGCGGTCCTGCAGGTCGCGCAGTACCTGATCGTGACCACGGGCCAGGGTGGCGAGAGGACCGGCCTCCGACAGGTCCTCTTCGAGATCATGCAGCAGGTCCGGATCGATGTCCGAGACCACGAGCGAGACCCGGTCACGGGTGACCGCGCCTACCCGCGTCCCTTCGGCAAGGCCTGGCAGGTCCGAGATATCGGTACCGGCCGAGACGATGCCGTAGGCGTAAAGCGCCGGTGCCCGCTCCACCCCCCCGAGCGGCCGGCCGTCACGCAGGCCTGGGCCCAGCCCTCGACCCGAACCCGAACCCGGACCCGGACCCGGATCCGGATCATCGCGGTGATCCAGCGACGGGCCGTCGTGGCGGTGGTCTCCCCGGTCTCGCAGCCGGTCCTCGCGGCCTGGCGGGCTTTCATGACGTCCCTGCGGGCGACGTCCCTGTTGGACCGTTCCCGACGACATGTCCGCCCCTACGGATGGCGCTGCGGTCATCGCCGCCCGTTCGCAGGCTGCTCTGGTGATCTCTCGCGCCAGGAGTTGCACGAGCTGCCCGCGCGCAACCTCGCGGGCTTCGGTGACGGCTTCGGTGATGATGCCGGGCGCGAGCCTCGCCGCCAGATCATCGAGGCTGCCGAAGTCAGCGTCCGCGGTCGCCATCACGCCTCCGTTCCGCATCCCGCACCCAGAACGGTCGGCGGTCGTCGTCCCGTGACGGGAACCACCGCGTTTGGTCCTGCCTCGCCGGGCCGTCGCGGCGGCTGGCCACCTCCGCCTCAGTCCGGCTCCGGCCGGCCAGCCACGCCTGGGACTCGACGACGCTTTCCTCCCCGGGCGCGAGGCGTTCCCGTTCCGAGCTCTCGAGCACGGCGAGCCTGGAGCGCAGGTCCTCGTTCTCCGCATGCAACGCCTGGATGGTCTCCGTCCGTAACTCCCGCTCCTGCGCCTGTTCCAGTGATCGTGCCTCACGGCTGTAGAAAGGATCCGTGGTCCACCAGTCCAGACCCATTTCGCGTGCAGTGTCAGCCGACGCAATGAAAAGTCGGAGTTTGAGGGTGAGAAGCTCGACGTCGAGAACACTGATCACTATGTCCCCGACGATCACGACTCCCTTGTCGAGAACTCGCTCCAGAACGTCGGCGAGCGAGTCCGAGCGGGGCCTGCTCAGTGCGCGCACCCGCGGGGGACCGCCGAGGGAACCGTGATCGATCGTCATGACTCACGTTCTTTCGAATCGGTCGTGTGAGGCTCGGCTCACGCGGCGTCGTGGCACACACTCAGTCGGTGGCACCGCGCACGAACCTGCGAAGCCGCTCATAACCCACCAGGCCACCGCTTTCGTCGACATCGAGCCGGTAGGTGGCGAGCACACTGGTCGTCGACGGGATGCGTTCGAGTTCGGTCAGATCGACCAGCAATGACCAACCCGAATCCGTCCGTCGAGCCCCGGTCACCCGCTCGGGCTCCTGTCCCACCAGACTCCCGAACTCGGCGAGCGACCGGCCGACGACAGCGACGATTCCGCCGTGTCCGGTTATCTGGGATTTATCCCTGCTATCCGGTTTATCTCTGCTAACCACCGAGTCGCTGCTTGGCATGACTCCTACAGGTGTTTTTTCGGCCGCCCCTGGCTCGTGGGTGGCGGGCCGGCGAAAATCCTACGCGTGCCGCCCGTGCCCCCGCCGAAGCCGCCGCAAACCTGGTGCCGACCCCGCACGCATCCTCAGTGGTACTCAGTGTGGATATACATCGGTATTTCATGGTCTTGACCCCGCGGCTGCGCCTCCGGTCCTCGTCGCGCCCGCCCCAAACGCGCGTCCCGTTGTGGCCACGGCACTGCCGTTGATCCCGGATCAGGGAACCAGCGGCGAAGCGTCGGTGTCCAGCACAGGGGAGAGGCCGAGCTTTTCTTTGATCCGCTTTTCGATCTCGTTGGCCAGATCAGGATTGTCGCGCAGGAATGACCGTACGTTTTCCTTGCCCTGGCCGAGCTGGTCGCCGTCGTAGGTGTACCAGGCACCGGACCCGCGGATGATGCCGTGGCGTTTTGTGGTCTGACGATCGCCGGCTGGCCGAGTTTCGGCACGTATTCGGCATGGGCCATGGTCAACAGGGTGGTGGGACCACGGCAGCGCCTGCCTCGAACGAGCCCGGCCTGGCTGCTGGCTGGTCAGTCTCGCCGTCGTCGCCCGGCCCCTTGGGGTAGCCCAGACCGCGGGGGCAAGCCATCATGGACGAAGATGGACTTTGGTAAGGCGCTCATCGGCGGGGAGGCTGTTCATGGACGCGGCGGCGTGGCTCCACCCCGAGCCGCACGAGTGGGTCGATGAACCCGACGCGGACATGAAGCGCGCGATCGACGAGGCCCACGAGGACGTCGAGGCGGGCCGTACGGTCTTCTGCCTGTCCGACGCCGCGTTCGACGCCCTTCTGGACGAACTGGACCAGTTGGCCGCCGAGGAGCACCCGAAGGCAAGCTGAGCGGCCTCGTACCTCTCGCGGGCTTCGGATGATCGAAGCACTATCGTGACGGCGTGCCCACGTACGAGCAGGTGGCCCGCTTCGTGGCGGAGTACGCGCGGCTGACCTCCGAGCAGCGGCGAGCGTTTCGCCGTGCGGTCGTGCTGTTCCGCGAAGGCCTGGAGACCGGTCAGTTCCACCCGAGCCTCGGGGTGAAGGGCTTCCGCTCGGAGCCGGGCGTGTTCGAACTGCGCTGGGCGAAGGACGGCCGGGCGCTCTGGGAGCACGGCGACCCCGCGCCGGGCCGGGACGGTCCCCATGTGCACTGGTTGCGGATCGGGACTCACGACATCTACAAGAGTCGATAGCCCTGTTTATGGCCTGCCCGCAGCGGACGAGGCATCCGTGCGGTCGGAAGCTTGCAGGGTTACGCGTCTGTGCGTCGGCGCTACCTCACGCAAGGCATGGCACCACACGACATCTACCGCGGAGGGCATCCGCAGCCGCGGTTAGACCGGATTTGGCCGCCATCGGTTTGGGATTGGCCTCGCGGGACGACCACGACACACAATATGCCCGTGCGGCCTGACACCTCGGGAGGCGCGTGGCTCGGGTCCGCGTCGCTGCGTAAGGATTTCCCTCGTACGAATCGAACCGATCTCTCCCATGTCCCAAGGAGGCTCCCTTGACCGACACGAACACCTACGCGTACGTCGACGCTGACACCCTCGACGTTCGGATCATCCGTGGTGAGGCTGACACGGAAGGCACCATCGTCGGCCGCCTCGACGCCGCCGACCTCCCCGCCCTCGGCGAGCCCGCCGGCAAGCTGCTCGCGACCCTCGGCGTCCGCCCCGTCAGCGACTGGCGCGATGTTGAGGGTGGCCTGTTCGCCGTCGTCGAGGAGACCGCGGCGGTGCCGACGGCCGGCTGACCGGCGACCACGAGCGCCCCGGTCTGGGTCCAGGCCGGGGTTTCTCTTTGCCCGGATAAGACGGGTGAGGGCGGCGCGCGCGATCAGGCGGCGAGCGGGATGTCTTCCACCTGGTAGTAGATGGGAAGTCGCCGTCGGGTCGGTGTCCGAGCCGGGTGAGGAGGGTTCGCAGCGGCGGATCGCTGATTGCATCGATCAGTGCACGGGTGAGGCGTTCGCCGCCGAGTACGTGGATGTCTCGGGAGTGAAAGCGGCGCGGCGCGGGGTCGACGGGCTCGGCCAGACCAAGCCGGTTCGTGGCGGCGGCGAGAGGGGTACGAGGTGCACACCGGCGAAGGCGCCGCTGTCGCGTAGCTGTAGCACCTGGTCGCAGGCCGCTTCGACCCCGGCCGCCTGGTCCCGTTCGACTGCTTGGACGAGGTCGTCGGGGATGTCGATGTCGGGAATCGTTGCGGCGAGGCGGCGGGCCATCCCGGCGCTCGCGAGGACCATCACGCCGGCGTAGACCGGCAGTTCGACCGGATGGGCGTCGCGCCAGCGCAGTAGAGCGTCTACCGAGTAGCTGACCTGTACGAACAGGAAGTCGGCCGCTCGTTTCCAGGTGGGCAGTGGCCGTAGGCCGGCGGCGGCTCCGACCCGGAACGCTGGCATGTCGGCGAAGACCGGATCCTCGCTGGCCGCGCGGGTTTCGTCGATCATGGACGTCGTCCTCATCCCAGAAGCGGCCGGCCGGGGTCCACCTGGGAATCACCCGCTTTGCGGCGATCTACCGTCAGAGCCTGACCGCAGCGATCGAGGCACGCGAAGTCGGCCGTCACCATGAGTCGCCCAGACCGTGACGCCTGAGGCGGATGCAACGTCTGTCGACGGAGAACAGCAGGTCTGGTCTGCCTGCATCACGGGAGAACCGGATCCCGCCTCCGGTGACTGTTGGTAGAAAGATCCGCGTCGGCCGTCAGGTCCAGTTTCCTGCCGAAGTGGGCTTCGAACCCGCGCATGTCACTGCTGGCGGGTGCCGGGCCCCAGAAGGAACGAACAGTCACGGAGCGCAGCGAAAAACGCTGGTGGACCTCGTATCGTTACCTAGATTCCGTCAACCACGCTAAATATTTACTTTTGGTAGCCGATCTACTACTCTCGGGTGCCCCCAACGGGATTCGAACCCGTGCTACCGCCTTGAAAGGGCGACGTCCTGGGCCGCTAGACGATGGGGGCCGAGGCGACGATCACGGCTCCGGGTGGGCCTGGGCTCAACCCGGTGATCGATCGTCACAAACACTGTCAGCATAGGGGATGGCCTGGGTGGACGACAAACCCGTGTCCGGATCGGCCCTCCTGCCTGCGGTGCCGTCCGATGGGCGGAACAGGCGGGACGAGGGTCGGCCCAGCGGTAGCGGGCGTGGAACACCGCGCGGACGGGCCGACCACTGATCGCGATTGTGTGCCGCGATGCCGGCTCGAGCGGCGCCGGCCCGGTGGGTACGCACAGCGACGCCGGGCCGGCTGGCAGGCCTGGCGGGAAGCCGGTCGGGCGCGCGCATCAGGCCGTAGTAGCGCAGAACGCCGCGGGGAAGATCGAAGCTGGCCAGCAGGCGGCGAGCCAGAAGGCGTACAGCGGCGAGCCGTGGCGTGGCGGCCATCGCCATCCGGCGCCTCGGCCAGCACCTTCACCCGCCGAAGTCACAATCCGTGGCGGCGATCTGGGGGTGGTGGAGGGGTGGAGATCCAAAGAGGTCGTTGTGGGGGTGTTCGTGTCCGATTTGCCCCCCACGGCGACCTGTTTGGCCGGATCTTGCTCCGCCGCCCCGCGCGGAAGGTGACGATCCTGGGGTCCGGGCGGTCGCGGCGGCGGGATCCGAAGCGGAGGCTCAGCTACGCCGGCCAAGCGCCGGCCAAGCGCCGGCCGACGTGATGCTCAGCGGCGTGGAGCCCGGCGTGCGCATGGTGCCTGCCGTGCGGCCTGGCAGGTGATGGCCGCGATCGCCCGGGCCGAAACCGGCCATGCGGCGAACGCGGGATGAGACCGGCGGTCGGTCAACAGACCGTCCGCCGGTTCCCCAAAAGGTCCACCCTGCGCCCTCCCGGTGCTCAGGTGGTCCTCACGCGTGTGACGTTCGGCGCGCGAAGAGCCGGATCCCGGCCGACTACGTCCCACCGCAGTGGCCGATCATCCACGCCCGGACGCACAGCGCACAGCGGCCAGGCCGCACATGCGTGGCGCGGGCAGCGTCTCCAGCCGTCCCGTCACACGTCTGTTGCTCGCGTGATCTAGATATCGCCTCCCAGACTCGGAACGCCCTTCAGCAGAGCGCGCACCTCGGCCTCCCGGTACCGGCGGTGCCCACCGAGGGTCCGAATGGATGTCAGCTTGCCGGCCTTCGCCCACCGGGTAACGGTCTTCGGGTCAACCCGAAACATGGTCGCTACCTCGGCAGGGGTCAGCAACGGCTCAGCATCCGGCGTACGTGTCGTCATTGTGTTGGCCTCCCGTCACAGAGCGTCGCTCCGTCCCATACAGATCGTGCATCCTTCGGGGGCATTTCGGACATGGCACGTCAGGACCATCTGCTGACTAGTCACAGCTCGTCCGAAGCGGACGGCGACTCTGTGTTAACTCAATGCGTCGATCAGCTTGCGGATTCCCGTGCTTGCAGGGGTCTCCAGCGGACAAGCACCCGCTCGTACGCCTCAACCGCCAAATCTGTTCGCCCTCGGCGTAACGCACCGACAGCCTCAACGATGTCCTCTACGGAGCTGTCGCGCCGAAGCATGTCATCGTCGAGCAGGTCAACTAGCCCGTCGTAGTCCAGTTCGACCCTGCTCTGCGGATGGAAGGACCCCAGCCAACGGGCCAGATCGCCGACGCCCTCCACCGTGGGCGCCTCGGTGGACGCCGCTCGCAGCGTCTCCAGCGCCTCGACCGCGCGCGCCGCCCTGCGCCGGGCCAGGCTCATCGTGGTCCGGTAGATCATCGACCGTTCGGCGGTGTCCCCGGTGACCAGCGACCGCTCGGCCGGGTCGAACAGCAGGAACCACGACGGCGGCACCATCCAGGTGCTGGTCTGGACATGCGTCTTCAACGCCGGACGGCGGGATTTCCAGCGGTCCAGCTCCACCTCGGCCGGGTCGGTGATCCGCCGGGGAAGGAACGCCTCGGCGACGCGGTCGGGCATCATGGCGCGGAACTCCAGGGCCGCCTGCCACACGCGTAGCTGCGTCGACCAGGGGCAGACGAACATCAGCCCGTCGATCCACTGGACGAACGCCGACTCGTCGGTGACGTCCAGCGTCGGCTGGACGGCTGCGAGCAGCGACACGACCCGCTCGCGGCGGCTGCCAGCCCGACGCGACGGCGGGCCGGCAGCCGCATAACGCTGCCAGCGGCCCCGTTCAGCGACCGGGAAGGCCGCCAGCGGCTCGTACACACGCAGCGAGGACGCGGGCGACACGATGGGCATGTCAGCTCTCCGCAACCGCCGCCGCGGCGCTCACCACGGGCGGACTCGACCGACACCGGGGCGCCGCGGACGACACCCACGCGGATGCCCTGGAACCTGGCATGCCCCGATCCTGGCATGTCCGCGGGCACCCCGTCCGGCCTACCGGCGCCGTAGGGTGCGCGATGGGCCGCAGGACCGCCATACCGCGCCGCGCCGGCCGATGGTACGGGCTGCCGACCCGTCAGGCCGACCCGTCAGGAGGTGCGTCATGCCGTCGCTGCTCGACCCGTCGCTGTTCGACCGGATCTCGGAGCACGAACAGGTGCTGCTGTGTTCGGATCCCGCCAGCGGCCTGCGCGCGATCATCGCGATCTACTCCACCGCCCTCGGGCCCGCCCTCGGCGGCACCCGGTTCCACCCCTACGTCGACGTCGAGGGGGCGCCCGCCGACGAACAGGCGCTCGCCGACGCGCTCGCCCTGTCCCGGGCGATGGCCTACAAGGCGGCGTGCGCGGGCCTGGACCTCGGCGGCGGCAAGGCGGTCATCATCGGCGACCCGGAACGGGACAAGTCCGAACCCCTGCTGCGCGCCTACGGCCGCCATGTCGCCTCGCTCGGCGGACGCTATGTGACCGCCTGTGACGTCGGCACGTACGTGGACGACATGGACGTCATCGCCCGCGAGACCCGCTGGGTGACCGGCCGCTCCCCCGAGCACGGCGGCTCGGGGGACTCCGGCGTCCTGACCGCCTTCGGCGTCTTCGAGGGGATGCGGGCCGCCGCCCGGCACCGGTGGGGGACGGCGAGCCTGACCGGGCGGCTGGTCGCCGTCAGCGGGGTGGGCAAGGTCGGCCGACGGCTGGTGGGGCACCTGCTGGCGGACGGCGCCTCGGTGGTCGCCGCCGACGTCGACCCGGCGGCGCTCGCCCGGACGCGCGCCCAGTTCCCCGCCGCGCGCACCGTCGAGGACCCGGCCGCACTGCTCGACCTGGACCTCGATGTCTACGCCCCGTGCGCCCTCGGCGGCGCCCTGGACGCCACGACGGTGGCCCGGCTGCGGGCGGCGATTGTCTGCGGCGGGGCCAACAACCAGCTCGCGACCCGGGAGACCGGCGCCGACCTCACCAAGGCCGGGGTCCTCTACGCGCCGGACTTCGTCGTCAACGCCGGCGGGCTCATCCAGGTCGCCGACGAGATCGAGGGGTACTCCCCCGACCGGGCCCGTGCCCGCGCCGCCCGCATCTTCGACACGACCACCGCCGTGTTCCGGCTTGCGGACGAGGAGGGCCTCACTCCGGTCGAGGCGGCCGAACGGATCGCCGAGCGTCGGATGACCCAGGTCGGCCGGCTTCGCCGCTTTCTGGTGCCCTGAGGCCTCTTCGCGCCCGACTCCCGCGGGCATCCGGCGCGGCGATCCCAGGGATCGTCTCGGACCCGGACCGGCCGGCTGCCAGGATGGCCTGGACTCGCGTCCCGGACGCGGGATGAGCTCGGCCGCCCCCCAGCCGGCCTCCTGGGACGGACTCCAGGCCGCGACCGGCCGCGTCCGGCGCTTCGGGACCGTCCCGCACTCCCGGCGAACGTGACGGTTGCCACATCCTGGGCGGTTCCGGGAGACCTGGGCCAGGCCGCCGAGCGGCCCCGATCCCCCTCGCGAGCCGCAGGACAGGCAGCTTCACGAAGTGCTTCCGATCGTGGACATCTTGTCCGAGGACAGGCAAGTGTCGGGTTGGCGTGCCGAGAGGCCTCCGATCCCTGTAGTCTCGGGAAGCACGAGACAGTGAGAGCACCGGGGCGGGTCCCCGTCGTCATGTTCGAGGGGGTCGAGCCATGGGGCGCGGCCGAGCTAAGGCCAAGCAGACGAAAGTCGCCCGCGAGCTCAAGTACAACTCGCCCAATATGGATCTCGACCGATTGAAGGCGGATCTGGGCGCGGGCTCGACGCGCGAGAGCAACAGCGACGAAGCGCATGCTGATGACGATTACGGCTATGACGCCTACGCAGACGACGAGGACGATCGCCACTCCTCGCGTTGACAGCGTCACGTTGGTAACCGTCCCGCCGCGGATGGCTCACTGCGGTGTCGTCGTGGCAGGTGGTGGTCGCCCAGGCCTAGGTCAGGGCGACTGCTGACATGCCGTGCTGCCCCCTGGCAAGGGTCAGGGCGCTGCGCCGGACTGCCGCACGGGCATCCCCGCCGGTGGTCCAGGTCCGTGGCGCCCGGAACAACGGCCTGCGCCAGGTCCGTGGTGTCGGTGTGCTCGCGCCAGGTGCGGCATTCCGTCCGGGCACCGGCCGGCTCCTGCCAGGTGCGGCACTCCTCAGGTGCGGCACTCCTTGAGTGGGCGCACGGTTCGAGCACGGGCAGCGCCTGAGCGAGCTCCGTGCGGGCGGCACCTTCCCGCGCCGGGGGCGACCGCGCTTTCGGCGTCGGCCCTCCTGGCCCGATCGTGCCAGCACCTCATCACTACCCGCACGGCTCAAATCACCTGAAGCACTCACAACAGGCGGGCACGGCGCGGCCCGGAATGCAGCGCCGGCCGCGTCCGCTCAGGTGACGGGGTGGTCGCTGATCAGCCGGGCACCGAGGCCGCCGCCCGCGTCGTCCGGAAGGTCCTCGTCCGGAAGGTTCGCCGGCAGTTCGTCGACGCGGCCGATGATCCAGGCGGGCACGTCCCGCTCGGCGAGCAGCGCGAGCGCGTCGTCCACGGTGGACGCGGGCAGCACAGCCACCATGCCTACGCCCTGGTTGAACGTCTGTTCCATATCCGACCGGGCGACCTCGCCGCGCTGCGCGAGCAGACCGAACAACGGCGGCGGTGACCAGGTCGCCCGGTCGAGGCTGGCGAGCAGGCCGGGGGGGATGACCCGGGCGGTGTTGGCAGCCAGCCCACCGCCGGTGATGTGGGCAAAGGCGTGCACCTCGACGGTTGCGGCCAGGGCCAGGCAGTCCCGCGCGTAGACGCGGGTCGGGGTCAGCAGCGCCTCGCCGAGTGTGACCCCCAGAGTCGGGACATAGGACCTCAGCTCGGCGCGTGCGGCAGCGGAGACCCCTCCGGGCTGGACAGAATCAGCGGGACCGCACACGATGTGCCGCACGAGCGAGAAGCCGTTGGAGTGAATGCCGGATGAGGCCATCGCGACGACCACGTCCCCGGGCTGGACTCGCTCCGGCCCCAGCACGGCGTCGGCCTCCACGACCCCGACCCCCGTCGCGGCCAGGTCGTAGTCGTCGTCACCCATGACGCCCGGATGCTCGGCCGTCTCGCCACCGACCAGCGCCGCCCCGGCCTGCTCGCAGCCCGTCGCGATCCCGGCGACGATCCGGGCGATCCGCTCGGGCACCAGGCGGCCGCAGGCGATGTAGTCCAGCAGGAACAGTGGCTCGGCGCCGCAGACGACGAGGTCGTCCACGACCATCGCGACCAGGTCGATGCCGACCGTGTCGTGCACGTCGAGCGCACGCGCAATCGCGATCTTGGTGCCGACCCCGTCGGTGGACGAGGCGAGCAGTGGACGCCGGTAGCGGCTCGTGTCGAGCGCGAACAGCCCGGCGAATCCGCCAAGCCCGCCGACCACCTCGGGTCGGGTGGCCCGGGCGACCGACCCGCGCATCAGCTCCACCGCCCGGTCGCCCGCGGCAACGTCGACTCCGGCCGCCCGGTAGGACACCTGCTCCCCCGTGCTCACGCGTGCCTCGCTTCGGCCAGATGTGTCTGGCGGTCCCGGTCCCGGGCGGCCCCCTCGACCGGATCGCCCTCTTCCGAGCCGGGGGAGGCCGGATCGTCCACACGGCCGTGGCCGCCAGCCCGTGGTGCATCAGGGCGCGGCCCGGCGGCCAGCGGGGCGGCGGGGCGGCGGTCGTCCGGGGTGAGGTCCGCCTCGTGACCGTCGGGGGACGGGTCGGCGCCATTCATGCCGAGGGTGACCTCCCGGCGCATCGCCTCGGCGATCAGATCCGCGGTGGTCTGCGCGGCGCCACCGGGCTCCAAGCGGTGCTTGCCGAGTTTGTCCGACTCGGCGAGCGGCACCGGGTAGATGCCGTCGAAGCAAGCCCGGCACAGGGACCGCGCCGGCTGATGGGATGCGGCCACCAGCCCGTCCAGCGAGACGTAGGCGAGCGAGTCGGCGCCGAGCGAGGCACGGATCTCGTCCACCCCGGCACCGCTGGCGATCAGCTCGGCCCGGGTGGCGAAGTCGATGCCGTAGAAGCAGGGCCAGCGCACCGGCGGCGAGGAGATGCGGATGTGCACCTCGGCGGCGCCGGCCTCACGCAGCATCCGGACCAGTGCCCGCTGGGTGTTGCCCCGCACGATCGAGTCGTCGACGACGACGAGGCGACGGCCCTCGATCACCTCACGCAGCGGGTTCAGCTTCAGCCGGATGCCCCGCTGCCGGATCGTCTGGGACGGCTGGATGAACGTGCGTCCCACGTAGGAGTTCTTCACCAGCCCCTCACCGAAGGGGATGCCGGCCTGCTCGGCGTAGCCGACGGCTGCGGGCACCCCCGACTGCGGCACCGGGATGACCAGGTCGGCCTCGACCGGCGCCTCCCGGGCCAGCTGACGGCCCACGTCGACCCGCACGGCATGCACTGACCGGCCGGAGATCGCCGTGTCCGGACGGGCGAGGTAGACGTACTCGAACAGGCACAGGTGCGGGTCGGCCCGAGCGAACGTGCGCGAGCGCACCCCCAAAGCATCAATGATGATCATTTCGCCGGGTTCGACCTCGCGCACGAACGTCGCGCCGACGATGTCGAGGGCGGCGGTCTCACTGGCGACGATCCAGGCCCCATCCGGATGGTCGTCGAGCCGACCGAGCACAAGGGGATGGATGCCGTGCGCGTCCCGGGCGGCATACAGGGTCGAGGCATCCGCGAAGACCAGGGAGAACGCGCCGGCCAGCCGCGGCAGCACGGCCATCGCCGCGTCGACGAGCGTGGGCCCCGGGTGATCCGCGAGCATCGCGGTGATCAGGTCGGAGTCGGTGGTCGCGCGCAGCCGGTCCCGCTCGGCGCCGAACTCGCGGGCCAGCTGGACGATGTTGGTCAGGTTGCCGTTGTGGCCGAGCGCCACCGGGCCGCCGAACCGAGCGGTCCGGTAGGACGGCTGGGCGTTCTCCCACGTGGACGAGCCCGTCGTCGAGTAGCGGGTGTGCCCGACCGCGAGATGGCCGCCGGACAGGCTCGACAGCGTCCTCTCGTCGAAGACCTGCGCGACGAGCCCCAGCTCCTTGAACACCACCACCGTGCGGCCGTCTCCGACCGCGATACCAGCCGCCTCCTGACCCCGGTGCTGGAGTGCATACAATCCGTAGTATGTGAGGTTCGCTACGTCTTCTCCCGGCGCCCAGACGCCGAAGACGCCGCAGGCGTCCCGGGGCCCGGGATCGTCGGAGAGGTCGGGCAGCGCCTCACCGCCGGGACATGCCTCGTCATCGGGACCGGAGCGGGCGGCGACGTCTGGCACCAGGACTCCTCGACTGGTCAGTGACACCGGAGAGCAACATCCGAGCAACACACCGGATCGCGTGTGCGCCAGCCCGTCCACCGGTGGGGAGGCGGGACGGACCGGAACCGGCCCCTGCCATGCCGGCTGCCTCGCCCGGCGACTTCCGCCATCCACGCTAGCAGCGACCTCCCACATCGGCCCTTGCTACGCGTTTGTCTGCTGTCAGCCATCCGTCGGGTGCCGTACGTACGGTGCGAAGGCGCTTGCGGCCGAACGCGGCTGTCGGCCGGACGTGGGCGACCCGATACCCGCCACAACCGGCATAGAAGCGGTCAGCGTCACAGCCAGACGCACGCTGAAACTACGGATGCACCATGAATGTGAGAGAAAATCACAACAATCAATGTGTCACAGTAGCGGAAGATGGGGGGAAATATCGGATCGTTCACCGCTCGCCGTGATCCGGCCGTCGGCGACGGCGTCGGCGAAGTCGACCCGTCCGGTGCACACCAGCAGGAACGGCACCGGCCCGGCCTCGACCACGTTCGGCGGAGTGCCGCGGGTGTGCCGGGGGCCCTCGACGACCTGCACCGCGGCAAACGGCGGTACCCGTAGCTCCACCGCGTGTCCCGGCACCCGCGCGGCGAACAGCTCGGCGATCAGCCTGGTCGCGACCCGCAGCGCCGGCCGTGACGGTGTGACCCCCAGATCCAGCCCATGCACCACCGCCTCCACCACCCGGGTCCGCAGAAACTCACCGAGCATCATCGGCCCGCCAGGTGTCACGACCAGCCGGTCCACGCCCGCCTCGCCGTCAGGCGGCCCCCCACCACCGTCATGCGGCTCCCCACCACTCGCCGCCGCGGCGCCAGAGGCTGCCCCGTCACGCGCCACCCGACCGCTCGCGGCAGCCCGGTCCGGAGCCACCGCACCACGCGTCGGCCCGATCAGCCCGGCGAGGGCCGCCTGCGCTCGTGACACTTCGGTCGCGAGATGATCGCGTTCCATACCGGAGCCGGAGACCGGGCCGGAGCCGGAGACCGATGCCGACAGCTCCCGCGCGACGTCAGCGATTGACTCAGCGCGCGCGCCCGTTCCGGTCAGGTAGTCGATCGCCGACACCGGACGCGTCTGCGGCCTCCCCGCCCCAGCGGAACCGCCCCGCCTCCCGCGGCCATCCGTCGGCGTGAGCGCCTCTATCAGGGCACCCGCTGACCGGGCCACGTGCATGACCAGGTCGCCCACTGTCCAACCGGGCAGTCCGCTCGCCTTGGCGAACGAGTCGGCAGGCAGGGCGTTCACCGCGCCGACGACCAACAGCCACTGGGCCACGACCGCGTCGGCGAGTTCGGGCACCACGCCGGACACGTCCCGGAGGCCTCGAGCAGCCCGGCCGCGAGACGAAGAGCCAGCACGGGACGGGGTCACCACATCACTCCACTCCACTCACCCAGGTGTCCATCGACGCTCACCTCACCCATCCCACCCCGAACGCGCCCAGATCTCAAGATCGCCACCTTCCGCACTGGACGGCCGGGCAAGATCCGGCTAACCAGGTCGCCGGGGGGGCAAATCGGACACGAACACGCCCACAACGACCTCTTTGGATCTTGTCCCGGTCTGGCTCGGGGGGCGCCGACCCGCCCGGCAAGCCCGGCGGTGGGGTGTGGTCACGGGGAAGACGAGGATGGAGGCGTGTCCCCGATCCCCGCAGGCCCTGCGTCCGAGAACACCGGGTCCGAGAACACCGGGCCCGAGTGCCACGGACCCGACGGCACTGGGTCCGAGAGCCATGGGCCCGGCCGTCGTGGATCCAGCCCTGACCGCGACGGCCCCAATGGCCACGAAGCCGACCGCCACGAGCCCAACCACCAGGACTCGGCGACCGCGATGGGGGCAAAGTGACCACCGAGACCCAGGGAGCCCGCATGCGCGAGGCCGACACGACCCAGATCATCGAGCTCTCGGCCGACAGGTACGAGACGGATGCGATCCGGCGGCGGGTGCTGGATGCCTGGGCGGCCTCGCCGGCGCGCTTCCGGGAGGACGCCAACGCGGAGGAGGACGCGGCGCTCGGCGCCTACCGTGACCGTCTGGTCGTGGAACTGTTGCAGAACGCCCTCGACGCGGCCACCGAGGCCGGGGTGCCGGCACGGGTTCGCCTGCGGTTGACGACCTCGCCGACCGCCTCGGGTGCCTCCCACGCGCCGGCGTGGGAGATGGGGCCCGGGGGACTGCTGGAGATCGCGAACACCGGAGCGTTGCTGTCGGCAGCCGGGGTCGAGGCGCTTTCCACCCTGCGCGCCTCCGCCAAGCGAGATGCGACGGCGACGGCGATCGGCCGTTTCGGCGCCGGGTTCGCCGCCGTCCTCGCCGTGACCGACGAACCGTCGATCGTTTCGCGCAGCGGTACCGGTCCGGTGGCGACCGGCGTCGCCTGGTCGAAACGCCGGGTCATCGAGGCGGTGATGGCCCGGGCAGAGGCGAGTGCCGAGGCCGAACAGGGCAACGTAACGTTTGACTACGTAACGAATAGCGACGCTACGAATTTCGGCGCCCACCTCGTCGGTGGCGCCGCGGAGCGCGACGCTGGGATCGGTGGGGTTCGGGCCGGAGACGATCGAATCGGCGGGGGCCGGACGGAAACACGGGCGGTCGGCGCCGGGGCGGCGGCCGGCCCGCGGACGCCGCTGGCTGAGGAGCTGGCTCGCCGGGACGGCGCCGTACCGATCCTCCGGCTGCCCTTCGCGATCACCGCCCCACCGCCACCCGATGGTTATGACACCGTGGTCCGGCTGCCGCTGCGCGACGCCAGTGCCGCGGCGTTCGCCCGCGAGCTGCTCACCGCGCTCGACCCGACACTCCCGCTGGTGCTCGGCGGCCCGGGTGACGTCATCGTCGACATCGACGATGACGTACGAACCCTGACCTGTCGATGGGTTCGCGGCGGCCCGAGCGACCGACCTGATTCGGACGGCCACGACCAGGGGGCCGGCGATCCGGGCGTCCGCGATCCAGCGAGCAACGAACCAGTCGGTGCCGATCCGAATGTCGACGACCCGGGCGTCGACGATCCAGGCATCGTGGAGCGGGTCGAGATCGCCGATCTGGACGGCGAACGTTGGCGTGGGATCACCCGGCGCGGCAGCATCCCGGCGCGGCTGCTCGCCGACCGCCCGGTGGAGGAGCGTGGCCGGACCTCATTCACCGCCAGGGTGATGGTGCCCGACCGCGGCTGGCCGTCGGGCGTGCCGCAGGTGGTCCGCGCCCCCCAACCCACCGATGAACCGCTGTCCCTGCCGATTCTGGCCAGTGTCGAACTGCCACTCGACCCGTCGCGGCGGCACACGATCCCTGGTCCGCTACGCGACCGGCTGATCGACGAGCTCGCCGCGACCGTGGTGGCGTTGGCTCGCCGCCTCGGCGCCGGTGCGGGCACCGACGACGACGGTGCGTCCGCGCCCGGCCCGCTGGCCGCCCTGGCCCTGGTCCCGACCGGTCTGCCGCAGGGCGAGGTCGACGGCCGGCTGCGGGACGGCCTACTGCGCCTGCTGCCGGACACCGCGCTCTTCCCCGGTGCCCGGCGCGGCCGGGACTGCCTGGTGGGCGATCTCGGCTCGGCGACCGAGCCGGTCACCGCCCTGCTGACCGAGCCCGCCGGCGTCGCTGCGGAGGGCACCGAACCCGTCAACGTCGAATCCACCAACGCCGCACCCCTTGACCTCGCGCTCACCGACATCACACCCGCTGACATCGCACCCATCAGTGACAAGCCGGACGGTGCGCGCTCGGCGGTTCCCGGTCTGCTGCCGGCGGTCTACGCGTCGCGGCGCTGGCGCACGGCGCTGGATCTGCTGGGCGTCCGGCGGGTGGACAGCGCCGCACTGGTGGATCTGCTCACCGGTCTGACCCGGCCGCCGCAGTGGTGGGGGCGGCTGTACCCACTGCTGGTGGATGCGCCCGACCGTGACGCGCTGGGCGCGTTGCCCGTGCCTCTCGCCGAACTCCCCGACGACGACCTCCCCGGCTCGGCCACCAAGGCCGCCGGCCCCGCCGACCCCGCCGGCCTGGGCACGCGGATGGTCACCGGCCCGCGGGGGACGCTGCTGCCCACGGCAGACCTCGACGTCGTCGCGCTCATCCGCTCGGGTCTGCCGCTGCGGGTGATCCACCCTGACGCGTGCGCCGGGTCGGCCCGCGACGCGCTGCGCACCCTGGGCGCGGGCGAGGGCACTCCGGCCGGGGTGCTGCGCGACCCGGCGGTGCGCGAGGCGGTTCTCGACGCCGATCCCGACGATCATCCGGATGATCTCCTGGCCCTGGCGGGAGCGGTGCTCGCGCTTGTCCGCGACGCCGGGGAGGAGGGCTCGGCCGGTCTCGTCTGGCTCGAGGATCTGCTGCTGCCGACGGCGGACGACCGCCTCGACCCGCCTGACGATGACGACGAGCCTGCCCTGCCCCGCGAGTTCGCTGCGGCCGGCGAGCTGCTCATCGGCGGCGGGCCGCTGGACCAGGTGCTCGCCGAGGAGGCACCGTTCGCGACACTTGATCCCGCCATCGTCCGGGCCTGGCCGACGGAGGTACTGGAACGGGTCGGCGTCCTGCACGCCTTTGGCGTTCTGCATGCCTACGACCTGCCCCTCGACGCGGACGAACAGATCCTGCTCGACCTCCATGACAGCGACGTATGGGTCGACGATGTCGCCGACGGCGACCATGGCGCCGCCGCCTCGGCCTTGGCCGCGGCGTCCGACAACCTGCGCCGTCCACCGGCCGGCGGCCCGCCCGCGCCAGCGATGATCGGCGTCTTCGCGGCCGTCCGTGATCTCGAGCTCGTCGACGAGGAGGCCTGGCCGCAGGCGCTTGCCCAGCTCGCCCAGCCGCCGCTGCGGGAGGTCGTGTTCACGCCGGAACCGTCGTATACCCGCTGGTGGCTGGCTCGGCACGCCGTCCTGCCGGTGGCCGGAGGTGACCTGCTGCCACCCCGTGAGCTGCTGCTGCCGGGGGCTGACCCGCTGCTCACCGGCCTGTTCGCGCCGGTCGCGCCGCTGCCGGGGGTGGACGACGCGTTCCTGCGTCACCTTGGCGCCCGGCAGACCCTCGACGACGTCCTCGGTGATCTGGGCGCGGTCATGGACCTGCTCGACCGGCTCGGCGACGACGAACGGGATGTCCCGTGGCCGGCGGCACGCGTCCTTTACATCGCCGCCGTCGATGCCGTCGCCAGGATGCTCGCCGCACCCGACCGGACCGCCGGCGCCGACCGGTTCGATCCTCCGCTGACGGTGCGCACCGCGCGGGGCGTGCTGCCCGGCGACCAGGCCATCGTCGTGGACGCGCCGGACATGCTGGGTCTGCTCGCCGGACGCGGGGCCCTGCGCCTGCCGCTGGACCGGGCGGCCGAGGCGGCGCACGTCCTCGGCGTGCCGCTGGCCGGCGAAGTGGTCGGCGGCGAAGTGGTCGGCGGCGAGGCCGCTGGGGGCGGGGTGGTGGCCGACGCCGCGCGCCAGGGCGAACTCGCGCACGCGCCGGACGGCACGCCGTACCACGTGCACCGCCCATTGCTCGTCACGGACCTGTCCGGACGGCCGGTCCAGGCACCCTGGCGGGTGGTCGGAGGCATCGGCGGAGAGATCCACGTCGACGCCGAGGCGGGGCCGGACGCGCTGGCCCGGGCGCTGGCCTGGCGCAGTGGGCAGTGGGACCGACGCCATGCGCTCGCCGCGGAACTGCGCGACCCGGCTGGGGCGACCTACCGCGCCGCGGAGGACGACCTCGACGAAACCTGATCCGACTGATCGGGTCCGGCCCCGGGGCCGGCGGACCGCAGGCGATGACGCCGCCGGATGACGACCCACAGGCCCAACAGGCCCAGACCGAATCCGCACAGCGCCGTCGCCAACCACCACAGATGGCCGTCGTCGCGCAGATCCCCGACCATGAACGACAGGACGACCGCGGCGATCCCCCACAGCACCGTGCCGACGGCCACCGAGGCGACGCCGTCGTAGGGCAGCGGCTCAGGGGGTTCCGGGTCCGCCGGCGTACCGCTCTGCGCCGCACCCGCTCGAGCGGTGCCCGGCTGCACCGCGTTCGGCGCCGCCACGCCCCGCCCCGCAGCCTCGTCCCTGGTCGGACCGCTTGTGGGCAGGCCGGACGAGGCCGGGTCGCTGGTGGCCGGATCGCTGCTGGCGGACGCGCTCACTTCGGCGAGGGTACCCGATCGGGGTTACGCGATCACAAGACAGCAATGTTTGCCACGTGAATCAAGTCACATCCAATCTCCCTGGCGGCGATCGATAACGTGTGCTTCCGTTGCTCTTGTGTTGAAGCGGCTGATGCTGGTCACCCGGAGCTATATCGATCTGCTCCGCGTCGCCTCGGCTGCCTGTCCGGCCGGCTGATTCCCCGCCGGCCCTCCTCGGTTCGGCTCCGTCGCCCTCGCGGCCCGGAGTCGACTGTCGACCGCCGACGCGCTTTCCCGGCCGACGTCTCCGCGCGCCGCATCCGCCGCTCCCGCCCTGGCCAGTTCTGAACTGCCGGCCCGTGCTGTCGGTCCGCCTCACCGGTCCCGAGCCGACGCCCGCAGGTCGACAGCACCCCGTCACGGACGCTCTCCCCCTCGATGACCCGGAACCGATGATCGTGGATCCGGTCCAGCCGACCTTGGGGAGGACAGCATCCGGGACCCGGAAACGGCGGGGCATCGCGGTACATGCGGGCAGGGCTTGTCCGGCCCTCTGACCGCCCTCCGGCCCGTCGTCATCCGACTTCGGTGGCCGGAACACCGCCACTGACCGAAAGGCCAGCATGCCCCCGCAGAGCACTGCCCTGCCACACCGGACCCCCCGCCTCGCGACGTCCGTTCCGCCGCGTCCGGCGGACGCGGCCACGACCCTGCACCGTCAGCCCGTGTCCAGGCTGCCGATCCAGTCACGGATCGGTGTCGCACCCTCCCGGCCCGCGCAGCCGGCTCGCATCACCCAGCCCACCCGAACCGCCCAGCCCATCCGCACGACGCAGCCCATCCGCACCGTGCAGCCCGTCCCCACGCCGCCCCGTCGGGGCCTGTGGACCGACCGCAGCGCCTGGCTCGCCACCGTGGACGGGCGGGCGCTGGCACTGACCTACCTGGAGTTCGAGGTGCTGGACTTCTTCGTCCACCACCCGGGCACGGCCCACAGCCGTCAGGCACTGCTGTCCTCGGTATGGGGGCACCGTCCGGACGACCAGACGGCACCCGACCCGCGTACCGTCGATGTTCTCGTCACCCGGCTGCGCCGCAAGCTGGGTCCCGAGTACCGCTTTCGCATCGAGACCGTCCGCCGCGTCGGATACCGCTACCGTCCACTCGAGCCCGTCATCGGGTAGGCCGTCCCACGCCGAGCCCGGTCGGTCGGCCGGGGCGCCCTGCCGGCTGGTTCGGGATCGACGCGCGGGGTGGGCGCCCCGCGCACAGCGGGTCAGCCGCCGCGGCTGGCGGGTCAGCGGGGGTGCAGGGGCCAGGCGGCCTGTTCCACATAGGTGGGCGCGTGACCCGGCGAGCTGTCGACGCTGCTGATCAGCGACAGGCGGTCGATCGTCCAGGGCAACGTCCCGATGGTCTCTCGCAGTGTCATGGCCAGGGGGGCAAGGTCCTCCCGCCGGCTCGCCCGGGCCCGGGCGAGGGTCAGGTGGGCTCGCAGTGGACGGGTGTCCGCCGATGTGGCGCCGGCCCGCCGCGCCGCCCGCCGCACCCCGGCCGCCAGCGCCGTCAGTGCCCCGTCATCCGCCGAGCGGGGCCGGCGGGGCTGATCGAGCCGATCCGCCGCGGCGGGCTCGCCTGCCGCGGCGGGCTGGTCCGCCAGGACGGGCTGGTCCGCCGAGGTGGGCGGGCGGACGCCGGCCCACAGGATGCGGTTGTCGAAATGGCCGCCGCCGGTCACCACCACGAGGATCGGCGGGTGCCGGCGGGCCACCCGGGCAAGCCGGGCGTCAAGCTCGGGACGGATCTCGTCCGCCACCGGCCCGAGGAACGCCAGCGTCACATGCCACCAGGCGGGAGTGGACCACCGCAGCTGTGGCGCCGCCCGCCGAGCGGGCTCGATGGCCGCCGCCAACGCCTCGACTACCGGCTTTGGCGCGAGCGCGGCCACGAAGAGTCGGTGCACCTGGACAGAATGACACGGCGGCGACATTGGCTTGGGTCAGCCTGGCTACGGAAAGGTGCCGAAGGGTAGGTACGGATTGAGGGCCGAAATCCTTCAACAGTCTTCTGCGGGATTCGGCATGATCCGGGATCATGGGGTGCTGACGGACATGAGGGGCCCTGGATCGGGGGCGGGGGGGGGGGGGGGGGGGGGGGGGGGGGGGGGGGGGGGGGGGGGGGGGGGGGGGGGGGGGGGGGGGGGCGGGGGGG